>JAZOQR010000069.1:0-4571 GCA_045656185.1 Alistipes sp. | reverse complement strand
TCTTTATCGAGGCCACATCTAACCCCTTCTGACAAGAAATTAGGTCGTGGGGCTAATTAATGTTAGATGCGCCCTTCTGACAAGAAATTAGGTCGTGGGGCTAATTAATGTTAGATGCGCCCTTCTGACAAGAAATTAGGTTGTGCTGCTCTGTGTGTTCTTGTTGATTTCGCTTGTCCAAGCGACAGCTACGCTGAAAGGGCCAAAAGGGCCTAAGAGGCCTAAGGGGTAATTAGTAAAACCCCTTTTGCCCCTTCTGCCCCTTTTGCCCCTTAAATACCCCTAACCAACCTTCCCTCTTTCTTGTCTAATGTGAAAATTTTTGTCGATATAGTGTGCGATTTGGAAATTTTTACTAACTTTGCATATGCTATGTTGAGTTATTGGCTCTATGTAGCGTTGAGGTTTTCCCGATGGGTGTGGATGTATGATGCGCTTTATCGGGTGTTTAGTATTGACACATAACACATTACATATTTATTAACAATTAAAAATCAAAAGCAATGAAAAAGTTTTTTTCTATGATGGTGGCTGTTGCCGCTATGTTTACTTTTGCTGCTTGTGGTGACGATGCTGAGGGTACTGATACCAAGAAGCCTAACAACGGCACTAAGGAGCAGCTTGCACAGCCAGTTGTAACAGTAACTGAGACTGGTGATGACTACTTCACTATCTCTTGGGAGGCTGTAGCAAATGCTACTGAGTATTCTATCTATTTGGATAAGAACAACAAGCCAACTACAACAGAGACTTCTTACACTTTCACTGATCTTAACGCTGGTACTTACAAGCCACGTGTAATGGCTTTGGGTGGTGAGAACTACAAGGATTCAGAGTACTCTGCTGTTGTGGAGATCAAGATTACTGGTGCTTCATCAGTAAATTGGTTTAAGCAGACAGTTTCTTTGCCAGAGGATAGCGCTGAGCTTGCAGCTAAGGGTATCAACTCTTCTAACACAGTTCTTTTCAACTGGCAGGGTGATGGCGTTGAGTCTCTTAAGTATATGTACTTCGAAAATGACGATAAGTTCGCTAAGATGACTGACAACCAGATTATTGATGCTTTGGCAGCTCTTGATAAGGAGACTCTTGCGTATGTAAATACTCCTGAGGGTATCGATTTGCAGTGGGATGATATGGCTGGTGATACAGAGTATGTTCTTTGCGCATACGTAGTAAAGAATGATAAGACATTCCTTGATAAGCAGGTTATTAAGACTAACCCAACTCAGGTTACACTTGGTACTCAGGCTTGGCTTGGTCAGTGGACTGCTTCTACTCCACAGATCGTAGATGTTCAGACTAACACATTCAGAGATGAGCGTACTGACTTCACTTTGAATATCACTCTTTACAGTGATGAGTACTACTCTAACTATGTATGGGTTGATGGTTTCTCTGTATTGGGTGAGAATGCTCCTGCATTCGGTGTTGTATATCACGAGAAGGTTCTTAACGCTGATAAGACTGGTTACGATTACACAGGTAACTACACTCTTGAGCTAATGTGCTACGAGACTATCGGTGAGCTTGGTGAGGGTTCTGGCGTATACGCAGTATGGATGCCACTTTGCTCAAAGGGTAACTCTGGTTACACATTCGTAATGGGTTCATTCCCTGGTTACACTCTTACTTTGAATCCTACAACTGGTGCTGTTACTTGCAAGGCATACACTGGTACATTGTCTGATGATAGCCCATTTGAGGTTAAGATGATGGATGTATTCGGTTTGGATTCTAAGACTAACGAGTTGTATCTTATGATGATGGATGAGGAGAACGCATATACAGAGTACAAGGCTGGTGGTATTGAGAATGCAACTAAGGCTGCTGCTGCTGCTTCAACTGCTTCTGTAGCTCCTAAGGCTATGAAGGTTTCTTCAGTTCCTGCATCTGTAGTTGTTGCTATGTAATCTGTTTAGCATCGCAATATTTGAGCTGTCCTTCGGGGCAGCTCTTTTTTTTATGTGAGAACTTAAAAGTAATGAGTAATTAGTAATTAGTAATGGTTAAAAGGCGTTGCCTATTTTGATAAGGGCCTAAAGGGGCCAAAAGGACCCAAAGGGGAATAAAATAATTAGTAATGAGTAGAGAGTAATTAGTAATGGTTAAAAGGCGTTGCCTTTTTATATCTTACCCTTTAAGCCCTTTTCTGCCTCTTTCTGCCCTTTGGTATCAGACGCAGTTATCATCTCCGCGCGAAGCGCACCACACTTTTCACTTTTCAGTTTTCACCTTTCACTTCTACAATAAAAATATTCCCAGAGGTATGCCTCTGGGATGTCTTGTGTATTGGGGTATTCTATCGCTTAGATAATATCGAAAGCAATCTTCATCATATTGGTAAACGATGTCTGGCGCTCCTCGGCTGAGCAGGCTGTGTGGTGTACCAACGAGTCGGAGATAGTGCAGATGCACAATGCGCTCTTGCCTGCGCGGGCAGCATTCATATAGAGTGCCGTAGCCTCCATCTCAACAGCCAAGACGCCCATCTTCTGCCACTGCTTCCAGCTCTCAGCATCGTCGCCATAGAATACGTCGCTTGCGAGGATATTACCCGCCTTGTAGCCTATGCCAAGCTCCTCTGCCTTAGCTGCTGCAGCGCGCAAAAGCTCGAAGTCTGCGATAGGGGCGAAGGTGCCAGGTAGGTTGAACTGTGAGCCATAGTTCGAGTCGGTGCAAGAACCCATACCGAATACTACATCGCCGAGCTTAAGCTCTGGGTCGAAAGCACCTGCCGAGCCGCAACGGATGATGCGCTTAACGTCGTAGAAGTTGAACAACTCATAGGAGTAGATACCGATTGAAGGGATACCCATACCGTGGCCCTGCACCGATACGCGCTTACCCTTGTATGTGCCGGTGTAGCCGAGCATACCGCGCACGTTGTTGTACTGCACAGGGTTCTCCAAGAAGTTCTCTGCCATAAACTTAGCGCGCAATGGGTCGCCCGCCATAATCACTCTATCGGCGATTTCGCCATACTCAGCACCAATATGAGGTGTAGGTGTGTTGTTCTTTGCCATAATATTTAATTATTATAAGTTATTCTAAACTTCAAAGGTACGAAAAATATGTATTTAATCAAAACAGTGTTGCAAAAAAGTCGCCACAAGGGAAAAAAGATAGGAAAAAGCGATGCTGAATTTTGAAGTTTTAGAGAAAATGCGTATCTTCGTATGATAAAACCGCATAAACTTAAATGTATAATATATGAACTACACCTTTACCCCTGAGGAGCGTAAGGATATTATCGCTCTTATGAATCGCGAGATTGTGCCTGCAATAGGTTGTACCGAGCCTATCGCTGTGGCGCTTTGTGTGGCTAAGGCTACTGAGACTTTGGGCTGCCGTCCTGAGCGTATCGAGGCGCGTCTAAGTGCCAATGTACTAAAGAATGCTATGGGTGTTGGTATCCCTGGTACGGGTATGACAGGCTTGCCTATTGCAATGGCGTTGGGAGCTTTGGTAGGTCGCTCGGAGTATGAGTTGGAGGTGTTGAAAGATGCCGACAAGGCTGCTGTTGAGGAGGGTAAGAAGATGATTGATGCCAAGTGCATCGATGTTGACCTTAAGTATAATATCACGGAGAAACTATATATCGAGGTCGAGGTATTTGCAGGTGGTGCAAGTGCTATGGCTATTATCTCTGGCGGTCACACACGCTTTGTGCATATCTCACGTTGTGGCGAGGTGCTATATAGCGCAGATGCTACTACATCGGAGAGTAGTGCAACTGCTGTGGTTAATGATAAGGAGCCAGAGTTGACACTTAAGCGCGTTTGGGACTTCGCTATGACAGCGCCACTTGATGAGATTCGCTTTATCCTTGAGGCCAAGCGCCTAAATATGAATGCTGCCAAGGAGTCGCTCAAGGGCGACTACGGTCACTCTATCGGTAAGTTGTTCCGTATGGAGTCGGAGCGCAATATTATGGGCGATACGCTCCACTGCCAGATTGTGGGTATGACAACTGCTGCGTGTGATGCTCGTATGGCGGGTGCTATGATACCTGTTATGAGTAACTCAGGTAGTGGTAATCAGGGTCTTACATCTACCGTCCCTGTTGTGGTTTATGGTGAGCAGATAGGTGCTTCCGAGGAGCAGATGATACGCGCCCTAATCCTTAGCCACCTAACCGTTATCTATATCAAGCAGAGTCTTGGTCGTCTTTCGGCATTGTGTGGTTGTGTTGTTGCAGCAACAGGTTCATCTTGTGGTATCACATACCTTATGGGTGGTGGCTACGAGGAGGTTACACGCGCTGTGAAGAATATGATTGCTAACCTTACAGGTATGATTTGCGACGGTGCTAAGCCATCGTGCGCTATGAAGTGTGCTTCGGGAGTCTCTACCGCTGTTGTATCTGCCCTTATGGCTATGAACAACCGCTGTGTTAAGTCTGTGGAGGGTATCATCGACGACGATGTAGATAAGTCTATCCGCAACCTTACCGACATTGGTCGCGATGCGATGGTGCATACTGATGCGATGATTCTGCGCATTATGACCAGCAAGTAAGTAATTTCTTGTGATAAGGGGTCATCTGCGACCTCTCAATCATTGCCCCA
>JAZOQR010000068.1:0-19380 GCA_045656185.1 Alistipes sp. | reverse complement strand
TTATTAGTAACATAGAATAGCACACTCGCTATTACCAACAATGCAAATGCAATAATAGCAAAGATTATTTTATTATTTTTACGACTCGATGCTTTATCTATAATGGGATCAGCACAATCTCTAAGCAGGTTTTCAACCCTCTTTTCAAATTGCTCCTTTGTTTCGTACTCGTTATAGTATTGATTTAACTGTGTTACGCGACGTCTCATATTATCAATACTAGCATTTGACTGATTATGCTTCTTTGATAATATACATATCTTGGGACGTCTTTCAGTGGAGTATGCTTTGTATGCGACCTCAAACTCTTGATTCGTTATATTGCCAATATTCTTATCTAGAATAAATATAGCCAAATCAGCCGTTTCCGCAATATATCTATTATAGTTTGTTTGTTGGCCGTCAGCATCGAATGTGAGTTCAAAATTGAGATAATCTTTGACGATAAAGTGTATATTTTTACCCTTTCCGCTATAATTGGCATCGAGATTTGAAGCGACATTACGCACCCATGAGCGCTCTTCAGCCAAATCTTTTGAGCCCGCGACGAATATCTGTATTGTATTCTTCATCATCAAACAATGCGTTAGTTATTTAGGCAAATATACACCTTTTTCTCATCAAATCAAAATATATAGCTAAATATAATATAGGTATGCCATATCGTAGTGCCTATACACCTACAAACTCCGACGGATACATAGCAAAAAGAGATGCCTATGTTAAGGGGTACAAAAAAACCTTGCTACAATTGCTTGTAACAAGGTTTCAGGGTGGAAGATGGGATTCGAACCCACGACCTTAGGAACCACAATCCTCTACTCTAACCGACTGAGCTACATCCACCATGTGATTTATTTTCCAAATCGGATGCAAATATACACACTTTTTTCTATTCTCCAAAATTTTCTGCAACTAAATTTATAAAAATTTACAATATCTTTAAACCCTCCACACCTACTACACATGATACCAACGACTTAGAAACAAAAAGAGACTGCACGCATAAGCTATACAGTCTCAAAGTTAACAACGCATTTCGGCTTTACCTCTTTAGTTCAGTCTTGCACCTAACACAAATCTCAGCAAGAGGATCGGGTTTAGCGCCACACACTCTACAATACTTATCACCAACACCTGCGCGCACACCACAGTTCATACAGAACTCTGCATCCTCCGCATGAGGCCTACCACAATTACGGCAATATACCGCATTTGCAGGTATCTCAGCCTCCTTTGTTATTGCCGGCTGCACATTGGCCGACATAATAGCATCACGCAACATGACGTAGAACAAAAGGAGTGTAATCAAAATAGGCATCAAATTATAGAATAGCAAGAATCCGAATGAATATTGCATCTCACGATACGGTCCATACCAATCCCCCAAACCATATACATCGGCAGCAAACGCCACGATACGCTGACCAAGAATCATCACTCCAACAGATATTGCAATCGTAATTGACCATTTATTACGTTTCCATAACAGAGGCAACAACGCCATACCATAAACTGCAAAAAGAGATAATAGAGCATATGAATAGATATACGTATCAAAAAATACGTGCCAATCAGCAAGCCCTATATTAACCACAAACAACGAGTGTCTAAATTGCCAAAGTGATGAAGTCCAATATGTACACATTACAGCCAAGACTAACCAGCCATTAAAACGTCGTTGTTTATTTCTAACAATCGTAGCCACCACAAGCGAAGCAAACATCAAATTAAAAATAATTTCGTGCGCATTCAAACCGTAGTAATCCAATTGCAAGAGGTTGCACAAATCCATAATTTCAAACTTTACACACATGTACTCAAACAAACCCATGGTTACTATCAAGCCACCAAAGATAATGGCAAGAATAGTCAGAAGCTTTGTCTTTGGCGCCTGTGCGCCTACTAATACTGCATCGTTCTCCATAATAATTAGGGGTTATTAGTTAATAATTTTGCGGCGATATTAAGTGAATAATCACAATTTCTATAATGCAAGTATAGCAAAAATTTTCAAATTACACAAATTGGCAAGTACGATTAGATTCGCACGCACAGCACCCTATTCATAATTCACCCATACACGCGCAAGGTTTAGATTGCCGAAATTCAAGCAAATAGCGACATATCGAAAAAAATATTTCAAAAAAGTGTAGGTAGTTTGCAAAAAAATATGTACATTTGTTTGGTTAATTTCGTAATTAGAGTAAACCGAACTTTTAACAATCTATAAAACTACTGTCGTATGGCTAAAATCAAAGGAACAGTTGTAGTCGACACAGAGCATTGCAAGGGTTGTGGTGTTTGTGTAGCATCATGTCCTACTAATGTGCTAGGTTTGTCGACCGAAGTAAACGGCAAGGGTTATCCCTTTGCTCAGATGGTTGAGCCGGATTCATGTATTGGTTGCGCCTCTTGCGCTATCATCTGTCCGGATAGTTGTCTAACGGTGTATCGCCAAAAATTCGAGTAAACTATGGCAGAGAAAGAGGTAAAACTTATGAAGGGCAACGAGGTGATTGCTCATGCAGCAATTCGCTACGGTTGCGACGGCTATTTTGGCTACCCTATCACTCCACAGTCGGAGGTTATGGAGACACTTATGGAGGAGAAGCCTTGGGAGACTACTGGTATGGTTGTTCTTCAGGCAGAGTCTGAGGTATCTTCAATCAATATGGTTTATGGTGGTGCATCTACAGGTAAGCGTGTGATGACATCATCTTCATCACCAGGTGTCAGCCTTATGTCTGAGGGCTTGAGCTACCTTGCAGGTGCTGAGCTCCCTTGTGTTATTGTTAACTGCCAGCGTGGTGGTCCAGGTCTTGGTACAATCCAGCCTTCACAGTCAGACTACTTCCAGGCATGTAAGGGTGGTGCACACGGTGACTTCCACCTTATCGTACTTGCTCCTAACTCAGTTCAGGAGATGCACGACTTTGTGGCAGATGCTTTTGATCTTGCGTTCAAGTATCGCAACCCTGCTATGATCTTGGCTGATGGTTGTATCGGTCAGATGATGGAGAAGGTTGTTCTTGCTCCACAGCGTCCTCGTAAGACTAAGGAGGAGATCGCTGCAGAGTGCAAGAGCTGGGCATTGATCGGCAAGACTGATGACCGCGAGCGCAACGTTATCACATCATTGGAGCTTAAGTCTGAGGTTATGGAGGTTAACAACCAGCGTCTTCAGGCTAAGTATCGCACATTGGAGGAGAACGAGGTACGCTACGAGGCTATCCAGTGCGAGGATGCAGATTATGTAATCGTTGCATTCGGTTCATCATCTCGTATCTGCTCTGCTACTGTTGAGATGGCACGCGCTGAGGGCATCAAGCTCGGTTTGTTGCGTCCAATCACCCTTTATCCATTCCCAAAGAAGCCTATCGAGGAGCTTGCAGCTCGCGGTGTTAAGGGCTTCCTTTGCGCTGAGCTTAACGCTGGCCAGATGGTTGAGGATGTACGTCTTGCAGTAAACGGTAAGGCTCCAGTTGAGCACTATGGTCGTCTTGGTGGTATGCTATTCTCACCAGACGAGGTACTTAATGCACTTAAAGAGAAACTTCTAAATCGATAAGACTATGGCAGAGGTTGAAATCAAGAAAGAGAATTTGGTATACGGCAAGTCAAAGCTTATCTTGCCTAATGTAATGCACTACTGCCCAGGCTGTAGTCATGGTACCGTACACAAGCTCGTTGCCGAGGTTATCGAGGAGATGGGCTTGGAGCACGATACAATTGGTGTATCACCAGTAGGTTGTTCAGTATTCGCATACAACTATATCGATATCGACTGGGCTCAGGCAGCTCACGGTCGTGCTTGTGCAGTAGCTACTGCTATCAAGCGTGTAAACCCTGATAAGATGGTATTCACATACCAGGGTGATGGCGATATGTCGGCTATCGGTACTGGCGAGACTATTCACGCTGCAGCTCGTGGTGAGAACATCGTTGCTATCTATATCAACAACGCTATTTACGGTATGACCGGTGGTCAGATGGCTCCTACTACCCTTTTGGGTATGAAGACCGCTACTACTCCTTATGGTCGTGACCCTAAGCTCAATGGTTACCCATACAAGATTGGTCAGATGTTGGCACACTTGGACGGTGTATGCTATGTAACACGTCAGAGTGTTCACACTCCAGCAAATGTTCGTAAGGCAAAGAAGGCTATCCGTCACGCATTCGAGAATGCAATGGCTGGTAAGGGCTTCAACCTTGTGGAGATTGTATCAACTTGTAACAGTGGTTGGAAACTATCACCTGTTGCTTCAAACGAGTGGCTTGAGGCTAATATGTTGCCATTCTACGAGTTAGGCGATTTGAAGGACACAACTAAAGAGTAAGCAGTTATGAAAGAAACAGTAATCATTGCAGGTTTCGGAGGACAGGGTGTCCTCACTATGGGTAAGATTTTGGCTTACTCTGGCATTATGCAGGATATGGAGGTAACATGGATGCCTTCATACGGTCCTGAGATGCGTGGTGGTACCGCTAACGTAACAGTTATCCTTTCGGATAGCCCAATCTCATCACCTATCGCTCACGAGTTCGACTGCGTTGTAGTTCTCAACCAGCAGTCTATGGATAAGTTCGAGAGCCAGGTTAAGGTTGGTGGTACTCTTATCTACGATACTAACGGTATCACACACCACCCAACTCGTACCGACATCAACATCTACCAGATCGACGCTACAGCAGAGTGTGCACGCTTGGGTCAGGCTAAGTTGTTCAACACTATGATTTTGGGTGCATACCTTAAGGTTCGCCCAGTAGTGAAGATGGAGAACGTTATGGCAGGTTTGAAGAAGACTTTGCCAGAGCGCGCTTGGAAGATGCTCCCACAGAACGAGGAGGCTATCAAGCACGGTGGCGAGATTATCCGTCAGGTTAAGTAATTCCATTAGGGAACTTAATACCATAGGGCTGTTCAACTTCGGTTGGACAGCCCTATTTATTTTATATATACCTACCCTAAGTAGTTTCTTTTGATATATTTTAGCTTATTTGATAATAATTATACAACTTGGTGATAGTAATCATCTTAGCTTTATGACACCTCTCATAGGAATGGTGTATTGTTTAATGGATATACGTTGCTAACTACTTACCGCTTAGTTTTCAGTCTTAGATGCGAGTCTTTTCTTTATTAGATTGCGCTCCTTATGGAAGCGTTTTGCCATAAAGCCAATAAAGACAAGAACAAGGATAATTGATGCGATATAGATTGGAAGATAGTAGTTTTCGCTTCCGATGTACTCCATAAGTGGTTTGCCAGCGTAAGATAACATCTGCAAAGTATAAGCTATCATATTATTACATATATGCAACAAAATCGGCATTATAATAGAACGCTTCAAAAGATACATATAGCTAAAGAGCATACCCGAAAGGAAACCATCAATAATAACAATAGGTTCTAAATGTATCGCTGCAAAAACAAATGACGAGAGAACCGCAGCCATAAAAGGCGAGGCAGTATGTCCTAAAAGGTTATACAAGCGACCTCGGAAGATAACCTCCTCCATAATAGGCGATATCACTACGATAGTGAGCAGAGTGTACATACCATCGTTAAAAACACGATCATCAGCAGGGAGATAACTCTTTAACGGCCACAGAGTTACAGATATAGCGACAAGCAGTACAACACCCAAGAGTATTGCTCTGGGATCGAAGCCCTTAGTTGACTTCATTATAGGTCTTACACTCTGAAACTCAGCACGCTCATAAAGGGTCGTAAAGAGGTAAACAAGAGCCATCGATAGCATATACGACAGCATAAATCCCACATCGCCGCTTAGGTGGAAAAAGCCCGATAGCATCGATGCCAACAACTGAGATGATATAAATATCACCACAAAAAATAGAAGTAATTTTACCGTATTTACAACCTTCTTCATAAATCTCATACCTCAAAATGCTATATCTCTAAATCACAAAATAGTGGCACTCAGAGGTTATTTTCAAAAACCACACAAAGATACGATTTTTTTGAAAATTAGGCGGTCATATCGAATAAATTTACTAATTTTGCAAGGATTATTCGGTAACGTAATAGTAAGAAGATAAATAGATGGCAAAAGTAGTAGCATTAGCAAATCAGAAGGGCGGAGTAGGTAAGACTACCACCGCCATAAATCTCGCTGCATCAGTAGCTTTGCTCGGCAAAAAAGTTCTCCTTATAGATGCTGATCCACAGGCCAATGCCACATCAGGACTCGGCTTTGACATCAACCTTGAGGGTACATACGAGTGTATTATTGGCGAGCGCGAGGCTAAGGATGTTATTCTCCACTCGGAGGATATTAAGAAGTTGTGGCTACTACCATCATCTATCAACCTTGTTGCAGCAGATCCAGAGCTTGCAACAATGGAGAATGCCCACCACAAGGTTAAGGCTATTATTGATAGTATACGTGACGACTACGACTACATCTTCATAGATTGCTCACCATCGCTCGGCTTCACAACCGTAAACATCCTCACCGCGGCAGACTCTGTATTAGTACCTGTGCAGTGTGAGTATCTCGCGCTGGAGGGTTTGTGCTAGTTGCTCAACACTATCAAGATGGTAAAGAGCCGTCTAAACCCAGCACTCGCCATCGAGGGTTTTGTACTTACTATGTATATGCGCAACCGTCTAAATAATCAGGTCGTAAACGAGGTACGTGAGCACTTTGGAGAGTTGGCATACCAAACCATCATCCAGCGCAATATTCGTCTTGGTGAAGCACCATCGCACGGCAAGCCTATTATGCTTTACGATGCATCGGCAACAGGTGCCGTCAACTACCTTAACCTCGCTCGCGAGTTCCTCAAGCGTAATAAAACGAAAAAAGAGTAATACGATATGTCAGCAACAAAAAATAGAGGTCTGGGACGCGGTCTTGATGCCATCTTCGGCACAACAGCACCAGTCCAGCAGTCGAAGCCAATGACCGAGATGGCAGAGGTGGCACTATCAGCTATCGAGCCAAACCCACTGCAGCCACGAACAATGTTCGATGACGAGGCTTTGCAGGAGCTATCTGCATCTATAGCACAGCTTGGTGTAATTCAGCCTATCACACTTAAGCCTAACGGCAAGAATAAGTATATCATCATCAGCGGTGAACGTCGTTGGAGAGCCTCACAATTGGCAGGCTTGGAGACAATACCCGCTTATATCCGCGAGGTCGATGATGAGAATCTCCACGCTATGGCGCTCGTAGAGAACATCCAGCGCGAAAACCTAAATGCTATAGAGATTGCTCTCGGTATGAAGCGTCTTATCGAGGAGTGTGGTCTTACGCAGGAGGCTATGGCTGAGAAGGTGGGCAAAAAACGCTCTACCGTTTCTAACTATATGCGTCTGTTGAGTATGCCTTCAGAGGTTCAGTTAGCCCTTAAGGATGGCATTATCACTATGGGTCACGCGAAGGCTATTGGAGGTCTTGAGCTCGACCTTCAGCTTAAGGCGTTGAAGAAGTGTGTTAAGAAATCACTATCTGTACGTCAGGCTGAGGAGTTGGCGCGCAAAATGGCGGAGAATACAACAAAGAGCAAGGAGACAGAGGACGAGGAGTATCCAGAGTCATATTCACGCCTTGTAATGGAGTTGGAGCGCATCCTTAGCGACAACATCTCTATTAAGCGCACAAAGAGCGGTAGCAGCCGCATCACTATTGAGTGCAGTAATGATGCAGAAGTAGAACAGCTTATCGCAAAACTTGGCAAGATAAAATAAATTGCCTATCATGGCGTTATTCTAATGATGTTAAGGAGATTATACATATCACTTATAGTTGTAATAATCGCAGCAATGTCGGCAACCGATGTCGCAGCGCAAAGCTACAATCGTGAGAAGCTTAGAGGCAATGTGCGCTCTATCGACCAGGGTGGACTTGTACCTATCGACTCTACAGCAATCCTGCTCGAAAGAGCGAGAGTTGCAGCGGCGCGTGACTCTATCTACTACCGCCATATCGACTCTATAGCAAGGGGTAGTCACTCTTTGTACGATGCCCTACCCACAACTGCACGCGACTCTATCCGCACAATTGTAGCAGCTAATGTTAAGCGTGACTCGATGATTAGAAGTCGTGGCGATAGCATCGCGCCCGATGGTAGACGTATTCGTCTAAACAAGAATGGCGAGGTACGCGAACCATTCTTCAGCGACTCTATGAAGATGTCGCGCGTATGTTTACTCTCGGTGCCAATACCAGGTTTCGGTCAGATATACAACAAACAATACTGGAAGTTGGGTGTACTATATCCTGTTGTAGGTACATCTGCAGCACTATTTTTTCACGAGAATAAGATGTACAAACCCCTCAAGGCAGAGTACGACCAATATCTTGTGGATCATGGTTATCTACGCACTCCAGAGTTAGACCAGATTCAGACAGAACTTATTCGCCATAATACTCGCAGACAGATATATGCCGGTGTAGCAATAGCATCGTACCTCTACTTCATTGGTGATGCAGTAATAAATTTCGAGTCAAGTGAGGTAACAAAGGTTAATCGTGCAACTACCCTATCCACAATCTTCCCTGGTGCTGGACAGGTCTACAATAAGAGCTACTGGCGAGTACCTATCATCGTAGGCGGTTTGGCATCAACAATCTACACTATCGACTGGAATAATCGCGGTTATCAGCGATTTAGAACAGCCTACTCACTACGTGTAGATTACGACAACAATCCTGATAAGTATCCCAACGGTGCTGCTGACGAGTTCCACGGAGCATACTCAGCAACGTTCCTTAAGAACCTCAAGAATAGCTACCGACGAAACCGAGATATGTGTATCCTCCTCACTGCAGGTGTCTACCTCCTACAGATTCTGGATGCACACGTAGACTCACACCTTCAGGATTTCGATATCTCAGACGACCTATCTATGAATCTTGAGCCATACTTTGGTTACACATCCATCGAGACACAACCAATCTATGGAGTAAATATGTCTGTTAACTTCTAATGGTAAGAATAGCACTTAAATACTTTATTCTGCTTATTGCGATAGTGTCGTGTGCCACTACAACATTTGCATCGGATTATGATAAACGACCACGACGCAACGCAAAAAAGCAGTACACATCACCAGAAGAACTTAAGCAGCAGAGTGATTCAACAAAAGTTGACTCGATGCTGCTTGTTGCCGATGCAGAATCTAATGCATTGGTTGAGTCTAAACGCACTAATCGTCTGACTCAGATAGACTCTGTGCTTGCGCTATGGCGCGCAACATCGACTATTGAATACTACGAAAAGTACTTCAATAGCTACGTCTATGCAAGCGATAATATCACCTCTACGGTCCAAAGCGACAATATGGACTCGATCTATGTAGCTCGCCTAAATGCCTTGATGTCGCCTATTCCATTGGAGTATAACTACGAAGTACGAACAGCTATCAATCGCTACACTTCGAATGATTTTGCTAAAATAATGGGATACGCCTACTACTACTTCCCAATGTTGGAGGAGGAGCTAATATTGGCAGGCGTACCTATTGAGTTGCGCGCACTGGCTATTGTAGAGTCGGGACTCAACCCTATTGCAGTGTCGCGTGTTGGTGCTAAGGGACTATGGCAGTTTATGCCATCAACAGGCAGGGAGTATGGTCTTGAGATTAATTCGCTGGTTGATGAGCGATGCAACCCGCGTTTAGCCACTCGCGCAGCATGTCGCTACCTTAAGAATATGTATAACGTATATGGCGATTGGACTTTAGCCATTGCATCATATAACTGTGGTCCAGGAAACGTTAACAAGGCCATTATTCGCGCTGGTGGTGATCCCAAGAATTACACAGGCTCGTTCTGGGATGTATACGAAGGTCTGCCACGTGAGACTCGCAACTACGTTCCACTCTTTATGGGTGCAACATACGCCTTTGCATACCACAAGGTACACAATATGGACCTACCGACACCTCCGATGCCGCTGGCTGTTGATACCGTAATGATTACACGTCCACTACACCTTGAGCAAGTGTCGTCAACGATAGATGTTAGCCTCGAGTTGCTACAGATGCTCAATCCGGAGTATAGACTATCTATTATCCCTGCAACAACAAAGGCATACCCTCTAACATTGCCAACAGAGCGTGTTACGGACTTTATCATTAATCAGGACTCTATTTTTGCAAAAGATAGCCTATATCTTGGTGATTATGTAGTTCACGCCAACCTTGACAAGAAGCGGAACGAGGCACCTCCAGCAACATATCACGTCGTTAAAAAAGGCGACACACTGGGAGGTATTGCTAAAAAGTACGGACGTACGGTAAAGCAGCTAATGTCGTGGAACGGTCTTAAGAATGCGAACTCTTTGAGCATAGGCCAGCGAGTACGCGTAAGCCCACAGTAGCCCTATGTACAATCAGTTAGACACTACAACTACCATTGTTGCACCTGCTACTGCAGCTGGCGGAGCAGTTATGGTTATACGCCTTAGCGGTAGCGAAGCGATATCTATTGCCGATAAGATGTTTTGCGGCAAGCGCCCTCTTGCCGAGGCTAAGGGTTATACTCTACACTATGGCACTATCGTAGGTCGCAATAACGAGACTATCGACGATGTTGTGGTGGCACTCTTCCGCGCACCACACTCATATACGGGCGATGATACGGTAGAGATTACTATCCACGGCTCGGAATACATCACTGCTGAGGTGATGCGCCTCGCCATCGAGTATGGTGCTACAATGGCTATGCCTGGCGAGTTCACACGCCGCGCCTTCCTTGCTGGCAAAATGGACCTTAGCCGTGCTGAAGCGGTTGCAGATATCATTGCTGCCGACTCGCAGTGGTCGCACAATGTAGCATCTACACAGATGCGCGGAGGCTACTCAGCCAAACTTGCCGAGCTGCGAGGCGAACTACTACGCCTCTGCTCACTTTTGGAGTTAGAGCTCGACTTTTCGGAGGAGGATGTGGAGTTTGCCGACCGCACCACACTGCTAAATACACTGGACAATATCGGCACGCAAATCGAGAGCCTAACCCAATCGTTTGCGTTGGGTAATGTACTTAAAAATGGTGTTAACGTAGCTATCGTTGGCGAACCGAATGTTGGCAAGAGTACCCTCCTTAATACCCTTATCGAGGAGGACCGCGCTATCGTGTCCGACATCGCTGGTACTACACGCGATACCATCGAGGCTACCACAACTATCGACGGCATACGCTACCGTTTTATAGATACCGCAGGCATACGCACTACCGATGATAAACTCGAACAATTAGGTATCGACCGCAGTTGCCGCGCTATTGAGAATGCTAATATCATCCTTCATATCGCCTCTGCCGACAATCCGCAATTCGCGCCTATCGCCACTTCTAACAACCAGCACTATATCCGTGTCATCAATAAGATAGATACCATTACATCAAGTAAAGATTTAGATACTAACGCGATACAAATCTCAGCTAAGAGAAACATTGGTATAGATGTACTTCGCTCAGCTATACGCAACACTACCGACACTGCACAACTCAGCTCTGGCAGTATCGTAGTATCTAATATGCGCCACTACTCTGCTCTTAAGAGCGCAAGTGATGCCCTTGCAGACGCCCGCAGGAGTATGTGTTCCAACACTCCATCTGATCTCCTTAGCGAGGATATCCGCCGCATCATTCACCACCTCGGCGAAATCACCGGCGAAATCACCACCACCGATATTCTCCAAACCATCTTCTCACAGTTCTGCATCGGCAAGTAACTAACGCCCTCTAATGCACACCAACAAACGCTAACGCCTACAAATAGCAACAGAAATTCCCACAAAAATAGACGAATAAATCCCGAAAGTCGAGTCTAACTTTCGGGATTTTTATATGTCTTAATGTCTTCAATAAAAATATCTCACCGAGTTTGCAATGGTGAGCAATGAGGTGCAATGGAGTGCAACGAGCTGCAATAACAGGGCGAAGAAAATTGTACTTTCTACTAAAAGGGCATTGGTGTCGGTGGCGAAAGTCGTTCACAACTTTTTTTGCAAAAAAATCACCCATTCGCAAACCTTCTCACTAACGCCCCTCTACTCTTAATATGAAAACGCTTCCAAATAGTTTAACTTAAAATTTAAAACTATGACAATGCAAGAAAAAACTTTATCATTTGAGCAGCTACCGGAGCTCATTCAAAATCTGGTAGAACGAATTGAAGCACTTGAAAAGACAGTTCGCGAGAAGCAGCAGCCACAGCCACTCGAAGGAGAGTTGATGAGCGTGGAGGATGTTTGCAAACTGCTCGGTAAATCAAAATCAGCAGTGTATCGAACAGTTAGGTGTCACGACATTCCGTTTATCCGCCAGGGCAACAGGTTGTACTTTGATCGACCAACCATCAAGAAGTGGCTCGAGAAGAAACAAAATATCGAGTGCATCAGACAAATGGATGAGTTTGAAAAGTTTATGACACCCGACCCGTGGCGATACCGAAATCGCAGATAATGAAGGGGACTGATGAATTAGACAATGATTAACAA
Organism: Alistipes sp.; assembly: GCA_045656185.1. Classification (GTDB taxonomy): domain Bacteria; phylum Bacteroidota; class Bacteroidia; order Bacteroidales; family Rikenellaceae; genus Alistipes. Next base: position 6,896 of record JAZOQR010000068.1, on the reverse strand, counting down.
GGCGGATTTACTCCGCCTTTTTCTTTTGAATATGGATGTGACTACCTATCGATAATACCTTATATTTATAGATTGTTTACAAACTTTTCGGACTGGATGACTCATTCTGTCAAATTTTGCTTATTTTTGTATGTTGGAAGTTTTGTATACTTTTTATAAAAATACAAAATTGTCAGAAGTTGTCAAAATACACATGTAATTTTGCACTAGAAATTGGAAACAAATTATAATAACATCAATGAGTACAAAGAGATATAATGTTTTAGACTTGTTTTGTGGTTGTGGAGGACTGTCTAAAGGCTTCGAAATGGCAGGATATCACATCTTATTGGGCGTAGACTTTAACGCTCCTGCTTTAAAGACTTACGAATTCAATCACAAAGGGAGTAAAACGCTGTGTGGAGATTTATCTTCTACGAGTACATTTAACACTATAGATTCATTAATTGGCGACAATAGTGTAGATGTTATTATTGGAGGTCCTCCTTGTCAAGGTTTTAGTCTTACTGGCCCTCGCAATTTTGAGGATGAGCGAAATAAGCTTTATCTCGCGATGATTGAGGCTATAAGAAGATATATGCCAAAAGCATTTGTTATTGAGAATGTTCCAGGAATGGCTACTTTATACAAAGGCGAGGTAAAGAATGAGATTATAAAGCGATTAACTGCTATGGGATATAGTGTTAATTGTCAAATCTTATGTGCCGCTGATTATGGTGTACCCCAAATACGCAAGCGATTAGTTTTTGTTGGTCTCAAGAATGGTGAAACTTTTGATTTCCCAACCCCATCTCACACTTCTGAAAACTACATTACTTGTGAGCAGGCTATTAGCGACCTACCTAGCTTAGAAACAACTCTTGGCGCGGATGTGTCAGAATATGAAAATACCCCATCTACTGACTATCAACGATTAATGCGAGGGGATTGTTCAATTTTGCATAATCACAAGGCAATAGATCATAAGGATTTTGTAAAGTCTACAATAGCAATGGTACCAGATGGGGGTAACTACAAAGATTTACCTCAAGGTGTTGGCGAAAGCCGTAAATTCAATATGGCCTGGACTCGCTATTGTAGCTATAAGCCATCAAGAACCATCGATACTGGCCATCGAAATAATTTTCATTATAAATGGAATAGATGCCCAACTGTCAGAGAAAGCGCAAGACTGCAATCTTTCCCCGACGACTTTGTTTTCTTGGGAACAAAAACACAACAGGATAGACAGGTTGGTAATGCCGTCCCATGCTTAATGGCAAAGGCGATAGGCAAGCAAATATTGAACTATATTAGCAAAAAGAGTAAATGAGTAAAAAAAGCATAAATACTATTGACTTGTTCGCCGGATGTGGTGGATTGTTGGACGGCTTTATGTTGGCAGGCGGATATAATTCTCTTGCTTGTGTAGAGTGGGAAAAATATCCATGTGCCACATTATCTCATAGACTCAAAACAAAATGGAGACATACGAATGCGGATAATGAAGTTGTAAGATTCGATATTCAGCGCACAGATGAACTATTCAATGGTTTTGACGATGCAGAATATGGACCCCATATTGGATTAAATGCACTCATTGGAAAGCACAAAGTCGATGTTATTATAGGTGGCCCTCCGTGCCAAGCATACTCTGTTGCAGGCCGAGTTAGGGATGTAAATGGTATGAGGGATGATTATAGAAACTATTTGTTTGAGAGTTATCTTAAAGTCGTATCTCACTACAAACCAAAATTTTTTATTTTTGAGAATGTAGTTGGGATGCTTAGTGCCGCACCTGATGGGACTCCTATTGTGAACAAAATTAAAGACGCCTTTGATAGCGCAGGTTATGCTGTTGTTGATGATTTTAAGACAGCTTTGTTTGATGTTGCAGATTTTGGCATTCCGCAACATCGTCAGCGTGTTATTATTTTAGGTGTAAACAAATCTTATTTTGGCAAAGAAGATCAGGGAGCACCTCATAAGATTATTAAGGAGTTTTATGAATCATTAGCATCAAAACGAGGTATTACTAAAACTGTAAGGGACGCTATTGGTGATCTTCCAGTGCTAAGGCCTAACAATGCAATATTGAGGTTAGAGGGTAAAAAGTATTCACATTCTCCGATATCAAGTGGAGGTATACTGAATCATACTCCAAGATTTCATAGCGAACGAGATATTAAAGTATTTAAGCTACTTACAGAGGATATTGCAAGTGGGCAAAATAAATACATTACAACAGCAGCTTTAAAAGATCTGTATACTACTATTACTGGCAAAGTAAGTAATATACATAAATTTTACGTACTACGATGGGATGAGCCAAGCAATACTATTCCGGCTCATCTTTACAAGGATGGGCTACGTCATATTCATCCGGACCCTCAACAGGCTCGTAGCATTACTGTTCGCGAAGCCGCTAGACTTCAGACATTCGCTGATGATTTCGAATTTTTGGGACCTATGATGGCTCAATATAAAATGATTGGCAATGCTGTTCCTTCTGCATTTGCGACTATTATAGCAAACGTCTTGAAATCTATATTTAATAAATATTGTTAATATGGGGTTGTATTATATTCATAAGGTTGGTCACCAGGAAATGGGATCTGTGCATAATAGAGAAGATCGACCAGCAAGAGGACGATATTTTCTAATATCAAAACGATGTTTGGATTTCTTCCCTCATCTTTCATCCGTAGTTATGAATGACAAAATTGTTATAACTATAGTTTCGATGAAAGAAGGTGGAGAGGAACGCGTTCTTTGCACTATGGATTATCACAACCAACGCTATGCCGACATTACATATGTCGGCAACAATCCACGAGATGAGGTGAGATTGTATATGAATAACGCTATTGACCCAGGTAAACAATATTTTTTCAAAAATGATTTAGCAGTCTTTGAGAAATTAACCGAAGACGGGCAAGTATACTACAGTCTTACTCGTATTACACCAGATGATGCGAACTATGAATATTTACTAGATGTTGTAGAACAAAGAGACACTCGTTACGGCTCGAATCTCGTATTAGAGGATGAACTTGAATTCATTGCAAAGCCAAGCCTTACTCAAGAGGATGGCATTGTGGTTACACCAGAAGCCCAAGATGTCATTAGACGTGAAACAGATGCTATCATAGAGTCTTCGACAAACGATGATGATTCATCAACAGATGAAGAGGCTATGGGTAGTTCGTTCTTCAATAGCGTCCTATTTAGAGATCTAGTGATGAATGCTTATGGATATAAGTGTGCAATTACAGGAAAAGTAATTAGATATAAAGACTTATTCAATTTGGAAGCTGCGCATATCAAACCTCAGGCCCATCAAGGAACATTCCTACCTTGCAATGGTATTGCTATGAGTCGAGATATGCACTTCGCTTTTGATAAAGGATTCTTTACCATTGACGACAATTATAATGTTGTTGTTTCTGAAGAGATGAAAGATAACTGGTTCTATAAAGAATATAATGGCAAACGAATATTTATTCCTGCCGAGCAGTTCTATAGACCCAATTTGACATATCTAAAACATCATAGAGAGAATGTTTTTAACACTTTTAGACAAATAAGAAGGTTGTAGTTAAAAAACATATTATCGCTTAACAGAATAATAAGTAATAATACTCATAAGTATGGAAAGAATTTTCACAACTAACTCTCGATTAGTAAACGAATTATTTGCTAATTATGTGAGCACATTTGCAGCTTTATGCGAATTAATAAATAATTCCATACAGGCATCTGCTAAAAATATATGGTTAGATATACAATACACATCTAATGAGGAGTTGAGTCCTTTGATTATTAAGAAAATTAAAATTAAAGATGATGGTTGTGGTGTCTATGTACAAGATCTGGAACGAAAAATATTAGATATTGGAACTAATAACAAAGATGGTGGTAAAGGTATTGGTCGCTTTGCCGCATTCCAATTAGGTAAAACTATAACAATTGAAACCGTAGGATTTTCACAAGATAATAAGAATTACTCAAAAGTTGTTCTTCCATTGAGTTTTGACTCATTTGGTAGAAACATCAATGTTTCTGAAGTAAAAATCACAACACAGGAGACGATACTTGAAGATGGTGATCACAGCACATACTATAAAGTAACTATTGAGGATTTATACGACACAGATGTTACGGAAAGGGAGCCAAAGAAAAAAATTGTCGAAAAAATGCTTCATCAAAATATTGCGGATGCAATTTTTGAAAGATATCCGTTGAAAATCTTCAATAGAGATGTGAATTTCTATATCAATAATAAAAAAATCGAGCCTGAAAACTTTGTTATCGGCACACCTTCGTTGAAAAATGTTTCATACCAAGATAGAAAAGGAGTAGAGCATATTGTACAGTTTCGTTATTTCAATATTAAAAACATTGAAAGGCGAAAGGTGTTTTTGACCACCAACAATGCCGGCATACAAACTATTGCTTCTGGTTTTGAGTATAATGCTGAATGGCTAAGTCCGAAAATTGGCGGTTGGTTTATTTATGTATCATCCGAATCACTGCCAACCGATATTTATCGCAATATAGGGCTAGATGAGCTAGATGAAGAGGTTAAATACTTCAAGTCATTTGTAAAAGAGCAACTAACTATATTTTTTAGAGAAAAAAATATAGAATTTGATAATTTTATTGATAAGCTAAAAAAGGATAATTTCTATCCATATAAAGAAAAGTCTTCGTCGAAATCAAAGACTATTTTATTTGACAAATTAGCATTTCTAGTAGAAGATAAGTATAATCTTCTTAACGATCAAAATAGATTAAGGGAAATCATATATCCTTTGATTGATAGAACAATATCAAATGGAGAACTTGATCAGATTTTAAATAGTGTCTTAAAACTTAATAAGAAAACTGTTGCAAAATTTAACGAACTATTAAACAGGACTGAATTAGAAAATATTATTGCATTTTCCGATAAAGTGTCTCTAAAGATGGAAGAATTAGAGTTCATTGAGAAACTTACATATTCGGAAATATCCAAACATTTAAAAGAAAGAAAAGAACTTCATAAATTTCTAGAAAAGATGTTATGGATCTTTGGTGAAGAATTTGCGGATTCAACAAAATTGTTATCTGACAAAGGCTTGGAAAACAATTTAAAAACATTGAGAGATGATATAATGAAATATAAGCCTTCCCAGAAGGATGATAATATCAATCGCAATGTAGACAAATCGACCAAATCTATTACAGATTTATTTATGTATAGTGAAAAGATATTAGATAGCAATAATAGAGAAGTGTTAATAGTAGAATTAAAAGCACCCAAAGTAAAAATCAGCCCAGTTGAGTTAGCCCAGGCTAAGCGATATGCACGAGAAATAGAACATAGTAGTCAAACACCTCAACAAGTCAAATTCAAGGTGTTATTAATTAGCTCAGATATTAGCGAAGCTGGGAAATATGAAATAAAAGGAGAAGAAAATAACCCTTACTTGTATTTTCGTAGTAGTAGTAACAAGGTTGAAGTCTGGGTTATGAAATGGTCGGATTTGTTAGAGCGACAAAAAAGGAAATTAAAATATCTTGCAAATTCATTGGAAATAAAAGATGTTGATATACAAAGTAAGGTCGCCAAGGATTTTGAGGAAATTGAATTCCAAAGAACTTCGTCAACATTAAGACAGGTCAATGTTTAAAATGAATACCTTTGAATCAAAATATGAGCGAATTTGACAAATATATAGTTCAAGGTGAGCCGAGCAAGAAGGCGAAGGCGAGTGCGTGGCAGACTGCGATTGGTCTTCAGGATGTCGATGGTCTGAAGCCGTCGGAATATCTTATCAAGGCTGCGGTGCAGCATATCGAGGGAGATATTACGATCGACCAAGTCAAGGATATGCTCGACACCTACTACGAGACCAAAGATGTTCGAGAGCACCTTGATGACGAACGCACTGAGGAGGCAGATAAGGTTTCGGCACGCATTACCGAGATTTTGTCCGAGCAGTCGTATTCGTTCACACCCGATTATCTGCTAAGAATTCACCGCAGGTTGTTTGAGGGAATCTACAAGCCCGCCGGTCAGTTGCGCGATGTCAATATCACAAAGAAGGAGTGGGTGTTGAATGGCGACACGGTGCTCTATTCGAACTACGATATGCTGCGTGAAACGCTCGAATACGACTTCGAGCAGGAGAAAAAGACCGACTATTCAGTGTTGAATGCCGATATGGCTGTTAAACAGATTTGCAAGTTTGTGTCGGGCATTTGGCAGATACACCCTTTCCGTGAGGGCAACACCCGCACTACCGCTGTGTTTACGATGAAGTGGTTGCAGACCTTCGGATTCAGTGTCGATAACGATGTATTCAAGGATAATTCGTGGTATTTTAGAAATGCGCTTGTGAGGGCAAACTACAACAATATTCCGAAGCGAATCTTTGCCACCTCCGAGTACCTCGAACTGTTTTTTCGCAACCTTTTGTTCGGCGAGCAAAATAAGTTGAGCAACCGCACAATGTTGGCAGGTGATTCCCAAAGTGCCACACAAGAAATTTCAAAGAGCCAAAATGGCACTTTGGATGGCACTTTGAATTGTAATCTTGATGAATTGGCTCTTTTGCGATTTGTGAAAGAAAACCCAGACGCAACCCAAATTGAGATTGCAAAGCACATTGGCAAGTCGGAAAGAACGGTGAAGCGTATGACACCTGCTCTGATTGAGCGCGGACTCCTCGAAAGAGAGAACGGCAAGCGCAATGGCAAGTGGATAGTCAAATGCGAAATATAGAAGCAAATTTACTTAATATTACAGTAGTGTTATGGCAAAAATTGTATATTTACTCGGAGCCGGTGCTAGCTATGGGAAAAGAGATGAAAAGACTCCGATTAAAGAGCTTCGCAGCAAACAGGATGTCTTAGGTGATAGTAATATTATT
>JAZOQR010000067.1:0-4520 GCA_045656185.1 Alistipes sp. | reverse complement strand
TCCCAGCCTCTAAATCTCGCACGATAACCGAGGCACATATCGCGCTATCTCTAAATTGATGATACCCCATAATGATTAGCCGTTAAAGAGCGGAACGACCTCTCGGGATACTCGTCGTGCGACCGCCTTGGGTCACTCGATTAAGCTAATTTACCCTGTAAATTAAGCAGCGAGTGCGTAATTGTTATTGCCATTTATAGCTTGAGCGTTCAGTTTTACGAGACCCCACACAAGGCTCGACGTGCTTACAATCGAATTCTACCTGCTGTCAAAACCGGTCACCCCCGTTGAAGATGGCGTAGATGTTCTTTGTTGGTTTCTATAACATTCTTTTTAGCTGCTTATTGTTTTGACTTCTTGGTAATAGCTCGCTATTGCCTGCGAAGCCAAAAGCACAATCAGCTGAAAAATAACCTTTATATAATCTCAACAAAGGACATCCACGACATCTTCTTTGATGAGTTGCATACTCAAGGTTACATTGTCGGCTACTTATTGTTTTGACTTCTTGGTAATAGATCGACTATTACCTGCAAAGCAAAAAGCACAATCAGCTAAAAAACATTCTCCAATTACAAAGAACAACTTCACAGCGATATAATCAATCATTGTGGCATTTGTGGCAATCCAAATGCGGTGCAAAAATAGTGAAAATTTTGCTAACACAAAAATAATTTTTACATTTGCCTAAAATTGTCGATAATGAGTCAGCATGTTGTAGACCTAAGAAATATTTCTGTCTATTTGGGAGATGGTAGACGTAGGGCGGATGGCCAAAATGATCTTATCTTATCTAATATAAACCTTCAAGTAAATGAGGGTGAACTTGTCTATCTTATTGGTCGTGTAGGATCGGGAAAGAGTACGCTTCTTAAGGCGATGTATGCCGAGGTTGATATTGCTGAGGGTGAGGGTAAGGTTGTAGGCTTTGAGCTAAAGGGTATAAAGTCTCGACAAATTCCATATCTCCGTCGCTCGATGGGTATTGTATTTCAGGACTTTCAGCTATTGAAAGATAGAAATGTGTTTTACAATCTCTACGATGTTATGCGCGCCACGGGATGGAAGGATGATAGGGATATTCGTGACCGTATAGATGAAGTGCTATCTCTTGTTGGATTGGAGGCCAAGAGTTATAAGATGCCGTTCGAACTTTCGGGCGGTGAGCAGCAGCGTCTGGTTATCGCTCGAGCCTTACTAAATAAGCCTCGCCTAATCCTTGCTGATGAACCAACGGGTAATCTGGATCCTAAGACCGCGGAGGATATCATGGAGGTTTTTCAGCGCATCGTGAGAACTGGTTGTGCTGTGGTGATGTCAACACATAATATCTCACTTATCGAGCAGTATCCATCTCGCACATTCCTATTTGCGCAGGGAAGACTTACGGAGGTCGATTTGCAATCTGTTATAGAGTAAAAGAGTTGGCGTCAACCAACTCTTTTATACCTATATTTATATTACCGCCTATTCATCGAATCCAAATACCAATCTGCGCTGGTGGATTGGTAGTTTTTGTATATGTGGCGCAGGGTTGTCTTTGGGCAGGCCAAAGGGGATCTGCGCAATAAGTCGCCAACTCTTGTCTATAAGCCAACGCTCGCTCACGGCTTCGTCTATAAGTGGGTTGTAGTGCTGTAGTGATGCACCGAACCCCATATCCTCTAAAGCTGTCCAAAGGGCAAATTGTAACATTCCAGAACTCTGCTCCGACCAGCGACCTACATTCTCGGCATAATCTGGCGCATCGATGCGTAGTTGGTCAAGAGCTGCCTCGTCTTCATATATAAGTATTGTTCCATACCCTGAGCGGAAGGATTTGTGGAGCTTCTGACGCGTTTTATCGAAAATATCTGCGGGTATACGTCTCTTTAATTCTTGCTCTACAATATTCCATAGTGCGATATGTTGCTGGTCAAAGAGTAGTACCAAACGTGCTGATTGCACATTAAATGGTGATGGTGTGACGGAGAGTATTGTGTCGATGGTATCGAGGATGTGTGTCGTTGATACGGGGGATATACTCTCTAAATGGTAGTGGCTACGTCGGTGGCTAATAGCCTCAATAAAAGTGCGTGACATAATCTGTATCGGTTGTTTTTACCGATACAGATGCAATTAGAGTGCCACGTTTAGTATAGCTTAATATATTCGTAGGTGTTACCTACAAGGGTTAGATATCGCTCAAACTCCTCGCGCGATATAACCACCGTAAAACGGTTGTCGTTAGGATGGAAACTTAGGGCTGGTTGTTCGCGAAGAGTCTCGTCGAGGAATAGATGTACGTGGTTTTCAGGATCGTTGATAAGGCCAAATGGCGATACAGAACCAGGACATAGACCGAGCCATTTATCCATACGTTCGGGAGAGGCAAAAGAGAGTTTGCCCTGGTGTAGCGCGTGCTCAAGATCGTGTATTGCCATCGACTGCTCAGAATCGAAAACTACTAAGTAGTGCCTGTTACCCTTGTGGTTGCGGAAGAATAGATTTTTGCAATGCTTAGATCCATCCTTGCGCCAGTATTGGCGTGCTATTTCAATTGTTGGAGCCTCTGGATGCTCATACCATGAGTAGTTGATATTATGCTCATCAAGCCAGCTGAATACTTTATCGCGTCGTTCCATATTTCATATATGTAAATATAAACACAAATCACCATAGGAGGTGCTGTGTGATAGTGTAATTATTTGTCAAGCGATTGCAAATGTAGTAAATTTATGCGATTTGTAGTTGCAAACGAGAAATAAATTTTATAACTTTGTAAGGATATTTGAGCGATTGATAACTAAACCAAAGTATACTATGAATGTAACTATTATCAACGAGAAATTTATTGAGAAATTTGGCACTTCGGGTGAGTTATTTACCTCTCCAGGTCGTGTGAATCTCATTGGTGAGCATACCGATTACAACGGCGGTTTTGTCTTCCCGGGCGCTATAGATAAGGCGATGGTTGCAGAGATTAAGCTTAATGGTACGGATCGAGTGCGTGCGTATGCTGTAGATTTAGATGATTATGCTGAGTTTGGTTTGAATGAGGAGGATGCTCCTACGGCAAGCTGGGCAAGATATATCTTCGGTGTATGTCGTGAGATTCAGAAGCGTGGAGGTAAAATCGGAGGTTTTGATACTGCCTTTGCAGGAGACGTGCCTCTCGGTGCTGGTATGAGCTCTTCGGCAGCCTTGGAGTCTACCTTCGCAAATGCTCTTAATGAGTTGTTCTCGCTTGGTATCGACAGCTTTGAGTTGGCCCGTATAGGTCAATCCACAGAGCATAACTACTGCGGTGTTAAGTGTGGTATTATGGATCAGTTTGCATCGGTCTTTGGTAAGGCTGGTCATCTAATGCGTCTTGATTGTCGCTCTATGGAGTTCGAATATTTCCCATTCGATCCAGGGAGTCACGGATACAAGGTAGTTTTGCTTGACTCGGTTGTTAAGCACGAGTTGGTGGGTTCGCCATATAACGATCGCAGAGCATCGTGCGAGAGAGTTGCGGCTGTGCTTGGTCAGGAATTTTTGCGTGGCGCTACAATGGAGCAGCTTGATGCTGTGAAGGATGAAATTTCGGAGGAGGATTACAAACGTGCTCGTTATGTTATCGGCGAGGAAAAGCGTGTGATGGATGTGTGCGAGGCTCTTAAGCGTGATGATTATGAGACAGTTGGTGCTCGTATGTATGAGACTCACTGGGGTATGTCACTCGATTATGAGGTGTCGTGTGAGGAGTTGGATTTCCTTGCTACTATTGCAAAAGAGTGTGGCGTAACGGGTTCTCGAATTATGGGAGGCGGCTTTGGCGGTTGCACAATCAACCTTGTGAAAATAGAACTTTACGACAACTTTATCGCTACGGCCAAGGCTAAGTTTGCAGAGCGTTATGGTCACGAACCAAAGGTTTATGCGGTGGTAATTTCTGATGGCGCACGTAGATTATAACGAAAAATAGAGTTTTTATTATCTTATATTTTGAAAATGATAAAATAATCATTATCTTTGTGTGACTATAGTGTGACTATGCTCTGTTTTGAGATGGAGAGGTCGCTTACACGGGATTGAAAAGGGATTTTTATTTACAAATACAAACTTATTTAAACACTTTAATCTTATGAAACACAATTTTAACGCAGGTCCTTGCGTACTTCCAAAGCAGGCTATTGAGGCAGCTATTGAGGCGATCCGTGATTTCGACGGTACAGGTATCGGTATTCTTGAGATCTCTCACCGTACTCCAGGTTGGGAGCGCGTAATGGCTGAGGTTGAGCAGCTTTGGCGTGACCTTTTGAACATCCCTGAGGAGTATGCTATCTTCTTCGTAGGTGGTGGTGCTTCAACTCAGTTCTTCCAGGTTCCTGCTAACCTTCTTAAGACTAAGGCTGCTTACTTGCAGACTGGTGTTTGGGCTAAGAAGGCTGCTAAGGAGGCTAAGTTCTATGGCGATGTTGAGATCGTTGCTTCTTCTGAGGACAAGACTTACAGCTACATTCCAAAGGGTTACACTATCCCAACAGATGTTGACT
>JAZOQR010000066.1:0-7442 GCA_045656185.1 Alistipes sp. | reverse complement strand
GCACCGTTACAAGGTGGTCAATCTTAAACTTATCGCCAATATCCTCCAACGCCTCAAGCGCAAGCACCATCTCGCGCTTAGCCTCAACCTTTGGCTTAGGGTTGCAACAGTTGTCGCACGAACCACAATTCGCCTCGCCGTAGGTCTCACCAAAGTAGTGCAACAACGAACGACGACGACACATCGAACTCTCGGCATACGACACAGTCTCCAAGAGCAACAACTTACCAATCTCCTGCTCGGCCACAGGCTTACCCTGCATAAACTTCTCAAGCTTCTGAATATCCTTGTAGCTATAGTATGTCAAGCAGTGTCCCTCACCACCATCACGACCGGCACGACCAGTCTCCTGATAGTAACCCTCCAACGACTTTGGAATATCGTAGTGGATGACATAGCGCACATCCGGCTTATCAATACCCATACCGAAGGCTATGGTCGCCACAATGACATCTACCCTCTCGTGTAGGAATGCATCCTGATTATCGGCACGCGTCTGTGCATCCATACCTGCGTGGTATGCCAACGCCTTGATGCCATTCGCTACGAGCAACTCCGCCAAGTCCTCAACCTTCTTACGGCTAAGACAGTAGATAATACCGCTCTTACCGTCATGTTGCTTAATGAAGCGGATGATATCGTGGTCGATATTATTCTTTGGACGTAGTTCGTAGTATAGATTTGGTCGGTTGAACGATGAACGGAACACCGTAGCATCGGTCATACCAAGGTTTTTCTGAATATCCATCTGCACCTTAGGTGTTGCCGTTGCAGTAAGGGCAATAAGTGGTGCTGTACCTATATCATTTATAATTGGTCGTATGCGACGATACTCAGGACGGAAGTCGTGTCCCCACTCCGAGATACAGTGAGCCTCGTCGATAGCATAAAACGAAATCTTTATCTTGCGCAAGAAGGCGATATTATCCTCCTTAGTGAGCGACTCTGGAGCAAAATAGAGCAATTTAGTGCGTCCCTCAAGTACATCCTGTCGCACCTGAGCAATAGCCGTCTTATTGAGCGACGAATTGAGGAAGTGTGCAATACCAGACTCTGTAGAGAAAGTTCGCATCGCATCTACCTGGTTCTTCATAAGAGCAATAAGTGGCGAAATAACTATCGCAACGCCATCCATAATCAATGCCGGCAGCTGGTAACACAATGACTTACCACCACCTGTTGGCATAAGAACAAAAGTATCCTTGCCATCAAGAACATTCCTAATAACGGCCTCTTGATTGCCTTTGAACGAAGAAAAACCGAAGTATTCGCGCAGCTTCTCGTGTAATATTCCTCCCTTTTCGGTATCCATAATTTCTGTTAGTGTCAAAAATTTACCCAAATATAATATATTTTTTTGTAAAAATGTAATAACTTTGCAAAAAAACTTACAAAATTTTGCAATACCAAGATGCGACTTTACACAAGCGAGTTAGTAAAATCCTATAAATCACGCACTGTCGTGAATCACGTCTCTATCGATGTCAACCAGGGAGAGATTGTAGGTCTATTAGGTCCTAATGGTGCCGGTAAGACAACTACCTTCTATATGATCGTAGGCCTTATCAAACCTAACGAGGGACAGATATTCCTCGAGAACGACGAGGGCTTAGTTAGCGACATCACCTCTCTGCCTGTCTACAAACGAGCACAGATGGGTGTAGGTTATTTGGCGCAGGAGGCTTCGGTATTCCGTCGTCTCTCGGTGGAGGACAACATCCGCGCGGTATTGGAGATGACAAACTACTCTAAGGCCTATCAGCGTGAGCGTCTGGAGAACCTTATCGAGGAGTTCCGCCTCCAGAAGGTACGTAAGAGCTACGGTAACCAACTTTCGGGTGGCGAGCGCCGTCGTACCGAGATTGCGCGTGCTGTGGCTATCAACCCCGCCTTCATCCTCCTTGACGAGCCTTTCGCGGGTGTAGACCCTATCGCAGTAGAGGATATTCAGAGTATCGTAGGTACACTCAAGGATAAAAATATCGGTGTTATCATCACCGACCACAACGTGGATGAGACTCTTGCAATTACCGACCGCACATACCTCCTTTATGAGGGTAAAATCCTAAAGACAGGTACTCCTGAGGATTTGGCTAACGACGAAATGGTACGTCGCGTATATCTCGGTCGTAACTTTGAGCTTCGCACATCGCCACAGATGAAGCGTAAGCGCAGAGAGCAGGAGGAGCGCGAGCGCGAGGAGGCATTGCGAGCTTTGGGCCACGTTCATCAGCCAGACACAGACGAGGATGATGAGGATGATGAGGATGATATTTAGTAAACAGACTCTATATAATATATGGATGATTGCACGATCCCTCTAAGGAATAGACTTCATGGCGAGGTAACACCACCTTGCTCTAAAAGTTATGCACAACGCGCCTTGGCTGTAGCCTTGCTCGCCTCTGGTCGCACCACACTCCGTGGCATCGAGTTTTGCCGTGATACACGCTCTGCAATAGCTGCTATTGAGGCTTTAGGTGCCAAGGTTGAGATTGTAGATGACAACACCCTAATTATCGAGGGAGGCTTATCTTCGAATACCGACCTACTCAACGTAGGCGAATCGGGACTTGCAGCCCGACTATTCACCCCAATTGCAGCACTTCTTGATAGCCCCGTAACCATCGAGGGCGAGGGCACACTACGTCACAGACCTATGTCGATGATGGTAGAACCTCTAAAGGAACTCGGCGTTGCGGTACGCGATGGAGGTGGTCACCTACCTATTGAGGTGTGCGGTCCAATGCGCGGAGGAAAGGTTACAGTCGATGGCTCTATGTCATCGCAATTCGTAACAGGTCTGCTCATAGCACTCCCTTTAGCTAAGCATGACACCACAATTGAGGTTAAGGGTGCTGTATCGACTCCATACATAAATATGACACTCGAGACAATTGAACGTTTCGGTGTTAATATTATGTATAACGAGGGTGACTACACCCAATTCTATGTGGAGGAGGGACAGGAGTACAAGGGTGTGGACTACACCATCGAGAGCGACTGGAGCAGCGCCGCAGCTATTATGGTTGCTGCAGCTATAGCTGGCGAGGTCACAATACGAAATATATCGATGCTCTCGCGACAGGCAGACACGGCAATATGTCGAGCATTGGAACGCGCTGGAGCAGCATTAATAATCGAAGAGAACAGCATCACCGTATCGCATAGAGAGTTAGAGGCCTTCGACTTCGATGCTACACACTGCCCTGACCTATTCCCTGCCATTGTAGCTCTCGCTGCAGCATCTAAGGGTGTATCCATAATCAAGGGTATATCACGTCTTAGAGGCAAGGAGAGCGATAGAGGCGAGGTGCTACGAAGCGAGTATAGCAAGATAGGTATCGACATCGAGCTCGACTACGATAGCGATGAGATGCGCGTTGTAGGTGGCCAGCCACATAATGCTGATGTGGATAGCCACGATGACCACCGCATCGCTATGTCTTTAGCCATAACAGAGCTGCGCCTCGAAGAGCCTCTAAATATCAAAAATAGAGAGTGTGTATCCAAAAGCTATCCATCCTTCTTTGAGGATTTAGCATCGCTGAAAGGTCAGATCAATGAGTAGCAGCTTTGGCAAAATATTTCGCATTACTATCTTCGGTGCATCACACGCCGAGAGCGTAGGCATCATTATCGAGGGGGTTCCTAAGGGCATTGCACTCTCTGCCGATATGTTCCACGCTGACCTTGATCGTAGACGACCAACCCTTTCTGGCGAAACAGCGCGTAGAGAGGAGGATACGCCAATTATCGAGGGGCTTAGCCAAGATGGAAAGACTACAGGCGAGTCAATAACTATCACATTCAAAAACAGCGATAAGCGTTCGGGCGACTACACACACCTACGAGTGCACCCACGTCCCTCACACGCTGACCTTGTGCAACTACGCAAGTATGGTAGCGATGCCGATATTGCGGGTGGAGGCATAGCATCAGGACGTATGACCGTAGCACTTGTGGCAGCTGGAGTTGTGGCGAAAGAGATTCTGCAAAATGTAAGCTTCACCACCCGTTTGGTCTCAGTAAATGGAGTTGCAGACAGCTCGCAATTTGACGATATTATTACTACAGCATCACGCAATGGCGACTCCGTAGGTGGCGTTATAGAGTGTTGTGTTAAGGGTGTTAGACCTACACTGGGTGAACCATTTTTCGATTCTGTAGAGAGTGTCATATCTCACCTACTATTCTCTATACCAGGCGTTAAGGGGGTTGAATTTGGCGACGGCTTCGCGGGTACAACAAAGCGTGGCTCAGAGCGTAACGACCTAATCGTCGACAAAAACGGCACAACACTTACAAATAATGAGGGAGGTATAAATGGCGGTATTACTAATGGTAACGACATCCTCCTTCGTGTAGCTATAAAGCCTACACCAAGTATCGCCAAACCACAAAACACCTTCAACTTCGAGAGCGACACCACTACCCTACTAACCATCGGTGGTCGCCACGATGCTTGCATCGCACGTAGAGCAGTCGTCGTGGTAGAGGCTATGGTAGCGGTAGCCCTTGCAGACCTTCTTTTAAGAGCATAGAGATGGCTACACGTCGCGAGATATACAACCTACTTTATAATGCCGCCTGCGAACACTACGACGCTGGCGAAGCAAAACAGATTGCCCAGATGCTAATCTTGGCAAAGGGCAACATTTCTCGTAACGAACTTATCATCGAGCCTAATAAAGATCTAATAATAAGTGATTTAGAGACTATCGTATCGGAGCTTCGCAGTTGGCGACCAGTGCAATATATCATCGGCTATGCCGACTTTCGAGATATGGAACTAATGGTTAAAGAGGGTGTTCTTATACCTCGCCCCGAAACCGAAGAGCTTGTAGAGTGGATAGTATCTGAGGCTACAACTAAACCCAACATTCTCGATATTGGCACAGGCTCCGGAGCTATTGCTATAGCACTTAGTAGAGAGATCGCCAATAGCCGAGTTTGGGCAATGGATATCTCAGAAGAGGCACTTACTATAGCGCGCGACAATGGCAAACGATACGCCCCAAATGCAACATTTATAGAGGGTGATGCCCTCGCCGATTTCGACACTCTCTTCGAGTGCAAGTTCGATATTGTGGTATCCAACCCACCATATATTCCGCAGTCTGACGTAGAACAGATGCGCAGGAATGTGCTCGATTTTGAGCCCTCCACTGCGCTCTTTGTGCCAGATGATAACCCATTGTTATTTTACCGCTCGATAGCTCACACCTCAAAAAAGATACTCAAACAAGGAGGCAAACTATACTTCGAGATATACGAACTTCTGGCTGCCGAGATGACAGATATGCTTAAAGATGAGGGATATAGCAATATAACTCTGCGCGAGGACTTTAGAGGCAAACCACGAATGATATGCGCCACACTACAATAGAGGAAGAACAATCCACACTACGCAAAAGTAAACCTAAGAGCGCAGCACAAGCCCTGCAGTCACTAATGCGATTATGCGCCCGCGCCGAGAAATCCTCGGGCGATGCGCTGCGTCTAATGCGTGGCTGGGGCGTACCTGAAGCCGAGCGCGAAGGCGTACTTAAAACCCTTATCGAACAACGCTTTATAGACGACAGGCGCTATGCCGAAGCCTATGTGCGCGAGAAGAGTAACCTCTCGGGCTGGGGAGCACGCAAGATATCATTCCAACTACGCCAGAAGGGCATCGATAAGGATATTATCAGCTCTACACTCGCCACACTCGATAACGACGCACAATTTGAGCAACTCACTGCAAAATTAGAGCGCAAGATGCGCACAACCAAGGCCGCTAATAACTATGAACTGCGAGGCAAACTTCTTCGCTACGGCTTAGGACTTGGCTTTGATTATGAAATGACACGTAGCGCAATCGACAAAATTACACCCGAGGAGTAACAAAAATTTTGCAAATCAATATATTTTGCTTACTTTTGCACCGCAAACGCGCCATATACTCTTTACACGCTGCCACATGCAAGTGAATCGAAGGCGTGGTTTGCCATAAAAAGGATGGTTCCGTAGCTCAGCTGGATAGAGCAACAGCCTTCTAAGCTGTGGGTCGTGGGTTCGAATCCCGCCGGAATCACGAAAGACCTAAAAAATATAAGGAGTCCCAAAAGGACTCCTATATTATTTTATTCATTTCGAGATAGTTAGCGATAAAATCGAACCCACCAAAAATCGCTGAAAAATCACTGTTTTTTACCCGAAAAACACACCAAAAATTTCTATCGAAAATTTATGGTGATTTTGTGTGGAGGGGGGTAAACTCCACCTCCTGTGCAGTGGCTACAAGTGCTGTCACGCAGAAGAGACGCTCATACTTCGGTATCTCGAACCCATCTAAAGTCCACTCGTCAACAACTGGTCGAAGAAGCGGAAGCAGTTTGTAGTCCTTTCCATTATAGTTGACACCCGTCAGTATAGGTCGGTTATAACGATAAGCCTTTTTTCCGACTCGAATAGATGCTGGATAGACAACATTGTATCGTAATAGTTTCTCGTTAAACTCTCCATCAACTTCAATATCACAACTGAATTTACAGTTCAGACATTTGTTTATACACTTATTCCAATCGAGTTTCTTTGTAGATATCCACTCCTTCGATGTGATAAACTCTTTGGGTATTCGGTTTACATTATTAAAGCTTGGGTGAATTCTTTTACCATCAACCTCAACACTTATTGAGTAACTACCATAATTGTTGAACACCAAACCTCTGCATAACGTTTCACGCCACACTTCCCTGTCAGTCTCCACTAAAGCCAAATCGACACTTTCACCATAGACTTGTAGTAATATAGTCTTCTTGTCATGATCTATTATTTCATCGCTCTCTTCGAGTGGTGGTATAATTGGCAGATTACCTATACCTGGATCTCTTAACCTAAGTTCTTTCTCCATAGTTCGTCAATTTGGTAATGTTTTATTTTTCTTCTCTTTGTTATCTTGATCATACTTTTCATTAAGCTCTTAATGCACTCTGTTTGTCAATCGCCTCCTCTATAGCTTTACGCATATATGCAACTGCGAACTGAATAAACCTCACATCGAGTGATCGTGAAGCACTCTCCATTATAGCATTAGTCAAGCCCTGCTCGCTGGCTATGATGAGTTCAAGAAGCGAAAGACCTCTGTTCTGATATTGGTTTGCTACGCTCACCACAAAACGCCTATTAGCACAAATTATCTTGTCGATAGCCTTTTGATCACCATTAACTGCTTGTGGCAGTAAAACCGTCTCCTCTTCGGCAGTAAGTAATACCTCTGTGCCTATCTCATTTAAGTAATCCTGTACCGTTTTCATTTTGAAATATCTATTTTGTTATAACTTCTTTACAATATATCCTAACTCATTTATCGCCAACTTCTTTTCGCCAATGCGTACTACGGCAAATCCCTTATGAAACATTCTAATAACCTCGTCATACATCAACGGAATGACCTCCTC
>JAZOQR010000065.1:0-13399 GCA_045656185.1 Alistipes sp. | reverse complement strand
ATTTGCGCAGTTTTCTGACGCACCTTATTTGAATGACGATTTGGCTGTACGCCCAGTACTATCCAAATCGTCATTCTTCATTGCGGCACGCCATAAACTCTGCGCAAATAGAAAAATTGAGAGACCGAAGATTTGCTCCTTTTCTTTTTGCATATAGCACATCATCTATCGCACAAGACTTGTAATGAACATAAGGCTGTAGCTCTGCTACTATCCTTATGTTCATTACTTCGCTATGCACGATACCTGATGCACTCTCTGCAAAAATCAAGAGGAGCAAGATTTAGTGCTATATGCAAATTGGGGTTTATTGGTCAAAATAGTGTGTGTAATTACTTGGTTATTGTTTTACATTGCTATGTCGTGGCGTTTTAATATCCTGTTAACGCTATACCTATATTATATATATCACTTTGTATAAAAAATAATTGAGCGTTTCTCTTGACTCGTACCTTGGGTCATATATTAACTTTGCAGTCGCTAGCAAATATATCGTTCGATTATGGGAAATAATACAAAGTTAAAAATTGGAAAGTTCTCCAAGATTATGCAGGTTACCGTAAAGACTCTACGCCATTATGAGCAGAGAGGATTGCTTATGCCTGATGAAGTGGATAAGTGGACAGGGTATCGTTACTACAGCATATTGCAGATGCAGAGGCTTAACACTATTCGATATTTGCAACGCCAAGGATTTACACTGGAGGAGGTCAAGGAGTTGTTAGAGGATGGTGTGCAGACGCCGAGCATCGAGCTGTTGACTCGAAAAATTGAGGATACGGAGCGACAACTGCAACTGCTCGTTGAGCGACGCAGGCAACTGCTTAAATGGATGGATTCTCACAAACAAATCAACTCAATGGAAAAATTTAGTATTCAGTCTTTGCCAGAGATTATCGTGGCAAGTCATCGTGAAATTATTAAAGACTACAGTGCGTTAGGACCACTATGTGTAAACAAGATTGGCCCTGAAATGCAGCGTCTTGGTTGTAAATGTCCACCTCCAGGATATTGCTTTACTATGGAGCATGCCAAGGAGTATCATCCTACAGATATTGATATCGAGTATTGTGAACAGGTGGAAGAGATGGGTGTAGATAGTAGCATCATACAATTTAAGACTCTATCTGCTGTACCAAAGGCTCTGTGTATGAAGCATATCGGCCCTTATGAGCGTTTTTATGAGTCGTATGCCGAAGCCTTCAAATATATGGAGGAGCAGGGTTACAAAATGGCTGGCCACCCTCGTATCTCTTATTTGGTTGGTGCCTGGTGTCAGGAGGATCCAGAACAGTGGGTATCTGTAATTCAGATTCCAATAGAGTAAGGATATATCTGCCTATCTATTATAAAAGGGGTTGACTAATTTACTTTTTAGTCAACCCCATCTTATTATTATGAAATGTGTCTACTATCTACGTGACTGATATGGCTTGATAACACCACGCTTAGAGTCGCGGACGAACTTAATCAAGTAGTCGCGCTCGGCGCTCTGTGGAAGGTCGCTCTCTGCCTTATCGCAACCAGTGATATAGTTAAGGTCGCTCTGGAACAAGATGCGGCAAGTGTTATGGATAGCCTCGATCTGCTCAGCTGTGAAGCCACGACGTGAGAGGCCTACCTTATTGATACCTGCGTAGCGTGTCTCGCCATTTGTAGCGATAACATATGGTGGGATATCCTGTGATACAAGAGCACCGCCCTGAATCATACAGTGATCTCCAACGTGTATCCACTGGTGGATAGCTGCGTGGCCACCGATAACAACCCAGTCACCAATCTCTACCTCACCTGCCAACGATACGCGGTTAGCGATAACACAGTGGCTACCAACAACATCGTCGTGAGCGACGTGAACGTATGCCATAAGCAAGTTGTTGCTACCTACAACAGTGGTGCCGCGTGATGCTGTGCCACGAGAGATGGTTACGCACTCGCGGATATCGTTATAGTCACCGATAACGGCTGTAGTCTTCTCGCCAGCGAACTTCAAGTCCTGTGGTAGGCAAGAGATACATGCGCCAGGATGAATCTTGTTACCCTTACCCAAACGAGCGCCATCATAGATGATAGCGTGTGGGCCAATCCAGCAGTCATCGCCAATTACAACATCGCCCTCAATGTAGGCAAAAGGCTCAATAGTAACGTTCTTTCCAATCTTTGCGTCTGGATGAACGTACGCCAAATTACTAATCATAACACTAATCTTTATTTCTTCAATTATCTGTTCTTTGCCATCTGGGCTGTAAGGATGGCCTCTGATGCAAGCTGGCCACCAACAAATGCTTTACATATTGCAGTGCAGATACCGCGACGCATATCTACTAATTGACACTCAATCTGTAGTGTGTCGCCTGGCACTACCTTACGCTTCCACTTAACGCCATCCGCCTTGAGGAAGTATGTAGAATAGCTCTCTGGATCCTCGACCTTGTTTAGCACCAAAAGACCGCAGCACTGTGCCATAGCCTCGATGATAAGTACGCCTGGCATAACTGGCTCCTCAGGGAAGTGACCCACAAAGAATGGCTCATTCATAGATACCTGCTTGATACCGCAGATAGCATTCTCCTCGATGTGTGCAACACGATCAACAAGTAGGAATGGTGGACGGTGTGGAAGCAAAGACTTGATCTTGTTGATATCCATCAATGGCTGATCCTTAGAACTATACTTGAACATTGGCTTCTCACCGCTACGACGGATAGAGCGAGAGAGGTCCTTCATAAACTCAGTATTTGCGTAGTGGCCAGGACGAGTAGCCCATACACGGCCCTTAATGCGCATACCGAGCAATGCAAAGTCGCCTAGCAAATCAAGGAGCTTATGGCGTGCAAGCTCGTTGTTTGCACGGAGCTGCTGGTTGTTAAGATAACCGCCTGTAATCTCGATATCATCCTTGCCAAAGATGCTCTTCAAGCGCTCAAGCTGTGAGTCTGGAACAGGATTCTCAACAACAACGATAGCGTTATCGAGGTCGCCACCCTTGATAAGGTTAAGGTTTAGAAGTGGCTCCAACTCGTGTAGGAATACGAAGGTACGGCACATAGCAATCTTCTCGGTGTAGTTATCCTCCTTGCTATATACGGCGTACTGGTTACCCACAACCTTAGAGTTGTAGTCTACATGCACAGATACTGAATACTCGTCATCTGGATAGATAACGATAGCCACACCCTTCTCTGGAAGTGTGTATACCTGCTTCTCGGTAACCTCGTAGTACTTACGGTCTGCCTCCTGCTCTACAGTACCAACCTCCAAGATGCGCTCTGCATACTCCTTAGCTGAACCATCCATGATAGGTGTCTCAGGAGCGTTGATATCGATAATGGCATTATCTACGCCCAAGGTCCACAAAGCTGACATAATATGCTCGATGGTGCTAACCTTGGCTGCACCCTTCTCGATGGTAGTACCACGTGATGTGTCTGTAACATACTCGCACAACGCTGGTACTTCAGGCTTCTCCTCCAAGTCTACGCGACGGAAGATGATACCACTGTTCTCCTCTGCTGGGTGCACGGTCATCTCAACCTGAAGTCCCGTATGAAGTCCCTTGCCTGAGAACGAAATTGCTGAGGCAAGTGTCTGCTGTTTTGTTGCCATAAAATCTACTTTTTTATTTATTGCGATCGAGCATTTGATTAGAATTATCGCTTAATCGCAACCTAATTTTGTCATAATGCCACAAATGTAGTAAAAATTCTAAAATAATTACTATTTTTGCATTGATTTATATGAAGATAACGCGATAATTTAATGCAAAAAGGCAATAAACATACTAAAAAAGTAGTTTCACATCGTCGAGGTGTAGACCTTGGTGCTATGCGTAAGGAGTCATTAGGCGAGTGGTTCTACACGCATCGCATAGGTTTGATCGTCGTTTTGCTGGCCATAATCTTAGGAGGTATATGGTTGGCAACTGCTCGATATAATTTTACGACACCGCCTGTTGAGTACCTTATAGAGTTCGTCGATGAGGAGCCTACTATGGCTGAGGTCGAGGAGCTAAAGCGTAAGCGCGATGAGTTGCAGCAGCAGATAGACCGACGACTTCAGGAGGTGCAGAAGGTACAAAATCTAAAGTCGAACGATGCCTCTGAGACTACTGGTTCAAGTGGTAAGACAGGTTACGATGACGCAACAGAGGAGATGATGGATAAGATCGCCTCGGATATGGCGGCAAATCGTAAGGAGTATGAGAGTGGTATGCGTGAGGTGAGCGAGATAGGCAAGGGTGGCGAAGGTGAAGGCGCTGGTGCAGATAAGGGTAGTGGTGAAAAGGGTAAATTCTCGGGTGCTGTGACCGTGGCATATAGCTTTAGCAATCCAGTGCGCCATCACCGTGATCTATATGTTCCGGCTTACCGTAGTAGGGGTGGCGGTATTGTGGTTGTGGATGTGTGGCTTGACCGTAATGGAAAGGTGACACAAGCACGCATAGCCTCCTCCACAAACAAGGAGCTAAATCAGCAGGCGTTGGATGCGGCGTATGATCGTAGAACACTCTTTATGATTGATGATAGTGCTCCTACGTCGCATCGTGGAACTATTACTTATACCTTTATGGCTCAGTAATATATGTTGTTGTCGGCGATATATAATTTGATGTAAAGAATAGGATATATGCTAAATGAAAATTTCTTGCTAATCGGTGCGTTGTTGCTCTTCGTGGCGGTGCTTGCGGGTAAGGCAGCATACAGGCTTGGTGCGCCTGCGTTGTTACTCTTCCTCGGTGTCGGCGTACTCTTTGGCTATAATGATTTCGTGTCGTTCCACTCTGTGGATTTCGCAGAGTTTGTGGGTATGGTAGCTTTGTGTATCATCCTCTTTGGTGGCGGTATGGATACCACATTCTCAGATATTCGCCCCGTGATGATACCTGGTGTCGTTATGGCAACCCTCGGTGTGGCGCTGACGGCAACAATTGTTGGTCTTTTCATATACTTTATAGCTCCACTAATAGGCGTGTCGCAGGAGATATCGCTCCCATTTGCACTACTTATGGCCGCAACGATGTCTTCTACCGACTCTGCATCTGTATTCTCGATACTTCGTACTAAAAAACAGGGACTTAGGGAGAATCTGCGCCCACTGCTTGAGTTGGAGAGTGGTAGTAACGACCCGATGGCCTATGTGCTTACCGTGGTGCTTGTAAGCGTGGTTACGGGAGATAATGTCTCAGCGAGCAGTGTCGTTGGAACATTCTTTGTGCAGATGCTTGTAGGTGCTCTGTTGGGTTACGCTTTTGGTCGTGCTACGGTGTGGATTATCAATAAGATAAACATTCGTAGCAACCAGTCGCTATATTCAGTGTTACTGCTTGCCTGTGCCTTCTTTGCCTTCTCCTTTACCTCTATGGTCTACGGTAATGGCTATCTTGCTGTGTACATTGCAGGTCTTGTAGTGGGAAATAAGAAGATTGTGCATCGCAATATGCTACGTATATTCTTCGATAGTTTCACTTGGCTATTGCAGATAGTGCTATTCCTAATCCTCGGACTTATAGTCAATGTCCACGAGCTACTAACATACGATGTGCTGATAATGGGAGGTATGATAGGTATCTTTATGATATTTGTGGCGCGTCCTGTGTCGGTATTTGTGAGTCTTGCACCATTCCGTAACTTTACCGCAAAGGCGCGTACATATGTCTCGTGGGTGGGTCTTCGCGGTGCTGTCCCTATTATCTTTGCCCTATACTCTGTAAGTCACGGTGTCGAGAACTCCAACTACCTATTTAATGTAGTATTTATTGTCACCGTAATATCGTTGCTTGTGCAGGGCACTACCGTGAGCGGTATGGCAAACTGGCTTAACCTCTCATACAAAGAGCGCGAGCGTACCTTTAAGCTCGTTGTTCCAGATCATATACGAAGCGAGTTTTCGGAGATTGAGGTTAATAATTCAATGCTTCGTAATGGTAATACTCTCAAGGATATACGTCTTCCCGGACACACTCTTGTAGTTATGGTATATCGCGCCGGTAATTACTTCGTACCTAAAGGCGATACCGAGCTCCACAAAGCCGACAAACTTCTCGTAGTCTCAGATAATAATGATGAGTTGATTCGTAAGGTGGATGAATTAGGTATAGAGAATGTGCTCAAAATGCAGTAATTTCTTGTGATAAGGGGTCATCTTCGGCACCAAGCTCATTGCCCCGAATGGGGATGTACGCCAAGTACACCCCCATCCGTGTCAATTTCGACTTGGCCCCAAATCTAACCCCTTCTGACAAGAAATTGGGTCGTGGAGTTAATTAATGTTAGATGCGCCCTTCTGACAAGAAATTATATCCTTGTCATACTGCAATGTTGTTTTGAGACGACAGGGACGACAGAGAAACAGAGTATCACAATAAAATAAAACACTCTCTGCACTCTCTGCACTCTCTGCTGTCTCTCCATCACAATAAAAAAGGAGCTCAGCAGTTGCTGAACTCCTTATATCGCAGTTTGTTGCGAGGGTCTTACTTTGTTGCAGTAAGTGCTGTGATAACAGCCTGTGCGTTTGCAACGTTGTTACCAGCAGTTACATTCTTCATAGCTGCAACAGCCTGGTCGAACATCTCCTTCTCGTTGTAAGCAACACCCAACAAGTAGTAGATATCGCTACGACCCTCATCTGTAGTCTGTGCTGCAAGAGCTGACTCAGAGAGCTCGATCATCTTATTAAAGTCCTTCTTGCCGTAGTATGCCTGAAGTGTAATCTTAGCAGCCATAGCTGCGTCCTCAAGCTCTGATGCCATTGCGATGATGCCATCGTAGTCGTTAGCAATCTGAAGCTTAGCAACCTCGTTGTTTGTGTAGATCTCCATCTTGTACTGTGCAGATGCGATAGCCTCAGCGAACTTATCAGCGTTCATAGCAGCAATCTTAGTACAGATCTTCATACCATCCTGGTACATATCGCTCTTGAAGTAGCTCTCTGCAAGGTTAAGAGCCATCTCTGTGTTACGTGGGTCAGCCTCGTAGCCCTTTGAGAATACTGCAATAGCAGTAGCGTAGTCCTCAGAGTTGAAGGCATCAGCACCCTGAGCCTGGTACATCTGACCTACGTATGCGCGGTTCTTGTTCATAGCAGCAACATCCTCGAAGAGCTCTGCAAGGTTTGCAGCCTCAGAGAAGTTTGCGATAGCCTCCTCGTAGTTCTTTGCGTTGTAAGCGGCGATACCCATCTTGTTGTAGCAAGTTACGATGAACTTCTTAGAGCCTGCGAACGCCTTCTGCTGGTTTGCATCTGGCTCCTCGATATCCCAACTTGCGTCGATGATGCTCTGGAATTGTGAGATAGCCTCAGTGTAGTTTGCTGCCTTAGCATTTGCTGTTGCCTGCTGGAATGTAGCTACAACGTCGATCTGTGCGAATAGTGTTGTTGCTCCCATCAAAGCTACAGCGGTCAAAAAGAATTTTTTCATAGTCTGTAAATTATGTTTAAGTTTCAATTAGTTCTATCCTTTGGGTGAAAACCAACTACAAAAGTACAACTTTTTTTGCAATAGCACACCCTTTGTGGTCAATTATTTGCGCAGACTGCTGAAAAATTGTTGCATTAGCGCCTCGCACTCCTCCTTTAGCACACCCTTTACCACCTCTGTTCGTGGGTGCATAATACGTTCTGAGTAGGTCGAGTAGCCTCTTTTAGCATCTGCAGTACCATATACTACACGGCCTATCTGGCTCCATGCCAGAGCTCCGCCACACATCACACAGGGCTCCACCGTTACATAGAGAGTGCAATCGTTAAGGTACTTGCCTCCAAGGGTCGACATAGCAGCCGTAATAGCCTGCATCTCAGCGTGTGCCGTAGCATCCATCAGCGTCTCCACAAGGTTGTGTCCGCGACCAATGATTCTATCGCCCGCAACGACCACAGCTCCAATGGGAACCTCTCTCTTTGATAACGCGCGCTCGGCCTCAGCTATTGCCATACGCATATATTTTTCATCTATTTCGTGCGAAACACTATTTTTTTCTGCCATTATATAGTTAATGTTGGTGTAAAATTATTACCTTTGTGGGTTACAAAGGTATAAAAAAAAGAGATACAAAAGATAATTCAAAAATATATACTATGTACAGAACACATAATTGCGGTGAACTCCGCATCGAAAATGTTGGTCAGGAGGTAACTCTTGCTGGTTGGGTGCAGAAGGTGCGCAACCTCGGAGCTATGGCCTTCATAGACCTTCGTGACCGTTTTGGTATTACTCAGATTACAGTGGAGGAGCACTCTTCTGAGGAGGTTAAGGCTATCGCTTCACAGGTGGGACGAGAGTTTGTCCTTCAGGTTAAGGGTAATGTTGTAGAGCGCTCGTCTAAGAACTCAAAAATCGCGACTGGTGATATCGAGATCTCTGCTACAGAGATTAAGATTCTAAACCGTGCTGTAACACCTCCATTCACTATTGAGGAGGAGTCTGACGGTGGTGACGACCTAAGAATGAAGTATCGTTACCTCGACTTGCGCCGTCCACCATTGCAGCGTGCAATGATTCTTCGTCACCGTATGGCTCAGGCTGTGCGCCAGTTCCTCGACAAGGAGGGCTTCCTTGAGATTGAGACACCATACCTTATCAAGTCTACTCCAGAGGGTGCGCGCGACTTTATCGTGCCATCACGTATGAACCCTAACCAGTTCTATGCCCTACCACAGTCGCCACAGACCTTGAAGCAGCTTTTGATGGTTGCGGGCTACGACCGCTATTTCCAGATTGTTCGTTGCTTCCGCGACGAGGATCTTCGTGCTGACCGCCAGCCAGAGTTTACACAGATCGACTGCGAGATGTCGTTCGTGGAGCAGGAGGATGTACTTGAGATCTTCGAGCGTTGGGCACGCTATATGTTCAAGGAGGTTATGGATATCGAGTTTGCCGAGCCATTCCGCCGTATGCCTTGGATTGAGGCGATGGAGAAGTATGGTTCGGATAAGCCAGATTTGCGCTTCGGTATGGAGTTTGCGGATATCACCGACCTTGCTCACGGCCACGATTTTGTAGTATTCGACTCGGCAGAGTACGTTGTAGGTTTTGCTGCTGAGGGTTGCGCATCATATACTCGTAAGCAGATTGACGAGCTTACCGAGTTCGTGAAGCGCCCACAGGTAGGTGCTAAGGGCCTTGTATGGATTCGTTTGGAGGAGAATGGTGGCATCAAGTCATCTATCGACAAGTTCTTCTCTGCTGACGACTTGAAGGCTATTGCTGAGCGCACAGGTGCTAAGGCTGGTGATATGATATTTATCCTTTGCGGTGAGAAGTTTAAGACCCTCACACAGCTCTGCACACTCCGTTTGGAGGTTGCTGAGCGTCTTGGTCTTCGTGATCCTAAGAAGTTCGCTCCATTGTGGGTTGTTGACTTCCCAATGTTCGAGTGGGATGAGGAGACACAGCGCTTCTACGCTATGCACCACCCATTCACCTCTCCAAAGCCTGAGGATGCTAAGTACTTCGACTCTGGCGAGCTTGGTAAGATGCGCGCTAACGCCTACGACTTCGTATGTAACGGTACCGAGATTGGTGGTGGCTCTATCCGTATCCACGATGCAGAGCTTCAGGCTAAGGTATTCGATGCCCTTGGTTTCACTCCAGAGGCTGCAGAGGAGCAGTTTGGCTTCCTAATGAACGCTTTTAAGTATGGTGCACCTCCACACGGTGGTCTTGCATTCGGTTTCGACCGTCTCTGCTCACTCTTCGGTGGCTCGGACTCTATCCGTGACTATATTGCATTCCCTAAGAACAATGCAGGTCGCGATGTAATGCTCGATGGTCCATCGCCTGTAGCACAGGCGCAGTTGGATGAGTTATTCTTGTCGTTAGTAAAACCAGAGTAATTTCTTGTGATAAGCCGCAATCTGCGGCACATCCCAAAAGCTCAAACCACTCAGGGCTGTAGGTTAAACTACTATCCCTGAGTGGTTTCTTTTGCGATGTACCACATCTCACGACTTCTGACAAGAAATTGGGTTGTGGAGGTGGGTAGGTCTGCTCTGTTAAAAGTCTATGACTTTTTAAGGAGTTTAGGGAGTCATCATCCCTAAATTACCCACCAACCGTTAATCACCGTTAAAAACCCGTTAAAAGCCCTTAAAAGCCTTTAACGGGTTTTAACCACTCATCACTAATAAGTAGCGCTCCTGATATATGCTTATCTATCGCACCTTAAACTCTGGGTCGGCCATCTGTGGGATATCCTTGATATACTCGCCAGCCTCGAACTTAGCGCGTACAGACTTGAAGGTGTTGATGGTGTACTCCACATCCTCCATAGTGTGTGCTGCGGTTGGGATAACACGAAGGATAATCTCGCCCTTAGGAATCACAGGATATACAACGATAGAGCAGAACAAACCATAGTTCTCGCGGAGGTCTACGATAAGGTTTGTGCCCTCCTCGTTACCACCCTTCATATAGATAGGTGTCACTGGCGATTGTGTAACGCCAATATCAAATCCATTCTCAGTAAGACCCTTCTGCAAAGCGCGAGTAATCTCCCAAAGCTTATCCTTGTACTCAGGGTGCTTACGGATAAGGTCGAGACGCTTCAACGCACCAAGCACCATAGGCATAGGCAACGACTTAGCGTAGAGCTGCGAGCGCATATTGTAGCGGAAGAGGTTAATCAACCAGCGTGGACCGCAGACGAAGGCGCCGATACCAGCCATAGACTTAGCGAAGGTGTTAAACAAGACATCAATCTGATCCTGAACGCCAAAGTGGTCGCCTGTGCCCTTGCCATTTGTACCCATAGTACCGAAGCCGTGAGCATCGTCAACCAAGAGGCGGAAGTTGTAATCCTTCTTATACTTCACAATCACATCCAAGAAGCCGAGGTCGCCCTTCATACCGAAGACACCCTCCGTAATAACCAAAACACCACCGCGCTGCTCCTCAGCCAACTCCGTAGCGTGCTTAAGCTGTAGCACGAACGACTCCTCGTCGTTGTGGGCATATACGAAGCGCTTGCCTGGGTGCATACGCAAGCCGTCGATAATGCAGGCGTGACACTCCTTGTCGTAGACCACAACATCGCGTGGGGTGAGCAAGCAGTCGATAATTGAAATCATACCCTGATAGCCGAAGTTTAGAAGGAAGGCATCCTCCTTACCTACGAACTCTGCAAGTTCGCGCTCAAGCTGCTCGTGGTACTTTGTCTGTCCCGACATCATACGAGCACCCATTGGGTATGCCATACCATACTTCTTAGCACCCTCAGCATCTGCCTCGCGTACCTCTGGGTGGTTTGCCAAGCCGAGGTAGTTGTTAAGGCTCCAGTTCAACACTGGCTTGCCACGGAAGGTCATATGAGGACCCAACTCGCCCTCCAACTTTGGAAATGCGAAATAGCCGTGAACAGCCGACATATACTGACCAATAGGGCCTCCTGCATTCTTCGATAAGCGATCAAAAATATCTACCATTTTCTACTTTTTTTATTATAAAACTCTTCTCTTTTATGGCTATGTTATATTGTTAAATATTCTTTAACAATGACAAAGGTAGTTTTTTTTCCTCACCGCGCTCCGTCTCAATATAAATTATGGTCAAAAATAGGTAGAAATACTTAGGATATTCGTATCTTTGCCGGCTATGAAAATGATAACGAAATATACTCCATACTATAAGCGCATCCTTGCTCTGGCTATGCCGGTGGTATTGGCGCAGGCTGGACAGCTAACAACGCAGTTTGCCGATACGGCGATGGTGGGAAACTTCGGTGGTGAGGATCCAATCCCTCTTGCAGCAGTATCGTTGGGTAGCTCGCTATTTTTGTTAATCTATCTTGCCGCTCTTGGTTTGGCGCTCTCGATTACGCCTCTTGTGGGCGAACAGTATGCCAAAGGGGATAGCCGTGAGGTGGGGTATCTATGCCAGAATAGCGCGCTCTACTGTATGCTGATAGGTGTTGTGGCAACTATCGTGGCGGTTGCGATGCGACCCTTTATCGCGGTATTGGGTGAGTGGATGAGTGCTCCAGGGCAGAGTATCGAGGCGGTGGCAGCGATGGCATTGCCCTACTACGATATGTTGGTGTGGAGTATTATTCCGTTGATGTGCTTCCTTGCAGTAAAGCAGTTTCTGGAGGGTATAGGTAACACCAAAACAGCGATGTGGATAACCCTTGCGGGAAATGTGCTCAACATCGCGCTAAATTATGTTTTTATCTTTGGTAAGTGTGGCTGTGAGGCTATGGGTGCCGAGGGTGCTGGTTTGGCAACACTGCTATCGCGTTTGATGCAGATGGTGGCTATTGTGGGTTACTTCTTCTTATCGCGCAGGCTGCGTATCTATCGTGATTTCTTCTCGCGTGCGGCCTTCAAGGTGCGCTATTTGCTAAGTTTCGTGAAGGTGGGCTATCCGATATCCTTCCAGATGATTATGGAGTCAGCGGCCTTTATCCTCACCTCTATCCTTGCGCTCTCGTTTGGAGAGGCTGCGGCAGGCTCTATGCAGGTGGCCTTTAGTATCGCTAATATCGCGTGGATGATAACCGTGGCTTTAGGCTCGGCATCTACCATCTTGGTGTCGCATATTGTGGGTGCAGATGAGCGCGAGGAGCTACGCCCAATGGTGAACGCTACATACCACCTTGGTATAGGCTGGGCAACGCTTATGGCATTGGTATTTCTCGTGTTAAGAGTGCCTATGGCATCGCTCTTTACAGATAATGCCGAGGTTATAGCCCTAACGGCGCAGTTGATGATACTTATCTCGATATATCAGTTCTCCGACGCTATTCAAGGTCTCTCGATAAGTATGCTCCGTGGTTTGCAGGATGTCAAAATCATTATGCCGATAGTTCTATGTAGCTATGTGGTGCTTAATATCCCGATTGGATGCTACCTTGCGTTTGGCGCAGGAATGGAGTGTCACGGCTTAGTTATAGGCTTGATTGTGGGACTCACCTCGGCAGCTCTGCTCACATCATTGAGACTTCATAAAAGTATTAAGGTTGAGAACTAAGATAGTTCCCAACCTTAATATTTTATAGTGCTACGCTATTATAGGTATAGCTTCACGCCAAAGAAGTAGGTGCGTGGAAGTGATGGACCGTAGACATAAGCCGAGTCACGACCTGCGCCCTTATCTATATCGTTCTGATAGGCATCAAAGATGTTCTTGATACCTCCGTTTAACTCCAGACGGATAAGGTCCGTAAGCTGGAAGGTGTAGCTTAGCTTAAAGCCCATATCGAGGAACGACGGAGTTTTAACCTCGCTATCCTCAATCTCCACACCCTCGATGGTGGTATGTGCCGCGTGCTGAACGAGCATACTGCCTGTATATGTTGCAAAGAGCGATGCTCCGAAGTTCTTGGTGATGTAGTAGTTGGAGCTTAGATAGCCGTAGTGGTCTGGTGAACGGAACATCTCGCGTTGAGGTGTTACGCTGTCGCTC
>JAZOQR010000064.1:0-54252 GCA_045656185.1 Alistipes sp. | reverse complement strand
TGGTGCTGCGCTGAGGTTTCTAACATGGGTTGTACTCCTGAGGCTATCAAGGCATTCCAGGATGCAGGTATTCTCTTCGCTCCAGGTAAGGCAGTTAACGCTGGTGGTGTAGCAACTTCAGGTCTTGAGATGACTCAGAACTGTATGCACATCTCTTGGGCAGGTGAGGAGGTTGACGAGAAGCTTCACTTCATTATGAAGTCTATCCACGAGGCTTGCGTTAAGTTCGGTACACAGGCTGACGGTACTGTTAACTACGTTAAGGGTGCTAACATCGCAGGCTTTATGAAGGTGGCACAGGCTATGCTTGAGCAGGGTATCATCTAGTCTTTAGCTTTATAAGGGGTGATTACTGCCCTTAACAAAAAATCCCCGACAATGGGACGTACGCCAAGTACTACCCATCGTCGGGGTTTTTGTTGAGTGTTGTACTCCCACCCTTATAAAGCTAAATCCACAACCCGTGATGTTGTCTCATTAGTGGCACATCCCAAAAGTAAGACCCCACGGGCTGTACTTCGGTACTATCCCGTGGGGATCTTCTTTTGCGATAGAACAAATCTAACCCCTTCTGACAAGAAATTGCCTCGCGCTGAGGATGGTGCGTGTTGTTAACAGGCGCAGTCAAAAGAGAATTAGTAGAGAGTAATTAGTAATTAGTAATGGTTAAAAGGTTTTGCCTTTTTTATAAAACTTATGCGAAGCATACCATACTTTTCACTTTTCACCTTTCAGTTTTCAGTTAAAAAGCCTTGGCTTTTTGGCTTGGGATTGTGGGTAGTATGAGTATTATGGGTAGTCTGGGGAAAGCCCCAGTTTCCCCATTATCCCCATATTCCCCAGAAAATTTACTTAAAAACTAATACCTTTAATTATTGATACCCACAAATCTCGTAACTATCTAATAATTAGCAGTGTTCAAAAATTTATTAGGGGGGGGGTAAATTTACTAATAAATATTTGTTTTTCTTAAGATTAATTTATAACTTTGCGGTAGTCAAGATTAGGAACAACCTATTACAAACCATAAATTATACGACTATGAAAAAGTATTATCTCTTTATGGCGATGTTTCTATCGCTGATGTCGCTATCTTGCGATAAGATTCCATTCTTAGACTGTGGTGATGAAGAGCCTGTGATTCTTGATTGGGCACCAATCAAGTTGCAGGTAATGCTATGTGACACTAAAGGAAACAATCTCTTAGATCCAGAGAATCCAAACTGCTATGATCCATCAGTAATAAAGATTAAGTATGAGGGTCAGGAGTATTCTCTATTAAATCCAGATAGCCCACAGACATCTGCATATAAAGCAATGTTTGGCCAAATATTTATTGCTGGTAGTGATGGCCATCAGTATTTGGAGATTGGCGAGTTTAATGCTGATGAGAAGTGCGAGATGCGCGAGATTGAGATTATTTGGGGCGATGGCACATCGGATATTATTGCCTATTCAAACGATTACAGCATAAATGAGAAGTACGCCAACGATGCAGATAAGAGTTGGGGCTACAAATTCTATCGTAACGCATATCTAAATGGTGAGGAGTCTACTACATATGATGGTAAAAGCCGTTTTATCGGTTTTAAAATCTCTAAAGAGGTAGCTACGCCAGAGGATATTATTATTGATTGGGCACCTATCTTTATGCGCGTATATCTACGCGATGCTGAGGGAAATAATCTCCTCGATGCTACCAACGAGAAGTGCTACGACACCTCTAAGATTGTTGTTACATACGAGGGTAAGGAGTACAACATTTGCAATCCATATACTCCAGAGACATCTGAGTATCTTGCGGTCTTTGGCGAGATATGGCTTATGAGGGATATTGATGGTGAGGCTTGCTTAGATATAGGCGAGTGGGATGCTTTGGAGAAGTGTGAGATGTGTGGTGTGGAGGTTGCCTGGGGTGATGGCACAACAGATAGTTTCGCCTTCACTAACGACTACACCTACAATGAGGAGTATAGTGCAGATAGAGAGCACAACTGGGGCTATACCTTTATTCGCCGTGCCTATCTCAATGGTGTGCAGTATGGCGAAGATACCGAATATCGATGGTTTGTCTACAACATCATAAAGTAAAGGGTATCGAACTCCGGCTTACCTATATATAATAAATAGACCATATTTGGTCCAAAATGTTCGACCAATATACTATCTTGAACAGGTATAATATCGATACAAGATGAAAAATGGGGCTATCCTTACGGATGCCCCATTTGCTTTTTAAGAAACAAGCATCTACTACTTGTTCTTCTTATCGTAGCGTTTTGCGTAGCGGCTCATAAACTTATCCACACGACCAGCGGTGTCAACCAACTTCATCTTACCTGTATAGAATGGGTGAGATGTGTTAGAGATTTCCATCTTATACACGGGATAGGTTTCGCCGTTCACCTCGATGGTCTCCTTTGTCGAAACGGCGGACCTGCACAAAAACACGTGGTCATTCGACATATCCTTGAATGCCACTAAACGATAATTCTCTGGATGAATACCCTTTTTCATTTTCGTCTTTTTGTTATAATTAAGTACTTAATTCGGCCGCAAAGGTAACACTTTTTTTCTTACCTGCAATACAAAACCAATATTTTTATCGTTTTATTACACCATATATATAATAGAGTCACCTTAGAGAGGTGTAAAACTGCTACTTTTTCGGACAAAAGTGTTGCTCCTCCCATTTTTTTTATTACCTTTGCACTGATATTGCGTTGGTCTAAACCAACCAGAGAGTGTCTAACAAAGGGTAAGATAATATGGACGATGGCTATCATTCCTACAATAACAGCTGTGTCGTATCTCAATACGATACCCTTTGTCTATGGACTTCAGCACGCAGGTAACCTGAGTGCAAATCTCCTTTTAGCTCCACCGGCAGAGTGTGCAAAGAACTTTATCGAGGGTAAGGCCGATATAGCCCTGCTCCCCGCTGCTGTTGTGCCAGAGCTTAAGCAGACAGATATCATCACCGACTACTGCATCGGTGCTGTGGGTGCTGTGCGTACCGTGATGGTGATGTCGAATACTCCTATTGGCAATGTTAAGCGTATATGGCTCGATGCTCATTCGCGTACCTCGGTTCAACTTTGTGGCTATCTTGCTCAGAATAAGTGGCATATAACGCCTGAGTGGTTGCATATGGCGGACTATGCTGTTGTGGAGTCTGCGCGTCCAGATGATGCCTTCCTATTTATCGGTGACAAGGTTTTTGGCTACGAGGGTAAGTTTAAGTATTGCTACGATCTTGCTTTGGAGTGGCGTGAGGTTACGAAGTTGCCATTTGCTTTTGCAGTATGGGTGGCTCGAAAGGGTGTCTCATATGAGATCACAGACCAGTTGCAGCACGCCTTGACCTTTGGTGTAGAGCATATTTGGGAGGCTGTGAGTGAGTCAAACTATATGGGTACGGACAATGGTCTTACAGCGTATGAGTATCTTACTCGTAATATCGATTTTATCCTCGATGAGGAGAAGCATAAGGCCCTGAAAAAGTTCTGGGATGCGGGCCTTAGAATAGTTCCCCGATCCTATTAAAGAAGCCGTACGGCATATAGCTGCACGACTTCTTACCTCCGAAAATGGGGTGTTTGTGTATTCCGCCCCGTATAGAGCCCCAAGAGGGTAGAGTTGAATAATTCAATTATTAGGCGAGCGAATATCGAGTATCGGTAACCCGCCTATAAGAGTAAAACTTTAGGAGGAGATATGATCACAATCTATCTTAAGCAATACAATAAGATTATCCGCAATGCAGATACTGAGCTTCTCGATGAGCTCGGTTTCGATGATATTCTCTGGATCGACCTTCTTGAGCCATCTATTAAGGAGCAGAAGGCGGTGGAGAACTTTATGGAGCTAAGCCTTCAGACTCGCCAGCAGGTCGAGGAGATTGAGTCTACATCTAAGTACTCGGAGACTGAGAACGCCATTATCTCAAACTCCAACTTCTTTGTGCCTCAGGGTGAATCATTTACCGTAGAGCCTGTATCTTTTATTATCTCAAACGAGGGTGTGCTTGTTTCGCTGCGTCAGGCGGAGTTTCGCACTTTCCGCGAAGCTGAGAAGCGTTTGCAGATGAACTATCGTTCATACTCAACAGGATATCATATTCTTATCTCGCTACTTGAGGTGCGTATCGACTACGATGCCGATCTTGTGGAGATGGTAGGTAAGCAGGTCGCTGCTGTAAGTAAGGAGATTAGTAGTGGTTCTAAGATTGATAAGGAGGTTTTGTATCGTATCAACGCATTGCAGGAGAATACGATGTTGCTACGTGAGAATATCTTTGACCGTCAGCGTGTGCTATCCTCTATTCTTCGTTCGGAGCGTTTTCCAAATGATATCTACCCACGTCTTCAGCTGATGCTTAAGGACGTAAACTCGCTTATCAGCCACGCAGACTTCAGTTTCCAGCGTCTCGACTATATCCAGGACGCAGCCTTAGGTCTTATCAATATTGAGCAGAATGAGATTGTAAAAATTTTCTCTGTGGCAGCGGTTATCTTCATGCCTGCGACTCTTATCGCAAGTATGTATGGTATGAACTTCAAATTTATGCCTGAGTTAAATTGGGAGTATGGCTATATCTGGGCGATACTTCTAATGCTTGTCGTGTCGGGATTGACGTTCTGGTACTTTAAGTTCAAAAAATGGCTGTAATTTCTTGTGATAAGGGGTCATTCTTGGCCTCTCAATCATTGCCCCAAATGGGAAATACGCCAAGTATGTCCCATCTGGGGCAATTTCTTTATCGAGGCCAAGCCTGACCCCTTCTGACAAGAAATTGGGTCTTGCGCTTGGTAAGGTTTTTTTGAGACCACAGAGACGACAGAGACGAAATAGACCACAGCGAAACAGAATATCATCAGAATGATAATAAATTTCTCTGTTGTCCCTGCTGTACCCAGTCTTTCTTCAAAAAAATCTTAGAAATACTTAAAATTTTGCATATAATTACAAAAAAAATTATTATATTTGTAATAGTTTTTCAATTGCAAACAGATTTGTATGATATCATTTGCTAAGTTTTTTAATATTGATGAGTCGGATAACCTAAAGGGAATCACTCACAAGAACAACATTATAAAGCGCAATATTATCGCCTATATGGCTGTCAATGGCGAGTCTACGCTATCGGAGCTAACGCGAGAGTTGCATATAAGCGTACCTACGATGACTAAGCTCGTTCAGGAGCTTGTGGATGATCATATTGTTATAGATCTTGGTAAGGTGGAGACTCCAGGTGGTCGTCGCCCTAATGTCTTTGGCTTGGCCAACTCGGCAATATATTTTGTGGGTATAAACGTTGGTCGTGACCATATGACCTATGTTGTTACTGACCTGCAGAACAATGTGATAACAGAGCATACAGACAGTAGCTTTGAACTTGTTGACCGCCCTCAGTGCTTGGAGCGTATCTGTCACAATGTGGAGAATTTTGTGGCTGGCTGTGGTGTTGATAGAGAGAAGATTTTGGGTGTAGGTGTATCTATTGTTGGACGTGTAAATCCAGAGACGGGACGCTCATATAAGTACTTCACCTCGTCGGAGGAGTCGTTGACCGATATTATCTCTTCGCGTATCGGTATTCGTGTGATGCTTGAGAATGATACGCGTGCTCGTTGTTATGCTGAGTACACTACTGGTAAGTCGAAGAACGAGAGTAATGTAATCTATCTGCATATGGGACGTGGTGTAGCTATTGGTATTGTTATTGATGGTAAGCTATACTATGGTAAAAATGGTTTTGCTGGCGAGTTTGGTCATATCCCATTCTTCGATAATGAGATTATATGTGCTTGTGGCAAGAAGGGCTGTTTGGAGACCGAGGTGTCGGGTATCGCTATCGAGGATAAGATTGTGCACCTTATTCGCAATGGTGTGAACACCCGCCTTCGTGAGATGTATGATCGTGGCGAGAGTATCCATATCAACGATATCATTGCCGCTGCGCGTAACGATGATAACCTCGCTATCG
Source organism: Alistipes sp. (assembly GCA_045656185.1). Taxonomy (GTDB): domain Bacteria; phylum Bacteroidota; class Bacteroidia; order Bacteroidales; family Rikenellaceae; genus Alistipes. Next base: position 48,263 of record JAZOQR010000064.1, on the reverse strand, counting down.
AGCTTATCGAGGAGGCTGGTGAGAAGGTGGGTAAGGCTGTTGCCTTCCTTATCAACACCTTTAACCCAGAGACTGTTATCGTGGGTGGTAACCTCGCGCAAGCTGGTGAGTATCTGATGCTTCCGTTGAAGTCCTCTACGAATAAGTACTCACTAAACTTGGTGTATAAGGATACTAAATTCCGTGTATCGAAGATGACCGATAGCGCAAATGCTTGGGGTGTAGCTATGCTTATCCGCAATAAGATTATCGGATTGTAGGATGTCTCAATTTGTGGAAAATATCCGACTTCGAGCTCTTGAGCCTGCCGACTTGGAGCTGCTCTATCTTTGGGAGAATGATCCCGAGATATGGCGTGTTAGTGCGACTATAGCTCCTATGTCGCGTGAAGTGCTGTCGAAGTTGATAAGTGATCAAAAATATGACCTATATGCCTCGCGTCAGATGCGACTTATGATAGATGTCGACAATGTCTCGGTGGGGTGTGTTGATCTCTTTAATTTCGAGCCATTGCATCGCCGTTTCGGTGTGGGAATTCTTATTTATGCAGATGAGCATCGCCGACGTGGTTATGCAAGTCGGGTGATAGAGCAAGTCAAGGATTATGCGCATAACATCTTAGACCTTAAGCAAATATGGGTGAATATAGATGTAGATAATCCAGCCAGTATCGCCCTGTTTGAGAGTTGTGGTTTTGTTCTTTCGGCGCGCCGTAAGGAGTGGATAAATAGGGCTGGTAAGTTTATCGACGAACTGGAATATCAGTATATTTTTTAGGGTCGAATAAATTAAGTGGTTGTGATAGACCACTTTTTTTTGTTACTTGTTCTAAATTCTATTTTTTTTCTTACCTTTGCCGCGAATTTTAGAACAATTAATTGATTTATAAAATGAAACACGCATACGTTTTTCCCGGTCAGGGATCGCAGGCGGTGGGTATGGGTAAGGATATTTACGACAACGTACCTAAGGCAAAGGAGTTATTTGAGAAGGCTAATGAGATTCTTGGCTTCCGTATCACAGATATTATGTTCGCTGGCACTCCTGAGGAGCTTAAGCAGACTAAGGTTACTCAGCCAGCAGTATTCCTACACTCTGTAATTCTTGCGTTAGCACTTGATGTTAAGCCAGATGCAGTTGCAGGTCACTCACTTGGTGAGTTTTCGGCTCTTGTAGTCTCTGGAGCTCTCTCTTTCGAGGATGGCTTGAAGCTTGTGTCTAAGCGTGCTATGGCTATGCAGAAGTGCTGTGAGCAGCAACCTGGTGGTATGGCAGCTGTGCTTGGCCTTGATGATAAGACTGTAGAGGATATCTGTGCCTCTGTTGATGGTGTAGTTATTGGTGCGAACTACAACTGCCCAGGTCAGCTTGTAATCTCTGGTGCTGATGCTGCTGTGGATGAGGCTTGCGAGAAGCTCAAGGCTGCGGGTGCACGTCGAGCTTTGCGTCTTCCTGTTGGTGGTGCTTTCCACTCTCCACTTATGGAGCCTGCACGTCAGGAGCTTGAGGCAGCTATCGCTGAGGCTAAGTTTATGACGCCTGTATGCCCTGTTTATCAGAATGTTGATGCACTTCCATATACCGACCCAGAGGCTATTAAGGCAAATCTTATCGCCCAGCTTACAGCGCCTGTACGTTGGACTCAGATTGTTGAGAAGATGATTGCTGATGGCGTTACTGAGTTCTCTGAGCTCGGTCCAGGTAATGTTCTTCAGGGCCTTGTTAAGAAGGTGAGCGCAGATGTTGTAGCAACATCACAGTCAACTCTATAATTTTGCAACGATAGGGCATTCGCCTGTCGTTAACGATAGATATTGCGAATAGGCTGTACTTAACTGTACTGCCTATTCGCATTTTTATCGAGTGCTGTGACAAGCATCGTCGTGTTGCTCGTTTGCGGACCTATAGTTTCGTGTCATAAATGTGCGTTATTTTTATACTACAGATTGGCTTTGTGTCTCTATTGGCGACTGTTATTGTTGATTTTGCACAGAGTATTGAAAATCAGAGAGTGTGCAATTTAATTCATTTTTGACGTTTGGTAGATTTTTTGCAGATTTTTTTATTAAATAGATTTGGTTTTTGACGTATAAATTCGTATCTTTGTGATGATATGTAGGGGATAATATGCTTTGCTGTGTGTATATCTCTGTATATCAAATTTTTAGTAGTTTTGAGGGACTTGGGCTTGTGGCTGATATAGGTCGTTTGCTACACCTTGAAGCGAAAAAGAGATGGATTTGTAAAATTTATCATTCAGAAATGATGCAAAAGATAGAAAATATACTTCGTTATACTCTGCTTGTGGTGGCGTTTTTGATGCCATTTGTGGCGTATGCGCAGGAGGATAGCGTAAGTTATGAACGTGTGAGAACCGATCACAGAGTCTCTGTCGACTTTAGGGTTAACAAAACTGTGCTTGATCCTAACTATCGTCACAACAGTACGGTCATTTCACGTGTAGACTCTATCTTTAGAGCGCTCAAAGAGGACACTACAATCACCATTGAGGCCGTTAAGTTTAGTGGTTCTGCATCTCCTGAGGGTAACCTCCAGGCTAACAAGCGATTGAGCCGTGCTCGTATGATGGAGGTTGAGAAATTTGTACGCAAGCACATCTCATTCGATGATGCTATTGTTGTCTACGACGACCGTTATGTAGATTGGCAGCAGCTTATAGAGTTCGTTGAGGCGGACACTACATTGGCTATGCGCGATGAGGTGCTACGAATTTGTAATGGCACTTATCCAAGTGTAAGCATCTACGGCGGTTTGTCTATGGATGGTCGTATCCCTGAGTTGAAGAAGCTCGATGGTGGTAAGGTTTGGCGTGAGTTGCTAAATAGGTACTTCGTGAAGATGCGTACTGGTACTGTTAATCTTATAACCTATGTCGATGTGCCTGTAATTATCGAGCGCTCGGAGCCAGTCGAAGAGCCTGTTGAGACACCTATGGAGGTTGTGCCAGAGAGCTACAGCAGTTCGGACTCTAAGGGAGATAAGGATGCAGCGGGTGGTGACGCGAGTTTGAAGAGACCTCTTATGGGTGTTAGAACAAACTTGTTGGCATACTCAACACTTATCCCTAATGTTGGTGTCGAGTTTAGTTTTGCAGATCATTGGTCGGCAGAGATTACTGCGATGTACTCGCCATACGACCTCTTTAGGTACAATCTTAAGACGCGAGTGTTGGCTTCGAAGCCTGAGGTGCGTTATTGGTTTGGAGATGTCTTGCGCGAGGGCCACTTTGTAGGTCTCCACGTGCCTCTTGCAGGTTTCAATATCCAGCTTGAGGATAGCTATCGCTACCAGGATCCTAAGCGTGCGCTATGGGGTGTGGGTATCAATTATGGTTATGCTATGCTACTAGGTGAGGAGGAGAACTGGCGTCTCGACTTCACTATTGGTCTCGGATATATGGATTTGAGATATAATGTATATGAGGGTGTTCGTAATGGCAAGTTTATCCGTTCAGAGATGAAACACTACTTTGGACCAACCTGCTTGGGTATTAACCTCTCGTATCTCATTGACAGAAAACGAGGTGAATAATTTGAATGATAAATCTCGGGAAAATGCTAAATAGAGTTAAACATATCTTTAGTGTACTTGTTTTCACACTCCTCTGTTCGGGATGTGTGGAGACTATTCACGAGTACCCTACAGATCCTTCTATAGAGTTTGTTTTATCGCTTGAAATAAACAATGTTACACCGGAGGAGTTTGTGGTGGTTAAGCCTGGTGGTGATTCGGGTACATCATATATTGTGCGTACGCAGTCTGCAGGTCAGAAGAACACCCGCTTTGAGGAGCCGGTTAAGTTGCGCTATATTGTCGATTTGTATCGTGTTGTGGCTTCAAGTGCGCAATTTGTGCAGCGCGAGGTGCTTTTTGCAGATCCTGCACAGCCAATACCTGATGACGTTGTGTTTAACCTTGAGGCTGCTGAGTACAAAGTTTTGGTATGGTGTGACTATGTGAGGGCAAGCGATCCAGAGCAGTCTTGGTACTATAATACTGATGATTTGAGAAATATACGCTACGCCGATATCGAGGTTAAGGATAACAACGATAAGGATGTCTTCTCTGAAATGTTGGATCTCAATTTCCGTGAGTATTCGTATAGTACACACGACTATAGATTTGAAAAGCACCTGGTACTTGAGCGACCAAAGGGTCGTTATAAGGTTGTAGCTACCGATTGTGAGAAGGAGACATTGAAGAAGATGGGTATTCACAATATCACAACTGTCACAAGCTATGTACTTTGGGTGGCAGATGGTTATAATGTTGATGAGCAGATGCCTAACCACTTTGCCGAGACACGAAGCTACTACTCTGTTACCTCTGTTGAGGATATCGAGTCGAATGGTAACCTCGAAATGTGTTACGACTTTGTATTTGTGAATGGTAAGCAGACAAACGTTCGACTAAACTTTGAGTTCTTCAAGGGTGTTCTCACTAAGGGTGCTGATGGTAAGTACTATAACGAGGATGGCTCGTTAACTACAGAGAAGGATAAGATTACCACGTGGACAGGTATTGTTGTGCCTTTGAAGCGTAATATGGAGACTATTGTTGAGGCGAACTTCCTTAAGCGATCAGTTGGTTCTGGTGGTATCGGTATCGAGCCAGGATTTGAGGATGAGATTGTGGTCGAGTGGCCAGATTAATAGTTCTGTGATATATGAAGAGGGCTGTCAGCGATTGTTGACAGCCCTCTTATCTTATATAGGTGTTTATTAGCTACTTGATATCGAAGTTTAGTAGGGTCTTGCCAGCTATTATCACCTTGTAGTTATCGCCAACCTTAACCTCGAACTCTGTAGGAGAACCTAAGTAGATAAGGTCTCCGATGCGAAGAGTCATACACTCCGAGAGATGGCTTACAATCTTATCTGGCGTGAAGCGCAAGTCGCTAATACTTATGCGTGCGCGCTCCTCATCGTTGATATAAAAGATTGCGCCCTCGAGCATGGCGTCGCGCTCCAAGGTCTCGAGCGAGAGTGCTGATGAGTGGTCAAAGCCGACGGCTTCATCCCACGGAAGACCCTCTCTTTGTGCCTCGTTGAGCTTATCTATCGCGGTGAATGTAATGCCTGCCATAACACCGTCGATACAACGCGATGCGAAACGCTCCGATATACACTTTGCAAGACGTGCATTTTTAAGCACTATGTGTGGCGATGCCACGATACGCCCCATATCTGTTGGGATATAAAAGGCATCGTTGTTTCGAAGTAGTGCAGTGTCTGCCTTTAGGTAGAAGGCGGGTTTCTCGCCTTGGTTGGTGTGGTTGTTTATGATATTTATAAGTTTCATTATCGTAGTGTTTTAACAATATCCTTTGCAAATCGTGCTGATGCACCATCACCACCCATCATCTGGCTTAGCTCCTCAAAGTCGCGTAACATACGCTCGCGTTCCACACCATTGGGCAGTATGTCGCTTAATGTCTTTGTTGCCTCCTCGATATCGAGCTTTGCGCGAACAATCTCTTTAACAGCTTCGCGTTGTAGGTTTATGTTCACAAGCGAGATATATGGGATGCGTAAGAAGTAGGGGCGCAGCTTCTGGTAGAGCCAAGGTATATGGTATAATACAACCTCTGGAATACCCATAAGTGCGGTCTCCAAGGTGGCTGTTCCAGATGTTACCACAGCTGCTGTAGCGTGTGCCAAGGTCTGCTGTGTTCGGTTGTTGACATAGTGCACAGGGCTATCTGTGATATACTTGTCGTATATAGCCTTATCAATCCAGGGTACTGCAGTAACCACAAACTGGTACTCTGGGAAGCGGCGCGCAAGCGTTACCATATCAGGTAGGTTCGACTTAATCTCTGATATGCGACTACCTGCCAGTAGTGCCACGATAGGGCGGTTGTCCAATCCGCACTCTGCGATATACTCCTCGCGCGAAGGAAATGTAGTGCTACGTTCAGTGATATCATCTACCAGCGGATTCCCAAAGAAGTGAGGCTCGATACCATGTGAGCGGAAATACTCAGTCTCGAATGGAAAGATAGTGTAGAGACGATCAACATATTTGCGTAGGCTCTTCACTCTACGCTCCTTCCACGCCCATACCTTTGGTGCGATGTAGTAGTAGACCTTGATATTGTGACTTTTAGCCCACTTTGCAATGCGGATATTGAAGGCAGGGTAGTCGATAAGTATTACAACATCTGGTGCAAAGCGCTCGATATCGGCCTTTACATTATCTATCTGTGTGAGTATGGTTTTGAGGTTTTTGGCCACTTGTACAAAGCCGAAGAATGACATCTGCTTGTAGTGGTAGCACATATTATTCTTGCCTGCAGTTGCTGCCATAAGGTCGCCACCACAGAAACGGAATGAGGCTGTAGAATCCTCCTTTGCTATCTCGCGTATCAGTTTGCCACCGTGTAAATCACCCGAGGGCTCACCTGCTATAACATAGTATTTCATACCTATTTGCTCTTTATCCTACAAAGATACGAATTTATCCTAAAATAATGTGAGAGTGAATAAAAAGTGTATTTTGTCGTTACGCTTGCCCTCAAAAATGCTCATTTACGCTCAGTAAACTCCGCTTTTTCGGGCTTCGCAAGCCTAAAACTACATCTTTTTATTCACTCTCTTAGGTTATGGGGAGCTGGCTAAGTTACTTTTTAGTCAGCCCCATATTATATATAGGTATAAAACTTCTACTTAAACTTGTTAAGTTCGATCTCGAAGTCCGCCAAGACATTCATATAGTTGATAAATGCCTCGTATGCCGAGCCGTAAGGGTTGAAGTATGAGTGTACATCACCATCCGAAAGCCACTTTGTTGCCATATAGTAGAAGTGGTCGGAGTTCTGCATAAAGTGCCATACAAACTCGAAGTCCTTGTTCTTAGCCTTCTTAACCACTGGTGCCAAGGCATAGAGCTTTCTAAATGCCTCGTTCTGGAGGTCATTACCTAACCATGCAGTCACATCGCGCTCCTCGTCTGCCCACGACATAGCGTATGGACAGTGTAGTACTGCCACAGGCTGGAGCTTCTTTGATGCCTCACTAACTGTTGCAAACTCCAACTCGCCAGTTGCAAGCAATGCACCAGGCAATGCCTTCACGAAGTCGAAGATACCGGTTGATGCCTTCTGGTGCTCACCGAAGGTCTCGTAGTCCATAAATAGGTTAACCACATCGCCATTCTCTGATGCTACCCACTGAGCGAACTTGTCGGCTGTAAGTGGCCACTCGTTCCAACCCTCGTTAGAGAATCTGAAGGCGATATCGTCTGATAGCTTGTAGTTGCGAAGCAACAGACGTAGCTTGTTATCGATAGCGTCAGTATATACGAAGTTTGGCGACTTCCAACCAAGGATATGCTTAGCACCCTCCGCGAGCATTGTCTTGAAGCCCATATCCTCTACTGCCTTAGCGATATCGTCAGAGTAGATAAGCTCGGTGTTGCGGAATGCTGTTGGCTTAACACCAAACTCCTCCTTTAGCATCTGAGTGTGGAGTTTAACCTCACTCTTGAACTCATCAACAGAGTGTAACGATGCCAACGAGTGTGAGTAGGTCTCTGCAAGGAACTCAACACAGCCTGTGGCTGCGAGCTTCTTGAACGACTCCAACACCTCTGGTGCATATTCTTTGAACTGCTCGATGGCAGAGCCTGTGATAGAGAACGAACACTTGAATGCGCCCTTGTTCTGCTCTATAAGGCTTAGAAGCAGTGCGTTCATGGGTAGGTAGCACTCACGCGCAACCTTCTGCATAATTGAGCGATTGGTGAAATCGTCGAGGTAGTTATGGTCGTTGCCCATCTGGAAGAAGCGATAGGTCTTCAATCGCCAAGGCTGATGAACCTGAAAATAGAAACAAACTGTCTTCATATATTTCTCATTTTATTTGTTACACTTATCAATAGCCTGCTGATATACATCCTTGATCTTTATCGCAGCGTTGAACCACTTGAGGTTGTTTACCTCCTCCATACCCTTCTCAGAGAACATCTTAGCAAGCGCAGGGTAGCTGATTAGACCATAGATAGCATCTGCCATGGCATCTACATCCCAGTAGTTTACCTTTACGGCATAGTCCAAAACCTCCGCAACACCACTCTGGTGCGAGATGATTGTTGGTACGTTCGAACGCATAGCCTCCAATGGCGAGATACCGAATGGCTCAGATACTGATGGCATCACATATACATCCGAGAGCTGGAACATCTTCTGTACATCGTCGCCCTTAAGGAAACCGGTGAAGTGGAAACGGTCAGCAATGCCGAGCTGCGCAGTACGGCGAATACAGTGATTCATCATATCGCCAGATCCTGCCATCACAAAACGAACGTTAGGCACGCGCTTAAGTACCTTTGCTGCCGCCTCAATGAAGTAGTCGGGGCCCTTCTGGAAGGTGATACGACCAAGGAAGGTGACGATCTTATCGGATACACCACGCTCTGGAACAGGGTTGTCGTTCTCGGCAAACTGCACCGCGTTATGTACTGCAACGACCTTCTCTGGCTCGATGTTATACTTGTTAATTACGATGTTTCGTGTGAGGTTTGACACGGCAATAACCATATCTGCCGCAGCCATACCTGCACGTTCGATTTCGTAGACGCGAGTGTCGATGTTGTCGCTTGACGAGCGGTCGAAGGATGTAGCGTGCATATGCACTACAAGAGGCTTGCCTGATACATTCTTTGCGGCAATACCTGCGAAGTAGGTCAACCAGTCGTGAGCGTGTATAACGTCGAACTGGCCCTCAAGCTGTCGTGCTACCTCGGCAGCAACAACGGCATAGCGAGCAACCTCCTCCATGATGTTTGCACCATACTTACCTGAGAATGTGTAGCGCTGTGTCCAACTGTCACCCTTGCGCTCCCAGAATTTCTGACCTGTGCGCTCGTAGCCCTCGCGATATGTTGCCCACTCCTCTGGTGAGATATATGGCACCATATTCGAGTCGATATGGATAAAGGATATTTTGCTCATAATGTCGTCAGCGCCCTCAATAGTTGAGTCGCTGTAGCGTGCCTCGATGTCGCTGGCGTTGACAACCTTTACAAAGCTCTGATCTTCGTCGCCCGATGCTTTAGGCATCACAAAGATAACCTCTACATCGTTGCGAGCCAGTCCCTGAGTCATACCGTAGCAAGCGGTACCCAAGCCACCAGCGATATGGGGAGGAAACTCCCAACCGAACATTAAGACTCTCATACTCTCTATATTTTTTTCGTTTTACTTCTTTGTACTCTTGGCTGCGCACTTGCGCTTTGGCTTCTCCTCGGTGCTCTCTGCCTTCTTGGGTGAACTCTTGCGCTTAGGCCTCTTTGGTGTGTACTTCTCGATAAGTGAGTTGATATAGAGAAGACCACCTACCGACGTTGCATGTGAAACAGAACCGCGTGGGTTGTATGGAGGATCACCCTCGAAGCGCTCAGATATAGAGCCTACGCACTTTGTCTGAAGCTCCTCGTCGAAGGCCTCCAAGATACGTGTAGCATCTGCTACATAGCGCTCACCACCGATATCGAAGCACGCCTTAACATAGAGCATAAGTGGCCATATCCACGATGAACCGTTGCGTGATGCCAAATCCTGCGAACGCTGGTCCTCGTTGTAGTTCGAGTGGTAGAGCATATTGCGCGGCGATAGTGTACGAATACCGCGTGGTGATAGAAGATGGTTATTCACGGTCTGCAGTACGCGCACAACCTGCTGCTGGTCAAGCATCTTGTAATCAAGACCCACAGCTACTGTCATATTACAACGGATAAACTTGTTTACCTCGTCGTAGTTTACATAGTCGGCAAGATAGCCCTCTTCCTCTAACCAGAACTTCTCAATAAAGGATGTCTTGATGCGCTCTGGAAGCTCCTGCCACTCCTTAACAAAGGCCTTGTCACCCTGCTTCTTTGCAACGGCAAGTGTATATTGAACGGCATTGTACCACAACGCCTGAGCCTCTACAACATATCCGCGGCGTGGGGTCAATGGCTTACCATCAATCATAGTGCCCATCCAAGTTAGAGGACGCTCTGCCGATGCCCAGATAAGGGCGTTATCGTGCATCATTATCTCATCGTTAAAGCCACGACGATAAGCCTCAAGAATACCCTTCATTGCAGCACCATAACGCTCCCATAGTGCCTTCTGAGTGATGTGACCCTCTAACTGCTGTAGGGCGTAGTAGAACCAGAGTGGTGCATCAACTGTAGGTGGTGTGATACGTCCCTCCATGAGACCACTCGCCACCATATCTGCAACTGCGGTGTCAAGAACATCGATGCAATCCTCCTTGTGGTTCTGTGTAAGTGTCAAGCCAGGGAGAGCCATAAATGTATCCTCCATAAATGGACCAAACCATGGGTAGCCAGCCACCACCTCAGTGCGGTTATTTGGTCGGCGGATAATAAACTGACGTGCCGAGTGCTGTAGACAGCTAATAAGGTCAATCTTATGTGTGCGACGTGCCAACGATGTATTGTAGACTGTAGAGATAGTCTCTGGCGATGCCATAAGGTCGGTAGCAGCAGAGAAAATAACGCTCTCACCCTTCTTAATCTTAAATTCGAAATATCCAGGTGTAAGTAGATCCTCGTAGCCGTCGTAGCCGCGTGCAAGCTCCTTTGCATACTCAAAGTTGTAGTACCAATCTGGGGCTGCAATAAACTCTGACTCCTCCTTGTCGAGCTGCATATTCAACCAAGGAAAGCCTTCATACAAGCGGCACTTAACACCGTATGGAATAGGATATGCTCTGCCGTCAGCCTCCATGTTAGCCTTCGATAGCGAGTGCTTATCGCGGAAGGCAAGTAGTGGGCGAAGGCGTAGGGTAGTGTCGGAGTGTGCATCCACCAAGGTGTAGCGAATCATAAGCTGTGTACGCTTATGTATCCATAGGAGCTCTTTGCGAAGAATTACGCCACCTACACGGTATGTAAGAGTTGGTGTTGGGGTATATTCAAAATCGGTTATATACTTATGTCCGCGTGGCTCATAAGTGCCCTCATAGCGGTGCAATGCGAGGTTGAATGATTGGTCATGCTGTACGATGGTTTCATCGAGCGATGATAGTAACACATATGTTCTATCACTTTGGTCGATGGGGGCCACCATAAGACCGTGATATTTGCGTGTGTTGCAGCCAATAATCGTAGAACTCATATAGCCACCGAGTCGATCCGTAGCAAGTACCTCTCTGTTAAGAGAGTACTCCAAGTTGCCCAACTCACGCTTGTCAAATTTAAGTCCCATAATCTCTTATATTTAAGTTTTCGTGATTACGATATATATTATACGATACCGCAACCCTCTGATTATTAGAGAGTTTAATCAGATGGTCGCAATATTCCCAAATTTACAAATATTTTACACAAGTAAAAGTAGTGTATTTTTTGGAAAAAAACAAATATTTATACCACGAATTTGGCTTTTTTGTTCAATGTATGGTCCTATTAGAGGAATAGTGACTCGATAACAGCGTCGGAGAGCATAAACTCGGTTGTGGGTATAAAGAGTCTATTATCTGCAATGGTTAGTGTTCCGCGCTGCTGCCAAGCTGAGGTTTGAGTGAGGATGCGACTATACTCCTTGTCTCCATATTTTGCCTTGATGTAGCTTAGGTCGATACCCTCTTTAGTGCGTAACGAGGTCATAATGTACTCGTTGAGGTGGTCTGTGGAGGTTAGCTCCTCGCTTTCGAAGCGGATATCTCCCTCGCTGTACTCCTTGGTGGAGGATATGCACCAGCGACGGTCATCACCACTAAATGAGTGTGCTCCAGCGCCTATGCCGAGGTACTCCACACCGCGCCAGTAGGCGGAGTTGTGTTTAGCTCTATATCCAGGTTTTGCATAATTCGATACCTCATAATGCTCATATCCAGCTTCGCATAGCATACTCTCAACAAGGCGGTAGTCGCTCTCGGATTGCTCCTCGCTTACGGGTTGATACTCGCCCTTGCGCACCATAATACCAAGTCGTGTGCGCTCCTCGACGGTAAGGTGGTAGGCCGATATGTGTTCAGCGTTGATATTGATAGCCTCTTGAATGGTGTCGCAGAGCCACTCCTTGCCAAAGCCCGCAATGCCAAAGATGATGTCAATAGATATATTGTTGTACCCAGCGTGGCGTAGTCGTTCAACGCACTCGCGTGCCTCCGATGCGCTATGTCGGCGATTCATAAAGCTCAATACGTCGTCATTAAACGACTGAATACCAAGACTTATGCGATTGATACTTGTGTGTTTTAGTTGTGAGATGTACTCTGCGCTGAGATCGTCGGGATTAGCCTCAAGTGTAATCTCCTCGACTGCCGAGCAATCAAACAAATTGTGGGCGTGAGCAATAAGACTCTCAATCTGTTCGGGGTGTAGTAGCGATGGTGTTCCACCGCCAAAATATATTGATGTTAGATGTCGGTCTTGAAGATATGATGCTCGCTGGTCAAGTTCGTGGTGCATTACCTCCACAACGCGCGGAATAAGCTCTATGGCACCAACCTTGTAGAAGTCGCAATAGGTACATATGCGCTTGCAAAAGGGTATATGAAAGTAGAGTGTTGCCATAGTAATATTGTTTCCTTAGCGCAAAGTTACAATAAAAAAGTTGATATTTGCGATATTATCTTCTGTGAAATTGAGTATCTTTGTGCTATAAACTAAGTAATAGAGTGCCAATATGAAGAGCATTAGAGAGTTATATCGCATAGGTACAGGTCCATCGAGCAGTCATACTATGGGACCGCGCCGTGCAGCTGAGATGTTTTTGCATCGTAATCCAGAGTGTAGATATTTTCGTGTAACGCTATATGGTAGCCTTGCGGCTACAGGTAAGGGTCACCTTACCGATGTTGCTATCTATGATGTATTAACCCCTTATGGTGAGGTGGAGCTTATATGGGAGTCATCGGTATTTAAGCCATTTCACCCTAACGGTATGCGTTTTGAGGCGATTGTAGACGGGGATGTTGTGGATGATTGGACGGTGTATAGTGTAGGTGGTGGAGCTCTTGCTGAGGAGAATAGTGTACCTATTGAGAGTGAAGATATCTACCCTCACAAGCGTCTAACCGAGATTTTGCACTGGTGCACCGAGAATGGTCGCACATTTTGGGAGTATGTGGAGTTGCACGAGGGCAAGGAGATTTGGGAGTTTCTTGCCGAGATTTGGAATGTTATGCGCGAGGCTGTGGAGCGCGGTATTGAGACAGATGGTGTGATACCAGGACCACTTAACTTGCCTCGTCGCGCTATGCGCTACAATGTTCGAGCTTCGGGATATAAACAGAGTCTGCAATCGCGAGGTTTGATCTTCTCGTACGCTCTTGCTGTAAGCGAGGAGAATGCCTCTGGTGGCCGTATTGTGACCGCTCCAACGTGTGGTTCGTCAGGAGTCTTACCAGCAGTGTTGTACCACCTATGGAAAACCCGCGAGTTTAGCGATATGCGTATATGTCGCGCTCTTGCCACTGCTGGTCTTATCGGTAATGTCGTGAAGCAGAACGCCTCTATTTCAGGTGCTGAGGTGGGTTGTCAAGGTGAGGTTGGTGTAGCATGTGCTATGGCCGCCGCTGCTGCAAATCAGCTCTTTGGCGGTACGCCAGCACAGATAGAGTATGCTGCCGAGATGGGACTTGAGCATCACCTTGGTATGACTTGTGATCCCGTTTGTGGTCTTGTGCAAATCCCTTGTATCGAACGCAACGCCTATGCGGCTGCACGCGCCCTCGATGCCAACCTATACTCTATGTACACCGATGGTCATCACCGTGTCTCTTTCGACCGCGTTGTTGAGGTTATGAAGCAGACCGGACACGATCTTCCATCTATCTACAAGGAGACTGGTGAGGGTGGTCTTGCCAAAGACTTCTTTTAATTTCTTGTGATAAGGGGTCATAATTTCTTGTGATAAGGGGTTATCTGCGACCTCTCAATCATTGCCCCAAATGGGAAATACACTCAGTATGTCCCATCTGGGGCAATTTCTTTATCGAGGCCACATCTGACCCCTTCTCAAAAGAAATTCGGTCGTGCTACCCTGTGTGTTCTTGTTGATTTCGCTTGTGCCAAGCGACAGCTACGCTGAAAGGGCAAAAGAGGCAAAAGAGGAAGAAGCAGCAGAAAGAGTTTTACTAATTACTAATTACCCCTTAGGCCCCTCAGGCCCTTTAATTCTCCCTTTTAGGCCCCTTTTTATAAATCTCGCGCGAAGCGCACCTCACTTTTCAGTTGTCAGTTTTCAGTTTTCACTTTTAATCTCGCGCGAAGCGCACCTCACTTTTCAGTTGTCAGTTTTCAGTTTTCACTTTTTATTTCCATCCACTTATAAATTTCCGTATTAGCGTTATTATTTGACGGTAGATGGCATCAACCGTAGCACTTACCTCGTATATAGTGTCTAGTCTGCGGTTGATACGTTTGATAGTCTTATGTAACGAGACAAAGTAGATTATCACTGCTACAACCACAAGTATTGCGCCTACGATAACCCACGCCAATGTTGCGCTGTTAATCAACTCCCCGAGCCACAGCGCAAGTGCCATAGTTAGGGCGAACGCCCCAACAATTATGGCACACATAAACAAAATTAACGACACGGCATTAACTCCTTTTAGGACTATTCATCGCAGTCGCACTCCTCGCCATAGCATTCGCATTGGCCATTATGCATCTTATGATTAAATGCTGTGCGCAACTTGCCGCGCAACTCCTTACCAGACTGCGGTGTTACAAGCATTGCTACCGCAGCGCCTACAACAGCGCCTCCAAGCGCAAGTAGTAGACAAACCGAACTCTTTTTCATAATCTTTACCTGTTTTTGAAAGTGTTGATAACAATTTCACTAAGTTTACATACAAATCACACGCCAGAGTATATATTATTTCGTATATTTGCACTATGAATACAACTCCACATATCGCAGCCTTTAGCGGGCATCGCACCTACGATAACTCGGCTAACGATAGGTTGCGCTCTACGGTTGCAGATCTCTATGCCGAGGGTGTGCGTACATTTCGTGTGGGTATGGCTGAGGGCTTCGATCTTGCTGCGGGTGAGGTTGTGGTTGCGTTGATGGAGTTGCACGACGATATTGTGTTGGAGGCCTGTGTGCCATGGCCACTATTCTCTGCGCGGTTTGATAGGGAGAGTAGAACTAGATATGATACTATTATTGCTAAGGCTCATGTAATTAGGTATGCAGGCTTTGCATTCCAAAGCAACATTTTCCATCTTAGAAACGATATGCTGGTAGATGGCGTTGGCTATCTTGTTTCGTGGTGGAATGGTTCTCGAAGTGGTACGGGTTATACCGTTAATCGCGCTCGAAGGCAGCATGCTAAAATTATTAATTTACACCCCTCGACAGTGGAGGAACTGAAGCTTCTTTAGTATAAGTCTGGATGTTATAATAGTATTAAATTTAGCTATAATTAGTATAAATACTACCATTTATGTAGCGAAAACTATATATATTTGCCACAAATTACTAAACAACTGAAAATATGAAAATGAAACATTGTCTATTAGCAATTGCTGCGATGGTGGTGTCGCTATCGGCTACTGCGCAGAGTAATAACACTTTTGCCGACGAGAGTCTATCATTGTCGGGTTATCTTCAGGGCGGTTTTAAGGTCTCTGATGCCGATGATGATCCTGCCTCTACTTTCTATCTAAAGCGTGCGCGTGTAAGCCTTACCGGTAGCGCTAAGGAGGAGAAGATAGACTACCGTTTGCAGGTCGATATGGCTAATTCTCCAAAGATCTGTGACCTCTATTTCCGCTATAAGCCATCATCGGCGTTTGGTGTGCAGTTGGGACAGTTTAAGTTGCCATTTGCTATCGAGAACGATATATATGGTCCTACTACTGTGGAGTTTATCGACTACTCATATATTACGACTCTCTTAGCGCGTAACGCTTCTGATTATGATGGTATCTCCTCTACTGGTCGCGATATAGGCCTCCAGATTTATGGTGGTTTTGGTGATGAGAAGGACTATAAAACTTTGAGCTATAATCTTGGTATATTTAATGGTAGTGGTATAAATGTTGAGGATAACAACGACGCGAAGGATGTAGTTGCGCGTCTTATCTTCAAGCCATCAAAGGCCTTGTCTATCTCTGGTTCGTGGATGACAGCCCAGACAAATCACTTAGGCAACCTTCGCTCTAATCGTTGGGCTGCTGGTGTAATTTACGATGTTGAGGACTTTATTGTTCGAGGCGAGTATGCAGGTGCGGAGTTCAACGATGACGATATCAACACCTTCTATGTAATGGGTGGTTACAGGGTTAAGAAAGATTGGATGCTTGTTGCGCGTTATGAGGCTCTTGAGGAGGATTTTGAGAATCGTATTATTGATGAGACCTATAGAAATCGTGTTACTTTAGGTGCTGTATATAAGCCATACCCATTTATCCGTTTTCAGTTAAACTATGCTCTTGAGAAGAGTGGTACTTCTGAGTCGCGTGATAGCCAAGTGACAAATGGTCTTAATTTGATGGTAACGGCAATTTTCTAATACCGAATACAATAACATAAATCGATGAAGCGATTTTTAACCGAGGATTGGATAGTCACAATCCTTAGCCTCCCTCTACTCCTTATTGCAGGCTTTGCAGCAGCACTTCCAGGCGGAGGCCCAAAGATACCTCAGACATTAATCACCTTGGATGCGTGGTTAAATATAGGCACATTATTTATCATCGCCTTAGCGCTCCTATTTATTGGTAATAAGCTACTTGGGCGACCACTTAAGGGTTTACTTCTCTCCTTTACCGTCATCTTTGCCATAGCGGTATTGGCGCAGTGGATAGCCAAGATTGATGCGGTTAAGTACTACGGCTTCGAGGCGGTATTCTTCTCGGTTATCTTTGGTCTCATAGTGCGCAACCTCTTCCGCGTGCCTGAGTGGCTTAAGCCAGCCATTCAGGGTGAGTTCTTCATCAAGATAGGTGTCGTATGCCTTGGCGCTACGGTCTTGTTCTCGGATGTTATGAAGTCGGGAGCGGCAGGACTTATTCAGGCGGTTATGGTTGTTGGTATAGTATGGTTCTTTGCCTATTGGCTTGCTCGCAAACTTAAGGTCGACAGGGCTACGGCTATGACCTTGGCGAGTGGTTGTTCGATATGTGGAGTATCTGCTTGCATTACAGCGGCAGGTGTGGCTGGCACAGATAAGAAAAAGCTCTCCTATATTATCTCGGTAGTGCTAATCATCGTAGTGCCAATGATATACCTTATGCCGTGGTTGGCGGATATGATTGTACCGCTTCTTAGTGATAACCCTGCTATACAGAGCGAGATTACAGGTGCTTGGATAGGTGGCACGATAGATACCACATCGGGCGTAGGAGCATCGTCGGAGATGGCGGGCGAGGTGGCACAAAAGACCGCTATTGTGGTTAAGGCTACGCAGAATGTGCTTATAGGCGTGGTGGCATTCTTTATCGCGCTATACCTCTCGGCGCGCTCTGAGAGTGGCGAGGGTATGAAACGCCCATCATTTGGTATTGTGTGGGAGAAGTTCCCGAAGTTTATCCTCGGTTTTGTCGTAGCATCGGCAATATTCAGTATCTTGCAAACTCAGGATATACTTACCTACGATGCTAAGGGCAAGATTATTGAGACCGCCCTTGCGAAGAATTTTTCTACCTTCTTCTTCTCGCTATCGTTTGTCTGCATAGGTATGGATACGCGCCTAAAGGATGTCGTGTCACGCGAAAATCGTCGTCCACTCTTTGCCTTTATCGGTGCGCAATTATTCAATATCGTGGTGACACTCTTTATCGCATGGCTCATGTTCGGCATCATCAAGCCAGCGATATGGCACTAAACTATGAGAGTGAATAAGAAGTGTATTTTGTCGTTCTTTGTTGATATAACATCGCATCTACTTCCGCTAACGAATTATCTCATCAATGGGCAGTACGCCTAAGTACAGCCCATCGCCTCGAAATTCGCCGAGCGAAAGTATCTGCACTATTCTCTCAACAAATTGGCTTGCCCAGGAATGCTCATTTACGCTCAGTAAACTCCGCTTTTTCGGGCTTCGCAACGCCGCGAGTAAGCGAGAGCAGAGACCGCTTGCGGACTATGCCGAGCGTGAGCGGTGAAAAGGAACTTAAGCCTAAAACTACATCTTTTTATTCACTCTCTTAGGTTATGGAGGACTGGCTAAGTTACTTTTTAGTCAGCCTCTTTAATTTTTTCTACCAACACCGAACATCCATCCTCCAACAGGTCGAGCACAAGCTCGAAGCCCTCGTGTCCCTCGTAGTATGGATCGGGAATATAGGACCAGTCGGGGTTGTGGCGTAGGAACTCCCTGAAGCGGTATATCTTCTGCTGTGCTTCGCGATCGGGAGCAAGGCGGAAGAGAACCTCGTAGTTGTTGTCGTCCATTGCAATAACCATATCGAACTTCTCGAAGTCCTCCTCGCGTACCTGTCGTGCGCGATGAGTCATCTCGATACCTCGCGCCTCGGCAGCACGACGCATACGAGGGTCGGAACGCTCGCCACTATGGCCACCATATGTGCCCGCAGAGTCAATCTCTACCATATCACTTAGCCCCTCTCTATCCACCAAAACTCTCAACATCGCCTCTGCCGCAGGGGAGCGGCATATATTTCCGAGGCATACAAAAAGTATTCTCTGTTTCATACTGCAAATATAGGAAAAAGTTACCAACTTCATCGCTCCATTTAATTAAATCTAAACAAAAATATGCTCCAAACTATACACATAGTGTATATCAAAATTCAGTGCAACAAAATCTAAAAATGGTGTCGCTGATTGGGGAAAAATATATATCTTTGCGTTGAACTCGAATGGTGGTGTTAGGGAATACCGCTTGGTTACCCTGGCTGAGATTATACACATTGCACCAGTACAGATAATGCTGACGCTGGAAGTTTGGAGTCATCTTTAATGGTACTTGCCGTACCACTATTTTGAGCATATAAAATAACCTTAAAATAGTGGTATGAATCGAAGAAAAATCTATCCTGTAGTATTATCCATCGCCGGCTCCGACTCCTCGGGTGGGGCGGGTATTCAGGCCGATCTTAAAACATTCTCGGCACTTGGCGTGTATGGCGCTACAGCCATCACAGCCATCACAGCACAAAATACGCAAGGTGTTCACTCCCAATTAGCCATTGACCCACAGATGGTCTATGAGCAGATTGTTGCTGTTGTTGAGGATCTACACCCCTCGTTTATCAAGATTGGGATGCTCTCCAATACAGATATTGTCAGGGTTGTGGCTAAGGCACTAAGCAGATACACGATTCCTGTAGTCCTCGATCCTGTTATCGTATCAAGCACAGGGCATCGCCTTTTATCCATTGAAGCACAAGAGGTTGTCAAACAGAGGTTGCTTCCACTATCCACGCTTGTCACACCTAATATTCCAGAGATGGAGGCGCTCACAAATCACCCTGTCGACACCTACGAGCATAAGGTGGAGGCCTCAAAAATTCTCTTTGACTATGGCGCTAAGGCTATACTCCTCAAAGGAGGCCATGAGGAGGGCGAGCAGAAGAGTGATATTCTATTTACAAATAGCCAATCGGGCATAGAGAGTGAAATTTTCGCCTCCGAGAGTGTTGCTACGCGTAACACTCACGGCACGGGTTGTACACTTTCATCTGCTATCGCTGCATTTATGGCGCGTGGTTGCGCTATGATTGAGGCTATAGCCGAGGCAAAGAGTTTTATCACCGAGACTATTCGCTGTGGTGCCGATATTGAGATAGGACACGGCATAGGCCCTGTAAATCATGGTTTTAATCCTAAACAGATGATGGTCTATGAGAGTGGAGAACTATAAATTACAATTTATCACGCACCACAACGAGCGCTACTCCTATATCGACTCGGCGCGTATGGCGTTGGAGGGTGGGTGTCGGTGGATTCAGCTGCGTATGAAAGAGGCTCGTGAGGATATTTTAGAGCGTGTTGCCATCACAATCCAGAGGATGTGCAGGGAGTATGGCGCAACCTTTATCATAGATGATAATGTGGCACTTACCAAGCGTATAGGCGCAGATGGTGTACATCTGGGTAAGAATGATATGCCTGTTGCTGAAGCCCGCAAGATGCTCGGCGAGGGGTACATCATTGGAGCTACGGTAAACACCTTCGATGATATAGTAAACGCGCTACACACCGCCCCGCCCGACTACTTTGGTTGTGGTCCATTCCGCTACACCTCTACAAAGCAGAATCTTGCACCAATCCTCGGCTACGATGGCTATCGCGATATAATCGGAAAGATGCGCGAACATAACATCGGTACTCCTCTTGTCGCCATTGGTGGCATCACAAAGGAGGATATACCCGAATTGTTGAGATGCGGTGTTAATGGCATAGCCTTAAGTGGTAGTATCATAGGTGCTAAGGAGCCTGTAATGGAGGTGCATAGTATTGCAAAAACAGTATATAACAAACCTATAAATTTAATGTAACATTATGATTGAAAGAAATGTATCACACGGTATTATCTCTACCTATTTCAACAAGTTGGAGAAAAATTTGGATTTGGATGTAGCCATCGTGGGTGGTGGTCCTTCGGGCATTGTTGCAGCCTACTATCTTGCTAAGGCGGGATTGAAGGTTGCGCAGTTCGACAGAAAGCTATCGCCCGGTGGTGGTATGTGGGGTGGTGCTATGATGTTCAACCAGATTGTCGTTCAAGAGGAGGCGCTACATATTATCAAGGAGTTCGATATCAACTATGAGCAGTATGACGATAACCTCTATGTTATGGACTCTGTAGAGAGCACCGCAGCACTGCTCTATAAGGCTGTGCACGCTGGCGCAACAATCTTTAACTGCTATTCGGTTGAGGATGTGATATTTAAGAATGATGAGGTTAGTGGTGTCGTGGTTAACTGGACCCCAGTGCTTAGAGAGGGTATGCATGTAGACCCACTTAACATTATGGCGAAGTGCGTTATTGATGGCACTGGTCACGATAGCGAGATGTGCTGCACTGTAGCGCGCAAGAATGGTATTCGTCTTGCTACCGACACGGGAGCAGTTATAGGTGAGCGTTCGTTGGATGTTGTTGCGGGCGAGCAGGAGGTTGTAAACGGCACCAAGGAGATATATCCAGGTTTGTATGTATGCGGTATGG
Organism: Alistipes sp.; assembly: GCA_045656185.1. Classification (GTDB taxonomy): domain Bacteria; phylum Bacteroidota; class Bacteroidia; order Bacteroidales; family Rikenellaceae; genus Alistipes. The sequence continues at coordinate 27,132 of JAZOQR010000064.1, read as the reverse complement.
CAGCTTCGGCTGTTAGTGGAACACCTCGTATGGGCCCTATCTTTGGTGGTATGTTGTTGTCGGGTAAAAAGGTTGCCGACCTCATTATCGAGAAGCTAAAAGGATGAAAATTATTGCGATAACAACACCCAAAATCATATCCGACGATGGTTGTATAATTAGAGGATTGCTCGACAATGGTGTCGATATTGTTCATCTTAGAAAACCCAATTCGGATGTTGACGAATGTCGGAGGATATTGTCCGCTATCGATATAGAGTATAGACAGAGGATAGTAATTCACGATTACCCTGAGCTCTATGCGGAGTTTTCGCTAAAGGGTATTCACATAAACAGAAATGTTGCAGCTCTGCCCAACGGGTATAACGGCTCTAAGAGTCGCTCTTGTCACTCGTTTGAAGAGTTGGTGCGGTATAAAGATGACTACGATTATCTCTTTTTAAGTCCGATTTTTGATAGTATATCTAAGGTCGGATATCGCTCGGCTTTCGATGAGGATGAGTTGTATAGAGCCTCAACCTCCGGAATCATAGACAAGAAGGTTATAGCCTTAGGCGGTGTGACGTTTGATAAAATAGACTATCTTGAGAAATTGAACTTCGGGGGAGTGGCAATGTCTGGTGCTTTGTATGGTATTGAGGGGATCAAGAGCCTTCGTGATATTTATAGATACAAATAGTAGATAAATCGATGCACTATGACACTGTAATGTGTAAATGGCAACCACGCATAATTGGTGGTTGTCATTTATCTTTTGTGGTTGCTATATATTTGATTTGTAGGCTTTTGTCTATGTTTGTAAAGATTGTGTGTCGTGCTTTTCGTTGCTGGCAATAGCTGTGAATTATATGTGGTATTAATGGCGTGGTTGATATATTTTTCTCTGTTGACAATATGGGCGTGTGAGGATGTTTGTTTATATAGAATTTTTTTACTACCTTTGTCGCGTTGTATCTATACCTAAGGTATAGGGGCAGCTCTTCGGGTAGCGAAAATGTAAAATTAAGATATGAAAATAGCATTAGCTCAGCTCAATTTCACCGTTGGCGATATCACGGCCAACAGCGAGAAGATTATCTCGGCAATCAACAATGCTAAGGAGGCGGGTGCCGACCTTGTGGTGTTTGCCGAGTTCGCAGTTTCTGGAACTCCTGCATACGGACTTCTAACCAAGACAACATTCCTAACCATTTGTGAGGAGGCAGTGGAGAGTATTGCCTCAAAGTGTAGAGGTATTGCGGCAATTATCGGTACGCCATACCTTACCGTTGAGGGCCCTATCAGTGCGGCTGCCTACATTGATGGTAAGGGTAATGTTGAGTATATTGGCAAACGTCATGTTACTGCTCGTCGAGAGATGGGTTACATCGTAGGCTCATCAATAGGTAGTCACAACATCACTATCGGTGATGAGACCTTGAATGTGGTGGTTGGTGATGACCTAAGCTATATGGAGGATGTAGACGAGGGTGTGGATGTAGTTATCTCGGTAAATGCGCGCCGTTATGGTAAGGGCCTTCTATCACGTCGTTTCGATAAGGTTAGCCGTTTGGCATTTAGCGAGGGCAAGCCTCTTGTTATCGTTAATCAGGTGGGTGGCTCGGGTAATATCGTCTACGATGGTACTTCGGGTGTGTTGAATAGCGAGGGTCATCTTGTGAAGTTGCTTAAGAGCTTCGAGGAGGATATGCAGATATTTGATACTAAGGCTGAGAATAAGCCTTTCGAGGTTCCTTTCACATCGTACAAGGATCGTACACGAATGATTTATGAGGCTGCATGCTTGGGACTTCGCGACTACTTCCACAAGAATGGCTACCGCAAGGCGTGCGTAGGTCTATCGGGTGGTATCGATTCGTCGGTTGTTGCTTGCTTGGCAGTAGGCGCGTTGGGTAAGGAGAATGTGCGCGTACTTCTGATGCCTTCGCCATTTACCCCAAATGATAGTGTGGAGGACGCAAAGCTTCTTGCTGAGAATCTCGGTGTGGAGTATAGCGTTTTGCCAATTATCGAGGCATATAATGCGATGGTGGGTACTTTGCAGCCAGTAATTGGTGGTACAGAGTTTGATGCTACCGAGGAGAATATTCAGACTCGTATTCGCACAACGATGCTTATGGCATTGCAGAATAAGACGGGTTATATGTTGCTTAATTCGTCAAACAAGAGCGAGAATGCGCTCGGTTGGTGTACGCTTTATGGCGATACGGCGGGTACATTCAGCCCTACAGGTGATTTGTATAAGGGCGAGATCTACGACTTGGCACGATATATCAACACTGCTTTTGGCAATGTTATTCCAGATGCTATTATCGATAAGGAGCCATCGTCGGAGTTGCGCCCTAACCAGAAGGATAGCGACTTCTTGCCTCACTACGAGGTTATCGATGCCATTCTCTTCCGTATGATTGAGAAGAAACAGCACCGTGAGGAGATTATCAACGCGGGCTTCGACTCTGCTGTGGTGGAGAAGATTCATAAGATGGTTATGGAGAATGAGAAAAAGCGTTACCAGTTCCCACCGGTATTGCGTCTCTCTCCTTGTGCCTTTGGTCATGAGTGGCTTATGCCATTGGTAAACCACTATTGCGACTAAGTATAGTTCTGAGGAGATGAGTTCTGCCTTGCAACATAGGGGTATGGTTGATAGTATCGTAGGGGATACTGTTGTGGTGAAGGTAACAACTCAGAGTGCTTGTGCTGGATGTCACGCTAAGGGACTATGTGACCAGAAGGGTGCCGAGCGTATTATTCGAGTTCATACACCTTATGCCTCGGAGTATAGTGTTGGCGATAGTGTTGTGGTGGCATTGCTAAGTCCGTCAATGGCGATCTCATCGGTGGTTTGGGGATATATAGTTCCTCTTGTGGTGTTGCTTGCAATCCTATTTGGATGTGTGGCACTTGGTCTTTCGGATGGTGTAGCCGCTATCTCATCTATTGTAGCTGTTGCCATCTATTATGTGGGGCTATATCTTGCGCGTAAAATATTTGAACGAAAGATAGAATTTACAATTTTTAAGGAGTTCTAAGATGAATACTTTAGTACTGACAGTTTTGACACTCGGAGTGTTGGGTATTTTGCTTGCTGTCATCTTGTATTTTGTAGCACAGCGTTTTAAGGTCGAGGAGGATCCTCGTATCGACGATGTGGAGAAGATGTTGCCTGGAGCAAACTGCGGTGGTTGTGGTTTTGCGGGTTGTCGTGCGATGTCTGAGGCGTTGGTTAGTAGAGATAATATCGCGTCGCTCTTCTGTCCAGTAGCTGGCGGTGATGCTATGAAAGCTATCGCTAATTTTTTGGGTAAGGTTGCGCCAGACAAGGAGCCTATGGTTGCTACAATGCGTTGTGGAGGCACATGCGATAAGCGCCCAAAGGTTAATCACTACGACGGTGCGTTGAACTGCGCTGTGGTAAACACCTTCTATGTTGGCGAGTCTGCTTGTGCTTTTGGCTGTATCGGCTATGGCGACTGCGTTAACGCCTGTAAATTTGGTGCATTGAAACTTAACCAAGAGACAGGTCTTGTGGAGGTTGATGCAGATAAGTGTACAGCGTGTGGCGCTTGTGTTAAGGCGTGTCCTAAGGGCTTGTTCGAGTTGCGCAAGAAGTGGCCTAAGAATAGAGCAATATATGTTGCTTGTCGTTCAAAGAATCGTGGCACTGTAGTTATGAAGGCTTGTAAGGCTGGCTGTATCGGTTGTGGTAAGTGTGCTAAGGTGTGTGCCTTTGGTGCAATTACTATCGAGAACGACTTGGCATATATCGACCACGAGAAGTGTAAGTTGTGCCGTAAGTGCGTTAATGAGTGTCCTACAGGTGCAATTAAGATAGAGAATATGGATCCGCTACCAAAAGAGCCTAAGGTTGCTCCAGCGGTAAAGAGTGAAACTAAGGCTGAGGCAAATAAGTAGTAATATGAAGACATTTCCTATAGGTGGTATTCACCCCAACGATAATAAAGAGTGGAGTAAGGATAAGGCTATTGAGGTATTGGAGTTGCCTACAGAGGTTCGAATACCTATGATACAGCATATCGGAGCGCCATCAACGCCAATCGTGAACAAGGGCGATAAGGTGCTTGCAGGTCAGCTTATTGGTCAGGCTGTAGGCTTTGTGTCGGCAAATATACACTCCCCAATCTCTGGTACTGTGACTGCTATTGATGCCTTGCCTAATGGTCAAGGTCAGCGCAGAGTGATGGTTGTTATCAAGCGCGAGGGCGACGACTGGGTTGAGGGTGTAGATCTCACTCCAGAGCTCAAGCGTGAGTGCCTGCTTGAGCCTAACGAGATTATAGCAAAGATTAAGGATGCAGGTATTGTAGGTCTTGGTGGTGCGCAGTTCCCTACGCACGTGAAGCTCACTATCCCAGAGGGTCAAAAGGCGGAGGTGTTGATTATAAACGGTGTGGAGTGTGAGCCATACCTAACATCGGACTACCGCAATATGATTGAGCGTGGCGAGATGTTACTCACGGGTGTTGAGATTACAATGCGTGCTTTGGGCGTAAGCCGTGCTATCATCGGTGTCGAGAATAACAAGCCAGATGCTATCGATCATCTACGTAATATCATCCGCCGCGATAACTACCGTGGTATTGAGGTTATGCCGTTGAAGTTGCGTTATCCTCAGGGTGGTGAGAAGCAGCTTATCGCAGCGGTAACAGGTAGACAGGTGGCACCTCCACCAGCACTTCCAATATCTGAGGGTGCTGTGGTGTGCAACGTCTCTTCGGCAATAGCTATTTATGAGGCTGTGCAGAAGAATAAGCCTTTGGTGGAGCGTGTAGTAACCATTACGGGTAAGTCTCTTAAGTCGACACACAACTACTTGGCACGTTTTGGTACATCGATGAGTAGCCTTTTGGAGCATGCGGGAGGTCTTCCTGAGGAGGATGTAAAGATATTGAATGGTGGTCCTATGATGGGACGTGCTATTGTTGATATCTCTGCGCCACTTATCAAGGGTTGCTCTGGTATCACTATCATTAGTGGTAAGGAGGCTGCGCGAGGCAAGGAGATGGCTTGTATAAAGTGTGCAAAGTGTGTTTCGGTCTGTCCTATGGGACTTGAGCCATACTTGCTATCGAAGTTGGCGAAGTTGCAGAAGTGGGATATGGCTGAGGAGCATAACACAGTAGATTGTATCGAGTGTGGCTGTTGCTCGTACACCTGCCCATCGAATCTTCCACTATTGGATTATATCCGTATCGGCAAGCAGACCGTGATGACAAACATACGCGCGCGCGCGGTCGCGGATAAGAAGTAGTATAAGGACAATTAACGAGAATAAGATAAAAAGAAGTTATATGGCAACCAGAATTTTTGCATCACCCTCACCACACATCCACGGCGGAGAGAGCTCTCGCCGTATTATGGGTGATGTAGTATTGGCATTGCTTCCAGCATTGGCGGTGTCAACCTATATCCTTGGTATGCGAGCACTCCTCATCACCGCTGTTGCGGTGGTTAGCTGTGTGGTGTTCGAGTATCTAATTAATCGTCTATTTTTGAAGCGCAAATCTACTATTGGCGACCTCTCGGCAGTTGTTACGGGCGTGCTTCTTGCCTTTAACCTCCCAATTGGTATTCCATTGTGGATTGTGGTTATCGGAGCTTTGGTGGCAATAGGTGTTGGCAAGATGACCTTTGGTGGTTTGGGTTGTAATCCATTCAATCCTGCACTTACAGGTCGTATCTTCTTGCTTATATCATATCCTGTGCAGATGACAGACTGGACTACGGGTGTTCCTGATGCACTCTCAGGCTCAACACTCCTTGCAGATGTTAAGTACAACACATCGCTGCTCTCGGAGGTTGACTTTTTGCAGATGTTTGGTGGCCATATGAATGGCTCAATGGGAGAGATTGGTGCGTTGGCGCTTATCCTCGGAGGTATCTATCTTTTGTGGCGTAAGGTTATTAGCTGGCATATTCCAGTTGCAGTGCTTGGTACTATGGCTATATTTGCCGCTTGCGTAGGCTTGAGCAAGGGTGGCGATCTTGTATATCAGCTTCCTCTATTCCATATCTTAGCTGGAGGTGCTTTGCTTGGCGCTATCTATATGGCTACAGACTACTCTACATCGCCAATGACGCATAAGGGTATGATAATCTACGGTGTAGGCATAGGTCTTCTTACTATGATTATTCGTTTGTGGGGTGCATATCCTGAGGGTATGTCGTTTGCGATATTTATTATGAATGCCGCAACACCACTCATCAATAAGTATTGTCGTCCTAAGCGCTTCGGCGTGAAATAATTCGGTAGGTATGAAGAGTTCACTACGAAATATGGTCATTGCGCTGTTTGTGATAACAGCGGTATCGGCGTTTCTTGTAGCTGTGGTTAATGATGTTACTAAGGATGCAATAGAGCTTAGTATGCAGCAGGCTAAGGATGCAGCAAAGTATAAGGTTCTCGGAGTATCTTCCGACGAGGCAATTGTTGTAAGAGACACAACCCGCACAATCGGTGATTTTGATATTACTGTTAGCACTGTGGCAACTAAGGCAGATAGCACTATTTTGGGTTATGCTGTCGAGGCTCCAAGCATCACTAAGAGTGGTTATGCCGATCGCATTACTCTAATGGTTGGATTTAAGGAGTTGGATGGTGAGGTTGTGATAAACCACGTTGAGGTGCTATCGCAGAAGGAGACTCCAGGCCTGGGTGCAAATATGACTAAGTCTGGTAATAGCCTTGAGCTTAGCGTTGTGGGCAAGAGTGCATCGTCGCTTAAGTTCAGCGTAACGAAGGAGGGAGGCTCGTTTGATGCTCTTACTGGTTCAACCATCTCCTCTCGTGCCTATGCTAATGCCGTAGAGACTGCCTATGCAGGCTATCTATGGGCTAAGGGGGGCTTGGATACAAGTGCGGAGGCATCGGAGGCAGCACCATCGGGTGCATCAAATCCATACGAGAATCAAACAAGTGAGCCAGAGGCTCAGAAAGGAGAGCAGGATAATGAGTAAGCTTCAGATTATAACTAAGGGTATTCTTAAGGAGAATCCTACCTTTGTGCTCATTTTGGGTATGTGTCCTACGTTGGGTGTTACCTCGTCGGCGATAAACGGTATGGGTATGGGTGTGGCGACTATGGCCGTGCTTATTATGTCGAATATCGTTATCTCACTTATCAAGAGCCTTATTCCCGACAAGGTGCGTATTCCAGCTTTTATTGTGGTTATAGCATCCTTCGTAACTATCATCGAGATGCTTATGCAGGCATACCTTCCATCGTTGTATGATGCGTTGGGTGTCTTTATCCCACTTATCGTGGTTAACTGTATCATCTTGGGTCGTGCTGAGGCTTTTGCTTCGAAGAATGGTGTCTTAGATTCTGCTCTTGATGGTATTGGTATTGGCTTGGGCTTTACACTATCGCTAACATTGATTGGTGCTGTGCGTGAGGCTCTTGGTGCTGGAGCGATCTTTGGTTACTCCTTTGCTGATGGTGATATACCGCTAACATTGATTGGTGCTGTGCGTGAGGCTCTTGGTGCTGGAGAGATCTTTGGTTACTCCTTTGCTGATGGTGCTATGCCACTATTGTTTATCCTTGCTCCAGGAGGTTTCTTGGTGCTTGGTTATTTGATGGTATTGTTTAACAAAGTTGCAAAACGATAAATTACTATGAATCTATTAGTAGCAGAGAATATTTCGAGCGAGGTGCTAAATGGCTTCGCCTCAGGTAGCGTTAGCGTTCAGGCCATTACGCTATTTGCCATCGTTATCGGTGCTATCTTTGTAAACAACGTGGTGCTCTCGCAGTTCCTCGGTATATGTCCATTCCTTGGTGTGTCATCTAAGGTAGAGACCTCATTTGGTATGGGTATGGCTGTAACCTTTGTTATGGCGCTATCATCTGTAGTTACATGGTGCTTGCAGAAGTATGTACTCGTACCTTTTGGTATCGAATATATGCAGACCATCACCTTTATCCTTGTCATCGCAGCTCTTGTGCAGATGGTTGAGATTGTGCTTAAGAAGACCTCGCCAGCCCTATATCAGGCGCTTGGTATCTTCCTCCCACTTATCACCACCAACTGCGCTGTTTTGGGTGTTGCTATCATCTCGGTACAGAAGGATTTTGACCTCCTTACAGGTGTTATCTACTCTGTAGCTACCGCTCTTGGCTTTGCCTTGGCACTTATCCTATTTGCCGGTATCCGTGAGCGTCTTGAGGTTGAGGATACTCCTACGGCTATGCGTGGTGTGCCTATCGCACTTATCACTGCAGGACTTCTTGCTATGGCATTTATGGGGTTTGCTAATGTGGTTCCCCTCCCATAAATTTTCGTGATAGCGGCGCATCTGCGTCACATCTCTAAAAGTATACCACTCAGGGCTGTAGGTTAACTACTATCCCTGAGTGGTCTCTTTTGCGATGTAACCCATCTGCACCCCTCTGACGAAAATTTAGGTGTACGAATAGCGGCGCATCTGCATCACATCTCTAAAAGTAAACCATCCAGAGTTGCACTTCGATGTGCTATCTCTGGATGGTCTCTTTTTATTACTCCTCGTCGCTGATTGGTAAGTTTTTAAGTTTGATAAACTCTTCGTCTTTATCAGCTGTGACTACATCAATGCTGATAGGTGCGCTCTTCGGGGTTATCATCTGTAGCTCTGGAAGCTTTTTATCATCCGAAAATTGTGCGCTTACCTTCTTCGCGCCACTCTCCTCTGTGGTCTTGCTCTCGCTCTGGTTGCCTCCGCAGCTAACCATTAGTAGTGCGACAATTGCTAATACTCGTTTCATCGTCTATACTTATTATTACTCTTTTTATATTTTGTATCTCGTTGCTGAGGCTTCGCCACACGTCGCTTCTCCTCGGGGAGTGTACCACCAAAGAAATAGCTCTTCTGACGACGCTTATCCTCCTGCGTGCGAGCTACATATACCTCCTCGCCAGTATAAGGATTGATGCCCGTGTAGAACATCACCGACGATAGTGTCATAGGCGTAGGTGTCAAGTCCTGAACCTGCTCTAAGTTAAAGTGTAGGCGGCCGAGGACCTTGTCTGCCAAGGCGCGCATATCGCGCTCCTCGCAGCCTGGATGTGAGGATATAAAGTAGGGTATAAGCTGATACTTAAGCTCCTCCCTACGGCATATCTGCTGAAAGCGACGGTTCATATCCACGAACATACTGAACGAGGGCTTACGCATAAGTTTTAATACTCGATCCTCGGTATGCTCTGGTGCTACCTTCAAGCGTCCCGATGTGTGATATTTAACCACTGTCTCGAAGTATGACGAGTCGTCAAACAAATCGTAGCGTATGCCACTGCCGATAAATGCCTTCTTAATACCCTTGACCTCGCGAATCTTGCGATAGAGATCGAGCAATGGGCGATGATCATTATTCATATTTTGGCATAGCTTAGGGTGTAGACATGATGGGCGCTTGCAGCGTTTACATAGAGCCTCATCCTTGCCACGCATACGGTACATATTTGCTGATGGGGCACCGATATCCGAGAGATAACCCTTGAAATCTGGCATCTGGCTTACACGCTTAACCTCCTCAAGAATAGAGCGTTCCGAGCGCGAGTTGATAAACTTGCCCTGGTGTGCCGAGATAGTGCAGAAAGAGCAACCTCCAAAGCAACCACGGTGGATATTTATCGAGTGCTTAATCATCTCCCACGCAGGGATATCGCCCTTGCCCTTATATCGTGGGTGTGGGGCGCGCTCATAAGGTAGGTCGAAGGAGTGGTCCAACTCCTCGGTGGTGAGAGTTTCGTGTGGCGGTGTGATAACAACATATCTGTCGCCACTCTGCTCTACAAGCGTGGTGTTGCACTCCATCATATTGCTAAGAGTCTCAATCTCAATGAAGTTCTTGCCAAACTTAGTCTTATCCTGTACGCACTCCTCGTAGGAGTTGAGCACGATGGTCTTGCCGTTATATAGGCGCTCAACATACTCCTTGTCGCACATAAAGCCCACTTGACGCAGACCGCGCAAGAGCTTCATATTAAAGCCATTGCGCATAGCCTTTGCAACCTCTCTAATGGGCTTATCACCCATACCATATACGAGCAAGTCTGCTCCTGAGGTCTCAAGGATTGAGCGTTGTAGCTTATCGCTCCAGTAGTCGTAGTGGGTCAAACGTCGAAGCGATGCCTCGATACCACCTACAACAACAGGCGTGTGAGGATAGAGCTTTTTAAGAATCTTAGTATAGGTATCTACCGTGCGGTCGGGGCGGAAACCAGCCTTGCCACCTGCAGTGTATGCATCGTTCGAGCGCAGACGTAGGTTTGCCGTATAGTGGTTAACCATAGAATCCATAGCTCCTGCCGATACCGCAAAGAAGAGGCGTGGCTTACCCAACTTCTTGAAATCACGAAGGTCGTCGCGCCAGTTAGGCTGTGGTACGATAGCCACACGATAGCCCTCTGCCTCAAGGATGCGACCTATGACGGCAGCACCAAAAGCGGGGTGGTCGATATAGGCATCGCCAGTAAAGATTATGACATCGAGCTCGTCCCAGCCGCGAGCCTCAACCTCTTTGGTTGTTGTTGGTAGAAACATACTGGATATATGGTATAGGTTTATATTTCGTCAAGGTCTAAGCCTACAGCGTCGGTGTAGGTGTCCCATTTCTGGAGCACAGCCTTTATATCCTCTGGTAGCTCCGACTCGAACTGGACATACTTGCCCGTAGTAGGGTGGATAAAACCTAAGGCTCTGGCGTGTAGTGCCTGACGTGGAACTAATTTGAAGCAGTTCTCGATAAACTGCTTATACTTCATAAATGTTGTACCCTTGAGAATACGGTTACCGCCATAGCGCTCGTCGTTGAAGAGAGGGTGGCCCTGCCAAGACATATGAACACGAATCTGGTGTGTACGACCTGTCTCAAGACGACACTCCACAAGTGTAACGTAGCCATAGCGGCGAAGCACCTTGAAGTGTGTTACTGCGTGCTTACCCTCTTCGCCATCGGGGAATACAAACATCTGCATTCTATCCTTAGGGTTACGTCCGATATGTCCGATGATAGTGCCCTCGTCCTCCGCGATATTACCCCAAACAAGAGCTACATAGCGACGGTAGATAGTGTGATCGAAGAACTGCTTTGCCAGCGATGCGTGAGCGCGCTCATTCTTAGCCACAACCAGCAAACCTGAGGTATCCTTATCAATACGATGCACAAGACCTGCACGGGCATTACCCTCGCTAAACATCTCCAAGTCGCGTAGGTGGTACGACAAGGCGTGTACCAATGTGCCATTATGGTTGCCCACGCCTGGGTGTACAACCATACCTGCGTGTTTGTTCACCACGATAATATCGTCATCCTCGTAGACAATATCGAGTGGAATATTCTCTGGCACAATCTCCTCCTTACGACGAGGATATGGCAGAACGATAGAGATTTGGTCGAGAGGTTTAATCTTGTAGCTCGACTTCTGAGGTTTGCCGTTGACGATGATATTTCCGCCATCGGCAGCGGTCTGTATGCGGTTACGAGAGGTGTTTTCAAGACGTATGGTTAGGTACTTGTCGAGACGCATCATCGACTGTCCCTTATCTACCGTTACGGCAAAGTGCTCATACATCTCTTCGTTTTCGTTCTCGTCGCACTCGATATCTGCTGTAACTATCTGTTCATCTAAATACTTTTCCATCTATCCCAATTTAGGCTATTCTCAATGAGGTATTCTCCTTTCACACTCTGACTAAAGATACTCTTGTTGTTTGTTATTCTCCAAATTCTTCATCTCCTGAGTGGCGATTACATTCATTGAGTCGATAAGAGTTTCATCGCACGTTAGATATAGAGAGATCTCACTACCACGATGTTGGTGTGTACCTATCTTCGCAGATTGCTTATACACTTTTGCCTTGCGACACGCAATAAGGTCGTCAACACTATCATCGTAGACTACATCTGCTATATTCAAGCCGTTGTCCCACAGTGTATTCTTTGCCTGCTGAAGGTTAAGACCTATAAGGCGTGGTGTGGTTGTAGTCATCTCCTCTGGTCGATAGCTAACTTGGAGGGTGATACCAGTACCCACAGGTACTCGAAGATCCGTTGTAGGAAGAATCTCATCGTTACCTATGCTCTGCTTTATAACGTAGTCCGTAGAGGTCATATCATGCTTGTACACAAGTTTTGCAATGGTAAGTCCAGAACGCTGCACCTGATTAAGTGCCTGACGTAACGTCTGTTTAGCCACGTATGGTACATCAACCTTGCGGCGTGTGTAGGCATTTACAGTGACATATATCTTGCGACCAGGCTTAACGGTCACCTCCCTAAGTGGAGAGATTCTTGGCAACTGGTCGACAACGGTACCTCCAGGAAGGTCTACATCAAATATCGAGTCGCGTACAACAAGCTGCAAGTCGCTGCCATTTGCCACGCGCGTAGCATCATCGAGTGTCATACCCATAAAGTTAGGTACTTTGATAATGCTGTTGTGGCGAGTACCAATCTTCAAACCGAAATATACCGCTACGATAAGCAGAATGCAGACAATACCCATATAGATAATGTTGGCAATCAATGGCCTGCGACGTAGAAAAGAGAGTACTCCACCCTTATTATTGCGCTTAGCCTTACTCTTGCTCTTACTTTCACCCTTGCTTCCACCCTTGCTGGCGCTCTTATTTTCGTTTTGAGTCTTGCTCTCACGCTTGTTCTCGCTCTTGCTATTTGTAGTGCGAGGTTTTGTCGCAGTGGGCTCCTTTGGGGTTTGTGTAGCCTTTGTTGTCTCCTTTTTAGTCTCCATAACTGTAACTTCAGGGGTCTCTATTTCTGTTGTTACACTCTCTATATATTGCTCTGGTGTACGCTCCACACGGTTGTAGTGCGAGTCACGCTCGATAGGAATGTAGCCAGCGCTCATAACCATAGCCTCAAGCTCCTCGACACTCATTGTTGGGCGCGAGATGCCTCCAGCCATAGAGTATATCTTTGTTGTGTCACCAATTGTGCCGTCGATATCATCTGCACCAAAGGCAAGAGCCATCTCGGTAGTCGCCTTACCGTATGATACCCAGTAAGCCTTGATATGTGGGATGTTGTCGAGGAAGATACGGCTTAGTGCTATCATTCTCAAATCCTCCTCTACGGAGCACTCACCAGCATCCGATAGACGGTTGCCGTGGCTGTGGTATTTTAGTGGAATAAAGGCGTCGAATCCTGGTGCCTCATCCTGTAGTTTGCGCAAGCGCTCCAAATGGTCGATACGCTGGTCAAGGCTCTCGATATGTCCGTAGAGCATTGTGCAGTTGGTTGAGATACCCATATTGTGGGCTGCACGGTGTACTGCAAGCCACTCGTCAGCGTTGCACTTCTCAGGGCATATCTTTTTACGTAGCTCTGCATCGAAGATCTCTGCACCGCCACCTGGAATGCACTCCATACCAGCCTCTTTTAGGCGACGTAGGCCCTCGACAATAGAGATTTTATCGTTGCGAATCATATAGAAAATCTCAACGGCGGTGTATGCCTTAACTGTAACGTGGGGTAGAGCACTCTTTACTCGGCGTATCATAGCGCAGTAGGTCGCAAGGTCGTGCTTAGGGTGTACGCCACCAACGATATGTACCTCGGTGATATTGGCTCCACGAAGTTCATTAGCACGAGCCTCAATCTCTTCTAACGACATATACCACGCATCAGCATCACCCTCTCTACGACGGAATGAGCAGAACTCGCAGTTGAAGAGGCAGATGTTTGTAGGCTCAAGATGTACATTACGGTTGTAATATACCTCCTTGCCACTCACACGCTCCTTGCGCTCTGTTGCTAATTCGCCTAAGAGCCAAAGGGGTGCTTCGTGCCAGAGTATTTTTGCATCCTCGGCTGTTATACGTTCGCCATGACGGATGCTATCGGCTATATCATTTATACTACGCATCACTATTTAGGGGCTTTACGATAGACATATATTGCAATTATGGTGAATATTAGGTTTGGTAGCCACACAGATATCCATGGTGGTAGTGTGCCACCTAAAGCTACCTGCTCGAAGATACGACCAAGCATAATGTAGCCAAAGCATAGTGTAATACCTAAACCAATATGCATACCCATACCTCCACGCACTTTTCGCGAAGCTATGGATACACCAATAATCGTGAGAATAAAGGTTGAGAATGGGTACGAAAATCTGATATGACGCTCCACCTCGATAAGGAACAACGAGTCTGAACCCTTGCTCTTTTGTTGTAGGTAGAAGTCGTTTAGCTCGTCAATTCGTAGGGTTTTAACCAGACCTTTGGTGTCGATTAACTCGCGAGCATCAAGGTTGATGAGTGTGTCGAGATTTCTAAACTGCTCATATCCAAGTGCTCCATCCTCCGTACGCGAGTATATCACATAGCGCGGTGCTGTCCAGCGCCCCGATTCATCATCGAACATTGCACTTGCAGCTTCAAGTTTCTCAACCATCGTTGAACCATCATACTTTTCCATGGCAAAGAATGGAACACGCTCGGTATGAGGATTGTAGCCACGAACATATACAAACGTACCCTTCTCGAGTTGTCGGTATATATTTTGGTCGTAGTCGATAAGTTGGTTGCCTTTGAAGTATTTAGACTGGAACTCCACACTCTCCTTCTGTCCCTCGGGGATAATCCATAAACTAAGCGAGAGGCTTGTGATGGCGATGATACCAGCACCAAGCATATATGGCCACATCAAGCGTCGGAAACTGATACCTCCCGCCAGTATCGCTACAATCTCGGTTTGCATCGCAAGTTTCGAGGTGAAGAAGATTACCGTAATGAAGGTAAACAGCGCACTAAATTGGTTTATGAAGTGGGGAATAAAGTTCAGATAGTAATCGAAAACAATCGCCTTCCAAGGCGCGTGTAACTCTGTAAAGTCATCGACACGCTCCACATAGTCGAAGACAACCAAGATAATGGTCATCATCAACAAACCAAATAGATAGGTGAGCAAAAACTTGCGCAGGATATATCTATCTAAAGTTCTGTATGCTGGTATTGATGGAATAATTCTCACTTTTATTACCGTTTATCTGTTTATAGTCTACGACTAAGTTTTATAACCATCTCCTCCTTCCAAGGTTTGAAGTCACCAGCTATGATATGCTTGCGCGCTTCGCCCACAAGCCATAGGTAGAAGGCGGTATTGTGTAGCGATGCAATCTGTGCTGCAAGCATCTCCTTGCACACGACAAGGTGGTGCAGATATGCCTTTGTGTACTGGTGGTCAACAAATGTTACACCATTCGAATCGATAGGTGAAAAGTCATTCTCCCATTTTTTGTTACGGATGTTTATAACGCCCTCAGAGGTGAATATCTGACCATTACGACCATTGCGTGTAGGCATAACACAGTCGAACATATCGACACCTCGGTCTATAGCCTCAAGGATATTGACAGGTGTACCTACGCCCATAAGGTAGCGAGGTTTGTCGGTTGGAAGTACGGCGTTGCACACCTCAATCATCGAGTACATAACATCGGTAGGCTCACCAACGGCCAAGCCTCCAATGGCATATCCATCGGCATTGTATTGTAGCACATTGCGTGCAGCACGCTCTCGCAAATCTGGGTAGCCAGTACCCTGAACGATAGGGAATAGCGACTGATAGTGTCCCCACTTTGGTGCAGTCTGATGGTAACGATTGAAGCAGCGCTCCAACCAACGCTCGGTAAGTGCCAACGACTTCTTGGCGTAGTCGTATGGAGCATCGCCTGGAGGGCACTCGTCAAATGCCATCATAATATCTGCACCAATGGTACGTTCGGTGTCGATAACACTCTCTGGTGTAAATACGTGGCGTGAGCCGTCTATGTGTGACTGGAAGTGACAACCATCCTCCTTTAGCTTGCGGCATGCAGCCAACGAAAAGACCTGAAAACCACCGCTATCTGTAAGCATCGGCTTATTCCACGACGAGAAACGGTGTACACCACCAGCCTGCTCGATGATATCCATACCTGGGCGGAGGTAGAGGTGGTAGGTGTTGGCAAGGATAATTTGAGCCTTAGCCTCCTGCTCTACATCGCGGTGGAAGATACCCTTCATCGCGGCAGCTGTACCAACAGGCATAAATATTGGAGTCTCAATATTACCGTGGTCGGTCTCTATAAGTCCTGCACGAGCATTAGTGGCTGGCGCAGTATGTTGTAAAGTAAATTTCATAACTATGCATATAACGCACAAAGATACGAAAAATAATTGTGAATTGAGCATTGTGAAATATGATTTATTTCACTATCTTTGTGCGATTATAGAATGAGATAAATTGTGGTACAGTTTTTTAGCAAAATACTTGAACATTACACTTGGGCGGGAGTGGCACTTATAGGTGTTATCCTTGTGCTATTTTTTGTGCAGCTATATTACTATCTTATAGCATATTACCGTGTATATCGCTTTCGTCTTATGCGTAGAAAGCGTAGGCTTGTGGAGAATCCTCCAGTGTCGGTAATTGTGACTGTGAGGGGCGAAAACGAGAGATTTCTAACGGATGAGCTCCCTGTGTTGCTCAATCAGCAGTACCCACATTACGAGGTTGTAGTGGTATATATTGGCGGTGATATGGAGTATTATGAGCAGTTGCAGAATATTCGTAACAACTACTCTTATATGCGTCTAACAAAGATGGGTGGTAATGAACGTATCTATATCACCACTAAGCAGGCGCTTAACGTGGGTATTAAGTCGGCGCAGTATGAGGCGCTACTCTTTACAACCACAGGTTCAATGCCTAAGACTGAGGAGTGGGTAACATTTATGGCTAAGGGCTTTGGATATGGCGAGATTGTAGTTGGTTCGTCTGTGGCACGTTATGAGCAGGATAATATGCGTAACTACCTTAAGCGTATGGTCGAGATGCACAATATGCGAAATGCTATGGCATCTGCTGTGCAGGGTAAGTTTTTCTATGCTCCACGTTGTAACTATGGTTTTACAAAATCGCTTTACGACTCTACTCGTGGATACAACCACCTCGGTATTGATATTGGTGATAACGATCTCTATTTGCAGGATATAGCTACACCGGAGCGTTTGGCTGTGGTGCTTTCACCATACGCTATAGTTGAGGAGCAGCGACCAGAGGAGTGGCGCGAGTGGTTGGAGCATATGCGTTACTACGGTTCTACGGTGGATAGCTATCCAGCATCGCGAAAGTTGTTTATGCGTCGAGAGCGTGGTAGTCGTGTGTTGTTCTTTCTAAGTTCGATTGTGGCGATTGTGGTTATGCCGCTTGAGATAAAGATTGCGGTGGCGTGTATGATGCTACTGCGTTATCTTATAGTTTTGTTGTCGTCATACCACGTGGGTAGAAAGCTCGGAGAGAGGGGGCTCGCTTCGAGGTACTGGATATACGACCTTGTTGGTCCCGTTGTGGAGTGGATAATAGGTTCGCACGATAGTTATAATACCCCAAAGATATGGAGATAGATGACTACATCGTAGCCAGCGACGTTATGCTTGTCGACCTCGCTAAGGCAGGTGATCAGCAGGCGTTTGAGTATCTCTTTACGCGCTATCGTGATGCTCTTATGCGTCTATTCGAGCAGCGTTTGGATGAGAAGACAGTGGCGAGTGACCTTTTGCAGGAGACCTTTATCAAGGTATATCTGCATATCAACGACTACTCGAAGAACTACACCTTTGGGCAGTGGGTGTACTCCATAGCGCGCAATACGCTTGTCGACCATCTGCGCAGAAAGAGTGGTGATGTATTGCTTGATGAGCGCTTTCGTGCTCCCCTTGCGACATCTCCTTCGCCTGAGGAGTCGGTGATTATAAACCAAACAAGGGCGCACTTCTACAACGCCTTGGAGGAGCTTACGCCAGAGTATCGCCAGGTTATAGAGATGCGATTCTTGGAGGAGTACTCCTATGAGGAGATTGCCGAGAAGCTTGGTCGTCCGCTAAATACGATAAAGACGCAGATACGAAGAGCGCGAGCAACCATCTGCAAGATGATAATCGAAAAGGAGTAACCCAAAAGGTTCAAAACTATGGATAGTAAGTTGATATTAAAATACTTCCCCGATATTACGCCTCGTCAGCAGGAGCAGTTTGCAAGACTTGGAGAGCTATACAGCGAGTGGAATGCACGTATAAATGTCGTGTCGCGCAAGGATATGGAACACCTCTATACTCGTCATATTCTCCACTCGTTGGCTATTGCTAAGGTCTGCCAGTTCAAGGCTGGGGCTAAGGTTGTGGATATCGGTTGTGGCGGAGGCTTTCCTTCGGTGCCACTTGCTATCCTATTCCCCGATGTTGAGTTCGTTGGTGTGGACTCTATTGGAAAGAAGATAAAGGTTGTTGAGGGTGTCGCCGAGGGTGCGGAGATTAAGAACTTGCGCGCAGTGAACTCTCGTGCCGAGCAGCTCGGCGAGAAGTTCGACTATGTGGTGTCGCGTGCCGTTACCGAGATGTCG
The DNA here is from genome assembly GCA_045656185.1 of Alistipes sp. Lineage (GTDB taxonomy): Bacteria > Bacteroidota > Bacteroidia > Bacteroidales > Rikenellaceae > Alistipes. Next base: position 8,715 of record JAZOQR010000064.1, on the reverse strand, counting down.
AAGTTTATGCCGTGGGCGTGGGTATTGTTGCGTAGGGGTGAGGCAGGAACGCTTAAGAATGGTATTCTATATCTTAAGGGTGGTGACTTGGCTGAGGAGCTTGCCCTAACGCGTCGTAGATGGGATGTTCACGATATCGGTGCGATATTCGACGATGAATTTTTTGAGACTAAGCGTGTAGTATATACACCATACGATGGGAAATAGCGTTGTATGATTATGATGGAGGGATATAGACTAACGAGTGTTGCCGAGCGCGAGGCGTTGCACCTTCGCGGCTGTTATGCTGAGGAGTGGGATAGAGTTTGGGTGTCGGAGGATTTCACCCCTGAGCAGTTGCGCCATGTTCGTTTCGAGGGTAGTGCAACAATAGGTTCAAAGACGCTTATTAGTGACTCCACGATATCGAACTATCATATTGGTTGCAATTGCGTTATAGATGATGTATTGCGTATGGAGTGCCGCAAGGAGTCCTCTTTTGGCGAGGGTGTTAGTGTGGCTGCTGTAAATGAGAATGGTGGTCGTTCGGCACTTATCTATAGGGAGCTAACAGCGCAGATAGCCTATCTTATGACTATGATGCGCAACCGCCCAAAGATGATTGAGAAAATGAATGCCTTGGTCGAGGCGCGTGCTAAAGAGCATATCTCGAGTATGGGACGTGTTGGCGATAATAGCACGGTACTCGGTGCAAGGTTTATACGCGAGACTATCATCGAGGATAATTGTCGAGTGGAGGGTGTGTCGCACCTTGAGAATGGAACTATTGGTAGCCGCTCCTATGTTGGTATTGATGTTCGTGCACATAACTTTATTATAGATAATGATGCCTATGTGAGCGGTGCTTCGAGCCTTGAGCGTGCCTTTGTAGGTGAGAAGTCGGTGGTTGACAATGGCTTTACGGCTATTGATACGCTGATGTTTGCCAATTGCCACTTCGAGAATGGTGAGGCGGCATCGGTCTTTGCAGGACCATTTACTGTGTCGCATCATAAGTCGTCGTTGTTGATTGCGGGTATCTTCTCATTCTTCAACGCCGGTAGTGGTACAAACCAATCAAACCACCTCTTTAAGAGTGGTGCGGTGCATCAGGCGGTGCATCAGCGTGGTAGTAAGTTTGGAAGTAGTGCCTATGTGATGTCTCCTGCTATCGAGGGTCCATACACGGTGATACTTGGTCGTCATACGCGTCACCACGATACACAAGATATGCCATACTCGTACCTTATCGAGGAGGGTGGACAGTCGATATTGATGCCAGCCTTGTCGTTAAAGAGTTATGGTACGGTGCGCGATATCGAGAAGTGGAAGAGTCGTGATCGTCGATCGCTTAAGCGCGACAATATATGTTTCGAGGAGCATAACCCATTTGTTACGGGTAAGATGTTGCGCGGTGTAGATACCCTTACACGCCTATTGGATGGTAATCCTGAGGCTAAGAGCTACAACTACAACCGTACGATTATTAAAACTCCTATGGCGGAGCGAGGTGTTAAACTCTATAATAGTGCTATTGCAGCATCGTTGGGCGCTATGCTCGCGGCTGGTGACTATCGCTCGAAGTCGTACGACGGGACGGAGTGGATAGATGTTGCGGGGCAGTATCTACCATTGGGTGTTGTGGAGCAGATAATGAGCGATATTGCTGAGTCTCGCGCGTCGCTAAATGATGTTGCGACTCGTTTTGAGACTCTTATGATGGAGTATAACGATATGGCGGCAGCCTATGCCTATGGTGTATTGAGTCAGTTGATGGGTTATACACCTACGGATGATGAGGTTAGGGATGTTGTCACATCGTCAGAGAATATTCAAAAATCGATGCGTGAGGTTACCGAGTCTGATCGTATGCGCGATTCTGGCTTCGATATGATGGTGGGTTATGGCTACGACTTCCGCGACGAGGAGGAGCATAAGGCTGATTTCTTAAATTCAAGATAAAGAGATATCTTAATTAACTATAAACGTAAAACCAAACAGAATCTAAGACTATGGAGAAAGTAAGAGTTTTGATTATTGGTAGCGGTCCTGCAGGTTTCACCGCTGCAATCTACACTTCACGTGCTAACCTATCACCAGTGCTTTATGAGGGTATCGAGCCAGGAGGTCAGCTAACTACAACTACTGAGATTGAGAACTTCCCAGGCTACCCACAGGGTATCACTGGTACTGCAATGATGGAGGACTTGCGTAAGCAGGCTTTGCGCTTTGGTGCAGATGTTCGTCGTGGTATCATCACAAATATCGACCTCTCTGAGCGTCCATTTAAGGTAACTGTAGACCACGAGCACCAGATCGAGGCAGATGCTGTTATCGTTGCTACAGGTGCTTCAGCTAAGTATCTTGGCTTGGAGTCTGAGGCTAAGTATCGTGGTATGGGTGTTAGTGCTTGTGCTACTTGCGACGGTTTCTTCTACCGTAAGCAGGATGTGGCTGTTGTTGGTGGTGGTGACACTGCTTGCGAGGAGGCTACATACCTTGCATCTATCTGCAAGAAGGTTTACCTTATCGTTCGTAAGGACTACCTCCGTGCATCTAAGGCTATGCAGGAGCGTGTGTTCAACACTCCAAACATCGAGGTATTGTTCGAGCACAACACAAAGGAGGTTCTTGGTGACGAGGATGGCGTAACAGGCGTACGCGTTGTTAGCAACTCAGGTGAGGAGCGCGTATTGGATATCATGGGCTTCTTCCTTGCTATTGGTCACCATCCAAATGTTGAGGTGTTCAAGGGTCAGTTGGAACTTGACGAGCAGGGTTACATCAAGGTTCAGCCAGGTACATCTAAGACCTCTGTTGAGGGTGTATTTGCTGCAGGTGATGTTAAGGATCCACACTACCGTCAGGCTATCACAGCTGCAGGCTCTGGCTGTATCGCAGCTCTCGACTGCGAGCGTTGGTTGCTTGCGCAGTAATATATGGCGTTTAGCGTAACCATACTTGGTAACTCTTCCGCTAAACCAACACCTAAGGCTCACCCCTCAGCGCAGGTAGTAAACCTCAATGAGCAGTACTACCTTGTGGATGCGGGTGAGGGTGTTCAACAGCAGCTCATTAGGCGTGGCATCAATCCGCTACGCCTAAGGGCTGTCTTTATATCACATCTGCACGGAGACCACTGCTTTGGACTCTTCCCGCTTATTGCAACCCTCGGTCTTGAAGGTAAACGTACGCCTCTGGATATCTATGCCCCTGCGCCTATGGGTGATATTTTGGAGTATCATCGCAAGTACTTCTGGGACGACCTCCCATACGAGGTTAAGTGGCACGAGGTAAAGACTACGGAGCACGCCATAATCTTCGAAAATAGCACCCTTGAGGTGTGGTCTGTGCCTCTACGACATACTATGCCTACGGCGGGTTTCCACTTTAAGGAGAAGCAGCCAGGGCTTAATGTCGATAAGTTCAAGATTGAGCGATATGGTCTTTCGATAGCGCAGATTGTGGCAGCAAAGCGTGGCGAGGACATCATCCTTGATAGTGGTGAAGTTATTCCCAACGCAGAGCTTACCTACACACCCTACATAGCGCGCTCATATGCATACCTTGCCGATACCAACTACTCGGCAAAGGCAGCAGAGAGGGTTAAGGGTGTAGACCTTTTGTATCACGAAGCGACCTATGCTCTAAGCGAGGAGCAGTGGGCTAAGGGCCGCGGACACTCCACAACGATAGATGCGGCAAAAGTGGCGCTCAAGGCGGAGGCGAAGAGGCTTATTATTGGTCACTTCTCGTCGCGCTATAAGGACTATGCTGCTCTTGTTGAGGAGTGCAAAACAATATTTCAAAATACATCCCTCGCAGCCGAGGGTGAGACATTTATTATCGAAGAGAGACGATGACAAAGGCCGAGATACAATTCATTCGTTCGCTCTCGGATAAGCGTGTGCGCGATGCCGAGCGACTCTTTATCGCTGAGGGTGATAAGCTTGTTGAGGAGATACGAAACTCTGAGTTTCGTATTCGTCGTATCTATACCACTCGCCCAGATATCAAGGGACAAGATGTAGAGTATATCGACAAAAAGGATATGGAGCGTATCTCGCAACTAAAGACTGCTACAGATACGCTTGCCGTTGTAGAGCAGCCACGCTACCGCCTTGACATCGACACTAATGCCTTGATATTAGCCCTTGATGGTGTGCAGAACCCAGGAAATCTCGGTACTATCATCCGCCTTGCCGATTGGTTTGGTATCAAGGATATAATATGCTCTAAGGAGTGTGCCGATTGCTATAATCCAAAGGTTGTGCAGGCTACTATGGGTGCTATTCTTCGTGTTAGAGTACACTATGTTGACGACCTTGCTCAGCTTTTGCTATCTGCAAAGCATAAGGGAATGCCTATATATGGTACTCTCCTTACTGGCAAAAATATCTATGCTACAGATATAGACAATCGTGGAATTGTCGTTATGGGCAACGAAGGACGTGGTGTAAGCGAGGAGTGTAGTGCCACTCTTACACATCATCTCTTAATCCCTCCATATCCCGCTAACTCTCCAACATCAGAGTCGCTAAATGTAGCGATGGCAACGGGTATAATTCTATCCGAATTCCGCCGCCGTTCTTTGTTGTGATAAGGGGCACATCTGCTGCCGCTAACAAAAATGCCGTCAATGAGCAGTACGCCCAAGTACAGCCCATCGACGGCATTTTTGCCGAGCGTTGCATCTGACCCCTTCTCGCAACAAAGCGGGTATCGAGCTTGGCTGTCTTTACAAAAAAACGAGACCCCACGTGGAGGTCTCGTCTCTATATTGGTTACACAAAGTGATTACTCGCAGCTCTGGTCTAACCAGCTTGATACTGAACCAGTGAATGTTCCGATAATATCATTGCCATTATCATCGGCGCTGTCTATCTCAAATGTAAAGTTTGAACCATCCTTTGTAACCTTAACGCTACCCGAGGTCAATGGCGCAGCTGTAGACATATCGAGCTGGCCCTCAATACACTTTAGATACCACGCATGCATCTGCAAACAGTCGTCACGCAAGCGTCCCGTAGGAATAGTGTACTCGTAGTTGCTTGGCTTCTCAGTGAAGATAGGGTACTCTCCAACGATGATATCAAGGTTATTAACACCACCCTCTGACTTTGGAACGATAAGGTCCAAAATGATGTAAACGCCATTATAGTGTGGCTCCTTCTGCTCTATCAACTGCATAAACCACACATTGCAACCTGTGCCATAGTGGTCGCCACGGAAGTATGCATCAATATAACCGTTTTTGATATTGAATGTAATATCCTTAGTATATGCGCTTACTGGGTAGATATCAGCGAATGTACCTTTGGTATAACCCTCATACTCAAGACTTCCGTGATACTCGATATGGTGCTTCTTACCATTGAAGAATACTACATCAACAATGATGCTATCCTCTGTAACGACCATTGTAGCGTCAGAGTATGGCAAATCTGAATTATCTGAGCCATAGCAGTAGCTCTGATCCTTATGGCCATCAATAGTGCCTGGACGACCTGAGCTTGTGTGGTCGATTTTGTATGTGCCTACAGGGATGCTGTGAGTGCTGTTGAATGCAGAGCTAACATTAGAGTAGATATTGAAGCGATACTCAGTAGCCCCCTGCTGCTTTTCCAAATAGTGTGGACTAGACTTATCGCTGAGGATAATTAGGTAGTTAAAACCTGTAGTTGTAGGGAACTTGCCCCAGTATGTACCATTAAGGTGTGTTGCTGTGAACGACACATCAGGACGCTCATAACCCTCCTGCTCAACAGACACAAACTTAGTCTGGTTCTTGTACTTGATAGTGATATAGTCACTGCGCTCAGCATCTTCGTTCTGGGCAATGAGGAAGGTAATCTTCTCCTTGCCAACGGTTATGTCTGAGATCCACTCAGCAGCGGATGTTGCTGTAACCGTGGCTGGAGCTGCAGAGCGTGTCTCCTCTTCAGTTAGGGAGAATGCAATCTCACAGATGCCTCCTGCAGATGGAACCTTCAAAATACCATTATCAGGGGAGGTAATTTTGAGTACAAGGTTTGTGTTAGTCTGCTCGGTTGGCTCATTATTAGGGTTCTCGCATGCACTAAATGCAAGAGAACATAGGGCTACTAAAGCGAAAAAACGTTTCATCTTAGTTTGTGAAGTTTTATAGGTTAATTATTTCTTGTAGTCGAAACCGATACTGCTATTGAGATCACATATGGCTGTGTTTACAACCTCGTACTTGCCATCGTAGTTGCTATTAGGGGCAGATATAATGGCGATGAGTTTGCAATTGTTGATATTCCATTTGTTGCTAACAAAGAGGTCGTATGTCAGAACGCGCTCGTATGTGGTGTACTCGCTAACGTATCCGAAGTCGATACCAGATATATCGCTTGATGATACGCCAGTAAGAGCATCGCGCATAACATTGTGGTGTGTGTGCATCCACGATGCTGCATAACCTGACTGCTTTTCATAGATATCATCCTCAAGTAGCCACAATGAGAGCTTTATACTCTGCGACTTAGAAGACTTAACGGCCGCATTAACAACAAGCTTGTTGCCATCAAGCTTAGTCGACAATGCAATAGATGCTGTTGTGTTCTCATCCCATAGGTCATCGATACGTTGCTTGAGGTTGAACTTACCAGTGTAGTTAAAGCAGTAATTTGTAGTAAATGATGGGAAACCTGTTAGCTTGTCGCCACTCTCACATACCATCTTATAGTAGTTCCATAGAGTCTTTGCTGCAGACGAGTAGCATAGCTCACTTGAGCTGAACGAATATGAAAATACAGGGTTGAATCTATCCTTGTAGTTTGCATCCTCCTCTGCATCCTTGAAAACCTCCTTTACATCAGGACAGTTAGGGCATCCACTACCAGTGTGGTCAATTATTAGCATACGCTGGTTGAAGTCGTAGCTATCTGGGGCGATATCATTTGGTAGGTCTGGGGTGTCGCTTGGTACGACCTTTATAGTAAGCAGACTTGAGCTATTACCATTATACTTAGCAAAGAATACACGCTCAGCAATCTCCGCAGGAGTATATGGGTTTGGTATCTCGTTATTTGTATAGTAGTCGTAAATAGTTGTCGAAGCTGTTACATCTTCATTTGCATAGGTTGCAGTGAAATATATGCTTTCGCCAAGCTTTATAGTCGAACTATTGGTCTCGAGCTTAAGAGTGTTAAGTGGCGCATCCTGCTTAATCTGTATAGGGAAGTTATATGTGCCGTAAGAGACGGTGATATTACCTCTACGTATTGATTGGGTAGTGTTACTCTCAACAACAAAGTTAATAACATCGTTCTCGACCTCGATATCTTTAATCCACTCCTGGTTGCCAATAGCCAAAGGTTTATCGAATTCGTCGCCACCTGTAAGACTATAGGTGATAGTACCATTACCACCATTTGCATCAAACGTCATTGAGCGCTCTGAGGTAATGGCGAGTACGGCATTGTTATTCATTGTACGTCCCCACTGGTCAATCTCTACGGTAATTGTAGTGTTGGCGTAGGTGAGTGTTATGGCACCTAAACGGTCTGCAATGCTATAATTCTCCTCAACATAGAAGGTCACGCTGTCGTTAACCTCGATATCCTTAATCCACTCTGTCTCTGAGGTTGCTGTAAGTGTTGCACCCTCAACTACAGTGTCGATAACATACTTAATCTCAACGTTTCCACCATCTGACAACATACCGATAACATTGTCAGAGAGTATGTGAAATTCAGCCTTTGTGTTTAGATCTCCATTATCGTTGTTAGGCTGTAGCTCACAAGATGTAAATATTAGTGCAACGAGCGCAATAGTAGAGAATAAGACTCTTCTCATATCTTAGATGTAATTATAATGGTTATTAGTATTTTATTCCGCGATTGGAGCCGCCTGATTGATAGTGATAACTGCAGGATCGCCATCATAATCTATTCTAAGAGTACCAGTACGCGCCTCTCCCTCGTTAGAATCTACGCAGAAAGGAATCTCCGACTCGGTGATATCGCCATTGATGTGGAACCAGTCGTCAGAAGGTATTGCATAGACCATAGCGCCCTCAACAACTTCGTTGATGATGTATGTTGCATTAATACAAGTGGCATCAGCTGGTACGTCGAATGTTGTACACTCAATAGTAATCTTGTTTCTACGCTGTGTGATAGTGATGCTCTGCTTAGAGTCGGCATACTTAACATCAAGTGTGCCTGTACGTGCCTCGCCGTAGTTATCATCAGTACAGAAAAGAATCTCGGACTCAGTAATCTCACCATTTAGATGAATCCACTCTGCTGAAGAGGTAGCAGTTACTGTGACACCCTCTACCACCTCGTCGATAACGTAGCTCGCTACGAAGCAATTACCAGAGGCACTTGTCTCGATTAGAGTCTCCGATGTGATATGGAACTTGCTTTTAGCCTCCTCATTAGGTGTCTCGCAAGCAGTGAAAAGAATAGCGAGCACTGCGATGGCGGAGAGAAATTTCTTTACCATAATATTGAATTTTTAAGGTTAATAGATTACGTTATTAAACGTCTTTTACGTTTTTAGTTGCTTTCATCCCACAAATATATAATAAATTTTAATAAGTTGATGTTACATATATAAAAAAGATGGGGCTGACTAAAAAGTAACTTAGCCAGCCCCCATAATGTACTGACCCCAAAAAGTTGGACGGATTAATAAAAAGATTTTTATTGGTAAAGAGTTCGGTATTGTACCGGACTCTTTCCGTTTAATTTTAGTTTTATACGG
>JAZOQR010000063.1:0-29213 GCA_045656185.1 Alistipes sp. | reverse complement strand
ACAGTCTGGATCTTCTCAGCATCGCCATCAGGAATCTGAAGATCGAAAGCCTTCTCGAACTCCATGATAAGCTCTACCTGATCCAATGAGTCAGCACCAAGATGTGCAGTGAAGCTTGCCTCAGCTACAACCTCTGACTCCTTAACGCCCAACTTGTCAACGATGATCTCGACAACTTTTGACTGAATTTCTGACATAATAAATAAGTTTTAGTTAAACATTATAGTAGTAAATATTTTCCTACTCTAACTTCATCCAACATTTTTTTTCATTGGACGATGCAAAAATAACACTTTTTTTATTATCTTTGACATTAAGAGAAGAAAATTTATCAACGTTTTTGTAACAAAACACATTAAACATTTAATATTCATAGGATTATGAACCTTTTATTAATTTCCAATTCCACCAATGCTGGCGAGGAGTATTTGAAGTACCCTATCGCTGAGATTGCAAAAACGCTCAAAGGCGTATCAGAGGTTGTGTTTATTCCTTACGCTGCTGTTACCTTCTCATACGACGAGTATGAGGCTAAGGTGCAGGCTCGCTTCAACGAGATTGGCATCAAGGTTAAGTCTATCCACCACGCCTTGAACAAGCGTAACTTCTTGCGTAATGCCGAGGCTGTAGTTATCGGTGGCGGTAACACCTTCGCACTTCTTAAGCGTATGCAGGAGGAGGATTTATTGGACGTTATTCACCGTCGCGTTAAGAGTGGTATGCCATACGTAGGCTGGTCTGCTGGTAGCAACGTCACCTGCCCTACTATCTGCACCACTAACGATATGCCTATCGTGCAACCAGAGTCTTTCCGCGCTATAGGTCTTGTATCATTCCAGATCAACCCTCACTATTTGGATGCTAACCCTGAGGGACACGCTGGCGAGACTCGCGAGCAGCGCATCTTGGAGTACTTGGAGGCTAACCGCAGCCGCTATGTTGTAGGTCTTCGTGAGGGCTGTATGCTCCGCATCGACGACAACGGCATCGAGCTTATCGGCTCTCGCCCAATGCGTATCTTCAAGAAGGGACAGCCAACATACGAGGTTAACCCAGGCGATGATATCTCATTCCTTCTTAAGCGATAGCCTTAGATGGAGGGTGTATCAACATTCGATATAAGTGGACGGGGTGAGGATATCGCTATGGAGTGGCTCCGAGAGCGAGGCTACCTTATTGTGGAGCGCAACTGGCGCATCGGACACTACGAGATAGATATCATTGCACAGCACTACGACACACTTCACTTCGTGGAGGTCAAGACACGCCGTGAGGGAGGCTGGCAGAGTGCCTACGATAGCATCAACGAGTCAAAAATACGCTCGCTACGCCGTGGTGCAATGGCATTTCGCACGATACGTCGCATACAACTAAACCTCCAATTCGACCTTATCGCCGTTACGGTGGATGCCTTTGGCAACTATACCGTCGAATACACCGAGAACATTATATAAATAGTATAGGCAGTCCAAAAGACTGCCTATACTATTATAAAGAGATTGTAACACTCTCTATCTCCCCTACGCGCTCAATATGAAACGAGGTCGCCCCCTCCATCGTAAACTGCGCACTATGTTTTTGAGCATCAGAATACTCGTGTGAGATACCTTCACGATACTCCTCCGTAGTGCCATCACCCCAATCTACACTACCCTTTATATCATAACCATCCCACACTGGCGAATCGAGATGTGTTGAACTATGCTCCAAAAGCAGCGACATCCGCTCGGGCTTCACACCCTGCTTTATAGTTACCATACGACTTAATTCACCCGTAGTGATAACCACCTCAGAGATGCGAGGCTCTGAGGTTGTGTTCTCCAATATTTGAAGTAGCACCCTATCTTTGCTATCTGCAATAGTGTGGGTAATCCAATTTGCGCTCACCACCACCTCAAAAGAGCGGTTTGTACGAACCACAATCTCCGCATTCTGAGCAGTATAGTCGAGCACAAACTCGCTATTATCTACCTCTAATTCAGCCTCGACAACACTATCTGGTTGCTTGTCAATATCCTTATTCAACTGCTTACACCCTACACATACGATAAGAACCATAAGCATCACTAAAAACCTCTTCATAGACTACAACTCCTTAAGTGTAAACATTATACTCTTCGACTCCACATCACCTCGTACGAGATATATTGTATAGGTAGCATCGCGTTGCAACTGATTGGTATCTACCCTCATCATACCCTTTGTTATCGTAACGCCTGCCTCTATAAACTCTCCAGCGAGGTATAGTGCCGACTTAACATCGTCATCATAGTCCACAACAAGCACTCCCGATGCCTTATCAAACGACATCGAGGTAGTACTACCAATTGGCGCATACTTTATCACTATATCGGCACACGCACTCTCGGTATATGGCTCGACCTTAAACCACCTCTGGCTACTATCACTGCGATAGAATAGGGATAATCTATCACCCTCCGCAATATCTTCGTTAATCACAGCACTCATAGCATGACAACTTGCGCCATACATCGATGGGAGGTCTATGTGTTGCGACTCTGTAGCCCACGACTTAATCTCACCTTTAGCACTACAAACACCTATGCGCACATCTCCCGAGAAGCTAAGTTGCGAGTAGTTACCTACTGAAATAGGCGAAATCTCGAATGGCACGCCACGCTCAAAGGTTGTGGTTGAGGCCTTCAAACCTGTAGATGTAAGATAGAGCCAGTTATCAATCTCGCCATCTCGCATAGGGTGCATACCCAGCACCGCCCAATGCTGTGTGTCAAAGAGATACTCTTCGAGAGTAAGGTTGTCTACTGCGAAGAAACCATCACAGAGACCACCCCAACCCCAATTGACATGAAAATAGTTATTCTCATCCACGCCATCAATAACAAAGGCGTGACCACTACCCTCTGAGGTATATCCTGCATAGAATATCGGACGCGAGGCCTCAATCTCACGACGTAGCGTCGCCACCCAATACTCATTGGAGAAGTTCTTGCGCATAGCCATATTCGAAGCTGGACTATAACCGAACTTCTCATACAACGCCATCATATCGGGAAAGGCTCCGGTATCGACAGCGGTGTACTCAGCCTTAAAGGCATAACCCAGATCTGCCATAAGTACCGCAACAGCATCCGCCTCCATATCGCTATACTCTCCCTCGATATATGTTTCGAGCATCAAATCCCAGTCGTAGGCGTGATTTAGATCGCGCGATGGCACGTTAAGACCTCCCATGGTTGTATAAGCCTCAGTTACACCCTTAGCTCTTTCGGGCCAACGATGGTGGTGCATAATAATCGCCATTGCCGTCTGCGTGCAACCGGTCAACGAGTGGGTAGCACCATCCAACGGACACTGGTTATAGTATGGTGCAAGCTGACTCCAACGTGCAGTATTTAGCATCGTAGCACCTACCAATCTATGCTCTTCACTCCATAGTTGCGCCACAGCATCACTCGCCACAGCACCGCTCACACGTGCGTAACGCACCGTAGCATCTATATATCTAAGCCACCCCTCGAAATTCGATGGTAGAGACTCCGCAGATGCTATTGTGTATGTTGTGGAGTATCCCAATATAGGGCGCACTACATCGTCACCAGCTACTATAACAAAACCTGAACCATAGCCCGGCGTGACGACATAGAAGGTAGGAGCACTACCCTCTACGCGCGTAGAGCCTAAATCGCTACTATCCCACGCAATCACCGAGGTAGCACCACGTGTGGCCTCGCCTAAGAGCTGCGATGCTATACGGAGTGCCTCCGTAGAGGTGACCTCCTTAGCAGTAATAGCACTCGCCGAGGCAATAAATAGACATAGTAAAATTAATCTTCTCATACTCAAACATTGGGCAGCCAACCCAATTTATAAAGTTAGGGGACTTAGTGCTTTGTTGCCAAGCCACCAAATCCCCTATACCAATTATCCTAAACAGCCTATAGGAATGGAACAACGCCCTCTGCACGAGTTGCAGTTGTTGCCTCCTCGATAACCTCTGCAGGGATTACACAAGCGTTGTAGACATTCACCTCATCGCTATTATCCACATTCGTAAGCGTTAGCTTAGAGTTAGCAACCGAGTAGTTGTATGATCCCGTCCAAGCCGTACCATCGCTATATTTACCACTAAGCACACCACCATCACAAGTAAATGTACCAGTGTAGTGCTCATAGGTAAATGTCCACACCTGCTGATAGATATCAAACTTACCATCCTTCTTAAACTCGATGTATACATCGAACTCTGGAGCGAAGTCGCTCACTGTAGCAAGGTGCCACTTGCCATAAATATCGGTCTGAACAATAGGAGTATCGCCGCTACCCTCCTTATCGCCACCACAGCCTACCAATGCCATAGCAAAGAGTGCGATAAGTGACCAAATCTTCAAACTTTTCATATCTTAGTCTCTTTTTATCACATTAAACTACTACAACCATCCACCAGGAGTGATAGGCGCATTAGTACCGCTATCAATCTTAATACCCTCGCGTGCTACAAGCATAAACTCCTGCTCGGTAGCCATACCGCCAGTAATCTGACCGCCACCAACAGTCGAGCCACCTGCTACATACGATAACTTAATAGGCGCGGTACCTGGCTTAGTACAAGTCATAACAATCTTGTTACCTATAACCTTAAAGTCATCGATACCAAGTGCCTCCTTAGCCTCATCGCTCATTGTTGTACCATCCTTGAGTAGCTTAATTGATGACTTACCATCACCGATATAGTCGCTAATCTCAAGATATACAGTCTCGCCAACAGGAACAGGGATACACTTTGTACCACGCACTGCCATCAACACCTGATATGCATCGATAAGACCTGTACCCATCTTACCCTGATATGAGCTAAGGTTAAGAGTACCTCCCTCAGGATTAGTTTTGAAGCCTGTTAGGTATGGATCAATACTACGAACTGAACTTACAATGATATCCTTCAACTCTGGCAATGTCAACGTAATGCCATTATCCATAGCATAAGAGATTGCCAAGGCTGCAATACCCGAAACGTGTGGACATGCCATTGATGTACCCTGCATCAAAGCATAACCTGAAGAGGCTTTGTTTGTAGGCATAGTAGACAACACACAACCTGGAGTATCCCAAGTAGATGTATACTCACCACCAGTAGCAGCTACATTACAACCACGATCGTAACAAGTATAGTATGTTGGAAGACCGTCTGGCGCCACAGCTGTTACAGCAATAAGATTATTGTAAGCACCAGGATAAACAGCAACCGACTTGCCATCGTTACCTGCCGCGAAGATTACAATACCACCCTCCAACGCAGGGTTGTTCTTCTTAGCCTTGAAGTAGTCGATAGCTGTCAACTCTACGCTTGTAGTACCACTCTTGAATGCCGAATCATTAGCAATCTGACCTGCACCAAAGCCCCAAGAGTTCTGCAATACGCAAGCACCACGATCTGCAGCATACTCGATAGCCTTAGCTGTAGGACCAGGACCCGCAGCCTCACCATTAGACATAATCTGGCAAGAGATAATGCGAACACCATCATTCTTACCTGAGCCACCAGCAACACCACAAACACCAATACCATTGTTGTTCACAGCAGCTACAGTACCCGCAACGTGAGTACCGTGACCAGAGTCCTCGCTTCGTGTCCAAGTAATGCGACCATCATCCACGAAGTTGTAACCGTAGATATCGTCCACATAACCGTTCTTATCATCATCAACACCCTCAGCACCATTGAACTCCGCCTCGTTTACAAGGAAGCTATCCTTCAAATCCTCGTGAGTGTAGCAAACACCCTCATCTACAATCGCAACAACAACCTCTGGGCGACCTGTAGTATGCTTCCACGCTGAGAAGAGGTTTACATCAGCACCAGCACGCGCATTAGGGAAGGCAACAGTACCGTCGTTGTTGTAGTGCCACTGCTTAGCAAGGCCTGGATCGTTGAATGGAAGCTCCTGAGCACGTGTAGCAGCAAACTGCGAAGGGTCTGCCTCTACAGCTGTAACCTTAGGAACTGATACTGGAACACTAAACTGCACTCGTTCAACCTCCTTAAGCTCCGAAAGCAGCTTAGCAGCATACTCCACATCTACATCCTCCGAGAACTTAACAGTATACCAGCGGTGCATATTATGCTCGCGCTTAAGCTCTGTGTTAACAGCCATATTAAAGACTGGAACAACAGCGGTAGCACCAAGCTCTGCGATAGTAGCATCCAAAGATGCAAGACCCGAACGAGTAGCATCCATGGCACCCTCAAGCTGCGCCGCAGTAGCCTCGTCCACATAGAGAATCATCTCGCCCTTAACGGCTGACTCCGAACTGTTTACAATCTTAACCTTTGCAGCCTCAGTCTCTACCTGAGAGATATTAGTATCATCGCTAACACACGCCGTAGCGACCATAGATACCAATGCAAATAGTAGAACTTTTGTCTTATTCATAATGTTAATAGTTTATTCTCTTGGCTATTTACTACAAATGATACTCATAGTCTACGAAACAGCGTGTCTGAGTCTCATCGATCACCTCCTGAGGTATATCACACGCCTCATAGACATTTACAATAGGGTTAGTCTCCTGGCTAGTCAAAGTAAGCGTATCACCCGACTCAGAAAGCACTCCCACATAGCTACTCTTCCACTCAGTACCATCATCATATACACCAGATAGGATATTATACTCAACAGAGTAATTACCCTCGTAGGCAACATAGTTCAACGAGTAAACCTGCTGGTACATATAAAATATACCGTAATAGAAATCTACATATACCGTAAACTCTGGCTCTACGCCATTTACAGATACCAACTTCCAAGACTTGTTGATATCACCCAACTCAACACCCTCGTATGCTGGAGGAGTTGGCTTCTTGCCCTCATCGTCGCCACCACACGCTACCACCAACATAAGTAGCGACACTACCAATGCATATATCTTAAATCTCTTCATATTATTCACCATTTTTTGTATTCTACAACCAGCCACCATGATCATTCTTATCACGAGCAATGATAACAAACTCCTTCTCAATAAGCTTACCGCCCGAAACATTCGCATTACCAACAGTAGTACCGCCAGCGATATACTTAAGGGTAATAACTCCTATACCAGCCTTAGCACACATAATATAGTGCTTACCGCCATAGCAGTAGACACCAATTGCAAGACGGTCAAAGGTCTCGTCATCAATCACACACTCATCATATGGAGTAATGTGTAGGTCGCCAGTACCCATATAGTTGTTGATATCAATCTCGGTCTCCTCACCTACAACTACAGGAATACATGTTGCACCACGAAGATTCATAATCGCAAGCAAAGCGTCGAGCTTACCTGTACCCATTTTGCCATTATGCTTACCGATATTGAAGTTCCATGGTACACCATAGTAGTCATACGCAAGCTTTGTACCTGTCAAACTGCCATCAAAATCGCGTACCGAGCTGGTAAGAAGCTCGTAAAGTCTATCGTTTGTAAGTGTAATGCCATTCTCAATAGCATACGACACAAGCAACGCAGCAACACCCGAAACGTGAGGACACGCCATAGAGGTACCCTGCATCTCAGCATAGTCAGACCTATACTGCTTGCCTGTAACTGGATCTACAGTCTCCTTCGAGATTGTAGAGAGCACATTACCATCATAGCTACAAACACCAGTGACATATGAGTACTCACCACCTGGAGCAGAGACATTACAGCCTGGACCATAGTTTGTATAAGTTGATGGTAGACCATCTGGCGTGTAAGAGGTAACAGATATTATCGAATTGTGAGCACCAGGATAATCCGAGTAGTCCTTCTTATCGTTACCAGCAGCAAAGATTGCCACACCACCATCCAATCCAGAACAACCCGCATTCTCAACAAAGTACTCGATAGCCTCCCACTCAGCCTCGTTGTTTCTCTCGTACTGAGCATCTGTAAGGCGGTACTCCGAAGGATAACCCCAAGAGCACTGAAGAATACAAGCACCCATATCTGCAGCATACTCAATACCTCGAGCTGAGTGCCAAGAGAATGTATTTGTATCGCCATCGAAAATCTGGATTGACATAATTCTAACACCGTCGCCATTGCCCGAACCACCAGCAACACCACAAACGCCTAAGCCATTGTTGTTAACTGCAGCAACAGTACCTGCAACGTGAGTACCGTGACCCGTATCACCACTCCTTGCCCAAGAGATCTCAGCAGTATTCTTTACAGCGTTGATACCATAGATATCATCAACATAGCCATTACCATCGTCATCCTTGCCGTTATCCGCAATTTCACCTGTGTTTACCCACATATTGGCCAACAAGTCAGGGTGCGTGTACTTAACACCCTCGTCAACAACTGCTACAATAACCTCTGGGTTACCAGTTGTGAACTCCCAAGCACGTGCAGCTCCAATATCCTCGCCAGCCTTAGCGTTCTGGAAGGCTACAGTACCATCGTTGTCATAGTGCCACTGCTTGTACAACAATGGATCGTTGAACGAACCACTTGCCGCAGCACGAGTAACAGCCTCCTCTGGCACTGGCACAGCAGAGATCTCTGGACGCTTAATCGCTGTGCTAAACTGCACACGCGACACCTGCGACATCTCGGCATACTTAGTTGCTGCCTTGTCGATATCCATCTCCTCATCGAACTTCACAAGGAACCATCTGTGCATACCGCGCTCAATCTTCTTCTCAGCATTAACGTGCAAGTTGAACAGAGGCTCGATACGCTCAGCACCAAGCTCCAGAGCAACCTGATCAAGCTCAACATTACCAGAACGAGTAGCCTCAGATGCCGACAACCACGACTGTGCTGTCTCATCGTCAACATATAGGATAAGCTCCCCGTTAGAAGCACCCTCTGAAGTATTCACGAACTTAGCCTCAATCGATTGCTCATGCTGCTTGGCAGAGTCCATATCAGGATCCTGCACACACGCCAGACCGAGTGTCAAGGCCGTCGCAACAACTAAAAATTTGGTCTTAATCATCTAAAAAATTATTAGTTAGTTTATAGGTTTCGTTAAAAAACACATTTTCACGTTGCGAATATAATAAAAATATTCCGTATAGATACAAAAAATCGGTAGTAAACAGAATAAAAAGAGAGGGGCTATCCAACATTTGTTGAATAGCCCACTACCCTTCTGAGGTTATATTCTGGATGTAGGAACTAATCGTTCCACACATCAGAAATCCTCAATATGTATAGGGTTTAACCCCTACAGTTTGCACTACAAGAAGTATACAGAAGCACGAGATGCCTCAGTCTGCTCTACAGCAATGTCCTTGATGAATGCTGGAATCTCCTCTACAGCGTTGTACTCAGCGTAAGCGCCGTTCTCCTCGATAAGACGAAGACGAAGAGGATTCTCAGAAATCTGAACAGTGTAAGCGTTGTTCCACTCTACCTCGTTGCTGTAAACACCATTTAGTACATCACCCTCAAGAGTGTAAGTACCTGTTAGCTTCTCATACTCGTAGCTATAAAGGCGCTGATAAAGCTCGAAAGCCTCTGCCTGGAAGTCGATGTAAACATCGAACTGAGCTGGCTGGCCAGCATACTCTACAAGCTGCCAAACATTAACCATCTTCTCAGCAAGCTGATCTGTAGCAACAGGCTTGAATGGCACAGTATTAGCAGCAGAGTCATCTGCCTTATCGCAACCTGTCAAAGCAACAAGTAGTGCAAGTGCGAGTGACCATATCTTAAGATTCTTCATAATTCTCAAATTTTAGAAATTATTACTTAACAATGTAACTACTACAACCAACCATCAGTACCTGAAATGTTACCATCAGGATCAGCCTCGTGGCTACCGCGAACGATGATAGCGATCTCCTTCTCAAGACGCATACCACCCATTGAGTTACCACCACCTACCTGGTCACCACCAGCTACCAAGCCAATCTTAATAACACCTGTACCTGTATTCTCGCAAGTGAAGATAAGATCGTTACCAAAGATAGTCTCATTCTTGATACCAAGACGAGCGCGAACATCATCTGGGATGATGATATCCTCAGAAATCTTGATGGTAGTGTTGCCATCAGCAATAAGATCCATAACATTAACTACAGTCTCCTTACCAGCAACTGCAGGAACACATGTTGTACCACGCATTGCCGCCATTACACGGTAAGCATCAACACAACCAGTACCCATCTTGTTACGGTAACCAGAGAGTGCAACCTCCTGACCTGATGTAGTGTACTTAGCACCGCTTAGAAGAGAGTTAACATCAGAAACAGATGTTAGAAGAATCTCCTTAAACTGGTCTACGGTGTAAGTCTTACCAAGAACCTCAGCATATGAGAGTGCCAATGCTGCAACACCTGAAACGTGAGGTGTAGCCATTGATGTACCCTGCATATAACCATACTGGTTGTTTGGAAGAGTTGAAAGAACACAACCTGTCTCCTTTACGTGATCGAACTGGTCAACGTAGTACTCACCACCAGGAGCAGCGATATTGCTACCAGGACCATAGTTTGTGTAAAGAGCTGGACGACCATCAGGACCAAGAGCTGTTACAGAGATATACTCGTTGTATGCACCTGGGTAACCTGCCATAGAAGCAGACTCGTTACCAGCAGCAAATACGATGATACCACCATCAAGAGCTGTGTGGTTCTTCTTAGTCATAAAGTAGTTGAATGCTACATAACGAGCAGACATAGCTACCTTATAAGTGTTATCAGTTGTGATAGCACCTGGATCGTTACCCCAAGAGTTTGATGCGATAACAGCACCCATATCTGCAGCGTACTCCATAGCGCGAGCAGCAGCATCCTCATCTGATGTATTATACTTACCACCCAAAATCTGGCAAGCCATAATGCGAACACCACCATTACCGTCACCACCTGCTACACCAGCGATACCAATGCCGTTGTTGCTAACAGCAGCGATAGTACCAGCTACGTGTGTACCGTGAGCAGCGTTGTCGAATGTGTCAGTCCATACAGGATTTGGCTGACCCTCTACATTAACTGGGTTGTCGATAAAGTTGTAACCGTGGATATCGTCGATATAACCGTTACCATCATCGTCAACACCTGCCTGACCGTTCAACTCAGCCTCGTTTGTCCACATATTTGCAGCCAAATCCTCGTGGTTGTAGTCAACACCCTGGTCAAGAACAGCTACGATAATATTGTTGCTACCCTTAGCCAACTCCCAAGCAGGAACTACATTGATATCAGCACCCTTAAGGATATCTGGGTGGATAAAGCCCTCCTTAGTGTACTCAGCATATGTGTAACCATTCTTAGAATCTGCAGGAGCATACTTGTTACCATTGTTAAGCAATGGCCACTGTGCAGCGAACTGAGGATCGTTTGGATACTCACCGGCACGAGTAGTAGCAGACTGGAAGATATCTACAACCTTAGGCTCGTCAACGTTAGGGCCCTTGCAAACCTTTGTAAACTCTACGCGACGAACTACATCTGAAGCAGCCAACGCCTTAGCAGCCTCGTCAACATCTACATCCTCAGAGAAGTTGATAGTGAACCAACGATCCATACCGAGCTCACGCTTCTGCTCAGCATTGACCTTCATATTAAACAACTGGTGAATACTTGTAGCACCAATCTCCTCAGCAACAGCATCGATTGAGCTTACTCCAGTATAGATAGAGCCATTAGCAGACTCAAGCTGAGAAACAGTCTCCTTATCAACGTAAAGAAGAAGCTTGCCTGCAACAGCATCTGAAGAGGTATTCACGAACTTCTTGGCGATAGCAGCCTCTGGAGCGTCAACTACAGGCTGATCAACGTTGTCCTTAGCACAAGATGCTGCGAACAAACCCGCCAAGCATATCAATAAAATTTTACCCTTATTCATAAGTTAAAAATGTCTATAATTTTTAATTTATCACTCTCATATCCTTGGGGTGGCAACACCAAAAGTGGAAGTCGCCACCCTTAGGAATTATGTTTATGATTACTTAACACGTACCTCACGTACTGCCTCGAAGGTCAAATTCTTCTTAATCTGAAGCTTTGCAGGCTCGTTGCTACGACAAGTACCCATCTTAGTAGCCTGAGGCTCAGCACCCTGCTCCTCATCGTCACCAGCATCACCAGTGTTGTCATCAGTATCGACAACTGGCTTCTTGTTCTCAATGCAAGTGATTGTAGTACCATTCTCAAGACTTGAAGGGATAAGTGTTGCTGGGTATGAAGTCTCAACAACAGTCTTTGCCTCCTTAGTCTCAGGATCTACAACCTCCTTAGTAGTCTTTACGTACTGACGGAAGTATGTATCAAGCGATGTGATAAAGCCATCCTCGTCGTAATAGAATACCATTGACTCGTAGTTATAGTGCATTGGGTAGTCGAATGACTGTGATGAGCTCTCGAAGCCCCAAACAGCATCCTTGCTATCACCATAGTAACCCAAGTCTGTTGCGAACAAGCTACCCTTGTAACCATTAACCTGACCGTAAGTAACGATAGCGTTGTACTCAGGAACACGGAAGGCTACATATGGGAACTTCTCAACATCCTTAAACTTCTCGTCCAAGATGAAGTTCATATAGTACAACTCACCGCAACCAGTGCTTGCATACTCATTTGAGTTGAAGAAAGGTACGAACTCTACTGTCAACTTAGAGTCACCGCACTGCATCTCATATGTACCTACAACGATATCAAATGCATACTTATCAGACTTGAAAGTATCGCTTAGGATAGTTGTATTACCATAGATACTTGTTACAGCAACATACGCTGTGTACTCAGTGTCTGAATTTACAGTGAACAAGTTCCAACCCTTATGCTCCTTGGTATCAGCAACCATCTCGTCGATCATAGATGAGATATCAGAGCCCTCCTCAGCAAGCAACTGCTCTGGAGTAGCACCTGCAGGAATCTTTGAAGTCTCCTCGTAGTACATCTTAATGTTAGAGATATAAGCTGCATCAGCACACTTAATAGCATAACCCATTACGTCTGATGATGGGAAATACTCAGCAGTTGGCTTATTCTGATAAACATCCTCACCTATGATATTGAGTGGAGTATCAAGGTAGAACTCAATCTCAGACAACTCAGGTACAACGTGGTCTGAGTTTGAAAGGCTATAGTAGAAGTACTCACTGATTGCCTTGTACTTCTTACCGTCAGTCTCCATTACAGCCTTACCATTGATATCGTAAGGAACTGCGAAGATAGTGTATAGACCAGACTCTGGCAATGTGAAGTACCAAGTAGTGTCATTTACAGATGACTCAGCGCAGTTATCCAAATAGATAACCTCGTCGCCCTCGCCCTCAAGGTAAAGAGCACCCTTCTCATCAACCTTAGCATTAATCAAGTTCTCAAGATCCTTGTTGATCTCAGTAACGATAGTCTGGTTCATACCAGTACCAGTCTTAGTCTCTGTGTAAGGTGCAACATTGCCCTCAACAACCAAGAAACGATACTTCGACACATCAGCACCAGTGTAGAATTCAAAGTATGCACGAGTCTCAGTGTTATCAACACTTGTCTGAGTACCTGAGTATACGAGTGAGAATGAGTAATCGCGTACACTTACACCTGGAAGGGTGATACGCATCTTACCCTCCTGGTTAGCATAGTACAATGGAGTAGTAGCATCGCAAAGAACGAGACCATTCTGTGGGAAGGTGATAACACCATTCTCAAGCTTACCCTCACCACCCTGCAAAGTAGCGATATAGATGCTATCAACGAAACCGCTGATACCAAAACCTACAGGCTGATACTCGAAGAATACCGTCTCAGGATCCTCTGCATTAATCTCAATATAAGTATCACCTGATGTGAAGAGCATATCAGTAGGGATACCACCCAACAACTGAACGATGTTATCCTGGCTAAAGAGGTTCTTGATACGGTAAACACCTGCGCGAGCCTCGCTCTCCTCGATGTTTACGTATACCATATTACCTGCATCAACACCATACAACCATACGAAGAAGTCCTCAGTATATGTACCAAGCTTCAACTCTGGGTCCTCCTGTGCATCGCCAAGATCCTTCCAGCTCTCAGGAACACCTACGCTAAATGTCTTACGGCTAAGACCATAGTTACCCTGGTGAGCTACATCCTTAACCATAATCTCGATCTCGTGCATATCACCTACGAAGAGGCTCTTTGCACCATCCTTAATATTCTCGTTAAGCTCAATCTCAAGGTAAGCTACAAGAGAATCCTCCTCGAAAGTAACGCTCTCAGCTACAATAAATGCATCCTGAGCACGTACAATCAATGTAGGATTATCCTCAGCATCCAACTCATAGTAAACCACTGTAGTAGGATTGACAATTCGTGAACGAATCTCTACAGTCATCTCTGTACCAGCCGTCTGGCGATATACAGGGAATACAGCTGTTGTAGTCTCATCAAGCTCCACAGTATCGTCACTGTCAACCTTAGAGTAAGGTGCCACGTTAACATCTACTGGGAAGTAAACACACAACTCCGAGTCTGGCTGGCCAGGCTCCCACTCCTGCTGACACGCAGTGAAAGCAGTAGCGAAGAGTGTTGCTACAAGCAGAAATAAAAACTTTATATTTTTCATATTCTTATTCTATTTTATTGTTTCAAATAGAGTCGCTTTAGATTGCCTCCTCAGAAATTACACCATATGATGGATCTGGGCCAGCAAGCTCCTTATTAACTGTATTCACAGCTGTCTCGCCTGATGGCATTGGAAGGTTCCACCATGGAAGACGACCCTCTGTATCGAACAACATACCAGACTGGTAGTTCTGACCTGTTGTGTGAACACCCATATCCAAACGCTTCATATCGAAGAGGACTACACCCTCACCCCAGAACTCTACAGACTTCTGGAAGATAATCTCCTCACGAACCTTCTCCTCGTCAGTCTCGTTGAAGATGTAAACATCAGCACGATTAGCAACCATCCAGTTAGCAAGACGAGTTGCAGCCTCTGAAGAACGACCAAGGTGTGTCAAAGCCTCGATAGCGATGAACTCCATCTCCTCGATACGCATAATTGGCAATGATACAGCATTAGCAACCATATAGTCAACACGCTCACCCTGGTTAGGACGGAACTTGAAGTTTGTATATGGAGCCATTGTCTGAATAGCTGTCCACTCGTCACGAGTCATTGAAGTATAAGCTGCGAACTGCTCATAGCTCTTATCTGGACCTGCGATAAGCTTCTTACGGATATCAGTGTTACCCAAACGATCGTAAGTATTCTTAGCAACACCAACACAAGCCAAAGGACCGTAACCGTATGTTGCCTCAGGACAAACGTGTGCTGGGAACGCCAAAAGGTTGTTGATAACGGTATCAGTTGACATCATTGTAGCCCAAATCCAAGATGGAACTACAGAGTTGAAACCAGAAGTTACGTCTGACCACTGCTCACGAGTCATAAATGGAACGTTTGCAGTCAAGATTGCCTTCTCTGCATACTCATAAGCCTTCTGATATGCCTCCTGACCTGTTACGATAGCAGGATAATCCTCCTTATTAATATTCTCATTCTTAGAAGCATCGAATACGTCTGCATCTGAGAACTGACCAAGCCACATATAAGCACGTGCGTACAAACCATATACTGCAGCCAACTCAGGATAGATAGGAGTTGTAGTCTCGAACTTCTCCAAGCACTTCTCAGCATCTGCCAAGTCTGAGAAGATGAAGTCGAAAATCTGCAAACGTGTAGCACGGAGGTTCTCCTTAGCCATAGCCTCAGTAGTATCCTCAGTTACAATAGGTACAGTGTAACCGATAACAACCTCCAAGTCCTTATCGTAAGTTGGAAGCTCTGGAGCCTTAGCTGGAAGGCTATCGTAGTAACCTACCATATCAAGATAGAACAAAGCACGGAAAGTCTTTGCAAGACCACGGTACTCCTTCAAAGTCTCATCATCACCTACAGAGCCAATGATATCGTTAGCCTTCTTGATGAATGGGTAGTAGTTATACCAAATATAGTGAGTATAACCACCATTAGGACCCATATCGAAACCGTAGTTAGGTGACTGAAGACGTGAATAGTATGGGTTACCACCCTTCTCAGGACGAGCACATGGGAACATGGTCAATGCGTGGTGATCCTTGTAAAGGCCAATTGAGTGATAACCGAAATCTGAGTGGTCGTAGCTGGCAGCAACGTGTGCAGCCATAGAAGAAGGTACAGACTTCATCATAGACTCCATACCAGCACTGCTCTGTGCAAGCTGTGACTCAGTGATGGCAGACTCCTTAGGAAAGACCTCCCTGATACAACCGGTGAATGCAACAGCAGTGAAAACTACTGCTGTAGCCATCAAAATCTTATTTAATTTCATAGTCATAATCTAAATTAAATTAGAAGGTCAAAGTTACACCGCCTGAGATAGTACGGATTGGTGAGTAGTTAACATTGGTTGTACCACCGCTGAAGCTCTGGCGTGGATCCAAACCCTTACGACGTGACCAGTAGTAAACGTTATCGCAAGCTACGTATAGACGAATACCCTGAATCTTGTTGTTCCACCACTTAGCAGGAAGAGTATAACCAAGGTTAATGTTAGAAATGTTAAGGTATGACGCATCTGTCAAGAAACGGTCAGATGTTGCAGTTGTGTACTGGTCGTCATACTGGAAACGTGGAATCTGTGAATCCTCGTTTGAGCCCTTAGTCCAAGCATTCAACAAGTCAACGTGGTAGTTGTTACCTACTGAAGTACCGCTTGGAGATGACATATAGCTTGCATAACCTGAGTCGTATGCGAGACCGCCAATCTGGTAGTCGAATGCGATTGAGAAGTCGAAGCCGTATGCGTAGAATGATGTATTGAAACCACCATATACCCAAGGAGTTGCGTTACCCTTAAGCTTACGAGATGTAGTCTGAGTAGCGTAGCTATAAGTAGTAGTTACACCCTCATCGTAAACTGGGTTACCATTATCGTCAACCATAAGGTTACCCTCCTTATCGGTCTTCTGAACTCGGTACCACCACTGTGACTGACCATCCTCGCTTACACCACGATACTCAGGAATCAAGAATGTATACATAGGAAGACCCTCACCATAGAAGTATGCTCCGCTGATGAAGCCCTCGTAACCGTCAACCTCGAAGTCCTTACGAATCTCTGGCAACTTAAGGATCTTGTTGCGTACGTGTGTAGCATTCATACCTACGCTCCAAGTTATGTCGCGTGAACGAACGATATCGTAGCTCAACTCAAGCTCGACACCACGGTTAACCATATCACCGATGTTATCATAGTATGATGAGTAACCGAGTGATGGAGGAACTGGCACTGAGAACAACATATCAGTAGTCTTACGGTTGAAGAAGTCGATGCTACCTGTCAAGCGATCGCGCCACAAACCGAACTCAACACCTGTGTTGAAGTTAGTGTTAGTCTCCCAAGTAATGTTTGGATTACCCTTGCGGCTAAATGCTACTGCGATACCACCAGCACCGTCGTTGCTTACAGAGTACAAATCTGTATATAGGTATGAACCGATACCATCGTTACCCTGAGAACCGATAGATGCCTTAACCTTCAACATGCTGATTGCAGATGAGTTAAACCATGCCTCACGGCTTACAATCCAGGCAGCACCCATAGACCAGAAGTTACCCCAACGGTGATCTGGGTGGAAGTTTGTAGATGCATCGCGACGGAATGATGCAGATGCGTAGATACGCTCGTCGTAGTTATACTGAGTACGGAAGAAGTAACCCTCGTTGATGTACTCTGTACGATATGAAGATGCGCTACTCATATCAACTACTGCACCTGACAACTCGTTGTTGTCTGTAGAGAAGATGTTAGACTTAGCACCACCTACGTAGAAGCTACGTGTAGAGTATGTCTCGTGACCGAGCAAGAAGTCGATGCTGTGCAAATCATCAGCACCAAATGTTGTTGCATAGGTCATCAACTGCTGGAAGTTGTGAGAGTACATACGTGAGTGGCCCTTAGTTACAATACCACCGTTAGTCACAAACTGACCATAGTATGGGTTAGAGAGTGAAGAGCTACGAGTCTCATCGATAGAGATTGCACCGTTAACAGTGAACTTAAGACCCTCAGTGATAATGAAATCAGCGAAACCGTTTACACCGAATGCGTTACCCTCAGAGTAAGACTCATCCAACCAGATAAGCTGCAATGGGCTCGCCTGCATTGGGCTTGAGCTCATCATACCGTGATACTTACCATCACCAGTATCATAAATAGGCCAGCCATACTGATCCTTTAGAATCTCACCCTCACCGTCACGGATGTAAACAGGATAGATAGGAGCTGTGTTAGCTACAGCTGAGAATACGTCGGCAGTAGAACCATCACCCTCATTTGCAGAAGATGCACCGTTCCACTCGAAACGAGTATAGCTCATGTTTGCACCAACCTTCAACCACTTCTTAGCCTGGTAGTCGCCACGAAGACGAGCTGTCCAACGCTGCATGTCAGAACCATCTGTAATACCAGTGTTGTCCAACAAACCAAGTGAAGCGAAGAATGAAGACTTCTCAGTAGCACCAGAGATATTCAAGTTGTACTCCTGACGCAATGATGGATCGTACAACTCATCGTACCAATCATCTGGCTTAACGCGGTAAGTACCCTTCAACTCACCAGTCTTGTCGTCATAAACCTTAATTGTACGACCAAGAGAAGCGTTAGGGTTCAACTTACCGTTTGTACCGATAAGCTGCTGACCCTCAGGCACTGTGAATACGTTGTAACCCAAACCACCGATCTCGTTTGAAGTCAAACGTGAAACAGCCTTAGAGTAAGCAGCGCCTGAATCGTTACCCTGATCACGGAAGTAGTTGTACAATGCTGTGTAGTGCATCTCGTAGTACTGACCTGGATCAGTTACATAATCGTAAAGCACACGAGCAGGAGTATTAACACCCCACTTAGCATCGAAGTTTACACGAGCATCACCTGCCTTAGCACGCTTAGTTGTAACCATGATAACACCGTTAGCACCACGAGCACCATAAAGTGCGTTAGATGCAGCATCCTTCAAGACTGTCATTGTCTCGATATCAGCCATGTTGATGTTGTTCATATCACCCTCGTAAGGTACGCCATCGATAACCCAAAGTGGGCTCTGACTTGCGTTGATAGAACCAAAACCACGGATACGAATCGAAGGCTCTGAACCAAGCGAACCTGAGCTTGAAGATGTCTGAAGACCCGCAACCTTACCAACAAGAGCGCTGGCAGCTGAAGATGACTGAGTCTTAGCCAAATCCTCCGACTTAATAACCTTCGCTGAACCAGTGAAGGCCTCCTTCTTTGCAGTACCGAACGCCTGAACGATGACCTCCTCGATCTGCTCTGAATCGGCAACGAGGATTACATCAACCTGAGTACGGCCTGCTACAGCAACTGTCTGAGTCTGCAAACCAAGGTAAGAGAATACCAGTTTGGCATCAGATGGAGCTGTAATCTCATAATGACCGGATACATCGGTAGTAGTTCCTCGAGAGGTACCCTCGACTACAACCGCCGCTCCGATGACCTGCATACCAGTTTCATCGGTCACTGTACCGGTGATACGCTGACCTTGAGCGAATGCGCCAAAGCATCCCAAGATCAGAGTTGCAACCATTGATAGTACAACTTTTCTAACCATAAGCATTAGTTTTAAGTAAATAAAGTTTTATAAAGTTTTTTGTAGTTTCTTCTCACTTAACATCCAAGCCATCAGCCACATATCACAACATCGGCGCTAACGGTGCGATAAATAACCATAATTCTCGATGCAAAGTTAACGCACAAAGATAACCCATTTATCTTAAATAACAAGCGCTGAAAACTATTTTTTTTCAACATTGTTACATATTTAGATATAAATGCATTTTTACCCTTCGCCAATAAGCCTGTCACAGCCTCCTATTATACACTCAATTTAATGCATATATTCAAATATTTTTTAGCCATATTTATAGTTGTGTATTTTCGCCCCACACAAGTGTTTTATATTCTTATAAATACCCTATTTTAGTCCCTCTTTTGCTCTTTATAAGCGTATCAAATTTAGCCATTAATATATATTTGGTATGCAATTTTTTTTATGATTCATGACTCAAGTTTAAGATTTTTTCATATATTTGCGTCCGCATTGCACCACAAGAGTGCAACATTAGTCTTTAACCTGACACATAAATAGTGTCCCTAAATCACAACCTATGAAGCGACTGCTTTTAACTGTCGCACTGTCTCTTGTCGTGGCAGTGGCGATGGCTCAGGTTACAACATCATCAGTGCGTGGTGTGGTAACTGTTAACGACAAACCTCTTACTGGCGCTACAATCGTAGCTATTCACACGCCATCGGGCACCCGCTATGGCACCACTACCAACAATCAAGGTCTATACTCTATCGGCGCAATGCGTGTCGGTGGCCCGTATGAGATTACCATCTCTTATATCGGCTATAAAAGCGTGATATACAAAGATATAACACTGCAACTTGGTCAACCCACAACCATAAATGAAGATCTCGAAGTGTCGGCATTGGAGGTTGAAGATGTGGTGGTTATCGGCTCCCTGGAGAGCTATGAGGGCAGCACCTTCAACCGCGCACAAATGGAGGCAGTGCCATCTATCGACCGCTCGATATACGACCTTACAAATATGCTCTCATCTGCCGTAGCACCAGCAGCTGGAGGTATTATTCTTGGTGGTCAGAGTAGCCGCTACAACACCCTAACCATCGACGGCACATCGTCGGCAGATATCTACGGTCTCGGCACTACCGGTATGACTGGTTCGCTTACCGAGGCAAACCCTATTCCGCTGGACGCCCTTAGCGACGTAACAGTCTCAACATCAAGCATCGACATCCGTGAGAGTGGCTTTACTGGCGGTGTTATTAAGGCTATTACACGTTCGGGTGACAACGAGTTTAAGGGATCGGCATACACCTACTACAACAACGAGCACTTCTGGGGTACAACACCAGGTAAGGATGTTAAGAAGCGTACATATCTCTCTGAGCAGGCAACAAATATCTTCGGTATGACCTTTGGTGGTCCTATTGTAAAGGATAAGTTATTCTTCTTCGTTGCTGGAGAGTTCAATCGCAATATCACACCATCTACAAACCACCCTGACGGTGGCAACTCGGCAATTACGCTGAGCGAGGCAGAGGCTATCTCGGAGCGATACAAAGCTATCACGGGCTACGATGGTGGTGGCTGGAGCGAGCACAACGTTATGGCACTCACGGGTTCGGCCGTAGCTCGCTTGGATTGGAATATCAACAGAGACAACCATCTATCAGTGCGCTACAATATGCTCTATGCCGATGCCGACGCCTCGTCGAACTCTCTACAAGCTTTTAAGTTCATAGGCTCGGAGTACACCAACATCAACCGCACGCACTCTGCTGTGGCAGAGCTAAATAGCACTAAGAAGTGGGGCTCGAATAGCCTCCGCGTTGGCTACACACACCTCAACGATGGTCGTGTATCGCCAGATATGCCCGACAATCTTCCAGCCGTAATCATCAAAGGTCTTGGTGAGCGCAGCAATGGCTCGGCAACGATTGGTACAGACCGCTATGCCGGCAACCAGATGCTAACGCAGGATATCTTTATCTTTGGCGACGACCTTACGCTAAACCTCGGCAAGCACAGCGTCACTATAGGTACGTCGAACGAGATTTATCGCGCCAACAACCTCTATTTGGCTAATGCACGAGGCACCTACACCTACAACTCGTTGAACGACTTTCTCAACAATCAGGCTTCGGAGTACCAATATGGTTTCTTTGCCAATGGCAAGCCTAACCCACCTATGACCACTGGTCAGTTTGCCCTCTATGCTCAGGATGAGGTTATTCTAAGCGGCATTGGCATTCTCACATACGGTCTACGCGCAGATATACCTATTATGTTCGACACGCCACTTGCAAACGAGGCCTTCAACGCAAGTCAGTATGCCGAGATATCGAACACTAAGACTGGCGAGATACCACGCGTACAGTTACTACTATCGCCTCGTATTGGCTTCGAGTCACAACTTGTGCGCGGTCTAAAGCTACGCGCCAGCACCGGTATCTACACTGGTCGCGTACCATTTGTTTGGCTATCGAACTGCTACCAGAATAATGGCTTGCGCTCGGTAAGCGTTACCAACACCACCAACCCGCCATCTATCGAGGATCACTCGCTCTCTACCGAGGGTAAGCAGAGCAACCCCTCTATCGATATCGTAGATAGGGATTTCCGCTATCCACAGGTCTTGCGTTCGACCATAGCATTGGACTACAAATACAAGGGGCTAAAACTTGGTCTTGATGCCGACTTTACAAAGGGACTTAATAATATATATGTAGAGAACCTCGTTGCGGAGGATAAGGGCGACAAACTCTTTATGGGTGGTGGCAACTCAGCAACTACTACCTACTACAGCTCTACACGAGATCCATACTCTGCTGTCTACCGCCTTAGCAACACCAATAAGGGCTATTCGTGGTCTACGACAGCACGTGTGGAGTACGACTTTGCAGGCACACTACAGGGTTTGCGCTTCACCGCAGCATACACCTACTCACAATCTAAGAGTGTGAACGACGGCGTTTCGGCACAGTCATCATCAAACTTTAGTCGCACGTACGCTGCAGATAGCGGCAACCCTGCACTAAGCTCCTCTGTTTACGAGTTCCCACACAAGGTTGTATCGTCGCTATCGTACACCCGCCGCTATGGCAACTACGGTACAAATGTGATGCTTCTATACAACGGACACTCTGGCGAGCATTACTCACTAACATACTACAATGGCTATGATGTAAATGGCGACACAGCAAAGGGTAACACGCTGATTTACATACCTACAGAGGCAGAAATGAAGTCTATGAGTTGGGCTGATGATAGCTCGATGGAGAGCTTCAACAACTATATCAAGGGTGATAAATACCTTAACTCACACCGCGGTAAGTTTGCCGAGCGCAACTCGCACTCGTTGCCTTTTGTTCACCGCCTCGACCTACATATTGCCCAGTCCTTCTACTTCGATAAGAGCAGCCAGCGCCGTGTGGAGCTTACGTGCGATGTTATCAACCTCGCAAACCTTCTTTCACGCTCTTGGGGCATGGTGCACCGCACCTCGAATTGGGCTCTCTCCCCACTTAGTGTCACTAAACTTGAGGAGGTTGAGGGAGGCTACCGCCCAGTCTACAAATTCACCGAGTCGAACTACACCACCGATGATGTACTATCACGCTGGCGTATGCAGATTGGTGTCCGCGTAGTGTTCTAACGATAGCAACAATATAACCAATAGATGGAGCTACCCCACTTTTGCGGATAGCTCCATTTTTTGATCCAAATTAGACATATAAATTATTTGCAGATATCGTTTTATTTACTATCTTTGCAGTATATATATTAGCTGATAATCCTAATATTAGAATGCTGTTCGGATGCGCAAGCTATGGCATTTTGCATTCGCTACTATAGCAATATTTTGATTACCAGCGCCTTACACCTCAGCAATAACACGACATTGCTGCAGTTTTATTGTAAACGTATGTGCGCGCATATATACGCGCACGAGAGAGGAGTACTGAAACGAGAGTAAGGTTTGATATTAGTTTGGACGAAAAAAAATAATAATTATAACTTTTTCACAATGAAAAAACTATATACACTTTTGGTATTAGCGCTTGGCATAGCATCGTGTCAAACCGAGCCAGAGGGTTTAGATGTAGTAGTTGGTGGCGAGCAGGATGTGGTGCTTGACGTATCTCTTCTTGAAGATACTCGTGCCACAAGCTCTACAGGTTTCGATTTTACGAATTTTGAGGACAATGATAAGTATGATTTGCGTTTTATCCTTGAGATCTCGTACAATGACACAGTTGTTCGCAATGTAAAGACATCTAAGACAACATCTACATCATTCCCCATCCGTCTTATAGCAGGTCGCCCATACACATTTACAGTATGGGCTGATTTGGTTGAGGAAGGTAAATCGACAGACCTTTTCTACAACACTACAAATGGTTTGGATGAGATTGAGATTATTACTGAGAAGTGGACTCCAAATGTAGAGGCTCGTGATGCCTTTACACATACCTTGACAACAGAGTTTACCGCCACAACAAAGAACCTTGCATTCGAGCTTAAGCGCCCATTCGCTAAGGTTCGCGTGGTAGCAACCGATATCGAGGATGTTCGCAGGTTTGGCATCGAGCCTACAAGTGCAGAGGTAGAGTACACTTCAGAGTTGTACACATCGTTCAACGCTGTTGAGGGTAAGGCTGTTGGCACTGCTACAACCAAAACCCACACCTTCGACTACAAAGATGTTGACAAATACTCCGATGTTACAGGTCAGTTGACCGTACTTGCAGACTACATTTTTATCCCTGAAACTAGCACCGTACAGTTTACTCTCGATATAAAGCAGGGCAACGACACAATCAAGTCGAACAACTTCAACACGGCAATTCCTGTTGTAGCAAACAAGGTTACCTCTATCGTAGGTGATGTACTTACTCACGGTGGCAATGTTAGCATCAATGTTAATAGCGGCATTGGTCAGAACGAGACTATCAACTATGTAGACTCAGCAACAACATTGCAGGAGATTATCAACAACACTGCGGATGGCGAGATCGCAAATATCACACTTGGTGGCGATATCGACCTTAACGACCTTCTTCGCGCAGGTACACGCTCAACACGCGCTGGCGAGGCTGCAGGTCTTGTAATCCCTGCTAATAAGACAGTAGTCATTGACCTTAAGGGCTTTACTATCAGCCAGTCTAAGACTCAGACTACTGCTTACTCAATGATTGAGAACCTTGGTACTCTTACAATTAAGGATGACTCTGCTAATAAAACTGGTAAGATTAGCTATGCAGACAACGGTCAGGGTGGCAACTATGTATCAAACACAATCCACAATAGCGGCCTTCTAACTATTGAGGGCGGTATTGTTGAGAATAATAGCTCTGCTACAGTTGCATCTAACGGTTACCCACACCCAATTGACAATAGCGGCACACTCGTTATCAATGGTGGTACATTCACCAACAATGCTAACTACAGCTCTATGCGTATTTGGTGTACAACTGATGATGACACTATTGTAACTATCAATGGTGGTACTTTCAACGGTTCTATCGACTTCCAGACTCCAAACGCATCTGCAAATAAGGGTACTTTGACTATCAATCGTGGTACTTTCAACGCTGACACATATACAAAGTGTGCTGTTCGTCTTCTTGGCTTCGGCGCTGATGTTGACGAGATGAATGGTTATATCCTTGGTGGTCACTTCAACGGTGCTATTGCATTGAAGAACTGGTCTGGCAGCGAACTTAACTCTAAGGTATTTGACATTACAGCTGGTACATTCACTACCGCTGCTAAGGAGGGTACTGATGTAGCTCTTCTCAACGATGAGTATACTTGGGTTGAGACTGAGAACGGTCTTTGGACTCTTGGTCTTAAGCCTACTGTTGCAAAGATTGGCGAGGTTGAGTACAAGTCTCTTCAGAAGGCATTTGATGATATAGATAATGGCACTATCGTTCTTGTTAGCGACATTACATTGGAGAATACTGCAGTGCTCGCAGAGGGTAAGACAGTGATTCTTGACCTTAACGGCAAGACTATCAACTCTGAGGACTATGCAATTTATAACTATGGTACGCTTACAGTAACCGGTAATGGTGTTATTAATGGCGCAATTTATGGCGTAAGTTCTAAGACCATCATCGAAAATGGTACATTTAATACACGTAACGACAGAGATGTTCTCCTCAATAACATGGGAGAGCTTATCATCAACGGTGGTACTGTCAATGGTGGTAACACAGGTTATCCTATCAACAGTTATTATGAGGGTAGCAAACTCGTTATCAACAACGTAAAAGTTAATGCTAATTTCGGTTGTGTACAAGCACTTTCAGGTGAATCAGTAGAGATTAATGGTGGTACATTCGAGATGACAGGTGTTCAAGGTACTACATCACACATTGCATACTTCTTGGATGTTGATGCTGTAATTAACGGTGGTACATTTAAGAAGATTGGTGATATAAATATGAGCGCTGCTGGTGGCGGTGGTATCTGTGTAAATGGATCTGCAAACTTGACCATCAATGGCGGTAACTTCGCAGGTGATTACGCTGATGTATATAGCTACGGTGGAGCAATCAGCATCAAGGGTGGTACATATAAATTTGAGCCACAGTTTATTGCTGTTGGTTACCGTGCTACCAAGAACAACAGCAATTGGTTTGAGGTAGAGCGTGATCCATACTATGGTTATGCTAAGGTTGCTTCAGCAGGTGAGTTGATGGATGCTATCAAAAAAGCATCTGCCGATATCAACATTGTCTTCGTTAATGATATCGTGGGTAATGTTACACTCAACAATACTAAGGGTAAAATTACTATTAATGGTGATGGCAAAACTTACATTGGTGATATGATTCTCAATTCTGATGTAACTTTCAAGAACATAAACTTCGACGGTAAGGGTTACAATGGTTATGCTATCACAACTCGTGGTACAAACTATTTAACAATCGAGAATTGTACAGCAAAGAACTATAGCTACGGATTCGTTCAGCTTGCTTCTGGTACTGTATTGACAACCGTTAAGAATGTTACTGTAAGCAACATGAACTATGGTGTGAAAGTAGATTACTCTAACGCTGTGGTACTTGAGAATGCAAACATTAATGTCCGTGTTGCTGCCGTTCTCAACTCTAACTACGGCGAGAAGCCTATCACTATCAAGAATAGCAAGCTCAATATTCTTGGTACTTGGACACGTAATAACACAATAAAGACTAATTACGTATTCGAGGGTAAAAACAGCATTGATACATTTAAGATCGACGCTGCTATTGATAATTTCAAATTGGCTGCTGGTGCTTCACTCACAGCTCCCAACGAGATTACTGTTACTACTGTTGATGGCTACAGCGTAGAGTATACTGATGGTAAGTATATCTCAAAGCAAAACTAACTTCTACCAAGAGCAACTCTGACTCATATACAGAGTTTATAAATCAAGACTCTTTAAGCGCTCGACCTCACGGTCGGGCGCTATTTGTTTTTAGAGACCAAAGGGACAAAAGTGACGATAGAGATAAGAGCGATGTCGCGGGCAACGCTTCTTCTTCCCACCCAAGGCGCATATTATTAAAAAAATTTATGAACTTATAATTGCTTTATCCGATTTGTTTTCGTAACTTTGCCCTGATTTTTGCAACAGATATAACTAAGTGATTTTATAATAACTAATTAAAAACTAATTGACTATGATTTACTCACACGAAGTGCAGCAGATGTGCTGCGTGAAGAAGGGTGCTAACCACGAGTCAGCTCCTATTCCTGAGGAGGGAAAATGGGTACGCGCAAAGGAGATTAAGGATATCTCTGGTCTTACTCACGGTATTGGCTGGTGCGCACCACAGCAGGGAGCTTGTAAGCTTACCCTAAATGTTAAGGATGGTATCATCGAGGAGGCGTTGGTTGAGACTATCGGTTGCTCTGGTATGACTCACTCAGCTGCTATGGCATCTGAGATTCTTCCAGGTAAGACTATCCTTGAGGCTTTGAACACCGACCTCGTTTGCGACGCTATCAACACTGCTATGCGCGAGTTGTTCAAGCAGATCGTTTACGGTCGTACTCAGTCAGCATTCTCTGAGGGCGGTCTTGTAATCGGTGCATCTTTGGAGGACCTCGGTAAGGGTCTTCGCTCACAGGTAGGTACTATGTTCGGTACTAACGCTAAGGGTACTCGCTACCTCGAGATGGCTGAGGGTTACTGCACTCGTATGGCTCTCGACGCTAACGACGAGGTTATCGGCTACGAGTTCGTACACCTTGGCAAGATGATGGACTTCATCAAGAAGGGTATCGAGCCAGCTGAGGCTTTGGAGAAGGCTAAGGGCTCATACGGTCGTTTCAACGACGCTGTTAAGTATATCGATCCTCGTCACGAGTAATCGAAGACGGAAGGTTCTGTAAATTAGGTCGAGTTGATTTTGTTGGTTATTTCGAGTAGATTCATCATCTCTTATAAGGGCGCAATGCGAGCATTGTAACCGAGTAAAGATGAGGAAGATTCTGAAATCAACACAAAAGCAACCGAAATATAGATATAAAATCCATATTTGACTTAATTTACTAATTTATAGAACATTCCGTAATTATTAACTATTAATTTTCAATAGAATTATGGCATTATTTGAGAGCTACGAGCGCAGAATCGATAAGATTAACGCTGTGCTTGCACAATATGGTATCAAGTCAATCGAGGAGGCAAAGGCTATCTGTGATGAGAAGGGCATCGACCCTTACAAGATGTGTGAGGAGACTCAGCCTATCTGCTTCGAGAACGCAAAGTGGGCTTACGTTGTAGGCGCTGCTATCGCTATTAAGAAGGGCTGCACAAATGCTGCTGACGCTGCTGAGGCTATCGGTGAGGGTCTTCAGGCATTCTGTATCAACGGCTCTGTTGCTGAGGATCGTAAGGTAGGTATCGGACACGGTAACCTCGCTGCTCGTCTTCTTCGCGAGGAGACTCAGTGCTTCGCATTCCTCGCTGGTCACGAGTCTTTCGCTGCTGCTGAGGGCGCTATCAAGATCGCTGAGATGGCTAACCGCGTTCGTAAGAACCCATTGCGCGTTATCCTTAACGGTCTCGGTAAGGACGCTGCTAAGATTATCTCTCGTATCAACGGCTTTACATACGTTCGCACTGAGTTCGACTACTACTCAGGTGAGGTTCACGAGGTTGAGACTATCTCTTACTCAGAGGGTCTTCGCTCAAAGGTACGCTGCTACGGTGTTGACGACGTTCGCGAGGGCGTAGCAGTAATGTGGAAGGAGGACGTAGACGTATCTATCACGGGTAACTCTACAAACCCTACTCGCTTCCAGCACCCAGTAGCAGGTACATATAAGAAGGAGCGTACTCTTGCAGGCAAGAAGTACTTCTCAGTAGCTTCAGGTGGTGGTACCGGCCGTACTTTGCACCCAGATAATATGGGCGCAGGTCCTGCATCATACGGTATGACCGACACTATGGGTCGTATGCACTCTGACGCACAGTTCGCAGGCTCTTCATCAGTACCAGCACACGTTGAGATGATGGGTTTCTTGGGTATGGGTAACAACCCAATGGTAGGTGCAACTGTTGCTATTGCAGTAGCTATCCAGCAGGCAATGAACTAATTTAGCGTGATAGCGGTGCTACTTCGGCACCTCAATCCAAAGAGCGAATGAGCAGTACGCCAA
>JAZOQR010000062.1:0-2953 GCA_045656185.1 Alistipes sp. | reverse complement strand
TGTCGCGTAAGGCAAATGCCGAGAACAACCTCGTATTGTCGAATGTAAATCTCACGGTGGATGAGGGAGAGTTTGTATATCTTATCGGTCGTGTAGGTACGGGTAAGAGTACACTCCTTAAGACTCTATATGCCGAGGTGGATCTCGTGGAGGGTGAGGCTACGGTTGTGGGCTTCGACTTGCGTAATATTAAGCGCAGCAGCATCCCCATGTTGCGCCGCTCTATGGGCATCGTCTTCCAGGATTTCCAGCTGCTTACCGACCGCAATGTCTTCCTAAACCTCTACGATGTGATGCGTGCTACGGGCTGGACAAGCGAGGAGGATATTCGCCGCCGCATTAGCGAGGTGCTCGAACTCGTAGGTTTGGAGCATAAGAGCTATAAGATGCCCTTTGAACTCTCGGGTGGTGAGCAGCAGCGCCTGACTATCGCACGTGCGCTCTTGAATAACCCACGCTTGATTCTCGCCGACGAACCCACGGGAAATCTCGACCCCGTAACAGCCGAGGGTATTATGGAGATCTTCCACAACATTGCTAAGAGTGGCTGTGCCGTCGTTATGTCTACGCACAATATCTCGCTTATCGAGCAGTTTCCCTCGCGCACACTCCTTTGTGCCAAGGGTCAGGTGGCCGAGGTCGATGTACAGACCATCATTGGCGAAGAGTAATTACTTGCGTAGGACTACTTTGAGTGGATTGAGGTTAACAATTTAAAACATGAGATTATGGAGAAAGAAATACTAAAAGCATTATTAGTCAACTATCCTGGCCAGAGCGTAGAATGGGAAGAACCATGGTGTCAGTTATTTAATGGTAATTGGGAAGACCAATATTTATATGACGTGTGTATAGTTGAGAGCATTTATATCAAGGATAATGAATTATGCTTCGATTTAATTAAGGAGAGTTCGACCGATAATGGTACTTATGGTACAGAGGAATTGAAAGGTGTTACATGGGATTTTATCTTAGGTAAAACTTATGAAATGGACTTCGATGAATCCGAATTGGGGTATTTCATTCAAGATATTTGCGAAGATATACATGAGGTAGTTATCCCATCAAGTGTTACTCGTATTAGCGCAGAGTTTTTTAAGGATTGCACTAGTTTGCAAAAGATAGTTATTTCTGAGGGCGTTAAAACAATTGAAAAGAGAGTTTTTCAAGGTTGTTCATCCTTAGAGGTTGTTCATTTGCCTGCTGGAGTGTCAACGATTGAGTTTGATTCTTTTAAAGACTGTGACAAACTCAAAGCAATATATGTCCCTAAGCAGGAGGTCGATAATTATAAGAAGTGTTTTCCATCCGATCAGCAATGGCTTATTGTAGAAGAGGGTTCGGATTTCCCAGTCAAAGGTGAAAAGGTCATAGCGAAGGATATCTCTTTCGCACCAACATTGAGACTGATTGTGTCAAAAGGTGAGACTGATAGTGGCATTCTGTCAGCATTGGAGATGCACCTGGAGCAGTGGTCAAAGTCTCAAATCATCAAGTGGGTTATCAGCAACCTTGACACCATTGCTGATTCCAAAGAACCATTCAGTGAAAAGGACTAATTATAAAACATCAAGATAAATAAGACTCCTCTCGAATTGTCGGGAGGAGCCTTGTTTTATGTCGTTATCTCTCTGGGCGCATAACAACCAATGTGCGGTTGCCGTCGTTGAGGAGTTTTTGAGCGAATGCCTTGACATCATCGGCGGTTACGCTTTCGAGGATGCCGAGATACTCGTCTTTGTAGTTGTAACCCTCATCGTAATAGCGAATGATTGCTGATATCCACCCGCCATTATTCTCCAATACGTTCATGTAGTTTTTCTGCAAGAACTCCTTTGACTTTGCGATGTCCTCTGCCAAGGGGGCATTTTCTGCAATTTTGCGAATCTCGGCATCGCAAATTTCGATTAGTTCATCTGCAAGAGCCTCGTTAGTGTCAAAGCCAATAGACAACTGGTATGTTTCAACTGGATATTTATCGATGCTGCCACTAACGCCGACACCGTATGTGCCGCCCTTCTCCTCGCGGATAGAGACCATATAGCGAGAGTCGAGTGCTCTACTCAACAAATCGACAATAAGGCGATTCTTTGCGTTGTTCTCGATAGCACCAGTATAGTTAAGGCGAACAGAGACTTTAGGCTGCTGCATAGGAGTGCGGAAGTCGTTAGTTACCTTACCCTCGGCTGTGCGAACGCCATCATCAACCACTGCATACTCCACCTTTTTAGATGTAGGTAGCGAGCCGATATACTTCTCAACGAGTGGTTTCAAAGTCTCTAAATCAATATTGCCAGCGATAACAAAGCGGAAGTCATCAGCATAGCCATACAACTGCGAGTGTACACTTTGCAATGTAGCGATATTCAAAGCCTCAATCTGTGCAGCAGAAGTAATCTGCTGTCGGTAGTGATTGTTGAAAAGCGTCTTTTGCAACTCCTTTGAACATATGTAGTTAGGGTCTTGCTCCATATTGGCAAAGTATGGGGCGTACATCTTCTTTAGGTTGCTAAGGTCGCTATCATCGAAGCGAGGAGCAGTGAAGTTGAGATATACAAGTTGAAGTATCGTCTCGATATCCTTGGGCGAGCCACCTGCATTTATTGCGTGTTCGTATGCAGCAGCAGCGGTGGATGCCCAAGCCGACTTACCAACCAACTGCTTGTTTAACTCCGTAGCAGAAAACTTACCCACTCCCGACTGACTCATCACCATACCGAGGAACTGACCGTGGTAATACTCATCATCGTTGAGCATAGAGCAACCACCCTTTGATACAGCGTTGATAACCACATCATCTGCCTTTAGTGTTGATGGGCGAACTATCACTTTAATACCATTCTTCAATGTCCACTCGGTAAAGCCAAGTGACTCATTTACTGTTGTAGCCTTAACCTTTGAACCATTAAGTTTTGTTGTTGGGTCAATAAGTGGTTCGATAACGGTGTTGTCG
>JAZOQR010000061.1:0-104278 GCA_045656185.1 Alistipes sp. | reverse complement strand
CATACGCGTTACGCACCCGTGCGCCGGTCGCCGTCAAATCCGTATTGCTACTTCATCACGCTGCCCCTCGACTTGCATGTGTTAAGCCTGCCGCTAGCGTTCATCCTGAGCCAGGATCAAACTCTCCATTGTAAAAAATTTTGAATTATATCGTTAGCTCAAATCTCAAAGGTATTGTTTGAAATTATCTCATAGGAGATAGATAAAACTTTAGCTGCTCAATATCTTCAAAGAACTATATTCTAATTTTCTTAGAACTTCCATTTCCGAACCACTCATCATTTAGAGCGGAAATCGGTTGCAAAGGTAATTCATATTTTTGAAACTACCAAATTTTTTGATAACTTTTTTCAAAAATATTTTTCGAAGAACCTTTTGCATCATCACTCAAACTTAGTGAGCGAATTGCGATGCAAAGGTAATTCATATTTTTGAAACTACCAAATATTTTTGGAATTATTTTTCAAAAATTATCAAAAGAACCTTTATTACGTCTCGCCATTTTTAGAGGCGAAAGCGGGTGCAAAGATAAATCATATTTTTGAAACCACCAAATTTTTAGTAAACTTTTTTCAAAAAACTTTTCTAAGAACCCTTCTAACGCTTTCAGAGCGGTTTTCCTATCTGATTGCGGGTGCAAAGGTAGTCATTATTTCCGTATTTGCAAGTCCTTTATTAAATATTTTTTGAAATTATTATTATTTTTTAATAACGGGTGGGTATACCTATATTTATATATATATATTAGGAGAGGGCCAAGATAGGCTATTTCGCAGCTGAAATAGATATATTACGCGCAATTTGGCGATTGCAAAAGGTACAACAAGGGGGTGCCACCGATCACGGAAGATAATACAAGAGCAATATATGCGAGGTCTAAAACTCTGCCGGGCTCTCTACAACAACCTCTTCGCCCGTGTGTGGGTGCATAAATCTAAGATATGAGGCATGCAAACATAGGCGCTGTCCCTCAGTCGTTCCATTAGCACCTACTGCACCATATATCTCATCGCCCACAATAGGGGCATTAAGACCTTCAACATGAGCCGCGTGAAGGCGCAGCTGATGGGTGCGACCTGTAATTGGATAAAACTCTATACGTGTACGAGTGCCATCATAAGACAATACGCGATATTCGGTGATAGCACGCTTACCATCTACAGCCACCATCTGACGCGGACGATTGTCATAGTCGAGCTTTATCGGCAAGTCTACGGTACCCGAGGTCTCTCTAACGATCCCCTCTAAAATTGCGGTATAGCATTTGTTTACCGTACGTCTAATAAACTGCTCCTGCATCGCCTTATGCGTATCCTTATCCTTTGCAAGAACAAGTATTCCCGAAGTTGATTGATCGAGACGATGAACAATCATAGGCGATGAGATATCGGGGTAGCACTCCTTAGCCCAATCCTGAACGCTTCTTACACCCGACTTACCATCTACAGAGAGCATACCGCAAGGTTTATCGATAGCCACCAACCATCTATCCTCCCAAAGTATGTGTGGCTCAGATGGCACAATATTGCAAAGTGGGTTATCCTCGACCTTAAGACCTTGGAGCATATGTAGTAGTATCGGTTTACACTTACCATTGCAGGCTGGATAGAAGGCATCGTGATGGCGCACCTCACCGCGAGGCGATGCCCCTTGCCAAAACTCAGCCATAGCTACCGGATTAAGGTTATTTAGATAGGCATATTGAAGTAGCTTAGGTGCAGCACACTCGCCAGCTCCTGCCGGAGGAACAAGCTGTGGTGTTGGCGCGAACAACTCCACTAAGGTTTTAACCTCACCACGACCATTCAATATGCGAAATTGCTCGAATAGTTGCATCTGCAAAGCTGATGAACGGCGCTGACGCTCACTCTTTAACTCTGCTATTTGGCTTGCAAACAGATTATACCTATCTGCACATTTAGCGATATACTCCTTAACCTCTCGCTTGGCGCGCTGCAGGTCTGCATTATCACGTTGGCTTTCACGAATTAGCACGTTGGCACTTTCACCCTCACCACGACGCACATCTCTTAATCGTTTACGCTCGGCAAGAACCATCTTCAACTCCGAAAGCTTGCGTTCAGCCTCCGAGTTGGCGGTATCCAAATTGTGCTTCGCCAAGAGATGCTCTTCACTCCGTTCAAGAGATGCAATCTGACTATTTATAGATGAAATCTCAGCTTCGCCACGACGAAAGAAGTCACCAGGCTGCAACATATCATAGATAGGGGGCACGAAATAGTCGTGGCAATTGCTACCAGCCAAGTTACCAGAAAAGGCAGACAAAAAGCCAAGTTCGCCATTATAATCTTCAACAACAAGCACACCGAACATCTTGC
This sequence comes from Alistipes sp., assembly GCA_045656185.1. GTDB lineage: Bacteria > Bacteroidota > Bacteroidia > Bacteroidales > Rikenellaceae > Alistipes. The sequence goes on along the minus strand of JAZOQR010000061.1, from coordinate 101,939 downwards.
CGTGCGATATCTCCGCGCTCCAATCTGTGCGCGTGGCAAGGTACTCCTTGACCTCCTCAGCAGCAATAACCGAGAGCTCGTGTGGCACATAATGAAAGGGCCATGTAAATGCTTCGGGCAGCGCAATATTTGAAATATCTCGACTAAAACGGTGCAACATATCATCAACTTTGAGCACTACAAATATAGATATTAACTGATATTTAGACAAATAATTTTGTTGTTAAGAAATAATTTAATAACTTTGTATGGGGTAATACCCTATGCAAACAGATAATATGTCGAAAATATGAAGATATTGCCACATATTTTACTTTCGGCACTTAGCTTTGGTGGTATGAGCTGCGTTCCCCTTGTCGAGGAAGAGGTAGATATGTATGCGGCTCCCTATACAGAATTTCGCCACTCAACAAGAGTAGATGCTCCAGCAGAGGCTGAGGCCGACAAGAGCACCAACACCGAGGAGCTGGATGCATCAAATAATTAATTAGAGTAATAATAGAAGGCACACCCTTCACAACACGAATAGCATATGAAGAGATTTATTAGCGCAATACTTTTGATTGGCGCGATGTTTATGGTGCAGAATACATCGGCACAGCTTAAGACCTCATACTTTATGGAGGGCTCATACTTCCGTACCGATATGAACCCTGCGTTGACACCAACACGCGGTTATATCGCCTTGCCCTTTATTTCTGAATTCTCGGCCGGTAAATATAGTAACTACAACTCATACGAGAATATGTACTATAAGGGTGAAAATGGTTATATCGGCGCCTTGAACCCATCTGTACCAGCAAATGAGTTCCTCAGCAAACTACCAAACAAGTGTGTTGAGAGCGTTAAGGGAGATGTAGGCATCTTCAAGTGGGGTTTCTACACCCTCAATGGTACATTCTTCAACTTCGGAGCAAATGCTCGTGCAGAGATGAATAGCGTGATGCCAAAGGAGTACTTCAAGATGATGAAGGGTGCTTACGATAATAGCATCGATATAGATGGTCTGACTGCCGATATCAACGCCTATCTTGAGACCTATGCCGGCACAGCCATCCGCATTGGCGAGAATCTCACCATTGGTGCACGCTTTAAGTTCCTTATCGGCTTGCAGAATGGCAAACTCGATATCGACAAAATGCACGTAGAAGAGGGCAAATACTCGGTATCGGGCAATATAAAGATCAACAGCATCGAGTATAATAGTGCAGATTATAACGGTCAGACAAACCCAGATATAACTTGGAATGATACAGCAGGGTTTGTATGGAGCAACCTCCATAGTTTCGGTGGAGCTATCGACCTTGGTGCAGAGATGCGCTTCTGGGACAATAGACTAAAGCTATCGGGAGCAATTACCGATTTAGGCTTTATCAAATGGTCATCAAAGACTCAAATGGAGGGAACAATTAACGGTGAAGTAAACGATAATACAGGTGTTGTCGAGTTGTTAGACCAGACAGATATTGATATGCCTGACACATTCTCAGACTACACCACACGCCTTACAACAAACATCAACCTTGGTGCTGAGTTCAACTTCCTTGGCAATCACTTTGCTGTAGGTGCGCTATCGCACACACGCCTATACCGCAATGCCATAGCAACAGAGTTTACTACATCATTTAATATTCGTCCAACAAACTGGATTACACTTACTGCAAGCCACACATTCCTAAATGGTAATACCCCTGGCATCTATGGCGCTGCGGTGAATATCCACCCACGAGCAATCAACATCTTCTTCGGTATGGACTACATCGGAAGCAAGAAAAACTATGTCGATGAGTTTACCCCAACGACAATGTCGGAGGTGGATTCGTGGATATCACCAAAGGCTACATCTTACAACTTCTTTGTAGGTGTCGGTTTCAATTTTGGCAGACCAGACTTTTTGGTTAATCAGCACTAAAAAAATTGTGTTATGTTAGGCAAAATCTTAACCCGCATATTCGCACTCTTTGGCATGTCACTAACCTGCGTGGCGTGTTATGCTTGCCCCGACACAGAGTATAACGCCAACTTCCAGGCCTCAGGTCGCGTTGTTGACTCTGAGGGTGAGCCTATTGAGGGTATTCATATTAGCACCGATATTCAGGGTGGCTACTCCAATAAATCTGGCGAGTTCCGCGTCTGTGGCAGATTGGCAGAGATACACTTCACGGATGATGATGGAGAGTTAAATGGCGGAGAGTTTCAACCCCACCGCATAGAGCTCCCTACAGACCAGAGTTGGGCAGAGGATGAAATAAAGGTTTTAGATCTTGGCGATATAGAACTTAATCGCGTCGACGAGGAGTAATACCCAAAGTTATACGACACTCATAACACCTTAATACTATGAAACGTACAGTACTATTTATCGTTCTCGGCGTGGCATTCGCTGCTGTATCACTTTGGTACTTGTTATCTGCAGGTCGTAGTAAGCGCGCTACACGCCTAAAGTATAGTCTGGGTGGTGCTCTATTGAGCCTTTTGGCTATCACCTCCACAGGTTGTGGCACTGTTATGTCTGGTTGTTACGATGTTCATATTCCAGAGCCTGAGTATCAGGATCCTGTATACAATATCAACCTTCTAAATGAGGGTGAGGATCAGCAGACAATAACAGTTAGCAATGGCCGACAGTTTACATTTGAGTTTGATACAAACACCGCTTGTTTTCCTAAGTTTGTTGTTACAAACTCAGATATCAGAGTAATTCAGGAGAGCACAGGCGAGGGCGAGGACAATCAGCGAGTCTTCACACTCGATGTAGGAGATTATGTTGGCGAAGCAAAACTCTCGGTTTGGTGGATGATAGATGGTTACCATGCGGCATTGCATTCAACCCATATTTGCAATCTTGACATCGTAGCCGACCAGGAGAACTAATCATCGAGAGGCTATGTTCTGGTCGAGAAAGAGAGTCGATATAGGCATTATCATCTTCGAGCTTACCGATGCCTGCAACCAAAGTTGCAGGTTCTGCTACAACCACTTCAAGGGATGCAATAGCGAGTACAAGGTCGAGGCGCCAAACTTCCGTATGGCGCGTCGCACACTACGCCGTCTGCTTAGCGAGGCTCGCGTGGGACAGATATCGTTGACAGGTGGCGAGCCTACGCTCCTACCACGCATACACGATATAGTCCTATTGGCACGCGCCAAGGGTGCAAATGTTGCTCTTCTTACCAACGGCACACTCCTTACCGAAGATGATATAGCGATATACAAGGACCTCGGACTTGCAGCAATACAGATACCTATACTCTCGCACCGTAGCGAACGCCACGACCATATCACAATGTTAGAGGGCTCGTGGGAGAGGGCTATGAGGAGCGCTAAGAGCATAGTGGCACAAAACCCCAAATGGCTAACACCTGTATTTATCCTTAGCCGACTAAATATCGACGATATAGAGCCTACGCTCGACCTATACGCCTCGTTAGGGGTAACGCAAATAATGCTCAACCGCTTCAACATTGGAGGCTTAGGACGTAAGTATGCCGAGGAGCTAAACCTTAGCCACGAGGAGCTACGCGATGCCTTTAGTCGTGCCAACAGAAAGCTCGTTGAGTTGGGGATGTATGCACATAATGGCGTGTGTACCCCGATGTGTCTGCTCAACCCAAAGGAGTATTCCAACATCTCATTTAGTTACTGCACCACAGACCTTGCTATGCGCCCTCTTACGATAAACTACCGAGGTGATGTACGCTTCTGCAACCACTCACCGCGCGTAATGGGCAACATACATCAAGAGCCTTTGACCACAATACTCCAACGTGAGGCGGAGAATAAATACTTTGACACAATACTCACACCCTGCGATAAGTGCGAACTTTGGGAGCGTTGTCGTGGCGGTTGCCGTGCGGCATCGGAGCAACTATATGGCACTTTCGATCGTGTGGATCCAATACTTGAAATAGGCAAAAAATAGAGATGCATATATGGGAAAACGTTTAGGTCTGCGCCAGTGGATTGCACTTAAGCTCTTTAAGAAGCTACATAAGATACGCACAGAGGAGCATAGGCTGACTACGCTCTTTTGGGAGTGTACCTTACGATGTAACCTCAAGTGTCGTCATTGCGGTAGCGACTGCACGGTAAATCCTGAGTTTAAGGATATGCCCGCAGAGGACTTTTTCCGCGTCTTGGATAACGAGATAACCCCAAACGTTAACCCTAATAAGACCTTTATCATACTATCGGGTGGTGAGGTCCTGGTGCGCAAAGACCTTGAGCATATAGGCATTAACCTCTATCGTCGTGGCTATCCTTGGGGCATGGTGACAAATGGTCTTGCCCTTAGTCGTGAACGTCTCGACTCGCTTATTCGCGCTGGTCTGCACTCAATTACCGTATCGTTGGATGGCTTCGAGGAGCACCACTACCACATACGCCAAAACAAGGATAGTTTCGCGCACGCTGTGGAGGCCGTGCGTATGATATCGGCAGACAAAGAGTTGGTGTCGGATGTGGTGACCTGCGTGACACCTGCCCTGCTACCCCGCTTGGAGGAGTTTAAGGAGTTTCTAATCTCGCTCGGTGTGCGCAAATGGCGATTGTTTGCAATATTCCCAGTAGGTCGAGCAGCAGAGGATAAGACTTTGCAACTTAGCGACGAGGAGTATACCGCGATGATGGAATTTATACTCAAGACACGTAAGGAGGGACGCATCGCCGCATCATATAGTTGTGAGGGCTTCCTCGGCGGCTATGAGATGCGTGTGCGCACAAACCCATACGAGTGCTACGCTGGCATCGGCATAGCATCTATTCGTGTGAATGGCGATATATCTGGTTGCACAAGTGTACGAGCTAACTTCACCCAAGGAAATATTTATAAGGATAGCTTCTGGGACGTATGGCAAAATCGCTTTGAGAAGTTCCGCAATCGCGAATGGACAAAAAAGGGAAAATGCGCCAACTGCAAGATGTGGCAATACTGCGAGGGCAGCGGTATGCACCTCTACGACGACAACGGCAACCTACTCGTTTGCCATTACAATAGACTCAAATAGAGCCTCAAGACCATCAATCTTACCCATAATTGAGCGCTGCATAGCCACTATCATATTATAATGAGCAGTGTCGTTATGCTCCTTAAGTATCTGCGATGCTGTCGCTATATAGGTCTCCATAGTAGCCATCTCGCAGAGAAATATCGGATCGTAGACCAATGCTGCAAGAAATGCTGAGTGCAATGCCAAGGCGTAATGGTCTGTGAAGATATCTGTTCGACGTATATGACGGTGACGATGCGTGTAATACCCAGAACCGTAATCCTTAGCCTGATAGTTACCTAAACTATCTGTTGGGAGATCATCACTATCTACCAACATCATCTTGCCCGAGTGTAGAACAATAATATTCTCGGGCTTGATATCACCGTGTATAATACCCTTTTTAATATGCCTAAGTGCCATAGCATCAAAGGCTCGGCTTAGTACTCGCAAGTCGCTACCACCACGATAGAGCACAACATCCAACGCATCGCCACCTATCCACCTGCTAATAGCAACATCGATATACTCAACTTTGCCGTTAAAATTATAGATTTTAAGCGACTGCGGATAGTAGACAACACCCTTGATATCGTCTCTATATCGTGATGTACGATAGCACTTAATAGTCCGAAAACCACGCATGCCCGCTACACGGCAACGGGCAACAACAGAATTATTACCAACCTCAATCGTAGCGGGGTCTACGACAATTTGTCCTAAACCCCGCACATCGATATTGGTTGATTCTAACACCTTAACTATGGGTAATATGTTTACCATAGCCAAAGATTGAATTATGCTATACGCTTCAAAAGCTCTACTAACAACTTCCAGAACTTATCTACAGTAGAGATCTCAAGACGCTCGTCTGGAGAGTGCACACCACGCAAAGTTGGACCAAATGATACCATCTCCAAGTGTGGGTACTTCTCAAGGAACAAACCACACTCCAAGCCTGCATGGATAGCGCGTACCTTAGGCTCTGTGCCAAAGAGGTCGCGGTAGCACTGAACAGTCTCGGTAAGGAGCTTAGAGTCTGGATTAGGAGCCCAACCTGGGTAACCATCTGAATGCTGAACATCAAAACCTGCAAGGTAGAATACCGACTCGATAGTCTGCGATGCATACAACTTAGCGCTCTCAACAGATGAACGCTGCGATGTAGTTACAGTGATAACCTCATTCTCGGTGTCGAACTTCACAGAGGCAAGGTTCGAAGAGGTCTCAACAAGGCCTGGCATAGCGAACGACATACCAAGGATGCCGTTTGGAAGACCTACCAAAGCGAGCAAGAAGTAGCAAAGCTCGTCGTTGGTCATAACCTTTGTAGGCTGAACCTCAACATCGCTAACAGCAAAACGCATACGTGGCTCTGTGTGCTTGAACTCCTCCATCATCATCTGACCAAACTCCAAATAGCGCTCCTCGAAGTCCTCCTTCTCAGCAGCAGGAACACCTACGATAGCGTATGCCTCACGTGGGATAGCATTGCGAAGGTTACCACCATCGAACTCTGCCAACGCAACACCGAACTTGTCGATAGCATTGTAGAGGAAGCGAGCCAAAAGCTTGTTAGAGTTAGCACGACCCTTATCGATATCGTCACCAGAGTGACCACCAAGCAAGTCACCAATCTCAAGACGTACGAAGGCGTAACCCTCAGGAACCTCCTCGCTCTCGTAGTTGAGCGTAGCAACTGTGTCGATACCACCAGCACAACCAATGAAGATCTCACCCTCATCCTCAGAGTCGAGGTTCACGAGATACTTACCTGTAAGCATACCCTCGCCAAGACCAAAGGCTCCTGTAAGACCTGTCTCCTCATCTACCGTAAAGAGTGCCTCAATAGCTGGGTGCTCAAGGCTCTCATCCAACAACACTGCAAGAGCCGCAGCCATACCGATACCACAATCTGCACCGAGAGTTGTATCCTTGGCCTTAACCCACTCGCCATCAATCCAAGGCTCAATAGGATCGTTCTCGAAGTCGAACTCCTTGTTTGAGTTCTTCTCGCACACCATATCCATATGTGACTGAAGGATAACCGCTGGACGATCCTCAAAGCCCTTAGTTGCAGGCTTGCGCATAACAACATTACCAGTCTCGTCGGTCTGGTACTCAATATTATGCTTCTTCGCGAACTCAATAAGCCAAGCAATAATTTTGCCCTCCTTCTTTGATGGACGTGGCACCTGGCAGATGTCATCAAACTGCTCCCAAATAAGCTTTGGCTGTAAATCTCTGATTGTCATAATTCTAAAATTTATATTAGTTATTTTATGTTGTTACTCTCTCTTTCAAATAGGCGTACATCCTTCAATAATGGGTTACGACGCTCCATAACAAGAGACTCGATAAGAAGTAGCAATAACGCAGCACCCAAAAACCACTGATACTGCTCATCGTACTCCTCAAAGGTTATCTGCATAAGCTCTGTCTCCTCAATCTCGTCGAGACGCTCAATAATCTCATCAAGACCGAAACTGTCATTGCGCGAACGTATATAGATACCACCCGTAGCCTCAACAATATGCTGCAACAGTGGCTCTCCGAGCTTGGTAACCACCATCTTGCCATCCTCATCCTCGATATGCTTGCCATCAATCTTTAGCGGCGTACCCTCAGGAGTACCAATACCAATAGCACACACCATAACACCCTGAGCCTTCGCACTCTCGATAGCTGCCTCGGTGCGCTCGTTGTGCTCCTCACCATCTGTGATTAGTATCACCACGCGACTATGCGACTCCTTAGTACTCCCGGTAAAGGATAGAAGCGCAACCTCCAACGCCTTGCCTATATCGGTACCTTGCTGCGCTATAAGCGATGGCGAAAGACGCTTAACCACAGCATTAGCCATCTTATAGTCACCCGTGATAGGCAACACCACCTCAGCCTCATCGGCAAAGGCAACGATACCAATTCTATCATCCTTCATACTCCCCAAAAGGCGCGAAATAGCATATCGCGTACGATCCATACGGCTTGGGGTAACATCCTCGGCAAGCATAGAGTTAGAGACATCAACCACAAGGACTACCTCGCGGCCCTCAATCTCCGCTTTATGCAACTTTGAGCCAGTTTGCGGACGCGCCAACGCCAACGCAATAAAACCAATAGAGAGACTAAAAAGTACGATCCTAATCCAGCCTCTAACACCAAAGTAGTCTGGCATAAGGCTTTGTAGCACTGCTACATTTCCAAAACGCTTAAGCTTGTGATTGCGATATATGCGTAGTAGTAGATATATAATCGGAATGACTACGACTGCCAAAAGCAACCACAACCACTCGGGATTAGCAAAGATAAACATATTTTCATTACTCATAGTAGCAACCTTTTAAGGGATACGATTGAGCACCACACGCTCTACCACAAACTCCAACGCAAGCAACAATAGAGCTATCAACAACCATCTAAAGTACAACTCCTCATAGGAGATATAGTGCGTAATTTGCACCTCGCTCTTCTCCATCTCGTTGATGCGATCGTAAATCTCACCCAGCGCCTTATTATCCACAGCACGGAAATACTCTCCACCAGTAGTCGTGGCAATAGAGCGAAGCAACGGCTCATCAATCTCGACATTCGCCATAACAAAGGTGTTATTGCCATACATATCAACCGCTGGCATAAGGGCTTGACCTATAGTGCCCACACCAATAGTATAGACCTTGATACCCATATCACGCGCTATCTCGGCAGCCATAGTAGGCGAAATCTGTCCACGGTTATTTACACCATCGGTAAGTAGCACCACAACCTTAGATTTAGCTCCACTCTCCCTAAGACGATTAATCGCCGTAGCCAAACCATTGCCGATGGCAGTACCATCATCCACGATACCACTGCGTAGGCGCGAAAGCATAGTGCCAACACTCGCCTTATCCGTAGTTAGTGGACACTGCGTAAATGCCTCACCTGCGAATGCTACAACCGAGATTCTATCGCCAATACGCTCCGAGGCAAACTCTGAGGCCATCTGCTTGGCTGCAGTGATACGATCTGGCACAAAGTCGCGGGCAAGCATAGAGCCAGAGATATCCATAGCAAGAACGATATCTATACCCTCGGTAGAGCTCTCCGAAGATGAGTGCTCATCAACAGGACGTGCAAGAGCCACAATACAAGCCACAACTGCCAACACGCGCAACACTATAGGCAAATCCCTTAAATAGTAGCGTAGCGTGCGTGGCACATGACCTCTTTGAAGTGTCGAGACACGCATAGTAGCACGACGACGACCTACAAAGATATAGTAGACAATAATAGCTACTGGGATAGCTAATAGGTAGAGTATTTTTGGATTAAGAAACTGCATACTACACTATATTACCAATTTTTCTTACCAGGTACAACCAACACCTTTTTGGCATCCTTAATCTTCTCCTGAGTCTTATCCTCCTCGTGCTGGATGGCATTCAACATTCGCTCCTGATCGGCATTAAGCTCCTTGGGCTGAGACGGCTGTTGTTCATCCTCACCATCCCGCTGCTCCTCATCCTTAGATTCATCCTCTTTTTGCTGCTCAGATTGATTATCCTCAGGCTGTTGTTTGTTATTGTCCTCCTTATTCTTATTGTCCTGATTATCCTGACTATTGCTCTGGCTACCATCCTGGTTCTGGTCTTGATTCTGATTCTGCTGATCCTGCTGGCCCTGCTGATTCTGCTGATTCTGCTGATTCTGCTGCTGCACATTACGCTTCTGATCTACTATGCGCTTAGTAAGCACATAGTCATACTTTGTCTCCTTGTCATCAGGATTTAACAACAACGACTCACGAAAGGCATTCAACGCAGCCTCATACTTCTGCTCATTAAAGAGACTCTCACCCAAATTGCGCAACACCTCGGCACGCTGACTACTAGAAAGTAGCGTATCAGCCGCTATAGACTCATAGTTTCCAAACTCCACCTCTGCCTTGAGGGTAGAGTTCTGAGGATTGCTACGACGCAAATGCGTATAGGCATTGGCACGATTGTAGAGTGCCTCATAGTTTGTGGAGTCGTGCTCCAAAGCCTCGTTATAGCGATTATACGAAGTTCTGTAGTTCTTCTTCTCGAAACTTGAGTTGCCCTGACGAACAAGCCTACGCTCCTTGTGATACTGTGCCGATGCCGGCTGAGTACACAAGAACAACAACACCAAAGCCGATATAGTTCGTACGATATTAGATACTCTCATTACTCCTCAATCTTTGTTTCAAAGGTTATATTTCGCATCTGCTCGTTATGCTCTGCAACCACACCCTTTGTATTCTCCACAAAGTAGTATGCATAGGTGAATAGTTGCTCATTATCCTCGGCATCGGGCAGAGCCTTAGCAAACTTTACCATATCTGCCGTGCGCAGTATCGCAATAAGATTACTTCGGCTATCGTGCTTAATATCTACATCTCGTAACGCTGTGATAATCTCGTCTGAGGTCATCTCCAACGCACCTATCGACCAGCGACCCTCAATATAGAGACGCAAAATCTCGGTTAGAGTCGAATAGTATAGCTTATGCTTGCCATTCTGCCATAGCTTTCTATTGCGTAGCTCGTCCAACGCCTTAATAGCGATAACGTGTGGCGGCAACTTTGGCGCAGGCTTCACAAAACCTGCATCACTCGACTGATGATTACGCACATACCAGACGATAAACCACACTATTAACGACAAGATAATCAAGGCTATCAAGCCGTAGATGGTATAGTCGCGTATCTCCATAAAGATAAATGGCAAATCCTTCTGCGTGTAGATACCATCATCCTTAAGCATAGATTTAGCCTTCGTATCATCGACGCTAATACCCTGCTGATTAGTAGGATCAGCCTTCAAAAAGAGCGTAGTATCAAGCTCCACATAGTTTGCCACATGAAGCATCAGTGTATCATCCGATATCAAGGTATCGGGAAGCTCTCTATTCTTTTCGTAGTATAGAATTGCTGGACGGAAAGGAATATTTCCCGTCTCCATAACCGCCAAACGGTAACGCTTACGAATGGTGAGCCTACGACCATCGCTCTGGAGCGTATCAATAGGATAATCCCCAACAAACTCAAAGATATCCTTATCATACTCCTCGTAGGTCGACATCTTGGCCTTCGCCTTTGCTATCATCTTAAGCTCCTCTCGCGATAGGTTGCCATCGAAATCGGGAAGTTCGATAGTAGTGGCACGATCCTTCTCAATATCGATAGTGTACTCTACAACATCTCCAACCTCGATGCTATCCTTCGAGAAGCGCGCACTAATAGTGGGCACCTCCGCCTTGACAACACCCGCAAGGAGCATCACCAACGCCGTGAGCAGCAATGTAAATATATTTGATGAACGCTTCATCGTCTCTTAAACATCTTTATGAGTTCTACCACATAGTCGCCATCGGTAGCTACCTCTGCAACATCTACTCTATTGTGACTCAACATCTTGAGCATTGAAGCATTACGCTCCTCAAAACTTCTATGCCAGTACTCTCGCACACGGCGTGAGGAGGTATCTATCCACTCTCTTTCGCCTGTCTCAGCATCCTCAACCTCAATAATACCTACGTTTGGCAACTCCATATCTCGTTTATCGAAAATATTTATCGCCATAAGGTCGTGCTTCGACGATGCAATCTTAAGGGCATCTTCAAACTTAGGCATATCTTCCGCAGAGTTGATAAAGTCGGACAACAGGAATGAGGTGGTGCGCTTCTTATTCACGCCCACCAAGTAGCGCAATGCCTCCGAGATATTTGTACCACGTCCCGATGGCTGGAAGCTAACCAACTCGCGGATAATCATTAGAATATGGCTACGACCCTTCTTCGGCGGGATAAACTTCTCGATATGGTCCGAGAAGAGGATACAGCCCACCTTATCGTTATTCTTCGATGCTGAGAATGCCAACGTGGCAGCAACCTCTGTAATAAGATTCTTCTTAGTTATACTCTCCGAGCCGAACATACGCGATGGTGACACATCAACAAGTAGCATCATCGTTAGCTCTCGCTCCTCCTCGTAGACCTTGACATGCGCACGGTCTGAACGTGCTGTAACATTCCAGTCGATATCACGCACATCATCGCCCACACGATACTCTCGAACCTCGGCAAACGACATACCGCGACCACGAAAGGCAGTATGATACTTGCCGGCGAAGATCTCGTCGGACAAACCGCGTGTTTTAATCTCTATTTGGCGAACACGCTTGAGTATATCCTCGTCGTGGCTCTGCATTATGGCACTATAACATTATTTAGAATCTCGGTAATAAGCTGCTCGGTAGTCACATTCTCAGCCTCTGCCTCGTAGGTAAGACCAATACGGTGACGCAAAACATCGTGACATACAGCACGTACATCCTCAGGGATAACATAACCACGACGCTGGATAAAGGCGTATGCTCGTGCCGCCTTAGCCAACGCAATACTTGCTCGTGGCGAGCCACCATAAGCAATAAATGGCTGGATATGCTGTAGGCGATACTCCGAAGGCTCACGTGTTGCGAAGATGATATCGATGATGTAACGCTCAATCTTCTCATCCATATAGACCTTATTCACCACCTCGCGTGCGCGCATAATATCCTCTGGCGAGATAACCTTATCCACCTGTGGCATACCCGCGCCCGATAGATTCATACGAATAATATCCAACTCCTCGGCACGCTTAGGATAGGAGATCTTAGCCTTGAGCATAAAACGGTCTACCTGCGCCTCTGGAAGTGGATAGGTACCCTCCTGCTCCAAAGGGTTCTGCGTTGCAAGCACAAGGAAGGGCTTTGGAAGTGGGTATGTCGTATCGCCAATGGTAACCTGCTTCTCCTGCATAGCCTCCAAGAGTGCAGACTGCACCTTTGCTGGCGAACGGTTAATCTCATCGGCAAGGATGAAGTTCGCGAAGATAGGACCCTGCTTAACGGTGAACTCCTCGCTACGCTGCGAGTAAATAAGAGTACCGATAAGGTCGGCAGGCAAGAGGTCTGGAGTAAACTGTATACGAGCAAACTTGGCATCTACAGCCTTAGATAAGGTTGTAATAGCCAAAGTCTTTGCAAGACCTGGAACACCCTCCAACAAGATATGTCCATCCGACAAAAGTCCGATAAGCAAGGTGTCGATAAGGTGCTGCTGTCCCACAATCACACGAGATATCTCCTTACGAAGCGTATCCACGAATACCGACTCCTCCTGAATATGAGCATTAAGCTCCTTGATATTTACTACTTCGTTCATATATATAATTTATCTTTGTTTTTATTGTGTTGTCCGTTATCTCTTAACGCCGCAGAATTGATATATATTGCAAATATAAATAATTATTTCATAACATTCAACTCCTCGTATAATCTTGTTCCAACCACAGGTCGCGCTATAACCTTTGCAATAGCAATACCCTCATTGAAATCGGCACGGGTAACCCCATTTTGCGCAATGCTCTTGCCCGTAATATCGGCAAGTGCCACAGCAAGACCTATATCGCGCTTTTCATCGCCCCAATCGGTGTATGGCAGAGGGTAATACTGATCGTAGACACCATACTTATTGCTCTCCGCTGTAAGGTCTACATCTGGGACTATACCCTCGCCCCAATCACCAAAGCCCTTGGCATTAAAACACATAAAGGTGATAGGCGCATACTCCAAATCCTTGCCATTGATGCGCTTATGTGTTACATCCATACCGCAGTTCTTACCCTCGGTAGGTACGCCAATAAGTGTGACAGGGAAGTCCATACCTCTAAGACCCATAACAACCATCTCAGAGGCTGAGGCACTATAGTTGGAACAGATGACCGTAACACGCTCAAGATTTAACAACTGACCCGTATTCTCCAACCTAAACTCACTACTCTGTGACGACACGGTATTGCTCTTATTTCGCTCTATGGTGCAGAGTATCTGATCCTCATAACTACTTGGCACAATAGCCGAGCAGAGCAACAATGCCGAGGTCAAAGCACCACCACCGTTGCATCTAAGGTCGAGGATAAGCTCCCCAATACCCTCCGATGCTAAATAGGTCAGAGCCTCGGTAAGCTCTTCATTGTACTCGCTCTCAAAGCCCAAATAGGCAAGATAACCAATTCTCTTATCGTAGCCCTCAACATCTATAACTTCATAGTGGGCAATAGGCGTCTCGTCAAAGATGGCACGCTCAATAGTAGCCTCAAACTCAGCTCCACTCTCGGAACGTCGTCTGAAACCAAGGGCGAGCGATGCAACACCATTAGACTGGATATTATTGAAGTGGCGAACATAATTTGAATCATCTATAAATTTGCCATCTACGTGTGTTATGATATCGCCTCGCTTGATACCCGCCTTATCGGCTGGAGAGTTGGGATACACCGACTCCACGACAAATCCCAAATGGTTATTACTATCGGTGATGAGTATGGTATAGTGGAGCAAGATGCCGAAGCCCATCTTCTCGGCACGCGTAGCAGTGACATCGCGAATATATGAGTAGTAGCTACGTTGCCCCTTACTATTGTATGAGCCATCATCCTCGTTGGTGGTAAGCTTAGAAAGAGCGTGATTTAGATACTGCTCCCAGGGAAGATTACGATTAAACAACGTACTCTTCTGCTTGACCTCATCCAACCAGTAGTACTCCTGCTCCAGACGCTGATCGATATATGATACTATCGCATCCTCGGTAGTAGGTCTGTTGCTCGAAGGCGCATCTATTCCTGAATATGGCTGTTGCGTACACGACACACACCACATCAAAACAAACAATATTAGGACTCTCATAATTTACTATTTGTAGTATAATATTTGCAAACATCGGTAATACCACACTGCTCACACTTAGGCTTACGCGCAAGGCACACATAGCGTCCGTGCAGAATAAGCCAGTGGTGAGCTATCGGTAGTAGCTCCTTAGGAAAACCCTTCTCCAATTGGCGCTCCGTAGCAAGCGGAGTCTTAGCATTACGCGAGAGACCTATGCGCGCCGCAACACGAAAGACGTGGGTATCCACAGGCATAACCTCCCTACCCCATAACACCGCTCCTACAACATTTGCGGTCTTACGTCCCACGCCCTGCAACGACTGCAAATCATCGGGATCGCTGGGCACCTCGCCACCAAAGCGCTCGACAATCTGGCGCGAAAGGGCGCTAAGGTGCTTAGCCTTATTATTTGGATAGGATATACTCTTAATATAGTCGTAGATCTCCTCCACCGAGGCCTTAGACATTGCCTCAGCATCGGGGTATGCCTCGAACAACGCTGGCGTGGTGAGGTTAACCCTCTTATCGGTACACTGCGCCGATAGCACTACTGCCACAAGTAGCTCAAAGGGATTTCTGAAATTGAGTTCGCTCTCCGCCGTAGGCATAGCCTTGGAGAAGTACTCTACAACACGACTATAACGCTGCTTTGTTGTCATCATTTTCGGTTTTTGTGCCACATACGCCAACCTATCTTCTTTACGAAGAGTCCGTATGAGGCGATATTCTTCATAAGCGGGCGATGCTCCCTAACATCCCTCCACCAACGCTTTATATAACGCAGTGGCGAGCCATTATACGATAGCACCCACAGCGCTGTATTATGCTTATTTAGACGTAGCTCATCACCCAAAGCACCATTGTTATAACGCGCATCAAACCAGATGCTTATATCTGCCAACGAGTCTACAAAGGCTATCTTCTTGAGGTAGTCGGGGCTATGGCTAACGCTATACTTCAGTACTCGATGCACCGCCATAGGACAATCTATAGCCATACACCTACTACGCGCACCAAACCACAACCACATAGGCAGGTCGTCGGTCAACCACTCTGGATGCTTCGTAGGACAAATCTCTGCGTAGTACTGCTCCACAAGCTCCCTACGCGCCACCACAGTACAATTCTCGGCAGGGTTACGCCTTAGCATACTCTCAAAATCGGTATAACACTCCGCCTCTGGGTATATCGTGGTGTTGCCCTCCTCGTCGATACGCTCCGAGCGAGTATAGCACATACCCACATCTGGGTTTGCCTCCAGAAGGTCAACCTGCATTTGAACCTTCTTACGATGCGTAAAGTAATCGTCGCCATCAAGCATAGCTATATAGCGACCACGAGCTGCCGCGATAGTACGACGATAGTTCTCTCTCCAACCTACGTTACTCTCCGAGGTTACGATACGGATGCACTCAGGGTACATACGTTCATAATCACGCACTATATTAAGCGTTCGGTCGGTGCTACAATCCTCTCCCACGACAATCTCCACACGGAAGTCGGTCTGCTGACGCAAGACACTCTCTATGGCCGTTGCGATATACCGCTCGTGGTTGTAGGTGGTCATCACCACCGATAGCATCACCTCCTCCATAGGCTACAATTTTGAGAGTTTCGCGAACTTAGCGAGCAATGTTTTTGAGCCATAGCTGTCGAACATCACCACAACCTTATGGTCGGTTGTTAAAGGCTCGATACGCTCCACAGTACCTGCTCCGAACTTAGGATGCGCAACGCGCTCACCAACACGATAATCGCACTCACCTGCACCCTGCTGAGCACCCTCCGCAGGACGTACACCCATCGAGCGCATACCGCTACGCTCAGGATCTAAAGGTCGTGGCGTAGAGATAATCTCTGGACGTGGACGCTGTGGCATATCGCTATGCGATGCTCCGCGTGGTGCGCCATAACGACTCTTTAACGACTCGAACTTAGGGCGCGACTCCTCCATAGCACGCTCCCAACGATTACGTCCCGAAAGCTCCTCGATATCGAAATTCGCATCCAACCACTTAGAATCTATCTCCTTGAGGAATCTACTTGGCGAAGCACTCTCAGTCTTACCCCACACACGACGCAACTCCGAGAAGGACAACATCGCTGCCTTCTTGGCGCGTGTGATAGCTACATACATCAAGCGTCGCTCCTCCTCCAACTCGTGCACCGACTCCACAGAGCGCGACGAGGGGAATAGGCCCTCCTCCATACCAACAATGTAGATATAGTCGTACTCCAAACCCTTAGCCGAATGCACGGTCATAAGTGTCACCCTATTGCCATCATCCTCCGAATCTTGGTCGGTTTGTAGCATAATATTTTGCATCCACTCATCAATGGTTGGGGTTGCATTCTCCTCTCTAAGGCCCTCGGTCATCTCCCTATCGCACTCATCCTCATAGGAGCTCATCATCGCGAGTAACTGATCGAGATAATCCTTTGCTGTGTCGTTCTCAGGCTTCTTCTCCTTCTCCAATTCGTGGAGGATACCCGAGCGTGCGATTACCTCCTTAGCAAAGTCACAAACACCCATCTCGACACGCATCAGCGAGAGCTCGTTTATCATCTTCACAAAGTCGGCAACCTTGCGAACAACAACCTTCTCAACCTGCCCCAAGACCTCGGCACCACGCACCAACTCATCTACAGCGTGCCACATCGAGGTATTTCGCTGACGCGCAATATCGGCAATACGCTGGATGGTGGTATCACCAATGCCTCGCGCAGGATAGTTTATTATTCGCTTGAACGACTCATCATCATTAGGGTTTAGGATAACGCTAAGATAGGCTATAAGGTTGCGCACATCCTTATGCTCCAACAACGACATACCCTTATAGACACGGTATGGAATACCGCGTCGCGAAAGTGCCGACTCGAACATACCGTGCTGCTTATTGGTACGATAGAGGATAGCGAAGTCGCGCCACTCGGCACCCTCTCTTGCTCTATCCTTGATATCCATAGCCACCTCAACAGCTTCGTAACTATCCTCAACAACCCTCACCAAGCGAATCTTCTCGCCCACCTCGGCTGCCGAGAAGCACCTCTTCTCCAGACGGCGCGAGTTGTGCGCGATAAGCGAATTGGCAGCCTCAACAATAGTCTGCGTCGAGCGGTAGTTCTGCTCAAGTTTATAGACCTTAGCATCGGGATAGTCGCGCTGGAAGGAGAGGATATTCTCAATCTTAGCACCACGGAAGGCGTAGATACTCTGAGCATCATCACCCACAACGCATACATTCGAATGTTTCAATGCCAAGCGGCGCACAATGATATACTGCGCCATATTGGTATCTTGATACTCATCCACAAGGATATACTTAAACTGCTCTTGATACTGCTCCAGTACCTCTGGCGCATCGCGAAGTAGGATATTTGTCTGAAGAAGCAGGTCGTCGAAGTCCATAGCTCCATTGCGCTTGCAGCGAATGCAATACTCGGCATATATATCTGCTATATCGGGCATCTTAGCCTCTCTATCCTCGCCCACAAGCAGAGCGTTGGCACGATAAGCTGCTGGGGTTACAAGGCAGTTCTTAGCCATAGAGATACGCGCTGCAACACCCTGCGGTTTGTAACGCTCCTCCGAGAGGTTCATCTCCTTGATAATGGTCTTTACAAGGTTCTTAACATCCGAAGGCTCATATATCGTGTAGCTCTCAGGGTAGCCTAGCTTTGCCGCATTCTCGCGAAGGATACGCGCAAAAACCGAGTGGAAAGTACCCATACGGATATAGCGGGCTTGTGGTCCCACCAACCTCTCGATACGCTCACGCATCTCTCGCGCCGCCTTATTGGTAAAGGTTAGGGCGAGAATCGAGGAGGGGGCTACACCCTGACTCAACATATAGGCAATACGTGTGGTGAGAACACGTGTCTTGCCAGAGCCCGCTCCCGCGATAATAAGCGAGGCACCATTGTAGTTCACAACAGCCTCGCGCTGCGAGGGACTTAGGCCCTCAAGTATCTCTTCATTTATCATTGTTATCACTCTTTATATACCATAAATCAAAATACCCACAACTGCCGACAACACAATCAACAATATAGGGTTTACCCTCTTCACCGAGGCAAGCAAAACCCCGATAAATATCACCCAGCTCCAGCCATCAATAAAGCTGCGACCATCCTCCGAGTGCGGGAAAATCAACAACAGCGCCGCTGAGGCTATCATACCTACAACCACCGGACGCATACCCATAACCACGCCCTGAACATAGCGATTATCGCGCAGACGCAAGAAGAAGCGCGTTATAAGCATCATTATCGTGAGCGCTGGCAGACATACCGCCACCGTAGCCACCACCGAGCCCCAAAAACCTGCAACCTCGTAGCCGATATATGTTGCTGAGTTTATCGCTATAGGACCAGGAGTCATCTGCGATATAGCCACAATATCCGAGAACTCGCCATTCGTGAGCCACTGGTTGCGCACCACAACCTCACTATGTATAAGCGAGAGCATAGCATAGCCACCACCAAACCCAAAGAAGCCAATCTTAAGGTAGCTTACAAAGAGAGTAAATAGTGTCATCATCGCTTGACCTCCTCTCCTCTTTTTGCCACCCATAGCGCACCACCTACAGCTCCCGCTATAAGCAACCACACGGGCGAAAATCCAAAGTACCACACCACCAATGCTGTAGCTGCCGCCACCGCCATAAGCACCCAATGAAGCCCCTTGGCAAGACCCACAATGGGGGCAACGATAAGAGCTACAACAGCAGGACGCATACCACGAAAGGCGGCATCTACCCATCTGTTATCGCGCATTGTATGGAAGAACATCGCAACCAAGAGTATGATTACAAACGAGGGTATCACAACGCCCATTATCGCTGCCAATGCTCCCTTGTAACCCTTGCATTTATAACCCACAAAGACCGCCGTATTCAACGATATAGGCCCAGGAGCTGCCTGAGCGATAGTTAGCAACTCGACAAACTCCTTCTCGTTTAACCACTTACGACGATCAACCACCTCATACTGAATAATCGGTATCATAGCGTAGCCACCACCAAAGGTGAAGGCTCCAATCTTTAGAAACGACCTCAATATCTCGATTAACTCGCGCATCGTGGGTAGCTGTTATCGCTTAAAACGGTAATATGTTCCAAAAGGTATCTGCTTATGGCTTCTATCCTCGAAGTATAGCTCTCCCATCTGCTCCGCCTTAGGCGCACCAAAGGCCTGATGCACCGCCGTACGCGCCAACATCGACGATAAGCCCATTGAGTAGAGGTTAAAGACAAGGAAAGCATCGCTCTTTTCGAGGAGCTTAGCACAACACTCCAACATATTGCAGATATCATCCTCCAACACCCACTTCTCACCATTAGCACCACGACCATAGGCTGGTGGGTCGAGAATAATGCCGTGATACTTATTACCTCGGCGCACCTCACGCTCCACAAATTTTGTGGCATCCTCCACAATCCAGCGCACACCATCCATACCCGAAGCCTCCATATTCTCGCGCGACCAGGTCACAACCTGCTTAACAGAGTCTACGTGGGTGACATCCGCACCCGCAGCACGCGCAGCCAAGGTAGCACCTCCCGTATAGGCAAACAAGTTTAACACCTTAGGGCGCTCGATACCCTTTGCTCGAAGCTCCTCGATAGTATCGTAGATAAACTCCCAATTTGCCGACTGCTCAGGGAAGATACCAACGTGCTTAAACGAGGTTAGCGCCAAGCGCATATTTAGGTGCATAGCCTTATAATCAAAGCGCACCGACCAGCGCGACGGCATCTGTGGCTTGAGCTTCCACTCGCCACGCTCCTCCGACTTGCTGTCACGCAGAAACGAAGCATCTGCCTTTAGCCACTCCGACTCCTTAAGGCTCTTGCGCCATATAGCCTGTGGCTCAGGACGGCGCACTACATAGCCACCGAAACGCTCCAACTTCTCACCTTCACCAGTGTCAAGAAGTTCGTAATCGGGAATATTTGGTGTTAACTGCTTTATCATCTTTTATGTATATTCTCTTGTTCTGAACAATCTATTAGCGACATACGGCACTTTGCACAATCAAAGTCAAGACGGTAGCGGTGACGACCGTGCTCGATATAGAGTCTGTCGCGGAGTTTGCTACCCTTTTTGAGGCACTCGCCAATCTCACGACGTATACAGTAGCTCGACTCCATAACCCTCTCACCGCGTGTCGAAGCCCAGCTATCCAAGCCCTCAACAATATGCTCAACACCGTGTCGCTGGTAGAACCTGCGCGAGAGTGAGTTTACAACATTATGCTGTGCCGAAAGACGCTTTATAGGGTACTCCGCCCTGCCATCATCCTCGCGTATATCGTGTGGTATATGTTGCTCGGCACGCGCAGAGGCCAACAACGCAAGAGCCTCGCGACGCAACTCGGCAAGGAGCTTGGCTGTGGCAAACCACTCAGCACCATAAACCTCAACACTCATAACACGGAAGATACTATCACCACTCTTTGTCATCTGCTCCACAGCCACCGCGCGCATCTTATCCTCGCTCTTTGACCTCTCAAGCTCTACATCGCGCATAACCTCCACACCATTACCCTCAACATCGGTAAAACGTACCGAGATACGATGCTCCGAAATGGTCAAAACACAATTTGCACCTATGGTACGGCGTATCTTGCCGCGCTCAACACTCTGAGTGAACTTATGGTCGTAGTTGCGGTAGACCTCCATACCAGCCTTAATACCGTCGATACGGTTAGGCTCTACAACACTACCCTCAACCCTATTTACATTGGTGCCTATGATGCCATCGCCCGCAATAAAGCAGAGGCCATCGCCAGCACTTATCGGCATACGGCTCACAAGTTTGAAATCCTTGCGCCCTACCATAGCCACGCTACCTACATACTCGCCAACAGCCTTTGGAGTGTTGAACGACGCCACACCTGCGCGCTTGCCAGAGTACATATACTCGCCACCATCGCGGGTAAAACTCTTCTTAGGGTCGGGCGTGAACTCAACCTCTGACTCGCCCACAGATAGACGCACACAGTCAGGGCGCGTAGCAAGAGCCTCATCTATCTTCCTTCGGTAGTAACTCACCACATTTTTGATGTAGTTGTCATCCTTAAGGCGACCCTCAATCTTGAAGGACATAACACCCGCGTCTATAAGTTCACCGATACGCTCTGAGAGGTCGAAATCCTTCACCGAGAGCAGATGCTTACCCTTGATAAGCTTCTGGCCACCCTCCGTAACGAGGTCGTAGGTAAGGCGACAAGGCTGCGAACACTCACCACGGTTGCCCGAACGAGAGGACTGAGAACGCGAAAGGTAGCAACGACCACTATGGCCCACGCATATAGCACCGTGGATAAAGCACTCCAAATCCACGGTCGTAGCCTGGCGTATGCTCTTTATCTCCTCTAAGGATAGCGCACGCTCAAGGATTACTCGCGTAAAGCCACTATCCTCCAAAAATTTTGCACCCTCAGGGGTCATATTGCACACCTGTGTCGAGGCGTGAAGCTCCACAGGAAGTCCCATCTCGCGATAGGCCATATCTTGAACAATAAGGGCATCTACGCCTATGGCTATAAGCTCACGCGCAAGCTTCTCGGCACGCTGCAACTCACCCTCGTAGAGAATGGTGTTGAGAGTAACATAGACCCTCACACCAAAGAGGTGAGCATAATCGACCACGCGAGCAATATCCTCAGTGGTATTCGTAGCGGCACGCCTCGCTCCAAAGCCCTCAGCTCCAATATACAAAGCATCGGCGCCACAGTCTATTGCTGCTATAGCAGCACGATAGTCGCGCGCAGGGCAAAGAAGCTCGATATATCTCTTTTTAGCGGTCATCATCCATATAAGTATATAATCGCACAAAGATAGTAAAAACAATTAGGAATTAGAAATTAGTAATTAGTAAAAGTTAAAAAGCGTTGCTTTTTTGTGGACTATCCCGAGATTACCCCACAATACCCACACTCCCCATTATCCCCATATTACCCCTCGAATTTCGCCGATACAATATTTTTTGCCCATATAAGGAACATTCTTTACAATAATGTTGTATATTTGTAGTCTGAAACAAAATCAATACATGATATATGCTTACACTAAAGCAACTAAGAGAGAACAAGGCTGAGGCTGTACGTCGCTTGCAAAAGAAGGGCGTTGATGCAGAGCCTATTATCGCACGTATCGAGGAACTCGACGATAAGCGCAAGGCGCTACAGAATGAATTGGACAACTGCCTTGCAGAGCAGAATCAGGCGGCAAAGCAGATTGGTATGCTTATGGGCAAGGGCCTCAAAGAGGAGGCTGAGGCTAAAAAGCAGGAGGTAGCAGCGTTGAAGACTCGCTCTAACGAACTTAAGGAGGAGTCGGAGCGCGTGGCTGAGGAGCTTCAAAATGAGATTGTTAAGCTCCCTAACTTCCCTGCCGACATCGTACCTGAGGGTCGCACCGCAGAGGATAATGTTGTGGTGAAGCTCGTGGAGAACTACACCGAGATTCCTGGCGAGGCATTGCCTCACTGGGAGCTTGCTAAGAAGTACGATATCATCGACTTCGACCTTGGCGTAAAGCTCACTGGTGCTGGCTTCCCAGTATATAAGGGCAAGGGTGCGAGATTGCAGCGCGCCTTGATAAACTACTTCCTCGACTGCAATACACGCGCTGGATATCAGGAGGTTGAGCCTCCAATTATGGTAAACGAGGCTTCGGGCTTCGGTACTGGTCAGTTGCCAGATAAGGAGGGACAGATGTACCACGCTACAGCCGATGGCTTCTACCTTGTGCCTACAGCTGAGGTGCCTGTGACAAATATCTTCCGCGATGTAATACTTGAGCAGAACGAGTTGCCAGTAAAGATGACAGCATACACCCCTTGCTTCCGTCGCGAGGCGGGCTCGTATGGTAAGGATGTACGAGGTCTTAACCGTCTACACCAGTTCGACAAGGTGGAGATCGTGCAGGTGTCACACCCAGATAAGTCGTACGAGGCTCTCGATGCAATGGTTGCACACGTAGAGTCTATCGTAGCATCGCTCGGCTTGCCATACCGCATATTGAGACTTTGCGGTGGCGATATGTCCTTCACATCGGCACTTACATACGACTTCGAGGTCTACTCTGAGGCTCAGAAGCGTTGGTTGGAGGTGTCATCGGTATCGAACTTCGAGTCGTTCCAGGCAAACCGCCTAAAGTTGCGCTATCGTGATGATAACCGCAAGACACAGTTGGCACACACCTTGAATGGCTCCTCTTTGGCACTGCCACGTATCGTTGCGGCACTGCTCGAAAACAACCAAACAGAGGATGGAATTCGCATTCCTGAGGTGCTAATTCCTTACACAGGTTTTGATTTTATAAAATAATTACTATATTTGCATCGAATTAGTGCAAACACTCATTAAAAACAAAAGTAATATGGCTTACAAAATTTCAGATTCTTGCGTTGCATGTGGTACATGTATCGACGAGTGCCCAGTTGAGGCAATTTCAGCAGGTGACATCTATGTAATCGACCCAAGCAAGTGTATCGACTGCGGTACTTGTGCTGGTGTTTGCCCATCAGAGGCTATCGCTCCTGAGGCATAATCCATTACATTCAACAAAGAACAAGGCTACCTTTCGGGGTGGCCTTGTTTGTTTTTCATAACTGAAAACTGAAAGGTGAAAACTGAAAAGTGTGGTGCGCTTCGCGCGAGATTTATAAAAGGGCCTGAAGGGGAGTTAAGGGGCCTAAGAGGCCTGAGGGGCCAAAGGGGGAATTAGTAATTAGTAAAACCCTTTCCTACCGCTTCTGCCCCTTTTGCCCTTTCAGCGTAGCTCTCGCTTGCAAAAGCGAAACAGACACAAACCCTCAGGGCAGCACAACCGAATTTCTTGTCAGAAGGGGTTAGATACAACGCTCGGCGAATTTCGAGACGATGGGCTGTACTTGGGCGTACTGCCCATTGGCGAGATAATTCGTTAGCGGAAGTAGATGACCCCTTATCACAGGAAATTTCTTGTCAGAAGGGGTTAGATGTGGCCTCGATAAAGAGAAAGAGCGGATGGGCTGTACTTGGCGTACTGCCCATTCGCTCTTTGGATTGAGAGGTCAAAGATGACCCCTTATCACAAGAAATTACTCGAGGTAGGTCTGTTGAGATCCACTATGACGTCCATCGATGTAGATATCCACGGTATATGTACCCTTCTCGAAGTGAGCACCATCGTAGAAGATACTTACTGGTACAGACTCGTTCTGGTAGTCGACCTTACGAACGGCTGAGGCCTCCATCTCATCACCCTCGAAGCTAAAGAAGAGGTCGTCCTGCACAAGGACATAACCATCTGGTGGGGTGATACGGATGTAGATACTCTTCTCGCCTGGCTCGGCAAGCTCGTTGGCGGTAAGCTCGAAGTCTACACGGAGGCGGGTCGCTCTCTTGATGTTACGAACCTCCTTAGACTTGTCGTTTAGAGCCACCATACGGATGCCGCTTGCACGGATAACAGAGCCAATACGCACCTTAGCACCAAGCTCATCGGCACGCTCCTCTGCAACATCGGCACGCAACTGAGCTGTAGATATCTCTTTCTTATAGGCTACATTCTCAGCCTGAAGGTTATTGTTGATGGTATTGAGAGAGTCTATCTGACGAAGATAGCCCTTCATAACATCACGCAAGGTCTCCACCTCACGCTTATACTTTGCAAGCTGGTTATAGTTGTAGGTCTTCTCCTTCTGCAACTGCTCAAGCATCACAACAGCCTCCTGATACTTTACCATCATAGTATCGTTACGATCCTTAAGCTCCTTGAGTTCGGTAACAAGACTCTCGGCATCGCGCTGAAGAAGTGTATTCTGCTCCTCGAAGAGCTGGCGTGCCGACTCCACAAGTGCATAATCCTCCTTGATACGACCATAGTTAACCATATAACGGATGCTGAAAAAGGCTGCAGGAAGAAGCAGCACAACAGCAACAATAAGCATCGTCTTAAGTCCCTTAATAGAGCGCTCGTTACGCACAATCTCCTCCTCAAGGTCGTCGATATGCGCATTATCTTCATAGCTAACAGCCTCACTCTTAGGCTCTTGATTGACTTTTATCACCGGCTTAACCTCAACCTCCTCGGTAGTCGTGGTGTGCGTATCGTTAAGCGTGCGCTGAGCATTACGCTCGGCAATAATATCGTTAAGGGTCTTGGGAGCATTATCCACACGCTGCTCAACGACAGGGGGCTGCGACACTGGAGCCTCGCCAGCCACAGGCGTACCACATATCGGACAAGCCTTAGACTTGCTCGATACTGGATTGCCACACTTCTCACATCTTATAAGTGCCATAATATCTATGTTTTATTTACTATTATAACGGTTATATAATCGGTTTATGATATATCTGAAAAATCAAGACGCTCCTTTTTACGATAGCGGTCTCGTAGCTCCCTAAGCATAGCATTCTCAGGCTTGGCAAGCTCAGGGTCTAAAGCAAGGATTGCAAGAGCCTCGTTGCGCGTAAGCTCCATTATCTGGGTATCGGTAGCGAGGTTGGCAATATTTAGTTGGAAGGCATCGCCACTCTGCTGCGTACCGTGGATGTCGCCAGCACCGCGTAGTTTGAGGTCGAGCTCCGAGAGCTCAAAGCCATCGTTGGTGGCACACATAGCATCAAGCCTCGCACGACCATCCTTCGAGAGCTTCTCGCCAGACATTAGGATGCAATAGGACTGCTCTGCACCTCGACCTACACGACCTCGCAACTGATGCAACTGCGAGAGTCCAAAGCGCTCCGACGACTCGATAACCATAACCGTAGCATTCGGAACATCGACACCAACCTCGATAACCGAGGTGGCGATAAGGATATCTGCCTCGCCACGCTTAAACTGCGCCATAGCAGCATCCTTCTCCTCAGGTTTCATCTTGCCGTGACAGACGGTAATCCTATACTGCGGAAGCGGAAAGTCGCGCGACATAGACTCAAAACCGTCGTAGAGGTCCTTATAATCCATCTTCTCGGACTCCTTAATCAAGGGGTAGACGATATAGACCTGACGACCCTTGGCTATCTCCTGCCTAAGAAATCCGAACATCCTCAGACGCGCAGAGTCGTAGTAGTGGTAGGTGCGTATAGGCTTACGACCAGGGGGCAACTCATCTATAACAGAGACCTCCAAGTCGCCATATAGTGTCATTGCCAAAGTTCGAGGTATAGGCGTGGCGGTCATAACAAGAATATGGGGTGCGCTATGGTTCTTAGTCCAGAGCTTGGCGCGCTGCTCAACACCAAAGCGGTGCTGCTCGTCGATAACCACATATCCCAAATTTGCAAATTGCACCCTATCCTCGATAAGCGCGTGCGTGCCGACAAGGATATCTACCTCGCCCGAAGCGATACCCTCCAGTGCCAGACGGCGCTCCTTAGCCTTAGACGAGCCTGTCAAGATGGCAACCCTCACATTTAGCCCCTCGGCAAAACGAGTCATAGAGGCATAATGCTGGCGTGCCAATATCTCGGTAGGTGCCATAATGCAGGCTTGGAAGCCATTATCCACAGCAAGCAACATCGACATAAAGGCGACCATAGTCTTACCACTACCCACATCGCCCTGCAACAGGCGATTCATCTGCTTGCCCGATACCATATCGGCGCGTATCTCCTTGATAACACGCTGCTGCGCCCCCGTAAGAGCAAAGGGGAGCTTCTCCCTGAAGAAGGTGTTAAAAGCCTCTCCAACACGCGGAAAGAGGAAGCCTCCGCCACGCTGATGGCGCGAGTTACGACGAGCTTGTATCGTTAGCTGAACACCAAGCAACTCGTCGAACTTAAGACGATACTGCGCCTGCTTAAGAGCCTCCGCAGATTGCGGAAAGTGGATATTATATATCGCCTCGCGAAGCGGTATAAGCCCCAAACGACGACGCATATCATCCTCTATAGCATCCCTAAAGGCGGTAGCACTACCCGCAACTAACTGCCACGCATTATGCACAATGGTGTGCATAGCCTTGACCGAGATCGACTGCGAGAGCTTCTCGGTGGTGGAGTAGATGCCCTGGAAGCCACTCTCCTCCTTACGCGAGAGCGCCTGCTCCACAGGCTCTATTTCGGGGTGCACAAGGCTTACGCGACCCTTATATATAGATGGTCGGCCAAAGATGATATACTCACGATGAAGCTCCACACGCTTCTCCATCCACTTGATACCGTGAAACCACAGCAACTCGGCAGAACCCGTAGGGTCGTTGACCTCGACAATCATACGGCGCTTAGCTCCCTCGCCCATATAACTAAGACCTACAACACGACAGCGCAACTGTACATAGCTACTCTCCATCGTCTCGTCGACCTCGTTGATACGGAAGATGCGCGAGCGGTCGATATAACGGTAGGGGAAGCGCATAAGCAGGTCGCCCACAGTGCGCACACCCACTTCACGCTCCAAAAGGCGCGCACGAACCTCGCCAACGCCCCCTACAAACTTTATATCTCGACTAAGAATATCGGTCATCAACAACCTCTTTATTATCTCTAAATAACTGTTATTGAGCGTACTGGAGCTATCTTCTCCAAGCGCTCCTTGCCCTTAAGGTCGGCAATCTCGACGATAAAGACAAACTCCTTAACCTTGACACCGTACTCCTTACCGTCAACCACAATCTTCTGTGCCTCCAACGACTCTGCCAAGCCCTCGGCAGTGCCACCAGTAGCCAAGACATCATCAAGAATAGTCACCTCAAACTTATCGCCTGAGAGCCTACCCGCTGCGATATCGCTGATACGATAGTAGAGCTTATCGAAGCCATACTCCTTCTCGATAAGCACCTCCTGAAGGTCGCCCTCAGCAAATGGCAACTTACCACTCTTGCGCACTGGAATGATATTTTCGATGTGCTCAGTCTCGGTTAGAAGTGGAGCAGCAAACAAGAAACCACGAGCCTCAGGAGCGATGATATTTGGTGTTGTGCAGGCCTCGGCAACCTTAGCTGTTAGCTGCTTAAAAACAGCCTTATTCTGCAAAAATGGAATAATATCTACAAAGACAATACCCTCCTTGGGGAAGTCCTTGTAATACTTCAAAACCTCTTTCATAATGTGTTACTATTTACGAAATTTATACTTTCCGTTAGTTATATCCTCAACATCAAAGCACTCATACACAATGGTATAGCCACCATAAGCATAGTTACTCTTGCCGTAGGTCTCCTCCTCGTAGAGAAATCCCAAGCGGTTGTCCTTCTGCCAAGCCATTGTCGAATATGCTGAGTTAAGGGTTGTAACCTGCTTAACACCATCCCAATCCGATGCCAAGCTCTCAACATCGATATAGTCGTTCATAGTGGCAAGCTCCTTGTAGTAGATACCCACATTCTTACGGTCAGGACCAAGAGGCAACGACTGCAACAATAGGTGCATAGGCTCGTTATCCTCGGTGCGCACTACAGGCACTACCATAACCTCGCCATTGGTAGAGTTGCTCTTAGCCTCAACACCACCATTCTGAGCACCAGAGAAAACCTGCGTATTCCACGAACCCTGAGCAGCATTAGCATCGGTAAAGGTGAAGATATTGTAGTAGCGACCACCTGTATAACGTGAGCTTATAAGGATAGAGCCATCGGGCAACTCCTCAACCTTAGGCTCGTCGGCAGTGTCGTAAACCGCAGGAACATCGATATCGCCCAAGATGGTCCAGCTACCACCGAAGTCATCCGAGTAGAGGACATAGTTCATATGCTTGGCACTCCTATCTCGCACCAACACAGCACAATAGAGGCGGTAGTAGCTACCCACCTTAACACTACGGCTCTGGAAGATACGGCCCGAAGATACGAACATCGAGCGCACAGGACCATAGTACGAGTCGTCAAACTGCGAATAGATAGACTCGGCAATATCCTCAGGCTCGCTCCACGTCTTGCCCCCATCCTCGCTATAGAAGCGAGCGATGTTCTGATGATTCTGGCGTGTACCATTCTGGAACGACACATTACCAGCGCAGCTAAGC
Organism: Alistipes sp.; assembly: GCA_045656185.1. Classification (GTDB taxonomy): domain Bacteria; phylum Bacteroidota; class Bacteroidia; order Bacteroidales; family Rikenellaceae; genus Alistipes. The sequence goes on along the minus strand of JAZOQR010000061.1, from coordinate 72,272 downwards.
ATCAGCACACGCTCAGACTCTCTATCGGCAACAATACAAGGGTCGCCATAGCCTACGCTCATAAAGTCGGTAGCATCCTTACCCTTGCCATCGATAAGACTCTTAACCTCGGTCCAAGTGTGACCATTGTCGTAAGAGAGGCTATAGTGCAAATCTATACGACCTTTGTCCGTAACACCGATGTCTGTACCGCTATGACGATAGTCCGATACTGCGATAAGTGTACCACTCTTGGTTACCGCCAACGCAGGAATACGGTATGGGATAGCATTAGGGTCTACCAATTTGAAGACCTCGTAACGCTCGGCCTTAGGCTGGCTCTTAGGGGCATCACCCTCATCCTTGCTACAAGCACACGCCACGATAGCAATAGAGATAAGGGCAGCAAAAAATCCTCTGAAACTACGCTTCATAATCGCCTCTATTTACGGTATGTGTAGTATGCACCCGCCTGACAAGTAGGCATAAGCACGATATCGTTAACATTCATATGCGCTGGGAGGTTGAGCATCCACTCGATAGCCAAGGCGATATCGTCGCCCTGCAACGCCTCAACACCGCGATATACACCCTCAGCACGCTCCTTGTCGCCGTGGAAACGCACCTCCGAAAACTCCGTCTCCACCATACCTGGGCGCACCTCACCAACCTTGATGCCCGCACTTAGCAAATCGGCACGCATAGCCTGAGAGATAGCGTGTACGGCGTGCTTCGAAGCACAATATACCGCACCATTCTCATAAGGCTCAGTACCAGCGATAGAGCCGATATTGATGATGTGACCACCCTTGCCAGCCTCGACCATAGCACCGCTGATAATCTTGGTTACGTAGAGCAAGCCCTTGACATTGGTGTCAATCATAGCATCCCAGTCGGCAGAGTCGCCCTTGTCGATATGCTCCAAGCCGGCTGCAAGACCTGCGTTGTTGACCAAAACATCAACACGACCAAGTGGCTTCAAATACTCTATGCACTCCGCCTCCGAGCGAACATCAAAGTTCAACGCCACACACTTTGCCCCCTTAGCCTCGACCTCACTCTTGAGTGCCTCAAGACGCTCCTTACGGCGACCTGTGATGATAATCTCTGTGTCGGGATTTGCAAGGCGCAATGCTGTAGCACGACCAATACCCGATGTTGCTCCAGTAACAAGTATTCGTTTCATAATGATAGTAAAGTTCTATTTAGTTAATTAGCTTCGTTACACATAAGTACATAATCACGCAAAGATAGGGAAAAAAAGTGAAAACTGAAAACTGAAAACTGAAAAGTATGGTGCGCTTCGCATAAGTTTTATAAAAAGCCAAGGGCTTTTTTGGGGCTTTTGGCTGGGGATTGTGGGTAGCCTGGGTAGTCTGGGTAGTCTGGGGAAAGCCCCAGTATCCCCAGTTTACTCATTACCCACAGTCTCCTCACTAACCTCGCGCACGAAGCGCACCACACTTTTAAGTTCTCACTTTTCAGTTTCATTTGGGCGGTGCAGGGCGAGTTAGAGGAGTATGTGAATGTGAATATGTGAATTTACCTATGTATTTCACATTTTCACATTCACAATCTCTCTTGTGAGGGTTATCAGTAAAGTATTGTCTTGGGGTATAGTGGTAACCTTATATATAAATGCGGTTACACTTACCTATATTATCACTGATATTATAATATATATATTATATTATATATTATTCTCAGTATCTATATATCTGTTTATACCACACTGAGGATAAGTATATCTCGTACTAAGTCCTCTATATCTCTCTAACTGATATCTATAGTTATTATTCATACTGATACTATTTGGTTATATGTGAATGTGAAATTGTGAAATACATAGGCAAATTCACATATTCACATTCACATTTTAACTTAATTGCTATTTCTCTTTAGCAGTTTGCTCACGGCAGAGTGGTCTTTATAACCAAGACTCTCTGCAATCTCTTTCAAGGTCATTCCCTCCTCGCGTATAACCTTTATCAATTCGAGGCGCTCAGCATCAGAACAGAGTAACAGAGTAACATAGTAACGGGGATACCCCCTTTGTTACGGTGTTACTGATGTTACTGGTGTGACTGATGTGACGGAGCGTGACAAAAGGGGCAGAAGCGGCAAAAGGGGCAGAAAATAATTAGTAATTAGAAATTAGTAATTAGTAATGATTAAAAGGCTTTGCCTTTTTTGAGAAAAAGAGATGAGAGAGACGGAAGAGACGGAAGAGACGACAACGAAACATAGTATCAAAAATTCTCTCTGTTCTCTCTGCTGTCCCTCCTGTCTCTGCTCTCACCTTAATCGCAAAGTTCACTTTTCAGTTTACTTTTCAGTTTTCCCCTTTCACTTTTCAGTTTTTTTTATTACCTTTGTTTCGTATTATGCGCTTGGGCGTAGCACAAAGGGTGTTACTCCCCGTGGCTCAGTGGGTTAGCACCACGAAATGGAGCAGGGCGCAATGGAGTTAAATAATATAAATCTCTAAGTTGTGAGCAAAGAGTATAAGCGTTATCTTATAACATCGGCACTCCCTTATGCCAATGGCCCTGTACATATTGGTCACTTGGCAGGTGTTTATGTGCCTTCTGACATCTACACAAGATACCTTCGTTTGAAGGGCTACGATGTAATATCTGTATGCGGTAGCGACGAGCACGGTGTGCCTATCACTATCAAGGCACGCAAGGAGGGTATCACCCCACAGCAGGTTGTAGACCGCTACCACGAAATTATCGAAAAGTCGTTCCGTAGGCTCGGTATGTCGTTCGATATCTACTCGCGAACATCATCACCTACGCACCGCGCGACAGCATCGGAGTTCTTCCGCAAGCTATACGACGAGGGCAAGTTTATCGAGCAGACCTCAGAGCAGTTCTACGACGAGGAGGCGCAAACATTTCTCGCCGACCGCTATATCGTGGGTGAGTGCCCACACTGCCACAACGAGAAGGCATATGGCGACCAGTGCGAGAAGTGCGGTTCGACACTCTCTTCAAACGAGCTTATAAACCCTCGCAGTGCCGTATCGGGTGCTGTGCCAGTAAAGCGCGAGACTAAGCACTGGTACTTGCCATTGGATAAGTACGAGGGCTTCCTACGCGAGTGGATTTTGGAGGGTCACAAGGAGTGGAAATCAAACGTATATGGACAGTGCAAGAGCTGGCTTGACCTCGGTCTTCAGCCTCGCGCCGTAAGCCGTGACCTCGACTGGGGTATTCCTGTGCCTGTGGAGGGCGCTGATGGCAAGGTGTTGTACGTATGGTTCGATGCTCCTATCGGCTATATATCTGCTACTAAGGACCTTACGCCAGACTGGGAGAAGTATTGGAAGAGTGAGGATACTAAGATGGTACACTTCATCGGCAAGGATAACATTGTGTTCCACTGCATCGTATTCCCATCGATGCTTAAGGCTCACGGCGACTACATCCTACCAGAGAACGTACCTGCAAATGAGTTCCTAAACCTCGAGGGCGACAAGATATCTACATCGCAGAACTGGGCTGTATGGCTCCACGAGTATCTCGATGAGTTCCCAGGTAAGGAGGATGTGTTGCGCTATGTTCTATGCGCTAATGCTCCAGAGACTAAGGATAACGACTTTACTTGGAAGGATTTCCAGTCGCGCAACAACTCTGAGTTGGTGGCAGTACTTGGTAACTTCGTAAACCGCGCCTTGGTGCTTACCAAGAAGTATTACGGTGGCGTAGTGCCTGAGCGTGGCTCGTTGACAGAGTATGATGAGGCTACTATCGAGGAGCTACAAAAGATTAAGGCATCGTTGGAGCGTAACATCGAGCACTATCACTTCCGCGAGGCATTGAAGGATGCTATGGCATACTCACGTATCGGTAATAAGTATCTTGCTGATACAGAGCCTTGGAAGGTGGTTAAGAGCGATCCTGAGCGCGTGAAGACAATCCTTAACATCGCACTTCAGATCACAGCAAACATCGCTATCGCTATCGAGCCATTTATGCCATTCTCGGCAGAGAAGATTTTGAAGATGCTCGCAGTAGAGAAGTATAACTGGGAGCAGCTCGGCTCTATGGAGCTTATCGCTGCAGGTCACACCATCGGCGAGGCACAGCTTCTATTCGAGAAGATTGAGGACGATGCTATCCAGGCACAGCTCGACAAGCTCGAGGCTTCACGCCGCGCAAAGCTTGAGGCCGAGGCGGCACAGAACGTAACCGAGCAGAAGGCAGAGGTGTCGTTCGACGACTTCCAGAAGATGGATATCCGCGTATCTACAATCCTTGCAGCCGAGAAGGTGGCAAAGACAAAGAAGCTCCTAAAGCTCTCTATCGACACGGGTATAGACAAGCGCACTATCGTATCGGGTATTGCGGAGTACTACACACCAGAGCAGTTGGTGGGCCGTCAGGTGCTTGTTCTTGCCAACCTTGCGCCACGCGAGATTAAGGGTATCGAGTCACGCGGTATGATCCTTATGGCCGAGGATGCTCTTGGACGCTTGGTGCTTGTGCAGCCAGAGGATAAGACTATGTCGGGTGCAATGATAGGCTAATGTAAATTATTGAATGTTAATGGGTTAGATATACATAACCTAAAAATATAACCAACTAAACTTTTTACTTTTACTATGGAAAACATTAAATGGGGAGAGCTTGGTTTTGCGTACTACAAGACCGCTTTCAATGTTCGTTACCACTATGCTAACGGTCAGTGGAGCCAGATGGAGGTAACTGACGACGAGTACATCAAGATGCATATGTCTGCAGCTTGCTTGCACTATGGTTTGGAGATCTTCGAGGGTCTTAAGGCATTCCGCGGTGTTGATGGTAAGGTACGCTTGTTCCGTCCAGATGAGAACGCTAAGCGTATGATCAACTCTGCTAACCGTCTATGCTTGCCAGCTCCTACTGTTGAGCAGTTCGTAGAGGGTTGCGTTGAGTGCGTAAAGCGCAACTTGGACTTCGTTCCACCATACGAGACAGGTGCATCGCTCTACTTGCGTCCTACCCTACTTGGTACTAAGACTTGCTTGGGCGTACGCGCTGTAGACGAGGCAGACCTTATCATCTTCTGTGCTCCTGTAGGTCCTTACTTCAAGGGCGGTATGTCGGCTATCAAGGCTCTTATTATGCGTGATCAGGACCGTGCTGCTCCACGTGGAACAGGTGACGTAAAGGTTGGTGGTAACTACGCATCATCAATCTGGTCATTGGAGGCTGCTCACGAGAAGGGCTTCTCTAACGTTCTTTACCTTGATGCTGCTACTCATTCTAAGGTTGAGGAGTTCGGTGCTGCAAACTTCTTCGGTATCAAGAACAACACATACGTAACTCCTAAGTCAGCATCTATCCTCCCATCTATCACTAACAAGAGCCTTCGTCAGATTGCTGCTGACCTTGGTTTGACAGTTGAGGAGCGCGATATTCCTGTTGAGGAGTTGGCTACATTCGAGGAGGCAGGTGCTTGCGGTACTGCTGCTGTTATCTCTCCTATCGGTGCTTTGTATGACCTTGACAACAACGTTACATACGACTACGGTATGAAGGTTGGCGAGACTTGCAAGAAGATGTACGACCACCTTCAGGGTATTCAGTACGGCCGTGTGGAGGATATTCACAACTGGAACGTAGAAGTACTATAATTTCCCACGATAAGGCAGACATCTGCTGCCGCTAACAAAAAGTCCCGACAATGAGCAGTACGCCAAGTACAGCCCATCGTCGGGATTTTTGCTGAGCGTTGCATCTGCAGCCTTCTCCTGAGAAATTCGGTCGTGCAACCCTGAGTGTTTGTGTCTGTTTCGCTTGTGTCAAGCGACAGCTACGCTGAAAGGGCAAAAGCGGCAAAAAGGGTTTTACTAATTACTAATTCCCCTTTAGGCCTCTTAGGCCCCTCAGGCCCCTTTTATAAATCTCGCGCGAAGCGCACCACACTTTTGAGGCAAAACTTCGTAATGCCTCGACTTTGCTGCGGCTCGGCAAAACAAAAATAATCTTGTTTTGCTCTCACCTTAATCGCAAAGTTCAGTTGTCACCTTTCACTTTTCAGTTTGTAAATCTGTTCCCCGTGGAACCTATCTGCCGAACTTCACAAGCAACACATTGATATCAGCTGGCGAAACACCAGGGATGCGCGAGGCTTGACCTATTGTCTCAGGACGGATGCGTGAGAGCTTCTGACGCGCCTCGATAGTCAGTGATTGCATAGCATTGTAGTCGAAGCTGGCAGGAATAACAATCTCCTCCAAGCGGTGCATCTTCTCGGCATAGTATTTTTCGCGCTCTATATAGCCGCGATACTTGATTTGAATCTCCGCCTGCTCGACAACCTCGTCCGAGAGATTGTTCTTTTCGATGAACGACTTTAGCTTTGCCACCTCATTTTTGAGTGAATTTATAGTCACATTACTACGCAAAACTATATCGTATAGCTTTTTTCCTTGCGAAAGTGGCTCTTCATCCACAGAAATTAAATAGTTGTCAATTTCGCCTATTTTTACCGAGCTCTTACGGAGCATCGAAATAAGCGATTCTACAGCCGTATTTTTTTTGAGCAAATTCTCATATTTTTTATCCGACACAAGACCTATTTCGTAGCCAAGTGGCGTGAGTCGCACATCGGCATTATCCTGACGTAGCAAGATACGATACTCCGCACGAGAGGTAAACATACGGTAAGGCTCGTCGACACCCTTAGTCACAAGGTCATCAATCAAGACTCCGATATATGCCTCATCACGCTTAAGCACAATACTCTCCTCGCCTCGTAGTGAACGGTGAGCATTGATACCTGCCATTAGACCCTGAGCCGCCGCCTCCTCGTAGCCCGTAGTACCATTCACCTGACCAGCAAAGTAGAGACCTTCAACAAGCTTTGTCTCAAGAGTATGGCTAAGCTGCGTAGGTGGGAAGTAGTCGTACTCGATGGCATAGCCAGGGCGGTAGACGTGCACATCCTCCAAACCCGAGATGTTGCGCAAAGCCTCTAACTGAATCTCATATGGGAGTGATGACGAGAAGCCATTGAGATAATACTCGTTAGTATTGCGCCCCTCAGGCTCTAAGAAGAGCTGATGCTGCTCCTTATCGGCAAAGGTGCGTAGCTTATCCTCGATGCTTGGACAGTAGCGAGGACCTATACCCGAGATTGTACCATTGAAGAGTGGCGAGCGCTCGAAACCAGTGCGCAAAATATCGTGCACACACTTCGATGTATATACCATAAAGCAGGGTAGCTGATGCTTAACAGCCTCAGTATCAGTGTCATATGAAAACTTATAGGGCTGAGCATCGCCCTCTTGCATCTCTATAGCATCGAAGTTAATTGTTCGGGCATCAAGGCGTGCAGGAGTACCTGTCTTCATACGTCCCGCTTCGAAGCCGAGCGAGCGCAACTGCGCCGTGATACCATACGATGCTTGGTCGCCAGCTCTGCCTCCCTCAGCCTGTGCCTCACCACAGTGCATCAAACCTCCGAGGAATGTTCCTGCGGTGAGCACTACCCTACTACACTCAATCTCTACGCCCATTCGCGTTTTAACGCCCTTTACGCGCCTTTTATCGCCCTCGGTCTCTACCAATATCTCGGTAACCGAATCTTGCCAGATATAGAGGTTAGGCGTATTCTCAAGCTCTCTACGCCATAGGCGCGAGAACTCCGCCTTGTCGCACTGAGCACGAGGACTCCACATCGCAGCGCCCTTAGAGCGATTGAGCATACGGAACTGTATGGTGCTCATATCCGTAATACGGCCCATCTTGCCACCAAGAGCATCTATCTCTCTGACAATCTGACCCTTAGCAACACCGCCTACAGCAGGGTTACACGACATAGAGGCAATCTTCTCCATATCGATAGTTATAAGCAGTGTTCGCGAGCCAAGTCGTGCAGCAGCAGATGCCGCCTCACAGCCAGCGTGGCCAGCACCGATAACAACTATATCGTAACTGAGCATCATAAGTACTTCTCTCTAAGCAGTTTAAGATATTTATTCTCCATACGACGCATATTCTTCTCTGCCCAAGGGGTTTTATCCTTATGACCACATAAGTGCAAGGCTCCGTGAATGATAACTCTGCGCATCTCATTGATAGGCAATGCGTTATACTGTGGAGCATTATCCTCAACCGTGGCAACATCGATATACACCTCACCCGAAACGATATGCTCACCTACCCTACCCTCGCGCTCCTCGAAGGTGATGATATCGGTAAAGTAGTCGTGGCCAATAAAGTCGCGATTCATCTGTCGGTGATACTCCGAGCCACAGAAGATATAATTGATATCGCCCACCTGGTAGCCCTCGGCATTGATAACCTCCTCGATCCAACGACGTAAGATAAGGCGTTTGGGTGGGAGGTAGTTGCAATCTTGGTTATAGAAATGTATCATAGTAGTTAGAGTTTTTTGAAGAAATCAGATACATAGAGCGGTTTCTCTGTCTTAGAGTCGTAGATCGCCAAACGCACAAAAGGCTTATCTTGGCTATCTACACCAGCACCTATAACACCTATCTTCTGATCCTTCTTCACCACATCTCCCTTTTTTACACACACCGAACTAAGGTTTGTGTAGGTCACAAGATACTCGTTGTAACCGAGGAAAATGGTATATCTATTGGTTAGCTTTTTATACTGAATCTCCTGCACAAGTCCCTCGTGAATGGTGCGCACGGCATCGCCCTTTTTGCCCGTGATGGTGGCTCCAAAGCCCTGCTGGGTGAGTGTTCCACCCTCGACAGGGAGGTTCAGACCGCGAGTGTTACGCGAGAAACCAGCACCCACCTTATTACCCTTAAGCATCTTCTGTAGTTCTGCTACGGCTTTGTCGTATTGCTGCTGCTGTTTGCGCTGCTCGTCAATGGCGTTTTTCTCGCGTTTTGAGAGCTTATTATATGTTCGTTGGGCCTCTACCCTGCTATCCTCCAAAACGCGATGCTCGCGCTTTAGAATACGATTTATCGAGTCGAGTTCATCAACTCTATGTTGCAACGTATCGCGCTGTGCAGCTATCATCGTCGACTGCTCGGCCATACTCTCGGCAAGAGCTCTGCGCTGCATAGTGATATGCTCAATCTCCGCCATACGGCGTGCAGCCTCAGTAAGGCTCTTCGAGGCAAAGAGATAATTTGAGACATTGTTCTGACGATAGTTACGATACGCCACACGCGCAGCTTCGGCATAGAGCATACGATTATGCTCCAACGCCCTCTCCAACGAATCGACCTCGGCATTACATTGCTCAACATCACGCTCCACGCTCTTGCGCTCGCTCTCGACCTCCTTTATAAAGCCACTACGCATACGCATCTCATTCTCTATGGCAGTGACCTGTTTCTTGGCGCTACTCTTATCCTTCTTAACCTTTTCAACCTCCTCCTTAGCCTTAGCCAGCTCCTTTTTATACTGCTCCGTGCGGCGACGCTGCTCCTCGGTCTTCTTATCCTGAGCAAGACCCAAGAGTGGGGTAGCAAGAAGTAAAAGTAGGGTTAGTATCTTTACAATTTTCGACATTACTTCTTCGATTTTATCTCCTTAATGTGTGCCTCCATCAACGCTTTATCGTAGCCACGCTCAACAGCCTTCTGCCAATAGGTCTCAGCCATAAACTCCTCGCCCAACGCCCACAATATATCGGCATAGTGCATCAGCAACGATTCATCCATCTGCGAACTTAGGGTGAGCGCCTGACGCATAACCCTCTTAGCCTCCTCATTGCGCCCCAATCGGTGCAACACCCAAGCATAGGTGTCGACATACGAGGCATTGTTTGGCTGAAGCTCTATGGCACGCTCTGCCATTACAAGTGCCTTGTCTAAATCCCTATTCAAAAGGCTTAAGAAATAGGCATAGTTATTCAAAACCAGCGCGTTATCTGCATCGAGAGAGAGGGCACGCTTATAGTAGCGAAAGGCCCTATTATCCTCACCCATCTCGTGATACAAATCTCCAATATTTCCCAGCAACGAGCTACGCTTAATAGGATCCTCAACACCCTTAGAGGCCCTCTCCAGAACAGCAATAGCCGACTTATAGTCACCCTGTTCACTACGTATATAGGAGTACAACGACACAAGCTCGATACTGCGAGGGAAGAGCTCCATACCGCGAGCTAAATCCCTATCCATCAGCTCCTGCTTACCCAGATGGCGCTCCAATTGGATAACCAAGAGGTAGTCTGCAGGACCTACATTATCGTCCTCAAGGTGGCGCAACAGATACTCCAAGGCCGTCTCCTGCTCGCCACCATATATAAGATGCTGAGCATAGATACCTATAATATCGCGATTCTTAGGGTATGAGATGGCCAACTGGTGAATGATGCCACCCACACGATAATAGTTCGCGGCATAGAAGTTCATATCGGCGGTGTACTGCGATAGACGGTGTAGCTTTGTAGCTACGTCGAGCTTATCGCTACGGAAGAGGTGCTGCTCATAGTCGAGCATACGGATAGTATTTCCAATATGCGAGTAGTAGTCAGCAATGGCAGTGATGGTGTTCACGTTTGTAGTGTCGAGCTTGAAGGCCCTATCATACGTGGCTCGAGCCAACGAATCACGGCCCGAAACTGCATATACACCTGCCAGCTTTGTGACTGCATCAACATCGTATGGGTGCTCCTCGATACGTCGCACACCCTCACTTATGGCACGCTCATATTGGCGTGTTGAGAGTAGTAGTTCCTGCTTTATATCGGCAAGATAGTAGTTGTATCCAATACGCAACTCGGCAGAGTCGAGCACCGATATTGCCGAATAGGGCATACCACTATAACCATAGATAACCGCAAGGGCGTGGTACGAACGAATATTCGTTGGATCCAAGCGCATCAGACGACGGAAGATGGGTATGGCGCGAGTATACATACCCGATGTAATAAGTCGTTCGGCATAATTTGAGGTGTACCACTTATTAGTGCTATCCGATGCGAAGGCACGATGGGCATAACGCAAGCTCGCATCACGGTCGCTATCGGTGATACTAAGGTAGTACAACGCTGGTGAGTAGGTGCTATCCTTTTCGATAATCTCTCCCCATATATGACGCGCCTTAAGCGTATCACGACGAATGGAGAGCTCCTTGACAGCATCTATATGGCGATAGCCAACCGATGTAGAGTCGGGTAGGGTAGTGTACTCTTGTGCTATAGCGGTAGAGACTACCACCATAACAACCACTAACACCAAAAATATAACCCTTAGCCTTCTCATATCTAAAAATATAAGGGTGACCAAAAAGACATTAGCCACCCTCACCTTGTCTAATCTCCTATAATACTATTAGAGGGCAGACTCAAACTGGTTTAGGAAACGAACATCGTTCTCGAAGTACAAGCGCAAGTCGCCAACACCATACTTAAGCATTGCGATACGCTCAATACCCATACCAAACGCGAAGCCTGAGAACTCCTTTGGATCGATATTATTAGCTGTGAGGACATTAGGGTCAACCATACCGCAACCCATAATCTCCAACCAACCAGTACCCTTACATACGCCGCAGCCCTTACCACCGCAGATAGAGCAAGATACATCTACCTCTGCTGATGGCTCAGTAAATGGGAAGTATGAAGGACGCATACGAATCTGTGCCTGCTCACCAAATAGCTCCTTCGCGAAGTACAACAACGACTGCTTCATATCGGCAAACGATACATTACGGTCGATGTAGAGACCCTCAATCTGGTGGAAGATACAGTGTGCTCGGTATGAGATAGCCTCGTTACGGAACACACGTCCTGGGCATATTACGCGGATAGGTGGCTTCTGACGCTCCATAGTACGCACCTGAATAGATGATGTGTGGGTACGCAACACCACATCAGGACGGCTCTCGATAAAGAAGGTATCCTGCATATCACGCGCTGGATGCTCAGGTGGGAAGTTAAGCGCCGAGAACACGTGCCAGTCGTCCTCAATCTCTGGACCATCGGCTACGGTGTAACCAAGGCGCGAGAAGATGCTAACAATCTCATTCTTAACGATTGAGATAGGGTGGCGTGAGCCTACAGCCTCCTCAGAGCCTGGGCGTGTCATATCGTCAATCTTCGATGCACTCATCGCAGCGGCATTGCCCAACTCCTCCTTTAGGGTGTTGATACGCTCGGTAGCCACATTCTTGAGGTTGTTAAGCTTCTGACCAAGCTCTCGCTTCTGCTCTGCAGGCACTGCTTTGAACTCCTCCATCAAGGCTCCAAGCTCGCCCTTCTTGCCCAAAATCTTAATGCGGAACGCCTCAACCTCAGCGGCACTCTTAGGCGCAAACGCCTCGATCTCGGCTAATATTTGTTCGATTTTAGTAATCATATATCGTTAGGTTTTGTTTCTAAAATGCAAAGGTAAGAATTTTTTGTTAAACGTAGTAACTATAAAGAGATTATATTCGCAAAAATAGGTGAATATTCACCAATAAAACGACGATAATAAGTCGGCAACATAATAGAATGCGAGGTTGCCAACAAAATTGTAGCAACCTCACACCATATCTTTCAAAATCCTAACCTATCAGATTATGCCAAAACGCAGTATTTCTTACCACCCACCATATAAAATAGAGGGCAATATAGGTATATATTCCTATATGGTGGCATACATACGGCTTAATAGCCACAGCAAATCTATCGTGCGATATCTTCACATATATTATCGCCAACAGATATGGAGCAACCAAGAAGAGGAATGGATTGAGTAGAAAGGCATCTATAAACTCACCATGCATCACCAAGTGGACCACACGCTGCACACCACACGAGGGGCAGTCATACCCAGTCAACATCTTAAATGGACACTTTGGCATTAGTGTAGATGTTGCAGGGTTGACCTTATAGTATAGTATAATTAATAAAAATAAACCCACTACCAACAAAAGTGTAGTGGGTTTTAGAAATCGCTTCATCTATTAATAGTAGTAGTAGTCTGAGTAGCTTGCAGCCTCAGCAGCAACACCAATACCTACTACAAACACAAATATAACGTAAAGAACAACAACTACTGCACCTGTAATTGCTGCAATAAGAGTCCACTTCTTAGCATTGTTCGATGCCGCAAGAGCCTCATTACGATAACCTGCATACCACAACTTATCGACTTTAGCCGCATATACAATAGCAGGAATGCCCAATGGCCAGCAGCATAGAATTGTTGCAAGGATAGCCCATACAAGATAGTTATTAGGAGCTAACGGCGGCTGATTGTTTGTAGGATTAGTGTTTTCCATAATTATAGTAGTTTAAGTTAATAGTTGTCTTAAATTCAGCATATCGGCTGAGGTTAAACCTATAAAATTATAATCTCTCAAACCAATACGTACACAAAATTAGCAATTATTTCTTAATTTACAAAATTAAATAACGATGAATAACACAAATTATAGTCTATTGCTTAAATATTACCCTCCGTATAATAAGACAAAACGAGGATAACCCCAAGAAATGGAACCATCCTCGTTTTATATGCACTTCCACCCCCTCGCTACGAAATAGCAAAATCGCGTAAGCAATCGTTGAGCGAGGTCTTCTTATCTGTGGACTCCTTTCTTCTGCCGATAATCAAGGCACACTGAACGCCATACTCGCCTGCAGGGAACTTCTTATTGTATGTACCCGAAACTACTACCGAGCGTGGTGGGACATAGCCCTTATACTCCACTGGCTCTGGGCCCGTTACGTCGATAATATGTGTTGAGCCTGTGATAACGGTATTTGAGCCGAGGACAGCCTCACGGCATACGTGTGCACCCTCAACAACAATAGAGCGCGAGCCGATAAAACAGTTATCCTCGATAATAACTGGTGATGCCTGCACAGGCTCCAACACGCCACCAATACCCACGCCACCACTAAGGTGCACATTCTTACCAATCTGAGCGCAAGAGCCCACCGTAGCCCACGTATCAACCATAGTGCCACTATCAACGTAAGCACCGATATTAACATACGAAGGCATAAGGATAGCTCCTGGGGCGATATATGCGCCATAACGAGCAACAGCCTGAGGCACAACGCGAACACCCAGCTCCTCGTAACCACGCTTAAGCTCCATCTTATCGTACCACTCCAACTCGCCAGCTGTCATAGTGCGCATAGTCTGGATAGGGAAGTACATAATGATTGCCTTCTTAACCCACTCGTTAACCTGCCACTCGCTCTTCTCCAAGTCGATAGGCTCAGCACAACGCAAAGCTCCCTTATCTACAGCCTCCACAACACGGCGTATAGCATCCTTAACATCCTCATTCTGAAGCATAGAACGGTCGTTCCACGCCTCCTCGATTATACTCTTTTCTAACTCAAACATACCTATTCTACATTTTACTTATTGTTTGAAGCAAAGCCTCCTCGTCATAACCACACTCGGCATACAACTCCGAAGGTTTGCCGTGCTCCACAAAGCTATCATCAATACCGAGATTTACAACCTTCGCTTTGCAGCCCAAGCGAGCGATATATGCTGAGACACTCTCGCCAACACCGCCACGAATAACACCATCCTCGATGGTAATAATCTTATCGAAACGCGATGCAATATCGTTTAATAGCTCAGTATCAAGCGGTTTAACATAGCGCAAATCGTAGACAGCAACACTGCGCTCACTACGTTCTGCGGCCCTCATAGCGACATTTGCCATAGTGCCAATAGCAACGATAGCCACCTCACTACCCTCACGCAACTGCTCACCACGACCCTTTTCAATGGTGGTAAATGGGGTATTCCTCCACTCCACACCCTCGCCAATACCGCGTGGATAGCGTATAACAGTAGGGCCGTCGGCCTTAGAGGCAGTGTACATCATCTGGCGCAACATCCACTCGTTGCGAGGTGCTGCAATAGTGATATTTGGCACACAGCTCAAATAGGCAAGGTCAAAGGCTCCGTGATGTGTCGCACCATCCTCGCCAACGATACCAGCACGATCGAGGCATAGCACAACGGGCAAATTTTGAAGTGCCACGTCGTGGATAACATTATCGTAGGCGCGCTGCATAAACGAGGAGTAGATATTGCAGAATGGGCGACTGCCACCCACCGCAAGACCTGCCGAGAAGGTCACAGCGTGTCCCTCAGCGATACCCACATCGAAGCATCTCGACGGCATCTCGCGCATCATAATATTCATCGAACAGCCCGAAGGCATAGCGGGCGTAACACCCACAATACGCTCATCCTCCTTGGCAAGGTCGAGCAACGTAGCGCCAAAGACATCCTGATAGCGGTCAGCACTATAAGCGCTCTTAACACGCTCACCTGTAGCTACATCGAAACGACCTGGGGCGTGCCATACCGCTGGATTTGCCTCTGCCGTAGCATAACCCTTACCCTTCTTAGTCTTGATATGCAACAACTTTGGACCACCTATAGCCTTCAATGCCGTAAGTGTATTCACAAGAGTATCAATATCGTGACCATCGATAGGGCCGAAGTAACGGAAGTTAAGGCTCTCGAAGAGGTTACTATTTTTGAGGAGTCCCTGCTTTACAGCATTACCAGTCTTGCGAATAAAGCGATGCACCGGAGGTACTACAGACAACCAACGCCAGAGCGTACTCTTCAAATTATTATACCAACGCGAGGTGGAGATACGCACCAAATAGCGATCCAACGCTCCTGCTGGCTCGTCGATAGACATCTCGTTGTCGTTGAGGATAACCAATAAATCTGTCTTGGGCGATGCACCAGCATTGTTAAGTCCCTCAAAGGCGAGACCTCCCGTAAGCGCACCATCGCCAATGACAGCAACTACGTGATTGTTATCACCACTCATCTCCAATGACTTAGCAATACCAAAGGCTGCCGAAATACTCACCGAAGAGTGTCCAGCACCAAAGGAGTCGTACTTGCTCTCCGCCATACGCGGGAAGCCACTGATACCACCATAGGTGCGATTACTCTTGAAGAGATCCCTACGCTCGGTGATAATCTTATGGGCATAGGCCTGATGACCAACATCCCAAACAATACGATCATCGGGCATCTGGTAGACATAGTGCAAAGCAACCGTTAGCTCCACCGTACCGAGACTTGAACCGAGGTGTCCAGGGTTCACAGCACAACACTCGATGATATAACGACGCAACTCGTCAGCATAAGCCCTCAACTCCTTGAGACTTAACTTACGTAGCTCCTCAGGGTTATTCACCCGATATAGATAGTTGTACTCTGCACTCATCTCTTCCTCCTTTTGCAACCCGTTGCTGCAATTATTATCAATTTACAAATATAGTGATTTTTTTATAAAGCACTCTCCTATCGAGGTAAAAAGATTGTTTTGAACCACTAAAATCAAAATTCAATAGATAAAAAGTTGTAGATTTTGACAAAAATAACTATCTTCGCATAATTTAATCAAATTGTATTCATATTATGGCAATTTCAAAATATCGCAGAATACTACTCAAACTCAGTGGTGAGTCGTTGCAGGGTAAGCAGAATTATGGTCACGACGTAGAGGTGCTAAATGCCTACGCCGAGCAGATTAAGCGCATCAAGGAGATGGGCGTGGAGATAGGTATTGTCATCGGTGGCGGTAACATCTTCCGTGGCATCCAGGGTGCAGGTCGTGGCTTCGACCGCGTGAAGGGCGACCAGATGGGTATGCTCGCTACAATTATCAACTCACTTGCGTTGCAGTCAGCCCTTGAGTCGGCAGGTGTAAAGGCTAAGGTGCTAACATCTATCCGTATGGAGCCTATTGGCGAGTATTACTCAAAGGCTAAGGCTATCGAGTATCTTGAGGCAGGATATGTGGTTATCATCGGTGGTGGCACATCCAACCCTTACTTCTCAACCGACACCGCATCGGCACTTCGTGGCATAGAGATTGAGGCAGAGGTTATGTTCAAGGGTACTCGCGTAGATGGTATTTACACCGCAGATCCAGAGAAGGATCCTACTGCTACTAAGTTTGATACTATCACCTTCGACGAGGTCATCGCACGTCGCCTAAAGGTTATGGACCAGACAGCGTTCACGCTATGCCGCGAGAACAACCTATCGCTAATAGTTTTCGATATGGATACTATAGGCAACCTTGAGAAGGTGGTTGCAGGCGAGAATATTGGAACTGTTGTAACACTTTAATATTTAATGTATTATGGCTATTAAGAGAACATATAAGAAGCGTGGTTCAACACTCACGCTATCGGCACTACTCTTGGTGCTTATAGCCCTTGTGGTGGCTATTATCTTCTGGCCTGTAGAGGCTAAGGCTACAAATAGCAGTACTCCTACAGCACAGGCTGATATCGAGGCAACAACACTTATCCACGCTGGCGATGTAGCACCAGACTTCACTGTAGAGATGCTTGATGGCTCACGCATCACACTATCAGAACTTCGTGGTAAGGTTGTGTTAGTTAACTTCTGGGCTACATGGTGTCCTCCTTGTCGTCAGGAGATGTCGCACCTACAGAAGGATGTTATCGACCGTTTTGCAGGTAAGGATGTGGTTGTGCTTCCTATCTCGCGTGGCGAGAAGCGCGAGACTGTAGAGGCATTCATCGATAAGATGGGCTACACATTTCCTATCGGTTTGGATGGCGACCAGTCGATATACAAGAAGTATGCATCTAACTATATCCCACGCAGTGTTGTCGCAGGCAAGGATGGCAAGGTCGTATATGTAGCTGTAGGCTATGACGAGGATGTTGCTAAGGCTATTGACAACGCTATTACTGAGGCATTGAAATAAAACAATATAAAAAAGACTATTATGGATACCAAGACTATTCTAAACGAGGCAACCGACCGTATGCAGCGTGCCGTTGACCACCTTGTCGAGGAGTTGCTAAACCTCCGCGCAGGCAAGGCATCTGTTAATGTTCTTAACGGTGTATTTATCGACTACTATGGCTCACAGACCCCTGTGTCAGGTGTTGCGAGTGTCACAGTACCAGATGCAAAGACAGTGCTTATCCAGCCTTGGGATAAGAATATGATTCGCCCTATCGAGAAGGCTATTATCGACTCTAACATCGGTCTTACACCATCGAATAACGGTGAGCATATCCGCCTCTCTATTCCTCCTCTTACTGAGGAGCGTCGTAAGGAGATCGTAAAGAAGGTTAAGGCTGAGGGCGAGACTGCACGTATCAGCCTCCGTAACGCACGCCGCGATGCTGTTGAGGCATTCAAGAAGGCTCAGAAGGAGGGTATGTCTGAGGATGAGCAGAAGGATGGCGAGGCACAGGTTCAAAAACTCCTTGAGAAGTTCACCAAGGTACTCGATGCTGAGCTTGAGAAGAAGGAGAAAGAGGTAATGACTGTGTAAACAGACCTTTGGTTTATAAGAGTAGTGTCCAGCAGTTTTGTTGGACACTTTTTTTTAACTGAAAACTGAAAGGTGAAAAGTGAAAAGTATGGTATGCTTCGCATAAGTTTTATAAAAAGGCAAAGCCTTTTAACCATTACTAATTACTCTCTACTAATTCTCTTTTGACTGCGCCTTTTAACAACACAAACCTTCCCAAGCGCGAGACCCAATTTCTTGTCAGAAGGGCGCCGAGTGCTACACTCGGCGAAAAAGGCGACGATGGGTAGTACTTGAACGTACGTCCCATTGTCGCCTTTTTTGTTAGGGGCCGCAATCGACCCCTTATCACAAGAAATTACTATCCGCCGGCGCGCTTAGTTTTATACCCCGCTTTGGTGAGTAGCTCGATGACTCTATCGCGGTGGTCGCCCTGGATAATAATCTCGCCATCTTTGGCTGTGCCTCCCACACCGCAACTCTTTTTAAGCTCCTTACCAAGTTCTGCAAGGTCATCCTGAGAGCCTACAAAACCACGAACAACAGTAGCTACACGACCTCCCTTAAGGCGATCAAGCCATACCTTGAGGTTTTGCTTGTTGGGTGGTAGGGTAGCTTCATCCTCCTCAGAGGCGGTATCGTATGCGAAATTTGGGTTGGTAGAGAAGACCACACCCAATCTATCTTTCCAATCGTTTGCCATATATTTTAATTTTTATTGGTCAAAGTTATAAAAATTTTGTAACTTTACCATCGTGAATACAAAGAAACGATATAGAAGAGCTAACGAGTTGGATTGGTATGACCCCAACAAACTACCTGATATCCTCCCTCCAGAGGATGATAGGTACTTGGTGCATGTCTATGTCGAGGGATATGAGGATGTGGCATTTTGGAGAGGTATATTCGACCACTTCAAGAATCCATATCTTCGTTTCGAAATCTCTGTACCTAATCGTGACGACCTGCCTAAGGGTAAGCAGGTGCTTCTCTCGATGTTGGGGCATTGCAACGAGGAGGAGACGTTGCTATGCGTGGACTCCGATTTCGACTACCTCTTTAATGGCTCTACAGAGCAATCTAAAAGGGTATTAGAGGCAAAGAATATGTTTCATACATACACCTATGCCACCGAAAATTATCTATGCTATGCGCCATCGTTGCACAACGTCTGCGTGAAGGTGACGAAGAATGATACTCGCATCTTCGACTTTGTGCGCTTTATGGCAGAGTATTCGAAGGTTATATATCCTCTATTTATATGGTATGTCTACTCGGCAGAGCACCATCGTGAAAATCTATTTACGCTTGCCGAATTTCGTGCCTCTGTGCGCCTAAATTATGTGGATATACGCCACAATGGCGAGAGTAGCTTAGCGTGGCTACAGCGCAACGTAGAGCGCAGATGTGAGGCATTGAATAGGGATAATCCCGATATGGGTGATAGGTTAGATATCCTAACTAAAAAGTTAGAGAAGCGTGGCGTTACAAGAGAGAACTGCTATCTATATATGCACGGTCATACCCTGATGGATAATGTTATGATACCACTGCTTACATCGGTATGTGATAAGCTACGCCAGCTCTCTATTGCAAAGATTAATAACTCAAAGGTGACGGGTATAGCCCTTAAAAATGAGTTGCAGAACTACACAAATACCCTTCGTTCGATAAAGGATGTGTTGCTCGATAACGAGAACTATACAGACTCGCCACTCTATAAGCAACTACGCGACGACATCCAACGATACCTCGATGTGATGATACAAAAGATAAAAGATGGTAGACCTGCGCCTATAGCCTTAAGATGTAATTTTGAGCCTTAGTTCTTAATGCTGAGCCTCTCCCATATAAATCGTGGGATAAGGTGCCAGAAAAATACAAGAAGCTTAAATCTCCAATCAAAGATTAATACTCGCTTCCTACGCTTAAGACCGCGTAGGATATGCTGTGCTGCACGCTCTACGCTGATAAGCATAGGGTAGTGCTTCTCAGGGTTAAGGATTGGTGTCTTCACAAAACCTGGGCGTATATCGGTAAAGCGGGCATAAATCTTCTCCATAGAGCATAGCTGCGCTAAGGCGGTGATATACTCACTCTGCATAGCCTTAGATGCCGAATATGCTGCCGCAGTGCCTATACCTCGCGTACCAGCCACTGAGGTGATAACAGCTATATGTGCCTTACGACGCTTGTCATACTCCTTGCTACGGCGCACATAGTTTACGAAGTGGTCTACAACACGCACCATACCCTCACAGTTGGTACGTATAATATCCAACTCCTGCTCTATATCAAGTTCACGATTTTGACCACCTATACCTGAGGCGTAGAAGAGGAGATCAGGAGCTCCAAAATCGTTAAGAAGAGTATCAAGCTGCTGGATTGCATCATCCTTGGTGACATCCATAGGTAGGGTCATCACTCTATCAGCACCATACATAACCCTAAGCTCATCCAGAGCCTCGCTACGTCGTGCCGTGATAGCAATATGCCAACCTCGCTCCACAAGTAGTGAAGCTACTGCACGACCTATACCCGATGATGCCCCTATGATAATAGCCCTCTTCATCCTAACTACTAAGTGAAGCTCTGCATCTCGATAAGGTGAGCATAGATGCCACCCTTCTCCAACAACTCACTGTGTGTACCCTCCTCAGCAACACATCCATCATCGATAACATATATTCTATCGGCATTATAGATAGTGCTTAGACGGTGTGCAATAACGATAGAGGTACGTCCCTTCAATAGATTTGTAAGAGCATCCTGCACGAGCTTCTCGCTCTCGGTATCAAGTGCAGATGTAGCCTCATCGAGAATCAAAATCTCTGGGTTCTTCAACACCGCACGGGCAATGCTAAGTCGCTGACGCTGACCACCTGATAGCTTTGTACCACGATCACCAATATTTGTATCGTAACCCTCGGTACTATCCATAATAAAGCCATGTGCATTAGCAACCTTAGAGGCCTCGATAACCTCCTCACGTGTAGCTGTAGGACGACCCATAAGGATATTACCCTCGATAGTATCGTTAAAGAGAACTGTCTCCTGAGATACAATACTCATCTTTGCACGAAGCGACTCCTGACTATACTCCTTAACAGAGATACCATCAAACAATACATCACCACCATCAACATCGTAGAAACGTGGTATAAGCTCACTAAGTGTAGACTTACCACCTCCCGATGGTCCTACCAAGGCAATGGTCTCACCTCGCTTAATCTTGATGTTTACACCCTTGATAACCTTTCTATCGCCATCGTAAGAGAACTCTACATTACGAAGCTCAATAGAGTCCTTCAAACCCTCAAACTCTACTGCATTCTCCTTATCCTTAACCTCATTCTCAGCATCTATGATAGTGAAGATACGCTCACCTGCTGCCACACCCTGATTGATATTAGCAAACTGGTCGATAAACGAGCGCAAAGGACGTGTAATCTGCGAGAAGGCTGCTACGAAAGCGATAAAACCAGCACCTGTAACAATACCACTCTCTACGAGCTTACCACCAAATACCAATATCAAGGCTACGGCTGTAAGACCTAAGAACTCACTCATAGGCGATGCCAACTGCTGACGACGCGCCATAGAGAGTAACAAGCGTGACATATCGGCATTAATCTTCTTGAACTTATCTACTATAAAGTTAGTAGCGTTGTAGCCCTTAACAATCTTAATACCTCCCAAAGACTCATCAACAACAGATACCAAGTCTGCCATACGCTCCTGACCACGCTTTGCTGGGTGACGAAGACGCTTTACAATACGACCAATAACAAGACCTACGATAGGAAGGAAGAGTACGGCAAAGAGTGACAACTCCCAAGAAATACCAATCATCAAAGTCAAGTAACCGATGATAAGTAGTGGATCACGGAAGGCAACTTGAAGAGTGTTAGTAATACAATACTGCACTACCATTACATCCTGAGTAATCTTCGACATAATATCACCCTTACGCTGGTTGCTGAAGTAACCTACATTCATATTCGCCACGTTGGCAAACATCTCGTTACGCATACGACGCAAAGTGTTGATTCTTAGATTCTCAACAGTCATTGCTGCAGCATAACGGAAGAGGTTACTAAAAAGATTCATACATACCAACACACCACCAAGCATACCAAGGAATTTCATCTGCACGAACTCCTCACCAAACATATGTGTGTAGAGATATGAAATGATAGTATTTAGGCCATCCTCGTTGATAGATATCTGAGGTAAAACATATACCGGTGTAAATACAAATCCCCCTGTCGAATTAAACATCGCATTCAGGATAGGGATAATCATCGCGTAGTTGAAGGTATTAAACAACGCATGCAACGCCGCAAAAATAAAATAAGGGATAGTGTAGCGACTTAGAGGCTTTGCAAAGCCAAGTAGTCGAAAATAAGTTTTGAACATTTTATCTATTTTTTACTTTTATTTCTTAACTCTCAATCTATTAATATCTTACATCACATTAAAAGTAAACTATATGTTACCCTCACGGCTGTACTCCTTAATAGCCTTCTCAAAGTGTTTGATTGTATCCTCCATCGACATAAACGACTTACCACCCGCAGCATTCTTATGGCCACCGCCATTGAAGTAACGCTGTGCAAAGATATTTACATCAATATCTCCGCGTGAGCGCAACGATACTCGGATATTATCGGCATGCTCGGTGAAGATAGCCGAAATCTTCATCTTCTTAATAGTAAGTGGATAGTTCACAAAACCCTCAGAGTCACCCTGCTGGAACCAGAAGCGCTTAAGCTCATCACTTGTAAGCGACATATAGGCCACAGTGCCATTATGAAATATCTTCATCTTACGGTTAATAACATAACCAAACAAACGTGCACGTCCCTCTGTAAATGAGTTATATACGTTGTTATGGATAGTAGGAATACTAATACCTGTAGAGGCCAACACAGCTACCATACGGAAGAGATCTGGAGTAATGTTCGAGAAGGCGAAGTTTCCAGTATCTGTCATCATACCCACAAAGAGATTCTCAGCCATAGACTGTGTAAATGCCTCCTCGCCATACAACTCCTTAATGATGGTTGCTACAAGATAGCAAGTACTTGATGCCGCTGGGTATGATATCATAAGGTCAAAATCCTCGTTAGGATCCAAATGGTGATCTATGAGTACGCGCTTTGCGTGACTATTTTCACCTATCACCTCTCCAAGGCCATCTAAACGAGTCATAGTATGGAAGTCGAGGCAGAAGATTATATCTGCACCCTTGACTACACTATCCACAATACCCAATTTATCATCCTTGTATAGCAACATAGTGCTAATGGCAGGCATAAACTCCAAATAGTATGGATATCTATTAGGCACTACACAGTTCACTGTGTGACCTTTGCTTCTTAGTATTTCGGCCCAAGCCAAAGAGGATCCTATAGCATCTCCATCAGGGTTAGTGTGCGATAGAATAACAATGTTTTTGGGCTCCTGGAGCATATTCCTAAGCTCCTCTATTTTACTATTAGCTATTTGCATAAAAACAATGTTTAGCCTAAAATTACGCAAATATACTAAATTTTTTTTATTGTAGGGCTATATTCGTGATGATATAATTTTTAGGCCTTTATAACTTAGGTTATAATTGTAGTGAAAACTTCAATATATTTAGTGTTGTCTGTAGACAACGCATATTAGGTGATAGAGGGATGCGCATGCAAAAAATTTCAACCACCCGCCCGACTTGTCAACATTATATTTTTATTCTTTTTATACTTTATATATATTAAATAAAAATTAAAATAATAATAATCTCTGTTAATTGTGTTAATAAGTGTTAATATAGGAGTTTATCAACATATATTATTTTGTATTGTTTATTATTTTTAACTTATAATTGTTTAATAATCAATAAAATAAAAATAAGTATAGACATATGTTAAAAACTATATGAACATATCAACACTGAATAATTATTAACAGCGACTGTTTACTATAATAGTCTAAGTATGGTTTTAGATGTTGATAGAAAATTATTGTCTTTTACTTGCAAAAAAGAGACGGCCGTATATACAGCGACCGTCTCTAAACTTGCAAATCTATTTTTCAAAAATTACTCAACTTTTTTCAACGCAAATATTAACACTCCGCAGGGAGTTTGTTAACAATGGTTGCAGCAATCTCTGCATAGTATTTCTCAACTCGTGGATCAAAATTACCTGCAGGGCGACCCTCGTCACCACCCTCCATAATAGATTGGATGATTGGCACCTCACCAAGCAAATCAACACCTACCTGCTCAGCATATCGCTTAGCACCACCTTTACCAAAGATGTAGTATCTATTATCGGGAAGCTCCTCAGGAGTGAACCACGCCATATTCTCAACAATACCCAAAACAGGAATGTTAACCTGCTCGTGACGGAACATCTCAACACCACGAACAACATCCGCAACAGCAATCTGCTGAGGTGTAGAGACTATAACAGCACCCGAAATCTTAAGCTCGTTAATAATAGAGAGGTGAATATCACCCGTTCCTGGAGGCAGGTCAACCAACAAGTAATCCAACTTACCCCAGCGTGTCTGGTGAATAAGCTGATGAAGAGCATTCACAGCCATACCACCACGCCACATAAGGGCATCAGTAGGACGAATAAAGAAACCAATAGACATAATCTTAATACCATAAGATTGTGCAGGAATAATGAAGTCGTTACCATTCTCGTCGCGCTCTGCATCTGGAACATATCCCTCAACACCAAACATCTTAGTCTGAGATGGACCATAAATATCGGCATCAACAATACCAACATTGTAGCCTCGTTGGCGTAAAGCTACTGCAAGATTGGCTGTAACCGTAGATTTACCAACACCTCCCTTACCCGAAGCAATAGCTATAACGCGACATATATCTGTTGTGGTTGATGGGTTCTCCTGACGGCGTGGCTTAGGTGCTGCCTCACGGATGATAACCATACACTTACTCTCAGGAAAACTACGCTCCATAAGCTCCTCAACCTGACGCTTAATCTTCTGAGCAAATGGGTCGCGAGCCTTCTGAAAGCGGAGAGTGATAGCCACAGAACCATCCTCACCCAAGTCGGCACGATCTACAAAACCACTATCTACAATGTTACGCTCTGTCTCGGGGTGTATAATGCTACGCAATAACTCCTCTAACTTCTCATTCATATTAATATATATCTTTAATTAAAACTCAATATTCATATTACCATAGTGCTGTGTCCTAATACCAGACATAGAGGTAAGTATAGGCATCTGGCTTAAAATCTCTCGTAGCTCCTCACCATAGATATCATAGTCGATACCTAAATCTTTAGCAAGTACAAACGATGAAGAACTAAGCCACTCCTCAAATGGAGAGCGAGGTGCTATAAACTCGTAAATCTTAAAATTACCCTCTATATCTGCCAAGGATACTGCCTTGCTAATAGCAGCGTGGAGACCTCCAATCTCATCTACAAGACCTATCTCCTTTGCCATAACACCACTCCATACTCTGCCCTCCGAAATCTCTAATACATCGCTAAGCGCCATATTACGTCCCTGGGCAACATGCTCGGTAAAGGTATCATAAATTCTATCAACACTCTGCGATAAATTTTTACGCTCCTGTGGTGTGAGAGGTTTTATACCCGCCAAGCCTACAGCATTTGCAGATGTAGCTGCTGAGTCGAAGGTAATACCGAGACGCTTTTCGAGAAAGAGTCCATAGTTAGGTAGTACACCAAATACTCCAATAGAACCTGTAAGGGTAGACTTATCTGCAAAGATATAGTCGGCAGGTGTAGATATGTAGTAACCACCACTTGCTGCCATACCTCCCATAGATATAACTACTGGTTTAACCTCCTGAAGTAGCTTCATCTCGTGCCATGCTATCTCTGAAGCAAGGGCAGAGCCACCAGGAGAGTTCACACGTACAACAACAGCCTTAGTCTTATTATCAAGGCGTGCGGCACGCAACTCGTTGGCAAGGCGTGAACCATAGACAGCATTATCTTGATATTTGTTGCCATCTACAATCTCACCATCAGCATAGATGATAGCCAACATTGGCGATTTCTCATGGCTAAAGTTGTTACTCTTGGTATTTGCAGTATAGGTATGTACTGCGCGTTTTAGAATATACTGG
Organism: Alistipes sp.; assembly: GCA_045656185.1. Classification (GTDB taxonomy): domain Bacteria; phylum Bacteroidota; class Bacteroidia; order Bacteroidales; family Rikenellaceae; genus Alistipes. Next base: position 45,932 of record JAZOQR010000061.1, on the reverse strand, counting down.
TCAAGAGATATAATATTTACCTTTTCTATGCCATACTCCTTATATATATTATAGAGTGTATCCTCGTAGGCAATCATATCTACCATTCCAGCATTCAAAGCATCCTCAACCGTCGTGATAGACAAATCCTTAGCATACTGCTTTAGCTTTTCAGAATCTAAACCTCGGTTGAGGGCAATATCCTCGCAGATACTCTGCCACAAAGACTCCACAAGCTCCTCGCTCTGCTTACGGTTGGCATCCGACATCTTAGTTAAGAAGAATGGCTCTACAGCACTCTTATATTTGCATGACGATGGACGGAAGATATCTACACTAATATTAAGTTTATCAAGTAGATTTTTGTAGAATATATTGCTAATACCTACACCGCGCCAATCTACACTACCCTCAGGGTTTACAATAATCATATCAGCAACTGTACTTAGGTAGTAGTCCGACTGTGTGTATACATCGTCGAAGGCTATAATAAACTTACCCGAAGATATTTTGAATATCTCCAAAGCCTTGCGCAGCTCCTCAATATTTGCCAACGACAAAGAGTAGTCGCCCGAAGGAGCAATACATATACCCTTGATTCTGTCGTCCTCGGCAGCATACTCCAATGTAGCCAATACTTGTAGCATCGTAATAGGCTCAACGATATTCATCGAGGAATCAATAGTTGAAAAGAGTGATGTGGCTGGAGCATCGATAATAGGTGTGTTAAAATCGATGTATAGAACACTATCATTCGAAATAGTAGTATTCTCCGTAGGAAGAGAAGAGAATGCTCCTACTATCAAGGTTATAACTACAAAAATAAGTAGAAAAAAACCAATAATCCATGCGAGCAACGATGCTCCAAGAGTCTTCAAAAATTCCATAATAATGTTTTTACCAAATGTAACCAATTCTAATACTGAAGCTTAGCGCAATGTTATCATTGCGCTTACCAAACCATTTCCATAGCTGGAAGCCGTGGTGATAGCCTGTTTCGGAAGCTCTACCAAAGGCGTAGCCTCCACCCACCCAGCCATCCACAACAAAATGACCAAAGCAGTGCTGATAACCTGCCGAACCAAGCAAAGCACACATACGTGCAGGAGTGCGAGCGCCAGTTACGGAGTGGGTATATTTATAATCGGAGTATATAATTTCTGGACGAATATATGCCCCCTGCAAAGGCTTGTTTGCATCGTAGTTGCCAACAAAGAATTTGTGGCTATATCGAAGTGAAAAACCGAGAGGATCATTCTTATATTTGTCATATCCAGCAGATATAAGACCACTACAAATCTCAGCACTCTGCTTAAGTTGAGGTAGTGCCTTTTCGTATGATATCTTTGTACTACCCGTAGACCACGATAGGAACGTGATTTTCAAAGCATTAGTATATGTGCTATCTGCTCTTACAGGCTGAGGAGTGGCAACAAATAACAGAAGTAAAAACAGTGTTAAACCCGTAGCTATTTTTGTATATATCCCTCTTTTCATTTTGTGATTGTAAGTTTTAGCAAAGATAGTGCTTTTTTTCTAAAGTTGTAGGTTTGTAGGGAGATTATGAACAGAGTATTGTTTATAACTCGTAACAACTAATAATAAATTGTAGGTGTAAAATATGGGATGTTCTCGGAAAAATAGTTAATTTTGTGGATGTTTTTATAATTCGTGTGACTAATTATGGCGAAACAATATAAGAAACCTTCGGAGAAAAATAGTGAGGCATTTGCTGAGTTGACAGGTTTGGACGCTACCGTACCACCACAAGCCATAGAGCTTGAGCAGGCGGTGTTGGGTGCATTGATGCTCGAAAAGGATGCTATCATTGATGTGCAGGAGTATGTCAAGGCGGAGACCTTCTACCTTGAGGAGCACCGTATTATCTTCAAGGCAATTCAGGAGTTATCGATAGAGATGAAGGCTATCGACCTCTTTACTGTGACCGAGCGCTTGAAGGCTCAGAAGCTACTTCAAAAGGTGGGTGGTGCGCCATATATGGCGGAGCTTACGCAGAAGGTGGCTTCGGCAGCACATATCGAGTTTCACGCCAAGATTATTGCGCAGAAGTATGTGCAGCGCGAGTTGATACGCTCAGCAACAGAGATTCAGCGTCGCTCCTACGACGAAGAGATAGATGTAACCGAGCTTATTGGCTTTGCCGAGCAGGAGATATTCCGTGTATCGGAGGGTAATGTGAAGCGCTCGGTGCAGTCGGCATCCGATATCTTGCGTAAGGCGCTACTACAGATCGAGGAGGCGGCAAAGACTGCGGGTGAGTATAACGGTGTGCGTTCTGGCTTCACCGATATCGATAGCGTCACGCTCGGTTGGCAGCCATCCGACCTTATCATCATTGCAGCGCGACCATCTATGGGTAAGACTGCCTTCGTGCTTACAATGGCGCGTAATATGGCGGTAGAGTTTAAGACACCTGTAGCCTTCTTCTCTCTGGAGATGTCGTCGGTGCAGTTGATGAACCGTCTTATTGTTGCCGAGACACAGCTTAACTCGAAGGATTTGCGTACGGGTAACCTTAGCGCAGAGCAGTGGAAGCATCTTGAGGCAAATACAGTTGATCTTGGTCGTGCACCACTCTTTGTGGATGATACACCAGCCCTCTCGGTATATGAGTTCCGCTCTAAGGCGCGCCGATTGAAGACGCAGCACGATATAAAACTTATCATCATCGACTACCTACAGCTTATGACCGCAGCAACACCTGAAACACGTGGTAATCGTGAGCAGGAGGTGTCGCTTATCTCGCGTACCCTGAAGGCTATTGCCAAGGAGTTGAATGTCCCTATCATAGCCCTCTCGCAGCTTAGCCGTAACGTGTAGAACCGTGGTGGCTCGAAGCGACCACAGCTTTCGGACCTTCGTGAGTCGGGAGCTATCGAGCAGGATGCCGATGTGGTAGCATTTATCCATCGTCCTGAGTATTACGGCCTTACAACTACCGAGAGTGGTCTACCAACAGCGGGTATCGCCGAGATTATCATTGCTAAGCACCGTAATGGTGAGGTTACAGATGTGCCATTGCGCTTTATCAAGGAGCAGGCGAAGTTTGCCGATGCCGATTCATCGGTTACAGCATCTGTGATGGGTGGTCGTGATAACTACCAACCAAAGGAGGAGTATGACGATTATGGCTCGGCAGGAAGCTTTGCTATGGGTGTTCCACCAGCTGGTATGGGTGGAGGCTTCTCAGGTGGCGGTATGATGTCGGGAGGTGGTGAATTTGATATTCAGTCACCAATGCCTGGTCGCCAGAATTTCGATGACTCTCCATTTTAAGATATGTTTGTAAGAATAAATACAGGTGCAATAGCTGGTATTGAGGCTGTTGAGGTCACTGCCGAGGTGAATGTCGCGGGTGGTGGCATAGGTCTCTCTATCGTAGGTCTTCCAGATAATACCATTAAGGAGAGTCAGGAGCGCATACAAGCAGCGTTTGAAAACTCTGGATATAAGCTGCTTGCTAAGAAGACAGTTGTGAACCTTGCTCCAGCGGACTTGCGTAAGGAGGGTTCGCAATATGATTTGCCTATTGCAGTTGGTATCCTTATCGCTACCGAGCAGATTGTATCCGACCTTATTGAAGGCTCGATGTTCATAGGAGAGCTTTCACTCAATGGTATGCTACGCCCCGTTAAGGGAGTATTGTCGTTGGTGGCACTGGCGCGTGATAGAGGCATTAAGCGAGTCTTTATGCCTGAGGAGAATTGCGCCGAGGGTGCTATCGTTGAGGGTGTTGAGTGTATAGGAATTAAATCGCTTTTGGAGCTTTGCGAGATTCTTCAAGGCCGTCAGCCATATATCGTAACTGAGTATATTCCTACTGATAATGAGGGTGTTGGCGAGGAGTTATATGCCGAGGATTTTGCAGATGTAAAGGGTCAAGCATATGTCAAGAGAGCGTTGGAGATTGCTGCAGCGGGTGGCCATAATGTTATTATGGTGGGAGCCCCAGGTTCGGGTAAGACGATGCTTGCGCGACGTATGCCAACGATTATGCCTCCTATGACCTTGGATGAGGCTTTGGAGACTACAAAGATACACTCCGTGGCGGGTAAGATTGGCTCACATCGCGGTCTTATATCACAGCGTCCTTTCCGTGCGCCACACCATCTGACCTCACAAGTAGCTCTTATTGGTGGTGGTCAGTCGCCACAGCCTGGTGAGGTGTCGTTAGCGCATAATGGTGTACTCTTTTTGGATGAGATGCCAGAGTTTGGACGTAATGTTTTGGAGGTGTTGCGTCAGCCGTTGGAGGATAGACATATAAATATCTCGCGCGCAAAGTACTCGGTGGATTATCCAGCTAACTTTACGCTTATTGCCTCGATGAATCCCTGCCCTTGTGGCTACTATAACCATCCAACGAAGGAGTGTACTTGCTCTGCAGCCGCAGTACACCGCTATATGTCGCACGTGTCAGGTCCTTTAATGGATAGAATTGATATGCACATCGAAGTTGTGCCTGTATCTATATCGGCTATGTCGAGCAACGAGGTAGTGGAGTCGAGTGCAGATATTCGTCGTCGTGTGGTAGCGGCTCGTGAGATTCAGCGCAAAAGATTTCAAGGACTCAATATCCACTGCAATGCAATGATGAATAGCTCGATGTTGCGTGAGTTTGCGCCGCTGGATAAGGAGTGTGCCCAGCTACTGGAGTTTGCTATGTCGCGCCTAAACCTCTCGGCACGAGCCTACGACCGCATCATTAAGGTTGCACGCACAATAGCCGACCTTGAGGGTAAGGCAAATATCGAGTCGAGTCATATTTCAGAGGCTATAGGCTACCGCTCGCTCGACAGGGAGAGTTGGGGACGATAGCATAACTACATATACATAATAATAAAGGGTTATCCAGATGGACAACCCTTTACTGTTTTAGTTGATAGCTAACTACTTAATAGCGATAGCGACGATCTCAACCAATGCGCCCATAGGCTATGCTGCAACCTGGTAGCAGATACGAGCTGGCTTGTCGCCTGTGAAGAACTCTGCATAGATTGCGTTCATAGCGCCGAAGTCTGCGATGTCAGCCAAAAGAACTGTAGTCTTAGCAACATTGTCGAAAGAGTAGCCTGCCTCCTCAAGGATGTAGCCAAGGTTAGTCAACGCCTGACGAGTCTGAGCCTCTACGCCCTCAGCCATCTTGCCAGTAGCACCGTCGATAGGAAGCTGACCAGAGATGTAGAGAGTTGCGTCGTGTGCGATAGCCTGTGAATATGGACCAACAGCCTTTGGTGCCAATGGTGATGCAATAACTTTTTTCATTTTCTATAACTTTTTAATTGATTTGTATTATCTTTGTTCCGACTACAAAGGTAACAATTATTTAGAAAATAGTATGAAAAGAGCATTTTTATTTTTTACAACCATACTTTTAGCGACTCTAATGATTGGATGTTGCGACTGTCGTAAGCGTGCAAAATTGGAGAAACCTCTTGTTGGTACAGAGTGGCAGCTTGTGCAGATTATGGGTAGAGATGTCGTGCCACAAGGCGATTGCTACACACTGCTACTACACGATAATGGTAATGTCTCAGGTCAGGGCGATTGCAACCGTTTTACTGCAACATATATTGTTACTCCTAAGCGTGCTCTTAGCTTTGCTAATCTCGGCTCAACACGTCGTCTTTGCGAAAACTTCGAGGCGGAGAACAAATACTTCGATGTAATTGAGAGCGTAACACACTATGAAATGGATGCCGAGAATATGTTGCTACTATCTAATGGTGTACTTGTCGCTATTATGCGACCTAAAACAGTTGCTGAGTAGTGAATATAGAGTTGATAGTTGTCGGTAAAACCGATATGCGTGAGGTTGAGGCTCTTGTTTCGATGTACACCAAGCGCCTAAACCACTATGTGCGCTTTGCCATAACAACCATCGCAGATGTGCGTAATACCAAAAAGCTCTCTGAGGCAGAGCAGAAACGTCTTGAGGGTGAGGCGATACTAAAACTTATCACCGACTCCGACCACCTTATGCTTCTCGACGAGCACGGTGCAGAATATCGCTCTATAGAGTTTGCCGATATGCTCCAGCGTCGTATGCTCTCAGGTACTAAGCGCCTTGTATTTGTTATCGGTGGCCCATACGGCTTCTCAGATGCTGTCTACCAGCGTTCAAACAGCAAGCTCTCTCTATCTAAGATGACCTTCTCGCACCAGATCGTGCGTGCCATCTTCACCGAGCAGCTCTACCGAGCATTTACGATTCTAAAAAACGAGCCATACCACCACGAGTAAAATTTCTCACGATAAGGCAGACATCTACTTCCGCTAACAAAAAGTCCCGACAATGAGCAGTACCTCAAGTACAGCCCATCGTCGGGATTTTTGCCGAGCGTTGTATCTGCAGCCTTCTCCTGAGAAATTAGGTTGTGCTACCCTTAATGTTTATATATCGCTTGTGCCAAGCAAAACTATTACTAATTACTCTCTACTAATTACTAATTATTTATGCCCCTTCTGACAAGAAATTCGGTTGTGCTGCCCTTAATGTTTATATATCGCTTGTGCCAAGCGACAGCTACGCTGAAAGGGCAAAAGGGGCCTAAGGGGGAATTAGTAATTAATAAAACCCTTTCTGCCGCTTTTCACTTTATAAACACGCGTCGCAGACACCTAACTTTTCAGTTTTCAGTTTTCAGTTTTCCCCTTCGTGTCTCTTAGGCCCCTCAGGCAAATAAAAGGCAACGCCTAATTGCAACTATTGTTCGTTGCTATCGACAAGGATCTCCGTCTTTGACTGCTGGTCCTGGAGGGCATTAAGCGAGGCAAGAACCTTGTCGTAGTAGCTCTTTGAGACTGGAATTCGGCTGATAGACTTATCGTTAAGCGTGATATAGTGCATACGCTTATCCTCTTCCAATAATTGTATCTTGTTGATATTCACTATGTACGAGCGGTGGCATCGTACCATTGATGTATCCTTTAGGCTCTCCTCAACGCTACGAGTGCGACAACGCAACATATATGACAATATGCGCTCCTTATGTTTATAGTAGACCTTAATATAGTTATCCTCCGACTCAAGGTAGTATAGTGCGTCCGTGTTGATAGAGAGGCGCAAAGTACCATTGTTGTCGTGTAGGTTTATCATCTTTGGGGCGTTGTTGATTCTCGGTACAGAGGCGCGAATATTATTCTGGCTACTATTGAGTAAGCTATACTCCTTTTCGAGTTGCTGATATTGGTATTGTGATGCCTGAAGTTCCTCACACTTAGCGCAATAGGCTGCATAGAAGAGTACAAAGGCATTAGGTAGTGCAAGGATAATCGTAACACACATTAGGGCACGTGTGGCTATGGTTGGTGTTGCGATGCCTGCCATTGGGAAGAAATTAACGGTGATAAGGGTGTATATCAGAGAGATAACCAAGTTCTCTGCCATAATCCACCACATATATGTCATAACCGTAATATCCAACCTATTGTAGACGGTGTACATCAGTGTTCGGCTTAGGATAAGTACCACAATCGAACTCAGATAAAAGAGGATGGTAAAACTGAAATTTAGTGTCTGAGACGTTCCAAACCATACCGCCATAGAGAATGGTTCGTAGATAAGAAGAAAGAGTGCTGAGAATAAAAGAATAGAGGCTATCAGCACAGATATATATCTTCGTGAGACTATATATTTTGGAATTTCTCGCTCTGTAACAGGCTTCATTTTTCTATTTTTTAGGCAACAAATGTAGTTAAAATCTGCAAAATTCAAAACAATTTACCACAAATAATGCAAATTTACCACGGAAAACACAAATTTACCACATTAAATAGATATATAGAGGAGCAAATAATTATCTTTGCGTCGCCTAACAAAAAAATGTGTATATTAATACGCAAGAGCTGTGATGAGTTCTTAGGTAAGAGGTATTCAAAATTGTTCGAATTAGAGAATGAGGAGAATGGCAGTTTGCTTAAGGAGGGGCTGAGTTGGGCAATGGGTGAATAGATAGATATTATTAACTAACAAATATTTTTGATGAAGATAATTGGAACAGGATCGGCACATCCAAAGTGTTGTGTGACGAATACCATGCTTGAGCAGTTTCTTGAGACCACTGACGAGTGGATTACAGAGCGTACTGGTATCAAGGAGCGTTTGGTGATTTCGTCAGAGAAGTTGGAGGATATGGCTGTTGATGCTGCTAACAAGGCGTTGGCAGATGCTAACCTTACTGCCAAGGATATCGACTTTATCATCTGTTCAAACGTAGTGAACGAGTATGTGACTCCTGCACTCAGTTGTATCATTCAGGGTAAGATTGGCGCAACCTGCCCTACCTTGGATATTAATGCTGCGTGTGCGGGCTTCATTTTTGCTATGGATATGGCAGAGGATAAGATTCGTTGCAAGAAGGCTAAGAATATCCTTATCGTGTGTGCAGAGGAGCCATCGCGTATGGTAAGTTGGCAGAATAGAAGTACATCTGTGTTGTTTGGTGACGGCGCAGGTGCTGCTGTGGTAACTGAGGGCGATGAACTAAAGGCTATAAGTCTTACGACAACCTCTTTAACAGATGTTCTGTACTACCAGCGTAAGTTGGAGCCAACCCCTTATATTGATAAGGAGGAGAATTTTGAGCCTTTGGTGATGAATGGTCGTGAGGTATTCAAGTATGCTGTGAAGAACTCGTGTCGCGATATCCGCAAACTCCTTAATGAGACAGGTCTTCAGGCTGAGGATATCAAATATTTCGTGTTGCATCAGGCAAACCTCCGCATCATAGAGTCTATTCGTCACTTCCTAAATGTTGACGAGGAGCGTATACCACATAACATCGAGCGTTATGGTAATATCTCATCTGCTGCTCTGCCTGCACTCCTCGACGAGTTGAATCGTGCAGGAAAACTTCAGAAGGGTGATAAGTTGGTGTTCAGTGCTTTTGGTGCTGGATTTACAACTGGTGCTTGTGTGATTGAGTGGGCGAAATAAATTAGTATAACAACAATATTTTGATTATAGCGACAGTTATTTACAAATAACTATTGCATAAACAATTTAACAACACAGAATTAGATGGAACAGAGAGTTGTTATCACTGGTATTGGTGCTATTACACCAGTGGGTAACCATGTTGAGGATACTTGGAAGAATCTTGTTGAGGGAGTCTGCGGTATCGATTTTATCAAGGGTTGGGATGAGTACAATCTTCCTGTGAAGGTTGCTGGTCAGATTAAGAATTTCGATCAGTCAGAGTATGAGCTTAATGCAGGTCTTGCTCGCCGTAGCGATAGATTCTGTATCTACGCGATGGCTGCTGCATCTGATGCTATGAAGGACTCTGGTCTTAAGAGCGGTGAGAATATCGAGCCTGAGCGTTTGGGTGTTTACATTGGCTCTGGTATCGGTGGTATGGATACATTCGTAAACCAGACTCTTGTTATGGCTAACGAGGGTGTTGGTCGTATCTCTCCATTCTTCGTGCCTATGATGATTTCGAATATAGCATCTGGTAATGTGGCTATCTCTCACAATGCTCAGGGTGTATGTTTGCCTGTTGTAACAGCTTGTGCTACAGGTACACACGCTGCTGGTGAGGCTTATCGTGCCATTAAGCACGGCTATGCTGATGCTATCATTACTGGTGGTGCTGAGGCGTCGGTTCATCCATTGGCTATCGGTGGTTTCGCTAACAGCAAGGCTTTGTCTCGCTCGGAGGATCCACTTCAGGCATCATTGCCATTCTCGGCTGACCGTCACGGTTTTGTTATCGCTGAGGGTGCTGGTATGATGGTATTCGAGTCGTTGGAGAGCGCACAGAAGCGTGGTGCTAAGATCTACGCTGAGGTTGTAGGCTATGGCAACAGTTGCGATGCTCACCACTTCACTGCTCCACGTCCAGATGGTATCCCTGCTTCACGTGCTATCAAGCAGGCGTTGGATGAGGCTCAGTTTGATGCAGAGAAGGATCTTCTATACATCAATGCTCACGGTACAGGTACTCCACTTAACGATGCTGCCGAGACTAAGGCTATCAAGCTTGCAATGGGTGAGGAGGCTGCTAAGAAGGCAAAGATTACATCTACAAAGTCTATCACTGGTCATATGCTTGGTGCTACAGGTGCTGTGGAGCTTATCGCTTCAGCGTTGTCGCTACACCATGGTATTGTAACTCCTACAATCGGTCTTACAAACCCAGATCCAGAGTGCGACCTCGACTACACTCCTAACAAGGCGGTTGAGGCTGACCTCACAGTAGCTATTTCAAACTCTTTGGGCTTCGGTGGTCACAACGCTTGTGTGGCTCTTCGTAAGTGGGAGAACAAATAATTTCGTAATACAGTCCGTGGTTGGGTAGAGGTGCTTTACTTAACCACGGGTATATAAGAGATATAGATTAGACTATGAAACTTTTGGAAGGTAAGGTAGCACTTGTAACAGGTGCTGGTCGTGGTATCGGTAAGGCGATTGCTCTTCGCTTTGCTCAGGAGGGTGCTAACGTAGCATTCACAGATTTGGCTGTTAACGAGGCTGTTGAGGAGACTGTTAAGGAGATTGAGGCTATGGGTGTTAAGGTTAAGGCTTATGCATCTAACGCTGCAAACTTCGAGGAGACTCACGAGGTTGTAAAGCAGGTTGTTGAGGACTTCGGTCGTATCGACGTACTTGTAAACAACGCAGGTATCACTAAGGATGGTCTTATGATGCGTATGTCGGAGGCTCAGTGGGATGCCGTTATCAACGTAAACCTTAAGTCGGCATTCAACTTCATCCACGCTGTAACTCCTATTATGGCTAAGCAGCGCAGTGGCTCTATCATCAATATGTCATCAGTAGTAGGCGTTAGCGGTAATGCTGGCCAGTGCAACTACTCAGCATCTAAGGCTGGTATGATTGGTCTTGCTAAGTCTATTGCTAAGGAGATGGGTCCACGTGGTATCCGTGCAAACTGTATCGCTCCTGGTTTCATCATCACTGAGATGACAAATCAGCTTTCACAGGAGGTTAAGGATGCTTGGGCAGTGCAGATTCCATTGCGTCGCGGTGGTACTCCTGAGGATGTTGCAAATGTTGCATTGTTCCTTGCGTCGGATCTATCATCATATGTTAGTGGTCAGGTTATCCACTGCTGTGGTGCAATGAACTGCTAATCCATAAATGTAGATTACTATGAGCGACGTTAAGAAGCAGCAAACCCTTGAGATTCAGCTCGATGAGCAGGTGGCTCAGGGTAGCTATTGCAACCGTGCAATTATCACACACTCTGCATCAGAGTTTATTCTTGACTTCGGTGCAATGCTTCCAGGTATTAGCAAGCTAAGAGTTAAGAATCGCATAGTGTTAACCCCAGAGCACGCAAAGCGTCTATTGCTCACACTCCAGGAGAATGTGACACGCTATGAGGCTACTATGGGACAGATTAAGTTGAATAATGCGCCTGTAGCATTCGATCCTTTTAATGGAAAGGGTAATGCTTAGTGGTGTTTTGTGAGATAATCTGTGATTGATTATGGGGCTGTCTGACAAGTGTCGGATAGCCTCAACTTTTAAGGGAAGGATATGATTACTTTTGTGTGTTGTTTGGCGGTGCTTATCGCATCATACTTCCTATATGGAAAGTTTCTCGATAGGCTCACAAGTATAGATGGCAATGCGCAGGTGCCATCCGAGAAGTTGTACGATGGGGTAGACTATATGCCGTTGTCTCGTTGGCGTATATTTCTAATACAGTTGCTCAATATTGCAGGCACGGGACCTATATTTGGTGCTATCCTCGGTGCTTGCTATGGTCCAGTAGCATTTTTGTGGATAACCATCGGAGGTGTGTTGTTTGGTGCTATGCACGACTATATGTCGGGTGTGATATCGTTGCGCAACGATGGTAAGAGCCTCTCGGAGATTATAGGTAAGTATCTCGGAGGCGGTATGCATAAGCTCACAACGGTGGTTATACCTCTGCTAATGGTATTGGTAGGAGGCGTCTTTATTGTGACTCCGTCGCAGATATTGACCGATAAGACCGATATCCCATATATGATGTGGGTGGCGATAATTATCGTCTACTACATCGTGGCTACGGTGTTGCCTATTGATAAGATTATTGGTAAGATATACCCAATCTTCGGCGCAGCACTTATTGCTATGGCGGTGATGCTGTTTGGTGTCGTTGTATTTGGTGACTATCAGATACCCGAGCTTACATCGTTTACAAACATGCACTTCAATGCTGATAATCTGCCTATTATACCAACTCTCTTTATTAGCATTGCCTGTGGTGCTATATCAGGTTTCCATGCTACGCAGTCGCCACTTATGGCGCGCTGTATGACTAACGAGAAGCAGAGTCGACCAATATTCTTTGGCGCAATGATCTCGGAGTCTATCATTGCTCTTATATGGGCTGCGGTGGCAATGGCATTCTTCGGTGGTGTTGAGGCATTGAACGAATATATGCAGGCGAATGGTAGCAATGCAGGTGTAGCTGTGTCGCTTATATGCGATACGACGCTTGGTAAGATTGGTAGTATCTTGGCTATTATGGGTGTTGTGATAGCACCTATCACATCGGGAGATACAGCCTTCCGTTCGGCACGATTGATACTCGCCGATATGCTTCATTACGACCAGAAGCCGATATATAAACGCCTGATAATCAGTATTCCACTCTTTGCTTTAGGTATAGCTATTGCCTTTATGGATTTCGATGTTATATGGCGTTACTTCGCTTGGTCAAATCAGGCACTATCGGTGATAACGTTGTGGATGATAACCTCGTGGTTGATGCGTCGAGGTAGTCGTTGGAGTATTCTCGCGCTTGTGCCAGCATTATGTATGACCTATGTTTGCTCATCATTCTTCTTCGTATCTGGGCAGTTTATAGGTCTTGGAGCAGTGCCTATTGCATATATCTATGGCGGAGCGACTACTGCTGTTATCGCAGGTTTAATGATTCATTTAATTAGAAAAAATATAAAGAATGAAGCCAATATTTAACCCTACATCCGAGCAGTGCTTTGAACTTGAAGGTCAGGGCGTGTATAACTTTGTAAAGCATAAGGAGGCTATTGACAGACTTGTTGTAGAGGGTAGATATAATGAGGCGTGTGAGCGCAGATATGAGGCTTTTCAGTTGCTTGCCGATGCTCTGCCAGAGGATGAGGCGATGCCGCTAAGATGGGAGCATAATAACTCGCGCGCTGCTATTGCGATACTCTATGGCTCGGCTGTGGACCACTTCCGTATCGGTGATTTGGAGATGAGTATGGCGCAGTTGGAGTTGCTTTTGGAGTGCGATCCTGAGGACCATTTTGAGGGTGTTAACTTGCTTGCACTCTGCTATATAGCAGCTCAGGAGTGGGAGGCTTATGAGGAGCTTGTTATTGACCTTACGGATAAGTCTTCGGAGGCAGTTGTGGCGCGTTTGTGGGCATCATTTGAGCAAGATGGTAAGCTTGATAAAGAGCTATTGAAATTGCTTTGTTCGCGTCACAAGCACTTCTACGAAGAGCTTATTCGAGATGAGCATCCTGATGATGAAAAGTTTAGAAAGGATATCGCCTCGGAGCGTCCTTCGCAGAGTGCCGAGGCCCGCGAATGGTGGCTACTTACGGAGCCTTTGTGGAGCGAGTTTCCAGAGTTTATTAAGGAGATCAGAAAATAAAACGTTATTCTGAAGCCGTGAGGCTAAGGTGTTGATATTTACACTCTTGCTATATTGAAATTGTGAGAATATATGGCTGTTTAACATTCGCGATAGCGACGTTATAAATACTTCAGAGGTAGAAGGTAAACTGGGGATATTGGGGCTTAACCCATTGTCCTCAGTTTTCCTATTATAGCTATTTTGTAAGCTCCTCTATCGGCTATATCGCAGAGTGCAATTCGATATTTGAAAAATAGAATGCTCTAAAAGGAGCAACATATCTAAAAAAATAGTATCTTTGCCTCGATATAGCCCCATTGTTTAGATGTGGGGTGTGGCGTGAGGATTGTAATAGGAAAATTATGTTTTTGGAGCTACTCAAAATACTATTTGATGGACTCTGCGTGGGCTTGGCATCATCTGTAACCGTGGGCCCGGTGGCAGTGTTATGTATTCAACGAACACTTAGCAAGGGGCATCTTTCGGGCTTTGTGTCGAGTTTGGGTATTGTGTGTGCTGATACCCTGATGGCCATCCTTGCATTCTCAGTATATAATCTTATCAAGAATTTTATCGATGATAACAGCGCTATCATCCAATCGATAGGTGGTATCTTTGTGGTGATAGTGGGTGTATTTATCTTTTTTAAGAATCCCGTTCCACAAATCCGTAAGAACAAGACCGGCAAGAGTATGTTATGGCAGGACTTTGGCTCTATGTTCGGATTTACGCTTGCCAACTTTGTAGTGGTAATACCATACATCTTAGCATTCTTTACGATGTTTGGCATCGGATTGGATTTCGAGGGTACGGGCGTAGGAGTATCGCAGTCTATTGGAGCTATCTACAATTTCTTAGTTTTGGGAGGATTTTTCCTCGGCGCTACGATATGGTGGTTGGCAGTGACATCTGTAATCAGCATTTTCAATAAGAACTTTAAGCCAAACCATCTGGTTGTTATCAACCGCATTGCGGGTTTGGTGATTATGTTGTTGGGTGTTGCAACGATTGTATCGGTAATACTATCAAAGTTATGAGTAATAAGAGAATTATAATAGCCATTGATGGTCATTCATCATGTGGTAAGAGTACATTTGCAAAGGCTATAGCCGCGCGTTTGGGATATATCTTTATTGATACTGGTGCTATGTACCGTGCAGTGACACTTTACGCTTTGGAGAATGGTGCAATAGAGTCGTGTATCGCTAATGAGCAGAAGATTGAGGCGATGCTCGAGGATATAAACATCAACTTCCGATTTAACCCTGAGCGAGGCGCAAGCGATATCTACGTAAATGGTGAGATGGTCGAGGGTAAGATTCGTACTATCGAGGTTAGTAACTGCGTGAGCGCAGTAAGTTCTATAGGAGCTGTACGTAGTAAGTTAGTAGCGATGCAGCAGGCTATGGGACGTGATGGTGGTGTTGTGATGGATGGTAGAGATATTGGTACAGTGGTATTCCCTGATGCTGAGCTAAAAATCTATATGACAGCAGATCCTATGGTGCGTGCAGAGCGTCGATATAAGGAGCTTATGGCAAAGGGCGACAAGGTGAGTCTTGAGGAGATTTACGAGAATGTAGTATCGCGCGACCATGCCGATATGACACGTGCTATATCACCACTACGTAAGGCCGAGGATGCTATCGTGCTCGATAACTCTCATATGAGCGTCGAGGAGCAGATGGCGTGGTTCGATAAGGAGTATCAACGAGTAGCAGGTTGTTAGTATGCGCGTTGTTATTGATGATAACTCTGGCTTCTGCTTTGGTGTGGTAAGAGCCATAGGCGAAGCGGAGAGTGCATTGCAAAGTCGTGGCGAGGTGTACTGCCTTGGCGATATTGTGCATAACCGCGTCGAGGTGCAACGTCTTCAAAAGTTGGGTTTACACACCATTTCGCACGAGCATATATCATCTTTGCAGGGCCGTACGATGCTTATCAGGGCCCACGGAGAGCCTCCAACAACATATCGTCTTGCCCAGGAGTCTGGTGTGGAGATTATAGATGCGACTTGCCCCGTGGTGGCGCGTTTGCAGCGTCGTGTGCGAGAGGCATATACTAAGATGCAAAGCGTAGGTGGTCGTGTGGTCTTGCTTGGCAAGCGTGGTCATGCGGAAGTTGTAGGACTTATTGGTCAGGTAGATGATGATGTTGTGGTTGTGGAGAGTGAGGCAGAGTTGGAGGGGCTTGACTATAACCATCCGATATATTTCCTATCGCAGACAACGCAGAGTATTGAGCTCTTTAACCGTATGGCAGAGCGTATAGGTCAGAGTATGGCCGAGGGCATAGAGTTTACGGTGGATGATACTATATGTCGCCGTGTGGCTGGTCGTGAGGCTAATCTTGCTGAGTTCTCACGAAGTGTGGATGTTGTACTCTTTGTATCGGGTAGAAAGTCGTCTAATGGTCGTGTCCTTTCGGAGGTGTGCCGTAATGCAAATGCAAGGTGTTATAATATTGAGGAGGCCTCGGAGATAGATACTCAATGGTTTGAGGGTGCTCATAGTGTCGGCATTTGCGGTGCTACATCGACTCCGCGCTGGCTTATGGAGGAGGTGGCATCCTATGTTAACAACTTTGAAAAATAGAGAATTATGAAATATGCTATTCGTTCGCTAAAATATCTACTTCTTATCAGCGTTTTATATGTAGCGCTATTGTGGGTATCGTCTATCTATACATACGATGGTATGGTGGATGTGGCAATGCTTCTAAGGGCGCAGTTTGGCACTGAGAGGGGTGTGTGGATTGTGCTGGCATTTGTGGCATTGGCGATATTCTATCCTCGTTTTGGATTTGTACGCCGTGTAGTCCCAGGGGTGGATATCAATAACGACCGTATTCGTATCGATAATGCAATGAAGTTGTATGGCTTTAAGTTTGCAGAGATGCGTGATGGTAGAGCGGTATACCGCGCCGAGGGCATTATCCGCCGCATTACACTGCTCTTCGAGGATGAGATATTGGTGCGTCAAGTTGAGGGTGGTGTTGAGATCGAGGGTTTACGTCGTACGGCTGTGCGCATAATCTATCAGCTCAGTGCCTACATTGAGCATCGAGGTCGAGAATAATTGTGTTTTGGAGTCTATCTCCAACTACATTAAAAAGTTTTAGCAATGAGAGCGACACTTCGTTTTATAGCCTCATTTGTGGCATTGAGTCTTTTTGCCACTATGGAGTTGAGGGCTCAGGAGAGTGACCGCGTGCAGCGTGAGTTCGAACTTGGGCAGGCAACAGAGGTGCTTAGCAATATAATGCGTGAGTTTAACTTTGGTTTTGTGGATGCTGTGCCAGCAACTACACTCCTAAACTCTGCTGTAAGGGGTATGACTACGATTACAGATCCCTATTCCGAGTATCTCTCCGAGGAGGCGATGTCAGCCTTCGAGATTATGACTACGGGTCGCTATGGCGGTGTAGGCTCGCTTATTCGTAAGCGTGAGGATTATATAATCTTCGCGCAACCATATAAGAATTCGCCATCTGATAAGGCAGGTATTAAGATTGGAGATAAGATATGCGCTATTGATGGCGAGGATATGCGCGGCAAGAGCATTGAGGATGTAAGTTCGCGTTTGAAGGGAGAGCCCGAAAGCGAGGTAGAAGTGGTTGTAGAGCGAAATATTGGAGGCGCGATAGATACACTTCATATCACCCGTAAGCGTATATCTATTCCAAGTGTCAATTATGCGGGTATTGTCCGTGATGGAGTAGGCTATATCTCGCACAACGACTTTATAGATGGTAGCTACGATGAGATGCGTCGTGCTGTGGAGCAGTTGCTTGCTACCGATTCCCTAAAGGGTATTATCCTTGACTATCGTAGCAATGGTGGTGGCGTTATGCAGGAGGCCATAGATATTGCATCGTTGTTTTTGCCTCGTGATAGCCGTGTGGTGTCGCTTATGGGGCGTGATTCGTCGTCGCTGCGCGAGTTCAAAACTCGTTATGCTCCGATTGCTGAGGATATTCCAATTGTGGTACTTGTAAGTGGTACTTCGGCCTCGGCATCTGAGATTTTGGCGGGTGCATTGCAGGATTTGGATAGGGCGGTGATTATGGGTGACCGCACTTATGGCAAGGGTCTGGTGCAGGAGACACGATATGTCGGATATAACAACTACCTTAAATATACTACATCGAAGTATTACATCCCTTCAGGTCGTTGTATTCAGGCTCGCAACTATGCCTCTATGCGTAACGACGGCAGTGTAAGCACTATGCCCGATTCACTAATATCGGAGTTCAGAACACGTGGAGGTCGCAAGGTATATGATGGCGGAGGAATACTTCCAGATGTGGAGATTGCTCCTGAATATGTAAGTCGCTTTGCAGTAACGCTCTATGCTATGGGATTTATTGATGATTGGGCAGATAGGTATATGCAAACACATCACAACGATAAGATAGATGTTCGCACATTCTCTATTACCGATGCAGATTATGCCGATTTCTGTGCGTTTATTGCAGAGAAGGATGTGCCATACGAGTCTGACACGCGTAAGGCTGTAATAGCGTTGGAGAAGGCTCTCGAAAAGGATTTATACACAGAGAGCTTGGGTGGTGTTGTGGAGTCCCTAAAGGAGAAATTGAAGGATGACAAGATGTCGAATATGCAGACCTATCGTGAGGAGATTGTGGATGCACTTAATAGCGATATAGTGCTACGATATGCGTATCAGGAGGGTTTGCAGGAGCGTATGGCGGCCTCAGATAAGGAGGTAGACCAGGCGATAGAGCTTATCCTTGACCAGAATAGATACAATAGCATACTTAGGCCTCAGAGCGAGGAGCACCAATAGAACAATCAATGAAGCTCCCACGCATACATAATCCGCGTCTTAGCATTACGTTGCGCAACCACGCAACGCTAATTGTTGTGGGTTTGGTGCTTGCCGGTATATCGGTGGTATATACTTGGCGTATGTCTGTGGGTATGAGGCAGGAGCAGGCGGCAGCGATAGAGCAGTTGCGACAGGATGAGCGCAATGCTGTGGAGATGTGGGAGGATATACTCAACTCGACAAATATCGGTGGCCAGATGGTTTATAACCCAGAGTTGTTGCATGAGCTTGCGGAGCATACCAATGTGCCACTTGTGATTGCCGACGAGCGTCTTAACGTATGGGTTACTAACCTATCAGAGGAGATTGTAAAAGATCCCGTGTTGCTACGTCGCGAGATTATGCTTATGAGTCAAAACAATAAGCCTATCTCGGTAACCTATGGCGTGATGAATCGCACTGTTGTGACCATATACTATGGTATGACAGATTATGCAAATTTGGTGTCGAGCAAGCATAGTCGGGCGTTGGCATTGTTCCCATATATGCAGTTGGGTATCATTATCATCTTCGCTATCTTCGCCTATATAGCCTTTGCGTCTGCAAAGCAGAGTGAGCATAATCGTGTATGGGTGGGTTTGGCAAAGGAGACTGCGCATCAGCTCGGAACACCGACATCGTCATTGCTGGGATGGATAGAGTATCTACGCAGTCAGCCCGTAGATCAGCAGGCGGTGGATGAGATGGGTAAGGACTTAGCTCACCTAATGAAGATTGTGGACCGTTTCTCTAAGATTGGCTCAGAGACACAACTATCGCCAGCAAATATAAACGAGGTCGTAGGCGATACGGTGATGTACTTCCGTCGTCGTGTGCCACGCAATGTGACGCTTACATACAACGGCTTGGCAATGGCTCCTATACGAGTATCGTTGAATGCCGCGTTGTTTGAGTGGGTGATAGAGAACCTTATGAAGAACTCGCTCGATGCTCTACAGGGACAAGGCTCGATAGAGGTAGTAGTGGGCGAGAGTGGTAATACGGTATTTGTGGAGGTGAGTGATACGGGTAAAGGTATTGCAAAGAGCAACTGGACACGTATCTTTGAACCAGGTTTTACAACAAAAACTCGTGGGTGGGGATTAGGTTTATCTCTGTCACGCAGAATTATAGAGGAGTACCATGCTGGTAAAATTGCTGTGGTGCGCTCCGAGATTGGTAAGGGCACGACTATTCGTGTAACATTAGAACGTAAGGAGGGTGATGAATAACTCGTTATTGACGCATTATGCTGCTGAGGGCTACCGCATAGTACGCCCTGAGGCGATATATGGTCGTGGCTCGCAACTGTCGAGTGGCGAGGTGCTCTATGACGGTGGTTATCGCGCGATTACTCCTGAGGAGATGTTTGGCGGAGGCTCCGAGATTGTGGTAAGTGACACGATAGAGCCATTTGTACCCACCCTCAGCAGTGAGCCTTTGTTCCATATCCTGCTATTTGCCACACTTGTAGTGTACCTTAATATGATATATCGCTCATCGGGCTTTATAGGACATCTCTATCGCGATATGTTCACTATGCGCACAGAGCGAAATATGATATATCAAGGAGGTCTGCTTCCGTTGCAGCACTTCAAGCAGGTGGCATCGGTGGTAGGCTTCGTGTCGTTGGCATTGGTGGTGTTGCGTTTTGCTGAGAGCTTCATCTCGCCAGATTCGCCTATATATAGCTCCTCGGCATCGACATACGCCTCGGTGGCAGCTATGTTTATAGCCGTAGTATATGTTGCGTGGTATTATGCGCTGCATAAGATTGTGGAGTGGGTGAGTGGCTCGGATGCTACGGTGATGCTCTCGGCAATGGGCTATATGCACTTTGTTAGAGTATCTGTGGTGCTATACCCTCTTGTGGCAGTATGGCTGCTCGGCATAGAACGTGGTGATGCCTTTATTGTGCCATTGCTTGTTGTGGTGACGGTGCTGATGATTATTTTGTATTTGAAAGATACAATTTTGTTCTTTATTGATAAAAAAATTTCAATTTTGTATTGGATTTTGTACCTTTGCACCGCATTTTTGTTGCCTTTAAGTTTTATTACACACCTTTTACCTCAGCATTTTTAGGGGTAATTATTTAGATGTCTGCGTTGACAACCAGATAGTTGTGATGTTTATGTGTGTGAAAAACTTGGGAAGTAAAAAGATGTAAAGTAACTGATTTTTGAATAAATTAAAATTGTACTAAGTTGACAAAGAACAGAATTCTGGTATCGCAACCCGCACCTGCGGTTATCGAGAAGTCTCCATTTTACGACTTTTCTGCTAAGCACAATCTTACAATAGATTACAAACCTCTTATTCGTGTTGTCGGTGTGTCGCTAAAGGAGTTTCGCGCACAGCGTACCGAGATATTGGATTATACCACAATGATATTCTCGTCACGCACGACTATCGATAGCTTTTTCCGTATTTGCGAGGAGGCGCGTATCACCGTGCCTGAGACGATGAAGTATATCTGTAATACTGAGGCTGTAGCACTCTATTTGCAGAAATATATCGTCTATCGCAAGCGTAAGATTTCGTTCGCTGATGGTACATTTAACTCTCTTGTAGAGCTTATCGTCAAGCATAAGGACGAGAAGTTTATGCTTGTGCTAACCGAGCCATACAAATCTGAATTGTTGGATACTCTTCAGACTCTTAAGCTCAAGGTTGCACCTGTGGTATTTGCTCGTACCGTATCTGCCGATATGTCTACAATCAAGCCTGAGGAGTATGATATCGTAGCACTATACTCTCCATCAGATGTTAAGGCTCTTGCCGAGAATTTCGATGTGGAGAAGCTCCCTGTTGTGGCAACATTCGGTGAGGCTACACTGCGCGCAGCTAAGGAGGCAGGTATGAAGGTTAAGGCATCAGCACCATCACCAGAGGCCCCATCTATGGTTAAGGCTCTGGATATCTATCTCAATAAGCTTGAGGGCGGTGTCGAGGTTGATGATGCTGAGGTTACCGTAAACCTTGAGAAGGAGGAGTTTATCCGCGCACAGCAGACTAAGCTTCAGAAGAAGCCTCGTACTCGTACCGTACGTAAGAAGGAGTAAGTTATGCAGAAGCCCTACGCACTACCAAAGTCGGAGCGACTTGGTTCGCTCGCGGCAGTGCGTCGCCTCTTTCAAGATGGCGCGTCGGGCTTTGTGTATCCATTTCGCTATATGGTTATAGCCGAGAAGAGCACCTCTCCAAGTGTTGAGGTGCTCTTCTCTGTGCCTAAACGATACCATAAGCGTGCAAACAAGCGCAACACACTACGACGACGTATGAAGGAGGCATATCGTCTTAATAAGTGTGCTATTGCAACCTCAGCTGTGGATAGGGGGCTCGGAGTAGATATTGCCATTGTCTACTCAAGCAAAGAGATACTACCATATAAAACTATTGAGTATGCCATTTGCAAAATTCTCAGCGAAGTTGATAGCCGCTGTTAGGCGTATTTGCGCATATCCATTTATCCTTCTTGTGCGCTTCTATCAGCTCTGTATATCGCCCCTAAAACCGCCATCATGTCGTTTTACCCCTACCTGTTCACAATATGCTATGCAGGCACTGCGCAAGCACGGTGTAATAAAGGGGTTATATCTAACTATTAGACGTATACTTAGGTGTCATCCGTGGGGAGGGTCGGGGTATGATCCTGTCCCCTAATTTAGAATTTCTTGTGATAAGGGGTCATCTTTGACTCTTCAGTCAAACTGGCGAATGGGAAATACGTTTAGTATGTCCCATCCGCCATTTTTCGTGTCAGAGCCAAATCTAACCCCTTCTGACAAGAAATTAGGTCTCGCGCTTAGGATGGTGCGTGTTGTTAAAAGGCGTTGCCTTTTTTGGGGCTTTTGGCTGGGGATTGTGGGTAGTATGAGTATTATGGGTATTATGGGGAAAGCCCCAGTATCCCCAGTTTACCCATTATCCCCAGTCTCCTCACTCAACCTCGCGCGAAGCGCTCCACACTTTTCAGTTTTCAGTTTTCAGTTTTCAGTTTTCACTTTCGATTAGCTCCTAATAGATGTTTTGTTTTTTTAGACAAAAAATTGTAACTTTGTACTATCTATTTACTTTGCAATTCGTATGAAACGACTACTTACCATATTTGTTGCGTTGCTATCGTTTGTGGTGGCTGAGGCGCAGACACAGGGTTATAGCATTATTATCGACGAGGAGAGTTTTGCGCCGGTGCAGACTGATGCGATGTCGGGTGTGGCGATTGATAAGATTGGCAAGGATACCTCGCAGCGCCCTTGTGCCCGCCTAAAGATGCGTGTTAACCGTATGACAGCCACCGAGATAGATCAGCTCAAAGTTATGGTGATTGGTGGCAATGTTGTGGTTATGAAGCATTATGTCGCGGCCGAGGGCAATGGCCTTATCGTTGAGCTAACTGCGAAGCAGCCAACACGTTTCTATCTTCACCACGACAAGTATGGCGACTCGAACGAGGTGTCGCTAAACCTTGAGGGCGACAAGGAGTACAAGCTCTCGGCGCAGTTGAATGCCGCATATCCTATCTTTGTAAATTGCGATGTTGAGGGTGCTGAGGTCTATGTCGATAATCTCTATAAGGGTACTACCGATGCCAACTACACCCTTACGGTAAAGGATATTGCGCCTGGCAGGCACACGCTGAAGGTTAAGTATGGCTCGGCAGTCTCGGAGCAGGATATCGAGGTTACGAGCGAGAACCTCGCCTTTAGGATGAATGTGAATGTTGCCAAGTCGCGCCCGCAGTATGTTGTATTCCAGGTTGTTCCGCGCAATGCTGTGGTTGTTGTGGATAAGAAAAATTATGTGCCTGATGCTACGGGTGTTGTGACCCTGGCGCTCCATAATGGCACATACGGCTATGAGGTGCTTGCCGATGAGTACCACCCTGAGAGTGGTACGTTTGTGGTTAGTGGAGCTAAGGTCGAGAGGGAGGTAAAGCTTCGCCCTGCCCACGGCTGGCTCACTATTGCCGATAGTGGCGTGCTTGAGGATGCCGATATCTATGTGGATAATAAGTATATCGGCAAGACCCCTATTGCCAAGCATCAGCTTGCGAGCGGAGTGCATAGTGTTATGGTTGTCAAGGAGTTGTACCACACACATAAGGCCGATATCACTATCGAGGACGGTAAGGAGCAGAACTATGCCCCTAAGCTCTCGGCAGACTTTGCTACGGTC
Source organism: Alistipes sp. (assembly GCA_045656185.1). GTDB lineage: Bacteria > Bacteroidota > Bacteroidia > Bacteroidales > Rikenellaceae > Alistipes. The sequence continues at coordinate 22,333 of JAZOQR010000061.1, read as the reverse complement.
ACTCTCGATGCTGGTAAGGGTTTCGATATCTATGTCAACAACGAGCTTAAGGGCGCTTCGCCTTGGACTGGTAGACTTGCTACAGGTGCCTATATCTTCGAGGTCCGCAAGGAGGGCCACCGCCCTACTATTCTCTCCCAGAGTATCTCCGCAACCCCTGCCCAGCAGAGCTACAAGCTCGATGCACCAACCCCTATTGTGGGAACGCTAAATATCGTCAGTACCCCTGCGTTGGCAGAGGTTTATGTCGATGGTAATCTTGTGGGCAAGACTCCGCTTATGTACGATGCTATTATCGGCGACCACGAGATAGAGATTAAGGCTAAGGGCTACCGCACTAATAAGCAGAGTGTTACCGTTGCCGAGGGCGACTTTAGAGACCTAAATATCGCACTACAGGAGGGCAGCGACCAACCAGTCTATGCTATTGGCGGCCTTATCGATGTTGATGGCGTTAAGGGTGTTGTCTTCTATATGGATGATAACGTAGTTAAGGCGGTGTCCGTGGAGTCTACCCGAAAACAGTGGAGTACCGATTATTCGACAACAAATGCACGAGACAAAAATGATGGTATGAAGAATATGAATACCATAAAGTCGTACAGTGGTTGGGAGAGCAAGTATCCTGCCTTTAAGTGGTGTGCAGATTTGGGTGAGGGGTGGTATCTCCCTGCCCTAAATGAGTTGCAAGCTATCTACGATCTAAGGGAAATAATCAACTCAACGCTAAAGGCTAATGGCTATTCTGAGCTTGCAACAGGTAGGTATTGGTCTTCTACAGAGCTCAACAACTACGAAGCGGCCAATCTCTACTTCTCATATGGAGGTTTTTACAGCTACGATAAGTTTAACACAAAGTATGTGCGTTCTGTTGTCGCTCTTAAAAAAGAAAAATAGCCTTTTAACCATTACTAATTACTCTTTACTCACTCCTAATTTATCTCCAAGTATTCCGTATATATAAGTCGTGTGTTGGGGTTGGAGCAGGTGATCTCCTGGCGGATGGCCTTTGTACCGTAGGGGATAAACAAAAATCTGCGGGGCACGCGGTGTATAACTTGGTGCAGCGTGTCGTAGTTGACAATCTCGTAGCTGAGGGTGTCGTGGTTAAGTGTTGCATGGAGCGTGGTCCAGGGTGTTGTATGGTGTGCATATTGTACACTATCGTGTAGTATAACCGTGTCACGCAAGATAACGGTATCCCTTAATGTATAGGCTGTTACACTCTTGGCATAGCTCTCCATTCGCCGTAGGCGTATTCCCATATCCTCTATGGTTTTCCTATCCTCGTTATGTAGCTCTTTGAACTCGTTAAGTTCAAGTGTAAGCCTCTCGACAGAGGCTGCGCTACGATTGGCTTTGGTTTGGTAAAGGGTTATTCCCTCTCGTAAGGAGTGCTCATTGCTCAGTAACCGTTGGTTCTCCTTGCTAAGATTTAGGCATAGTACGCCTAATAGTACCACCAGTGCGATGGTAATCAAGTTTTTCATACTAAATGGATTTAAGATGTTGTGTTAAACAATTTGATTTGCGCTGCAAATATACAATATTTAACCCCCTTTGTCAAGAGTTTTGTGGTAAAATATTTAATTTTAATCTCGACTTGTGAGTTAACCTATTGAATATGTGTGCGATGTTCTCTCTACAAAGAATGTTGTCTAATAATGCTATTTTAGTTCTATTTTGCATTATAAAAAAGACCGAATAATTGATATCTTTGCACATTTTTTTACACTTTTTTGCTCTAACTGTTGTGAAATAAAATAAATGTTTATATTTTTGTAAGGAGAAAAAGTAAATATAAAAAAACATATTAACCTAAAATTTGTAATAATATGTCGAACCAATGTCCTGCTACTTGCCACTCATATACTGTAGAGCCTGAGGCTGGCTTTTCGTTGATTAAGCTAAAAGAGGGCGAAAAGTTGGTCGTAGAGCATGGCGATTTTAACTCGTTGCTCTTCCTAACGTTAGGTAATTTTGAGATCAACTCTGAGGAGCGTAGCGACTATGTTGTGCGCGAGGGACACTTTGTGTTCTGTTTCCGCGCGTTTCACTACGAAATTACAGCATTGTCGGATGTCGAGATTATAAAGGCACACTTCATCACTGCAGGTGCTACATGCGATATGATACCTTTCAACAGTATCGTAGGCAAGATAAAGAAGATTAGCTATAAGTTCACTCAGGTGGCAATGAACGAGCCGATGAACCTATTGCTACAGTCTATAAGAGTATATTTGGATAATTCGATGAAGTGTAACCACTTGCATCGTGCTAAGATTCAGGAGATGTTTATCATCTTCAAGTTCTTCTATACGCCTCAAATTCAGCTTCGTACATTCTACAATCTCTTCGATCGTAATCAGTCGTTCGTATCGTTGGTGCGTAACAATGCCCCACGTGTTAAGACTGTTGAGGAGTTGGCAGATATCTGCGGTTTCAGCGTTCAGCACTTCAACAATATGTTTAAGCAGGAGTTCAACGATACCCCTTACAGCTGGATGCAGAAGCAGCGTATTCAGGAGATTGAGCGATTACTTACAGATACCAATGTGCCGCTAAAGAGCATCATCAAGATGTATAGCTTCACAAACCACGGCCATTTTGCCCTCTTCTGTCGTAAGTATCTGCACAAGACTCCGCTGAAGATTCGTAAGGAGGCGAGAGCTAAGCGTGAGGCTCAGCAAGCTGAATAGTACTCTTGTGATTATTGGGTGACAACATAAGTTGTCATATCTCAAATGATAACCCTCGGGGAGTCGCAATATACTCTCCCGAGGGTTTTCTATGTTTGTAGGTGAGAGATTAGGCGGTGGTCTCTTATAAAGTTTGTGCTAAGCTACCACGCCTTCCACCCTTGGTATTCTCTCTTTTGTCAATTAACTTCTAACGTAGTGAGGCATCTCCTCAGGTATCTCCAATGAGAACTCCACCAGACCTGCAACTTCGCCCGACTCATACCATGGTGTTTGGTAGATTAGTTTACGGAGTGCGCCCTTTTGGATGGTGTAGCTATTGTTCTCGCCATTAGCAATAAGGCGGTTGATAATCTCGCGTGAGCGTGCTGTGTGGCAAGGCATCATCGAGCGACCACGCATATCGCCATTAACTTCGCGTGAGCGAGCATTCTGGTAGGTTACAACGCCATCCAAATCGCATACGGTGATGGCACAGGTCTTGAGTGTGTCGCCCCAAGGGCAACGGATATCTTCAAAATTCATACTATAATGGGTTGGTTATAAGCTTTTTAGTTCATACGATATACATTTTTAATGCCCTTAATGCGGCGCAACGAGTGAAGTAACATATCTACAACGCCAACACTCGACACCTCGACACAGAGCTGTGCTGTGGCTGTGCCGTCGCCCTTAGGTTTGTAGTTGATGCTACGCACGGCAAGCTTAAGGTCTTTGCTGGCAACGTCCATAATCGTGGTGGCAAGGCCTGCAATATCTACCGAGCTTATGCCTACGGTGATGCGGAAAGCACCCTCAGCACCATCCCTCCAGCGTGCCTCCATTACGCGGTAGGGGTAGCGCTCGCGCATACGGCGGGCATTAGGGCAGTCGCTGCGGTGGATGGTGATACCTGCGTTGATAGTAACAAAGCCAAAGATATCGTCGCCCTTGATTGGGTTGCAGCAGCGACCGAGTTTATACTCTATATTATTTATATGCTCGTCGATAACAAGGGCATCGGTTTTACGAGGTGCTTGCTCCTCGCGCTCCTCGCGTAGCTTGAGCTTGCGCTCCTCAACACTTGCCGCAGCCTGGCGACGCTCCTCGTCTGCCTGACCAGAGAGCCAGTGGTTGAGGATATCTTTGATTTGAGAAATCTCTATCTTCTGGTCAGCAATAGCTACGTATAGCTCATTACCTCGCTTGATTTTGAAGTATTTGCATAGGTAGCTAACGACATCGTCGATGGTGATATCTATCTTCCAATTCTTTATCTTGCGCTCAAGTTCCTCACGTCCCAAGCGGGCATATTTCTGGCGCTCCTCACGCAGATATGCTCTAATCTTATTGCGGGCACGTTGCGTAACGCAGAAGTTTAGCCAGTCGGTCTTTGGGGTTTGGTCCTTGCGGGTTAGCACCTCGCAGATATCGCCATTCTTAAGTTGCTCCTTGATAGGCACAACGCGACCGCCAACCTTGCCACCAACGCATATACCACCCAGTGAGGTGTGGATATCGAAGGCAAAGTCCAAAACTGTAGCACCCTCTGGTAGTTTGCGAATGTCGCCCGAAGGGGTAAATACAAATATCTCACCTGCCGAAGGCTTAGCCTCGAAGCGGTGGGCAATAGACTCGGAAGTGGTGTTTTCGAGCAACTCACGTAGACGACTAAGCCACTCCTCGGCACCCATACCGCCCTGACGAACACCCTTATAGCGCCAGTGGGCTGCGATACCACGCTCGGCGACTTCGTCCATACGCTCGGTGCGTATCTGTACCTCCACCCAGCGACCCTCTGCAGTCATAACCGTAGCGTGTAGCGACTCATAACCATTTGACTTAGGGATAGATATCCAGTCGCGCATACGCTTAGGGTTAGGTACATAGAGCGATGTGACGTGCGAAAATACGGTCCAGCAGAGGCGCTTCTCCTGCTCCTGAGGGCAGTCGATAATGATGCGCAAGGCAAAGATATCGTAGACACCTTTGAAGTCTACCTTCTGTTTCTTCATCTTCTGATAGATGGAGAATACCGATTTGGTGCGGCTCTTGATATGATACTTTATGCCATCGGCATCAAGGAGTTTGCGTACTGGTGCAATGAACTCCTCGATAAATGCTATACGCTCAGACTCGCTCTCCTGAAGTTGGTGAACGATATCGTTATATGCCTCTGGTTCAATGTACTTCAGGGATAGATCCTCTAAGCCGCTCTTGATGCTATAGAGACCCAGTTTATGGGCTATCTCGGCATATAGGTTAAGGCTCTCCCAGCTCTTCGATAGGCGCTTCTTTTCTGGGAAGATATCGAGTGAGCGCATAACCTCAAGTCTATCGGCAAGCTTGATAAGTATCACACGTGGGTCCTCGGAGTAGGAGACAATCATATCGCGGAAGTCGGATGCCTGCTCCTTAGAACGCTTCAATTTGATGTTAGATATCTTGCTCAGTGCCAAAGAGATCCCAAGTACCTCGCTGCCAAATTCGCGGGTTATATCCGCAGATAAGCTCTCTACCTCGTCGGGATGCTCCTGCACAGCTATGCGTACAACATCGTGGATGATGGCTGCAACGGTGGAGTTACGACCAAGGCCTATCTCCTCAACCACAATACGGGCTACGCCGATGTCGTGGTCGAGCATCGGTGAGTTATCGTAGCGTGTAACATTTTTGAGCCTCTCCCAAGCAAAGAGTATAGCCTTGTCGACCATCTCCTGAGTGGTTGTGGAGTACTGCGATGCTATAAGATTGCGAAAATCGATATATCTATTTAGTGGCATAGTTCTTAATCTTTATATACTATAATAAGGTCGTCGCTGCCTATGGCGTAGCGTTGGCGTTGCTCATCGCTAAGGCGTTCTGTGTAGTTAATGCGCTCCACGCGAAAACCAGCTTTTGTGAGGCGTTCGTCGTAGTCTCTGCCGTAGATACGACGGTGGTCGTACTGCCCAAAGATGCGGGTGCGCTCCTCTGGGTCGGTGATAGTGTCGTCCTCGAAAGTGGTGGCGCGAACTCTATCCTCTGGTACAAGCATAATGCCCCAACCGCCCTTTTTGAGTATACGATATAGCTCAGCCATGGCGCGCCTATCATCCTCAACGTGCTCTAAGAGGTGGTTGCATATCACAACGTCGATAGACTCATCCTTCAATGGTATGCTCTGCACGTCGAAGTGTAAGTCCGCAAGTGGCGATTCGAGGTCGGCGGTGATATAGTTCTTATTGTCGCGATAGTGGCGCTTAAAGTGGCGCATGAGTGACACCTCTGGTGCTATATGCAGTAGTCGTGGGTAGCCCTCGAAGAGGTTGCTCGACTCCTTAAGCCAGAGCCATATCATACGATGGCGCTCTAAGGATAGGCAGTGTGGGCATAGCGCATCTTCGCGTGAGGTAACATAGCCGTAGGGCATAAAACGGCGATAGCGAGAGCCGCACACGGGGCACTCCCTGCCACGACCACGGTAGGCAAGCCCCATTACGGGTACTGCCCAGCCTGCCACGCGCTGAAGAAAGCGGCGTGGAATATGGTTTAACGCCCAGCGTATTGCCCCCTTTATCATAGCCTAAAATGGTACCTCTGTAATCTTTTGTAACTCCTCGCGTGTAAGGGTGAGTTGGCGACGACACTCCTCTACAAGTTCGTTAGCGCGCTTCACTGTAGGTGCAAGTTCGTTAATTGCAACCTCGCCATTGCGTAGGCGCTCGAGAATCTGCTCAAGCTCCTTGATAGCCTCGGCGTAGTCAATCTTATTTGTTGCTCTCTTAGCCATATATTGTTAATGTTTTATCGGTTTGATACTCTTAATCTCGGCGCTTAGCACACCATCGTTTAGCTCTACATCTATCTTGTCTCCAACCCTGCTACCGCTAATCGTTGTGAGATTTGTATCACCACTACGAACTACCGCAAAGCCCAACTTCAGGATATTGTCGATAGAGTAATTTTGCAGTGTGCGCTTAATCTCATCGAGACGGTGGCTCTCGGTGGAGAGTATCAACTCTAAGCGACTATCTATCGCATTGCGGATGATGCTCAGGCGGTTTAGACCATCGTTGATATGCGATGTGGCGATACGCTCGATATCAGTACTTAGAGTATATATTTTGAGTGCCTCGTTTTGGAGTATGCTCTCCACCTCGTTGGCGATATTAACGGCATAGTTCTCAACGATATTTAGCTCGGCATCAGCTAATTCTGCAAAGAATGTGGCTACTGCCGTAGGGGTTTTGCAGTGGGTATGGGCAACCATATCGGCAACAGATACATCCTTGTCGTGACCAATGCCAGTAACCACAGGAAGTGGAAACTGTGCTATGTGCGAGGCTATGCGATAGGAGTCAAAGAGGGCGAGGTCGCTGGTGGAGCCTCCGCCACGAATAATGGCTACCATATCGAACATCTCTTCGCGCAAAGCTATCTCCTCTAATGCCGAGATAACGCTATCCTCTCCGCCATCACCCTGCATAGTGCTCTCAAATAGTGTGATTTGGAAGCGGTAGTTGCTGCGCTGTAGCTCACGCATAAAGTCGCGGTAGCCTGCAGCTGTAGCACTCGACACCACAGCGATGCGTAGCGTAGGGCGGGCAAGAGCAAGCTCTCTGTTCATATCCCAGATACCGTCAGAGATAAGCCTCTCGATAGTCTCACGTCGGCGACGCTCTACATCGCCAAGTGTGTACGAGGGGTCTATATCGACAATTTGCAGAGAGTAGCCATAGGCCTCGTGGAAGTTGACGACAACGCGAACTAAGACCTTAAGTCCTGAGCATAGGGGCGAGCCTGTAGCTTGCTCGAAAGAGGTTGCTATGTTGTTATATGCCGAACGCCATATCATCGCTCGCGCCTCGGCACGCGGTGTGCCACCGCCAGCACCCTTCTCAACAAGGTTGAGGTAGCAATGGCCAGAGTTGTTTAGTTTTAGTTCTGAAATCTCGGCACTAATCCATATTGGATCACTAAAACGACTCTCCAAAGTGCCTCGCACCATACGCTGTAGATCATAGAGCGTGAGGTTCTGCTCGGGTGTGGTCACTATGTTTAGTCCCCTGTTCATTGCGATTATCGTATTATCACTCCCATCTCGCGAGGCATAGATTTGCCCTTAGGAAGTTGCAGGTTTACAAGATGTTGGCTCTCAACAGGCATACCATTACGCTCGGCAGGTATCCATAGAGGTGCCTCGTTGATAGACTTCGTAACGCGCTTCAAAAATTGCTTTGACGACGAGGCTATAACTTCGCTAATGCTTGCCTTGCCAGCGCTATCTACCGTGATGCGTAGCGATACTCGCTCGGCAGGCATAGTGTCGTTCCAGCGGACAGTTGCGGCAAGGTAGTCGGTGAAGTTATTGTGGTCGTTATAGCTAAATCGGGCCTCAGTATCGTAGCGCAGGGTGACAAGGATTACCCCCTCCGAAGCCTCAAGTCCCCACTCAGCAATGGTCTCCTCGTTGGCGGGGAGGTTGTCTATGCGCTCGATATTCTCGTGTGGTATATGCTCTATGTTATCCACAACCACGCCATTAACAACATAGAGCGGCTTATAGGCATAAGCCTCTATGGAGCACAGCATAGCGAGTATGACAATCGAGCGTTGAAGCATATATGTTAGAGTTTGAATTTGTAGCTAATACCGAAGATATGGCGTATTTCACGCTCCAATATATATCCCTTAATTGCTCCCTTATTGCCCTTGTAATCAATATTATAGGAGCGGTCGAAGTCGAAATAGTAGTAGAAATCCAAACGGTGGTCGCGGTCAACACGATACTTAACACCTACACCACCACGATAGCGTGTGATGTAGTTGTCGGTCTCATACTTATCGGTCTTGAAGTTTGCCACAGCCTTTGGAGCATTAAGCGTGTTGTGTAGCTCAAAGAGTAGGTATGGCGACCAGCGAGAGAATGGTATTTTGTATGTTGCCATAAGACGAGAACGTAGTATCATCTCAGGGTTGCACTTCTCATAACGATTTACAGAGTCGGTGCGGAAGGTTGTTTGCACTCTCTCGCGAAGCGAAAACTCAAAATCTCCAGCCTCAATCTCTCCCTCAACATTGATATTTGCTCGATGACGAGGTCTCTCCCAGCTCCTAATCTCATTATCGTACATATTGATTAGGATATACTCACCACCAACCTTTATATGCTTGCTAACATCGTATGTAGCACCTACAAAGGAGTGGATGCGATCCATAGAGCCAATGTTGTTGTTTAGACGAGTCTCAACACCAGCCTCTAACGATAGGTCTTTGGTTGCATCCCACTCAATAGCACCCTCAAAACGTCCGCGTACATCCTCCACAACATCGTTGATCTTTGGATCCGGAACACCGCTCTGCGCACTCGCTGAGTTAAGTAGTGCAACGGGGATAAATAGAGTGGCTAATATAATGTTTAATCTCTTCATAACTAACTATTTAATGCGTTTTTCTCGTTAATCTTCATCGTAGGCTCGTGCATAGGAATCTCATCTTTTGCAGGGGTGTAATGCACCTTTAGGAAGGCGACATCGCGCAAAAAGTCGACATTGCCCACATCAACACGCAAAACCTTGTGACCAAGGCGGTTCTCAAGGTCGGCAATAAGCTCCTTATGACGGTCTGGGCGGATAAGCTCGATGCGCTCGTAGCAGACGAGTTTCGAGGCTTTGCGATTACGCATAATACCATACTCAACAACGCCTAATAGTCCTAAAATCAAACCGTTAGCAAGGGCTAACTCGGCATACGAAACCATAAGGTTGATACCATTGATAACAGCCACTGCAATAGAGATAAAGAGATAGGTCATCTCGCGGATAGGTACCATCTCGGTGCGATAGCGCATAATACCGAAAATCATAAAGAGTCCGAGTCCGATGCTCACATCTACGCCCACACTCTTCATGAAGAAGAGTAGTAAAAATACCGCTGCACCAAAGAGCATAAAGGTTACGGCAAACTCCTTATTTCGGCTCTTAGGATAGTAGAAACACCATGCAATAGCGATGGTAACAATCAGATTGACGAAAAACTGCAAACATAGCTGCTGCACAGAGATAGTGTCGCAGAGTGGAATGCCAAGAAAGGTTGCGCCAACCTCCTGTGATGAACCTGTAAGTGCCGCAATCTCAGCATCATATAGGTCTGGATTGCCCATTGGATTGTCAACTCTAATCATATTGGTTTTCGTTTACGTGTTCTTATAATGCGTTGCAGTTTCCTACGCGCTTCTCGATGCGACGAATCTTCTCAATCATTCTGTTTCGCTTGATACCATCAACTGTAAGGGCTGTGCCGAGACAGTATTTACTAACTCTCATTGGCTTAACTCTTAGTGTGTTAAGTATCTCTTTCGCCTTTGAGTGTATATTGCCGTCCTGCTTAATTTCGATAATTGCCATCCCCTCGATTTTACCTACTGTTCCGCTACGAAGGTCGGAAAACTCTAAGTCGAGGTCTATGGTAATACGCTCGGTAAGTTCGGGGTTTACGATGGTGATTCGCACAAAACGAGTGGCAATAGCGGGGGTGAGGCTCTTGATATTGTAGTGAGCGAGAGGTTCGATAAAGGATAGTGCCTCGCTATTGCCCACAAAGTCCATCAAGTTCTCGACCGGTATCTCGATGCGCTTCTTCTTGGTACGACCACGGTTGTTTTTGTTCTTAACCTCGAGATATGTTGCCGCGCCATCCTCATAGTGTCGGGTGCGTATCTTCTGGCGTGTAAGATGACGATTGTGGTGTACGATATACATCTCGCGTGACTCCGTGTCGAAGTAACGAGTGTCGTAGCGTGCCGCAATAACACCCCCATGAACTTGCACTCGGTAGCCACACTTCGCAGTCTCGTGAAGTAGCTCCATTACCATAGCCTCGCTCGCCACATATTTTGTGTCTATGCGGTTCATAAGCTTCACGGAGCGCATCTCCTCCAGGGTGATTCTCTCCATCTCTTGCCATAGGGCAAGGTTGTTGAGGCTTTGGTATGTTGCGTATTCAGACATTCTTACTCGTATATATACTCAAATTGTCGGTAGGAGTTGAGTGTGCCGTTGGCGTTGTAGTTGAGACGGCGTGTGCATACACCATTGCTGTCGTACTCGAACTTACGCACCTTGCTAACCTTGTTTCGTTCGTTGTAGACAATCTCTTTAACAAGTTGCCCCGTCTCGTTATACTCATACTCTGAGCGCCACGCCAGATGACGACCGAAGTCGCTGTACTCCGACTCGGCAATGAGTTGTCCTGCCTCGTTGTAGACTTCAATATGGTCAACCCAACTATTCTTACCATCGGGGGTGGTCTTCCACTCCTTTACGGTTAGCATCTTGCCAGCACTCTCAGCCATTAGGCTGCGCTCCCTCTTCTCACCGTAGGTATTAACGGTGGTAATAAGTGCTATTATTGTGAGAATTATACGGAATTTATGCATCTTAAAAACAAAAATGGAACCACTCTACGTGAGAGGGTTCCATAAAGTAAATATTTGCAACTATGTCCTCTTGGATACCAACCTCTCGATGCTCTTCTCTCCTCCTCGATTCTAATAAGTTGCAGAGGCCTCCTCTTTGCTAAACTACAACTCGCTCTCCTTCAAACGCTCGGCATTCTCGGCTACGATAAGCTGATCGATAACATCCTGAATGTCACCATCCATAAAGGCTGAAAGGTTGTAGATAGTGTAGTTGATACGGTGATCGGTGATACGGCCCTGTGGGTAGTTGTAGGTACGAATCTTTGCCGAACGGTCACCAGTTGATACCATAGTCTTACGCTTCGAAGCAATCTCATCAAGGTACTTCGAGTACTCGAGGTTGAAGACACGTGTACGCAACTCCTCAAATGCCTTGTCGAAGTTCTTCAACTGAGACTTCTGATCCTGGCACTGAACAACGATACCTGTAGGGATGTGGGTAAGACGAATAGCCGAATATGTGGTATTTACAGACTGACCACCAGGACCTGATGCACAGAAAATATCCTTGCGGATATCGTTCATCGAGATCTCGATATCGAACTCCTCAGCCTCAGGAAGTACCGCTACAGATGCCGCAGAGGTGTGTACGCGACCCTGTGTCTCGGTCTGTGGCACGCGCTGTACGCGGTGTACACCCGACTCATACTTGAGTGTACCATATACACTCTGACCTGTAACCTTCAATACAACCTCCTTGTAACCGCCCGCAGCACCGTCAGATGAAGAGGTAATCTCATATCTCCAGCCCTTAGACTCGATATACTTAGTGTACATACGCAAAAGGTCTCCCGCAAAGATTGCAGCCTCATCACCACCGGTACCACCACGAATCTCGACAATAGCATTCTTATCGTCCTGTGGGTCCTTAGGGATAAGAAGAAGCTTAATCTCCTCCTCCATCTTCTCGATAGCAGGCTCAAGCGCAGCTACCTCTTCGCGCGCAATTTCACGGAACTCCTCGTCCTTCTCGTTTGCAAGAACATCCTTTGCCTCAGCAAGGTTTGCAATAGCTGTGCGGAAACGCTCCGAGGTCTCGATGATAGGCTCAAGCTCCTTGTACTCCTTTGTAAGCTGAATAAACTGCTTAACGTCAGCAATAACCTCTGGATCGGTTAGCTTTTGACCAATCTCCTCATATTTTAGCTTAAGACCATCGAGGCGAATTAGTATCGAATTATCTGCCATAATTATCTCTTTATATTATTATCGCGCAAATATAACGAAAATTTCTTGAAAAATAAAGTCTCGCTAATTCATTGATGGTTAAATAGTTTGATTTGCGCCGAAAAAATTAATGCAAAAAATTTAACACAAACTCTTGACAAACGCATTTTCATGTTGTATATTTGCACCGTCAAACCTCTTATAACACTCTGCGCTACTGAGTGAATATAAACAATGAGGAGTAAGTGTTTTTGAAGTTATTAACATTGTTAATACGTTGTAAACTAACGTGTAGCATTGTATAATCAACAAGTATCAATCTGTTTTTAACAATTTTGTAAACATCGGATTGGTGATAGTCATAAGGCTTTATCACTGGTGCGATATGGAAGAGCTCGCTTACAACTAACAACTTAAAATATTTAATTTATGATTTTCAAAACAATGCCTCAAAATGGCGCATCTTGGTTAAAACCGCTGCTCTATAACTTAGAGTTTGAACAGAAAGAGGAGCAGGTTGAGGTGGAGATTTACGACCTGTTAACCTCCACTCAATTGGGAAAAATAATGCTCTATAATACAGCCTCGGCGGAGATAGATATTGCTCCATATATCCGAAGTCAGAAGCTATGTATGCCACTTGTAAAGCAGCGCTTGATGGTTGAACCGTCACAAGATGCGTGTAGGATAGTGCTGCGAGTTAACAACGAGGAGTCTCAGCCGATAGTCGTATTTCGTAGCGAGATAGGTGAGATATCGCCACGAATGATAAGCTCGGTGACCGATAGTGGAACGGTGGCTGTTGGTGAGACAATTCGCTTTACACTGTTGGCTCGTAACACCATAAAGATTATTATTACGTGGCAGAAATATGGTGGTATGCAGCACTTTGAATTTGCCGCAAATGGTGTGCCTTGCGATGCAGCATTGCGCATACACACCGCTAACGTAGGGGATAATGTTGTGCTACGTATTGAGTGTGATGATGTATTGGTTGGTGAGAGTTGTTATCGAGTTGTGGAGCGTGACGATAGTGCTGTGCGACTGACTTGGATAAACTCTATTGGCGGAATGGAGTGCTGCACATTTCCACAAAGTGTAAGGCGTAATCTGGAGGTAAAATCGGAGGATGTAGAGTGCGAATGTGGCTGGTATAGGCGTGTTGTGAGCTCTACTATCGTAAGGCGACTTATACTCCCAGGGGCAACGCAGAGTGAGGTGGATAGCGTACTCGACATCCTACTCTCGCCAAAGGTGTACCGATGTGACTTGGGGGAAGAGATGGCGGTGCAACTACTGACAGACACCATAACCTATGACGATCATGGCAAATTGCGACGATTGGAGTTTGATATCACAGAGGAGTGGAAAGGAGGTACTCGATGAGTCTACTAAGAATTGATGGCGTGGAGGTTCCGCTTGCGACATATAGGCTGGTGTTGCCGTCGTTTGATACTCAGCGTCTACGAAGTTGCGAAGCGCAGCGTGAGGGGGCTATAATGATGTTGAGGGTTAGGGCTTTGCAGGAAGCCACACAGATATTTGGTTTTGCAGAGCAGGCATATACAGCAGAGTTGTTCAACAATGATTACCACTATGGCGAGGTGGTCGAAGATGGAGTGGTGCTCTTTGCGGGAGTGGTATCATACATCTCTACAGAGTATATCGATGGAGAGCCTTTCTACAATATTAGAATCGCCTCTGGCGGTGCTACATGGGCAGATATAGCAGCCACCACAAAGCTTAAGGATACGCCGATTGAGGCGTCGCGATTTATGGACCTTTCGAGTATCTATGAGTCGTGGACGGATGATAATCCTATAAAGATGCTTCCGGTAAACCGCGATAGCTATCCCGAGGCGGATAGTAGTGGTCTATACCAAATCTACCATCCGAAGTTTCCACAAGACTATCATCCCTTTATCTCGGTTAAGGCTCTTATGGAGAGTATCTTGTGCCGTGATGGCTACTCGCTAAAGAGTAGTTTCCTTAGCTCTTCGTTCTTTGAGAAGTTGATGATTAGTGGCGCATATAAGGGTATAGATAGTGGAATGGCCTATGCCACCATGGGTTTTTGTGCACTTCGTTCTACCACCTCGTCGGCAAAGGCTGATAGCTTGGGTAGAGTCGATATCTCGCCACCTAAGCAAGGAAGGTATTTAGGTGCTTTGGTAGATACTGTGAGTCCAACAACTGTAGATGAAAATGGGGTGCTATGTGAGGGTGCTTACAGCAATGGAGGTTGTTTTACATTCGAAGATGGAGTGCCTATATTTTGTCCGAAGCGAGATATAGATGTCGCATTCGATATCCACTTTAGCTATACGACCGACTTCAGGATAGAGTCATCGAAGTGGTTGAAGGGTTTTACAAAGCTCTATGCCGGAGTAGGTTGCTCGGTTGATGTCGCTTTGCCCAATCCCTATGTTGATCGCCGCAAAGAGGTGCGCCCAAACACGAAGTACAAACTCTATATTTTCGACTACGATGAGACGGCAAGTTATCGTCTGACGGATATTGGTGAGGTGTCGGGTAGGATCTCCACCGTGCATTTTGCATCAGCGCCATCTTCAAAGGTGCGACTCATGAAACGAGCTGCTGGTGATACACTCTATGTTGAGTTTTTGGGTGATTGGGCCCTCTATGATGGCTTTGTAGAGGAGCGTGGCTCGAAGAGGGTGGAGTTTACACTGCGTACACCATACGAGCATTGCTCGCCAACATCACCTAAGGAGTTCAACATTATCTACTTCAGTGGTGCAGAGTCGGGACAGCAACTAACACTTCATCCAGGGTGTAGCATAACGCCAGTATTTGGTGGTACGGTGGGCTATGGTAAGCAGGTTATGTTTGAGGATGTTGCCCACCACGATATCAGAAACTCAGATATCGTAAACGCTGTGGCTCAGATGTTTAATCTCTGCATCTACACACATCGTCCCTCGAAGACAATCTATGTTGAGCCCTATGATGACTTCTTTTGTGGTGATATTGTAGATTGGAGGTCACGACAGCGTGACGACAATGCCGAGTATCGCGAGAGTGTGGTCGATAGCTTTATGGTTACGCAGCTGGGTTATCAACCTTCTGATGGTGCTGTTGGATATTGCTACGGTTTGGGTAATGACGAGTTTGGCAAGTGGCAATATTTTATAGATAGTTATGCTACCAAGCAGAGTGTGAATAGTAGGCTCAATCCGATTTTCCACCCTACAGCCTCGATGCCTACACTCGTTGGAACGGCTCCCTCTGCCTCGGTATTGGTTGTGGGAGATAGAGACACGATTGAGGATATGCCCTATATCGAGCCACGCATAGTTCTCTATCATGGTGTTAAGAGTCTCCCTTCGTCGGAGTATTGGCCAGCCCCATTTGGGCGAGAGCTCTATCCGTGCGCCTCGTTTCATAGTGCTGAGGAGGGTGAGACGCTCTGTTTTGAGGATCGAGATGGCGTTGAGGGGCTACATCGCTACTACGATAGAGAGCTTCGGGAGTGCGCCACTTGTCAGAGCCTAACAACTGATATCTATCTTCCACCAGAGCAGTATGTAGCAATGCTTGATCCTAATAGTGGAGTCGCGAATCTTCGTAGTCGCTTTAGGCTAAACATCCAAAACACCCCGGCCATATTTCGCCTTGATGCTATTGAGGGGTATGATAGCAAGAGATATATTGCTCGCTGTCGCTTCCAAAGACTCTGTGAAGAGTAATTATAAACCTTAAAGTTTTACTGTATGAACCAAATCATTAAGATTAAAAACGAGGTCGATACAACTATTATCGACATCGAGGGCACTATCGGAGTGCCTGAGTCGTGGCAGTGCGACAACCCTGATATGAGGGTGACGACCTACGAGCGCTTCAAGGAGAGCGTGTCGCGCATTGCCGATATTTCAAACTCTACTATTCGCGTAAATATTCGCTCCACGGGTGGCGATGTTAACGATGCCCTGCTTATCTACGAGGCACTTAAGGCCACAGGGGCTAAGATTACCACTTGTTGTTATGGTTATACCGCTTCGGCGGCGACCATCGTGGCACAGGCGGCAAGCGAGGGGTGTCGCCTTATAGCACCAACATCGCTCTATCTTATCCATAACTCGCTATGTGCTGTGGAGGGCAATGCCGATGAGATTCAAGCTCAGGTGGAGATGTTGCGCCAGACCGATAGACGTATTGCTGAAGTCTACGCCTTGCGTTCAGGGCGCAGTGCAGAGGAGTTCTTGATGCTTATGGCAGAGAATAGTGGTCGCGGTCGTTGGTTATCGCCTGCGGAGACCATTGCCGAGGGTCTTGTTGATGCTATCGAGAGCGAGTCACCGGCAGCAACCTCTGAGCAAAGCTCCTTTACCGAGCGTGCTAAGATGGGCGTTATGGCGCTACTGCGCGCTGTGGGTATTGAAGTAGGCGAGGAGCGCCCAGAGGTGATCGAAGATGTAAACGTACGATCGTTGCAAACACCGTGTAATGCCGCAGAGAACTCGAAGATAGCTTTCGAGGAGGCGCAGAGGCAGGTGCAGGCTACAACACTCAAATCTGTTGAAGATCCTTCGCCTATGGAGCATAGTTCGGAGCCTCGACAGCAGGCGTATGAGAGTGATGTGCGATCTATAAAACGCCTCTTTAATTAGGAAACAATACAAACGTTTGTAACACTGCAATTTGCAAATAATCAATCAATTAACCTTTTAACTAACATTTAATCTTTTACAATTATGGGAATTATTCAGGAGCCTAAGAGCTATTCAGGTCGTGATCTTGAGACTATCTTTTTCCGCCCTATGATTACGGGTGAGAACTCCGAGCAGCTCGGAATTAGAACTATTTACAATATGCCTGTGCCAACCTCTATTCAGCTATGGAGTCCGCAGAGCGATGTATTGCAGCCATACTCTGCCGGTTGGTCGGGTGGTGCCTCGGCTGTGCGCAAGCAGAAGGAGATTGCTATGACCAAGGTGAAGGCGGAGGTCGGCTTCTCGGCATCGGAGTACTTCAATCAGGTCTACGAGCTTATTACCAACAATGCTGAGGTGAGCATGGATGACCTTACTGGCAGCGAGCTTGAGAAGGCAGAGACAGAGATGTTCCGTGCGGCTATTGCTGAGAGCCTCCGTGTGATGATGTGGCTCGGTGATACGGATGCCAACGAGAACAACCTCTTTGATGGTCTGCTTAAACTTACGGAATTGTATCCTTGCAAAATTGCCGATTTGACCGATTGTGGCTGGTGCCCAGAAGCAGTTTTGGATGTATTCAGTAGAGTGTGGCAGACTGCTGATCCACGTCTGAGAGCCTTGAAGAAGGAGGGTCAGCTTGTCTTCTTTGTGACCTCAGATATATATGACGCCTTTGAGGCATATCTCGACCAGTTTGGTGGCGATAACTCATATAGCGATCTTACAACAGGTCGTCGCGAGCTACACTACCATGGCATTCCGGTTATTGATATGAATATCAGCCATCTTATTACTACCAACACACAGCCTCGCTGTATCCTCACTGACCGCCGAAATCTTGTGCTTGCGGTGAATACAAGCGACTATCCTGGTGCTGAGGTGCGTATGTGGTACAACCCTGATGAGATGGAGAACCGTCAGCGAGCAACATTCCTTGCTGGTTGCGAGGTACTTGATGAGGAGTTGGTTGTTAGAGCTGTATTCGAATAACCGACGCAATGCTAAGTGAAATTTCAAATTTAAGATGCTATTATGTCAGATAGTAAAATTACGACCCGCATAACATCTATCGCCAACCGTGCCGAGCCTCTTTTAGGCTCGGTGGCGGTGGGTGGTAGTAGTGCAGAGAGGGGTAAGGTCTGGAGCTGGGGTGACGATAATATGTTGCCATACGCCCTTTCGCTGCTGGCACGTCGCTCGGTGGCACATCGTCGTATCATCAACGACAAGGCGGACTATATCGCAGGTAACTCGATGGTCTGCAATGATAGGATATCCGCGCTTTCGCACCTTGTGCAGTGCGCCAATGGCAGTGGTGAGTCGTTGCGCTCGGTGATATCGCGTATAGCGCTTGACAATGCAATGTTTGGTAATGCCTTCTTAGAGGTGGTGACAGACCAACACCATAGCTTTCTATCCCTCTACCATATAGATGCTTCGAAGTGTCGCATCTCGGAGGATTCGGCCCATGTTGTTATCTCAAGCGATTGGCGTAACTTCCGCGCTTCGGAGTCGGCAACACTCGCCCTCTATCCAAATTTTGAGCTTTGCGAGGATGGCACACTGCGCGCCGTTATCCACTATAAGAGCTACGAGCCGATGTTTTCGCACTATGGTGTTGCGCCCTATATTGCAGGCTTAGACGCTGCGGCAATAGTCTATAAAACAGATCGTTGGAATATCTCACGCATAGATAACTCCTTCCAACTGTCGGGTGTTATGATGCTCGATAGTGTGGTCGACAACGAAGCTGCTGCCGAGCGCGTGGTGCGTCTTGCCGAGGAGAAGTTTGCAGGCAACCCTGGCCAGGTGTTATTTGTGTTGCGCGACCATAACGAGGGCGATAACTCGCGTTTTATCCCTATTGACACAACATCGGATGGCGATTGGCAACGCCTTCATACTCAGGCAGAAAGCGATCTTATTGTGGCGCATTCTTGGTTCCGTTCTCTCAGCGGTCTGGACTATACTACAGGCTTCTCGGCTGATCGAATACTTCACGAGTACGAGGTGGCACTCAACACGGTTATCATCCCTGAGCAGCTACGAATATTGGAGCCAATCCGTGCGGTAGTAGAACAGATTTTAGGCGTTGATGCCTCGTCGTTAGATATTATAAATCAGCCACCTACACGTTCGAAGCCTATATATATGCGTGTGTGGGAGGCGCGTAAGGCCGATGGTTTGGAGTACGACGAGAGCGATCCTGAGCAGCAACTCTTCCTATCGCAGATAACAAAGTACAACATTCAATCCATAGGTTAAGATGAAGACAATTCTAACACCAAAACAGATATACGACCTTATCTTCTCCGTGGAGGAGAATTACAATCACTCGGTTGTCAAGGAGTCGGATATTGCTATTGTTGAGTCACGCTATCTTTTACCCATTGTGGGTGAGAGCCTCTACAACGCACTTTTAGAGGGTGAGCATACCGAGCTATGTAGTGACTATGTTGCTCCAATGCTTGGCGCTTGGACTCGCTACGTTGTAGAACCACTACTTGCGGAGCGTTGTGGTATGGGCCATGGTGCCACGGCTGTAGATGCAGAGCTGTTGGCGCGCCTGAAGATGATAGCGATGTCACACTCGCGTCGGTTGAGTGACTATCTAAATGCTCATGTCGATGAGTACCCAGAGTATAATCCTATTGATAACCCTCTAAATCACTGTTCTATTGATGGAAATATTGTGCAAATATATTAGTGCTACGGTGGCAGGGCTATGTGCTATGCTCTGCCCCATAGCCCCACTTATCGCCACGGCTTTAGTCTTTATTACGATAGACTTCATAACGGGTATTATGGCATCGCGTGCTGTGGCGCGTCGCGAGGGCAGAGAGTGGTGGATTGAGAGTCGCAAGGCGTGGCGCACGGTCTACAAGGCGGGCTTTACCGCAGTGGCGATTATTATGATGTGGCTTATCGACCACGTTCTTCTCGATTTTATGAATCTAAACCTCGCCAATATGTTCACAGGCTTTGTCTGTGGCGTGGAGTTGTGGTCCTTCTTGGAGAATGCATCGACAATTAGTGACTCTCCGCTCTTTAGTTGGCTTGGCAGGTGGGTAAAGCGTCGTGTGACGAGGGAGGTGGACAATGAGTAGAGGACTTAGAAATTGTAATCCTGGCAATATACGTCGCTCAAAAACTCGCTACAAGGGTGAGCGCCACCCAAGTCGTGATAGCGAGTTTAAGGAGTTCGAGAGTATGGCATACGGCTACCGCGCAATGTTTGTGCTGCTCGATACCTACTCGCGTCGCTATGGTCTATGCACCATTCGTCAGATGCTGAACCGCTATGCGCCACCCTCGGAGAATTTTACGGAGGGCTATATCCGCTATGTCGCTGGTAAGACGGGCATCGCTCCCGATGAGATGCTCAATAGCCGTGCAGCCCGCGATATGGTACCCGTGGTGGCTGCGATGTCGCAAATAGAGAATGGTGTGCCCGCTGTTATGGCGGATGTTCACCGCGGCTGGGAGCTTTTCGAGACCGAGTAGGATGACTATTATTAAAAAGAGCTGTCTAAAATCTTAGACAGCTCTTACTTTATATACATTCTACACTATAGCTTCTCGCCGTAGGCCAAGTCGCCAGCATCGCCGATGCCTGGAACGATATATGATTTTGATGTAAGCTCCTCATCCACAGCGGCACACCATAGTGTGCACTTCTCTGGGTTGATACGTTTAGTAACATAGTCGACACCCTGTTCTGAGGCGAAGACTGCGGCAAAGTGTGTGTGCTCAGGCTCGCCAGCACGGCGAACAAGGGCATCGTATACCAACATCAACGATGTACCTGTGGCAAGCATAGGGTCCACAAGAATAAGTGTCTTGCCCGCAAGCGACGATGTAGATACATACTCCACATCCACGATAAACGAGCCATCGGGGCGACTCTTGCGGTATGCCGACACAAAGCCATTCTCGGCATCATCGAAGTAGTTTAGAAAACCCTGATGGAATGGTAGTCCTGCGCGGAGAATAGTGGCAACAACAACCTTATCATTAATAGACTCCACGGCAGCGATACCGAGTGGTGTCTCTACCATTTCGGTTTTATACTTCAGTTTTTTAGAGATTTCGTAAGCCATAATCTCTCCTACGCGTTCCATATTTCTACGAAAGCGCATAGAGTCCTTCTGTACCCTCTTATCGCGCATCTGGGCGAGGAACTTATTGAGAATAGTATTCTCTTTATTCAAAACCTTTACCATACCCTTTATATTAATATAGGAAATTATTGAATGGATAGCGACCAGCGTGTATCTCGCGCACCATACCGTAAAGGTCTGAGCGCAGCTTCTCAACACCCGTCTTATCGCGTGCCGAGATAAAGATACAAGGGGTATTGGCCTTAGCAATCCAGCTCTTCTTCAAATCCTCCAACGAGAGGTTCTCCTTAGTAATAGGTGTAAGGTCGTCCTCCTCCTTTGGAGTGTATGTGTATGCATCAATCTTGTTGAAGATAAGGAACGTAGGTTTGTCGCCCGCGCCAATATCTGCCAACGTCTGTTTAACAACTGCAATCTGATCCTCGAAGCCTTGATGTGAGATGTCGACAACGTGTAGCAATAGGTCTGCCTCGCGCACCTCATCGAGGGTTGACTTAAAGGACTCGATAAGCTCGGTAGGGAGCTTGCGGATAAAACCTACAGTGTCGGACATAAGGAATGGCAAGTTGTCGAATACCACCTTACGAACTGTTGTATCGAGGGTTGCAAAGAGTTTATTTTCGGCAAATACTTCGCTCTTCGAGAGTAGGTTCATAAGGGTAGACTTACCCACATTGGTATATCCCACCAACGCCACGCGCACCATATTACCACGGTTGGAGCGCTGAACGGCCATCTGGCGGTCGATTTTTTTAAGGTCCTCCTTTAGCTTTGAGATTCTGTTGCGCACGATACGTCTATCAGTCTCAATCTCGCGCTCACCGGCACCACCACGAGTACCAGTACCACCACGCTGACGCTCAAGGTGAGTCCATAGACCTGCAAGACGAGGTAGCATATACTCATTCTGTGCTAACTCTACCTGTGTCTTAGCGTACGCTGTCTGTGCGCGAGACATAAATATATCGAGGATAAGGCGTGTGCGGTCCATAACCTTGCACGGCATTGCCTGCTCGATATTACGGGTCTGCGCTGGCGAGAGCTCGTCATCGAAGATGGCAACATCTATCTCCTGCTCCTTGCACCACTCGGCTATCTCCTGCAGTTTACCTGGACCTATATATATTTTAGATAGTGGCTGTGGTAGGCGCTGAGTAAAGCGCTTCACGCTCTTGATATTTGCGGTCTCGGCCAAAAATTCCAACTCGTCGAGATACTCCTGTGCGGTAT
>JAZOQR010000060.1:0-30354 GCA_045656185.1 Alistipes sp. | reverse complement strand
TGCGGTGCTTGTGCTGCTACTTGTAAGAATGGTTCTGCAATGTTGTTCGTTGCTGCACGTGTATCATCACTCGCTAAGTTGCCACAGGGCCGCGTAGAGGGTGCACGTCGTGCAAAGGCTATGGTTGCAAAGATGGACGAGCTCGGCTTCGGTAACTGTACTAACACAGGTGCTTGCCAGGCACAGTGTCCAAAGTCAATCTCTATCGCACACATCGCTCGCCTTAACCGCGAGTTCTTGGCTGCGAAGTTGAAGGACTAATACATATATATAATATATGTGTAGGGCTATCCGAGAGGGTAGCCCCATTTTTTTGTATGTATTAGAAAAAATGTGTATATTTGTCTATCAATCGACAAATAATTACAAACTCAATACGCTATGAAAAAACTATTTTTACTACTTGCCCTTATGGGTATGGTTGTTGTGGGTTGCTCCAAGGATGAGGTCGACAAAGGCAATGACAACGATATCCCTGAAAATATCTTCTTTGGACTCGATAAGGAGAGTATCACCATTTCTCCATACGGAGGAAGTGTGGATGTAGTTGTATATAGCAACTATAAGTGGGAAATTTCTGGTGCAAGTGATTGGTGTACACCATCAGTGAAAAAGGGTGATGCTAATGAGGATGGTCAAAAAGTTACATTCTCTGCAGATATGGCCTATGACGATAGAGAGGCAACCTTCTGGTTCCGCTGTGCCGATGAGAAGATTAAGTTTGTTGTTTCGCAGAAGTCAAATAATGCTATTATATATTATACATCAAGCAATAGTAAGATAGTACAACCTAATGATAGTTCAGCATTTGGTGCTACTATAATATCTAATACATATAAAGATGGTGTTGGCGTAATAGAATTCGATGTTCCTATAACTACGATTGGGAATTCTGCATTCTATTATTGCAGTAGCCTAACAAGTGTAACTATTCCAGATAGTGTAACTACAATTGGAGATAGTGCATTCTATAATTGCAGTAGCCTAACAAGTGTAACTATTCCTGATAGCGTAACAGAGATTGGATATAGGGTATTCGAACATTGCGACAGCCTTACAAGTGTAACTATTGGTGATAGCGTAACGGAGATTGGAAAACGTGCATTCCTAGGTTGTAGCAGCCTTACAAGTGTAACTATTGGTGATAGCGTAACTACGATTGGAAATTATGCATTCTATTATTGCGACAGCCTTACAAGTGTAACTATTCCCGATAGCGTAACTACGATTGGAGATGATGCATTCTATGATTGCAGAAGCCTTACAAGTGTATACATAAGTGACATTTCTGCTTGGTGTAATATTTCATTTAGTGGCTCGTACTCTAATCCATTATTATATGCACATAATCTATATCTAAATAATGAGTTGGTAACAGATTTAACTATTCCTGATAGCGTAACTACGATTGGAGAGGATGCATTCAGAAATTGCGAGAGTCTTACAAGTGTAACTATTCCTGATAGCGTAACTTCGATTGGAGGTTCTGCATTCGAAGCTTGCAGTAGCCTTACAAGTGTTACTATTGGTGATAACCTAACTGAGATTGGAGGTGATGCATTCGCATATTGCACCAGCCTTATAAGTGTAACTATTCCTGATAGCGTAACTACGATTGGAGTTGCTGCATTCTATTATTGCAGCAGCCTTACAAGTGTAACTATTCCAGATAGCGTAACTACGATTGGAGATGGTGCATTCTATTATTGCAGCAGCCTTACAAGTGTAACTATTCCTGATAGCGTAACTACGATTGAAGATGCTACATTCGCATATTGCAGCAGCCTTAGAAGTGTAACTATCCCCGATAGTGTAACTACAATTGGAACTGGGGCATTCTTGGGTTGCAGTAGCATAACAAGTGTATATTGCAAGGTAGTAACTCCGCCTACTGGAGGTGCTTACATGTTTAATTGGAATGCCTCTGGTCGTAAGATTTATGTGCCAATGGAGTCGGTAGAGGCTTATAAGTCGGCTGAATATTGGAGTAATTATGCTGACTCGATTGTAGGCTATAATTTTTAGGAAGGGCTAATTTATATATGTTGATATCCGCGCTACTCTACCGTAGCGCGGGTATTTTTTTTGTTTAATTAGTAGTGAGTAAAGAGTAATTAGTAATGAAGGGTGTCTGCGACGAGTGTTTATAAAGTGAAAACTGAACTTTGCGATTAAGGCGAGAGCAGAGACAACAGAGACAACAGAGACGGCAGGGAGATTTCTGTGATACCCGACCTCGTTGTCGTCTCTCTCGTCTCTTTCATCCCTTTTTCTCAAAAAAGCCAACGGCTTTTAACCATTACTAATTACTAATTACTAATTATCAAATTACTAATTAAAATAAACACCCACAAGCCTCAGCTCGCGGGTGTCGTTTGTTCTAAGTATTCTGTTGTAGTTTGGCTTACTTCGCTGGTGCCCACTTGCAGCGGACTGGCGATACGATTGCACCCTCCTCCTTAAGCTCCTTCATCGCCTTGTCAACCTCCTTGCGATCAAGACCGCTAAGCTCTGCAATCTTACCTGCGTTCATAGGCTCACCTGCCTCTACCATTGTTGCCAATACCTTCTCTTTTGCATTCATAATCTTAAAGTTTTATTAGTTTTAGTAATTATAATCTCTTAACTCAATTGTTATCTCTCTATATGTTCTGCGACCCTCGATGTAGTCCTCATAGACTATCTCTGCATCGCGGCCTCGGAGCATATTGCACTTGCCACATAGCTCGCAGTTGCACATACATCGCCATCTATCCTGCACATATTCCAACCGCTCAGCCCGTGTGCTCTCCTCAATATTTGGCGCAAACATCCCTATTTATTCTGTTTTTGTCCTCTATATTTAGTTGTTATTGTTAGTTTTCAAGTGCAAAAGTAATACAAATTTCTATAAGTGCAAATCGGAAATTTTGATTATATCATAGGTAAAAGTTATATACGCACTCTTATGCCAAGATAAAGGGGCTGACTAAAAAGTAACTTAGTCAGCCCCCATAACCTATGTAGAGTGGTACTACTTACGAATCTCTGCGCCAGCCTTCTGCTCCAACTGTGTCTGGAGGTTTGCCATAGTGCGCTCAATCTGCTTGTCGGTAAGTGTCTGGCTCTTATCCTCAAGGATAAAGCTTATGGCGTACGACTTCTTGCCCTCAGGGAGCTTGTCGCCCTCGTAGACATCGAACAACGATACAGACTTAAGCAACTTCTTCTCGGTTGCAAAGGCAATAGAGCGTAGCTGTGAGAATGTAACACTCTTATTTACAAGGAGTGCCAAGTCGCGCTTAACCTCTGGGAACTTCGATAGCTCCTTGAACTGCACCTTCGACTTCTTAGTCATCTTGATAAGCTGGTCGAAGTCAATCTCGGCAAAATATACCTCCTGCTTAATATCGAACTTCTTGCGCACGATAGGTGATACAACACCCATACGCAACACCTCCTTAGGGCCCTGCTTGAATACTATAGCATCAGCATATAGGTCGCAATCGAGGCTCTCGCACTGCAACGAGTAGAGGTCGATGCCAAAGCGCTTGAGCAACTTTTCAACCATAGCGCGGAGGGTGAAGAACGATGAAGCCTCAGCCTTTGCATTCCACGATAGCTGTGTTGCAAGACCTGTAACGGTGATGCCGATGCGGTAGCTCTCCTCGTACTTAGCAAGGGTGTTCTCCTCCGATGCCTTCTCCTCAGCATATGCGTAGCAGTTACCCACCTCGTACATCTTAAGGTTACCGTTACGACGGTTAACGTTAAGTTCCACAGCCTCCAAGGCGTTGAACATAAGCGTCTGGCGCATAACGTTCAAGTCCTGAGATAGTGGGTTGAGAATCTTCACGCAACGCTCCACAGGGTAAGACTTGCTCTGCTCGTAGTATGCTGCCTTAGTAAGCGAGTTCGACATAATCTCGGTGTAACCATTAGCCGAGAGGTAGTCTGATGCTACATTCTGCAAGCGTGCCTTATCTGGCTTTGGAGCGTATGATAGGGTAGAGTTTACGTGGTCTGAAATCTCGATATTGTTGTAGCCATAAACGCGGAGAACATCCTCGATAAGGTCTGCCTCGCGCTGTACATCTACGCGGTATGGTGGAACAGCAACGTTCAATACCTCGCCCTCACGGCTAACTACCTTAACGTCCAATGCCTCAAGGATAGTCATAAAGGTCTGCTCAGGGATATCCTTACCAATAAGCTTGCGTGCGCGCTCCAACGAGAACTCAAACTCGAAATCCTTAGCAGGTGTAGGGTTGATATCTATAATCTCAGATGTTATGCGACCACCTGCCAACTCCTGCATAAGCATCGCAGCGCGCTTAAGGGCGTAGACCTGAATATTTGGGTCGATACCACGCTCGAAACGGAACGATGCATCGGTGTTAAGACCGAAACGCTTAGCTGTCTTACGCACCCATACTGGATCGAAGTATGCACTCTCGATAAATACATTTACCGTCTCGTCGCTAATACCTGAGTCCTGACCGCCATATACACCCGCGATACACATAGGACGCTCCGTAGAGCATATCATAAGGTCGTTTGCGGTGAGTGTGCGCTCAACACCGTCGAGTGTTACGAACTTCTCACCCTCCTGGGCAGAGCGAACAACGATTTTGCCACCCTCAATCTTGTCTGCATCGAAGGCGTGGAGTGGCTGACCAAGCTCAAAGAGAACATAGTTTGTGATATCCACAAGGTTGTTCTTTGGGTTGATACCCGCAGCGCGCAACTCATTCTGCATCCACTCTGGAGATGGAGCAATCTTGCAACCGCTAACTGTAATACCTGCATAGCGTGGTGCTGCCTCACGGTTTACAACCTCCACCTCGATAGTGCGTGAGGTGTCGTCAACCTTGAAGTCCTCTACAGATGGGAGCTTGTACTCTACGCGCTCGCCACGGCTCTTAAGGTATGCTGCCAAGTCGCGTGCAACGCCGATATGCGATGCTGCATCTACGCGGTTAGGTGTAAGACCTATGCCGATAAGGTAGTCGTCAGCGATATGTAGATACTCCTTAGCAGGAGTGCCCACAACAGCCTCCGCAGGTAGCTCCATAATACCCTCGTGGTTGCGACCAATGCCCAACTCATCCTCAGCACATAGCATACCAAGCGACTCTACGCCACGAATCTTGCTACGCTTAATCTTGAACTCCTCCTCCGAGTCGATAGGGTATAGCACCGCACCTACGGTAGCGCACATAACCTTAAGACCCTTGCGGCAGTTGGCTGCACCGCATACAATCTGCAATGGAGCCTCTGCGCCTACATCTACAGTTGTGATGTGTAGGTGGTCTGAGTCTGGGTGATCCTCGCAGGTGAGTACCTCGCCTACAACCACACCCTTCAAGCCACCCTTGATGGTCTCAATCTTCTCGAACTCCTCGACCTCAAGACCGAGCTCGGTTAGTATCTCTGCCATACGCTCTGCAGTAATATCTGCATCGAGATAGCGTTTTAGCCAGTTATATGAAATGTTCATAGTATGATGTTTTTAATTATTTGTCCAGCAAATAGCTATAATCGCACAAAGATAGAAAAAAAAGTGGAAAGGACAAACGACATTTGCCTTAATATGCAATATATAGTCGTTGAAGTCCTCTCCCAACCTCTTAATCTCCAAGCAACATCCGAGCCTTCGCCCGTTACGATAGCCTCTACATAGGTGTCGTGTCGTTTGTTTTATCTTTTTTCAGTCTCATCTTAGCCTTTATAGCTTGCCAACCCTTTACTCCGAGTACCGCAATTGCGCTATATTGAAAGACCTTAGCGAGTCCAAAGAATATGATAAATAGTATGCCCTTTGTAGTTTTGTCCAATGGGAGGAATGCCTGTACTGCGGATGCTACATATAGCAGTAAACATATAACAAGCAATACGATTCCAGTGCGTGTTGATAACCCCTTAAAAAAAGTCTTTATTCTCTCTAACATAACTCCATTTATTCGTTTGTAATACCCATCGGAATATGCACGGCTGGTACATTCTTTAGATGGTCAAGATGCGACATTTGGTCGTCAAAGAAGATGTGCGGACGCATAATCTCAAGCACACGATCCTTAGAGATGCCTCCCAAGAAGAATGCCTCAGTGACCTCCACACCCCAACTCTTTAGCGTATTAACAACACGCTCGTGCGCAGGAGCATTGCGAGCTGTTACGATAGATATTTTAAGCTTACGATGATACTCCTCATCCTCATCCATTCGCGCTATCTCAAGCCTCTGAAGATTCGAAATCTTGATTAGTAGATCTGCTAAAGGCCCAGGATCGAGAGGCGACTTTGTAGATGCCTCGTGACGGTGAAATGCCGAAAGACCCTGCTCCTGATATATCTTCTCGCTGTCGTCGTCGGCAATAACGCCATCGAAGTCGAATGCAATACGCAATTCGTCATCCATAACATCGTCCATTACCTCACTCTTAAGCACGCGTCCAGCTGCATACCCAGCATCGCAGGCACGCTTTACATCGCGCTCTGAGGCCGATAGGAACAACGAGGCGTTGAAGGCTGGAAGGTACTTGTATGGCGACTCGCCAGAGAAGAACGATGCTCGCGAGATGCTGAGACCGTAGTGCTTAATGGTGCGGAATACGCGCAAACCAGTCTCTGGGGAGTTGCGAGATAGCAACACAACCTCTACTGGTTGCTCATCTGGGAAGATGTTGTTGAAGCTCAACAAACGCTTTACAAAAGGGAATGCAACACCCTTACCCAGAGGCTTATCTATATTCTCTTCCTGATAACGACGATACTCCTCAAGACCGCACTCGTTGTACACTTTATCTGACTCCGTAAGGTCAAATAGTGCTGACGACGAGACGGCTACCACTAACTTATTCTCGATAGGAAATGCCATACAATAATTATATTACCGACTCAAAGATACAAAAAAATCCGATAAGTAAACGACTTACCGGATCTTTTTATTGCCTTGATAGGCTTTGTGGTTGAGCTACCGAGATTCGAACTCAGAATAACAGAACCAAAATCTGCTGTGTTACCATTACACCATAGCTCAATCGTTGCTCGTAAGCGGGTGCAAATATAGTGTAAAGTTTTGAAACAACAAAATTTTGGATGTTCAAAATCTCTCGTTATAGCTTGCTTAGGAACTTCTCGCGATTAACAATAAATCGAATATGCTCACCCTCGCCAATCAGAGTCTCGCCATCGTATGCCGAAATCTTAAATGTGAGCTTGCGTCCCTCGATAGCTGTTAGCTCTGCCACAGCGCTCACGGTGTTTCCAACCTTTGAAGGCTTGAGGTGTGTGGTTGAAATCATCGAACCCACTGTTGTCTCACCCTCCTCAAGTTTTAGAGCTACTGCAAGCATCGCTGCATTCTCCATAAGTGCAACCATCGCAGGTGTAGCGAGTACCGCCATATCGCCAGAACCTATAAACTCGGCAGTGTTGCCATCCATAACGCGCATTACGCTCTGATGTGTTAAGCCTACTTCTAACATTTTATCGTTTTTTTAATAGTTTTTGTGTTAGGTTTTAATTTATGACAAAGGTAATAAATTCTTTGCACAATGCAATTTTTAGCGATTAAAATCGTATATTTGCTGTCGGTATATGTTATTTGAATGACGAGTTAGTGAGACGATTTATAAATATACTACTTCTGCTTGTAATGCTCGTTGCGGAGTGTGATGTTGCATCGGCACAGCGATGGCGACCACTGCGTGGTGTGCGCACCGTGACGTGGAATGTTGATAGCCGTGGCGACTCGATAATGCACATTGAGCTACTGGATGTTAGAATATATAACCGTAAGCGAGACTTGAAGAAGTATCAGCGTATGGTGCGAGCTGTGAAAAAGGTCTATCCGTTGGCTCAGGAGGCTGCGCGACGAATGGAAAATTTCGATATTGAGCTGGCTCGTATGGAGTCTAAGAAGGAGCGAAATAGCTATACAGAGTCGATTGAAAATGCCCTTAAGGAGGAGTTGACACCGATGCTATGGAAGATGACTCGTTATGAGGGTATGATACTTCTAAAACTTATTGACCGCGAGACTAACCATACCGCCTTCAAAATTATCAAAGAGTTTCGCTCAGGTTTTACCGCAACATTCTATCAGCTGCTGGCTCAAATGTTTGGTAACAACCTAAAACTGGAGTATGATCCTACGGGTGAGGATGAGATGCTTGAATATATCGTCTTGCAGTATCGTGCAGGTGTGCTTTAGTCGAGGTGAAAAGTGAAAACTGAAAGGTGAAATGTGAAATGTGAAATGTGTGGTGTCTGCGACGCGTATTTGTTAAAACTCGCGTGAAGCGCTCCTTACTTTTCCCTTTTCAGTTTTCACCTTTCACTTTTTTTTTCTATCTTTGCCCGATGATTGATCGCGAAACCATAGACCGAATACTCGCTGCTGCCAATATCGTAGATATTGTTGGCGAGTATGTCACACTCCGTCGTAAGGGTGTGAACTACGAGGCGTGTTGTCCGTTTCATAACGAAAAGACACCATCGTTTAAGGTCTCGCCAGCACGCGGTATTTACAAGTGTTTTGGTTGTGGTAAGTCTGGAAATGCTGTCCGTTTTATTATGGATAGTGAGAGTGTTAGCTATCCAGAGGCTCTCAAGATGCTCGCTAAGAAGTATGGCATTGAGGTTCGCGAAGAGCAGATGACAGAGGAGGATATCGCTCGAAATAATAATCGCGAGAGTATGTTTGCCCTTAACGCTTGGGCTTCGGAGTACTTCCAGCGATATATGATGTTCGAGGATGAGGGACGTAGTGTTGGTCTTAGCTACTTCTCGTCGTTGCGTGGCTTCTCGGATGCTACAATCAAGCGCTTCGGCTTGGGCTTCTGTCCATCGTCAGGCCATAGATTCTCGGACGATGCTCGTGGTGCAGGGTATAAGGATGAGTTTTTGCTATCCACAGGTCTTGCCATTGCGCGTGAGAGCGATGGTGCGTTGCGTGATAGGTTTTACGATAGGGTAATCTTCCCAATTCACAATATATCGGGCCGTGTAGTTGGCTTTGGTGGTCGTACGCTGCGCACCGATAAGAAAGTGGCAAAGTATCAGAATTCGCCAGAGAGCGAAATCTATAATAAACGTCGCGAGTTGTATGGTTTGTTCTTTGCCAAGAAGGCTATACAGCAGGAGGATATGGCGATCCTTGTGGAGGGTTATGCCGATGTTATATCGATGCATCAGGCGGGTGTTGAGAATGTTGTGGCATCGTCGGGTACATCTCTTACCGAGGAGCAGATTCGTCTTATAAGTCGCTTCACAAACAATATAACACTTATGTTTGATGGCGATGCTGCAGGTGTCAAGGCAGCATTGCGTGGTGTTGACCTTATCCTTAAGGAGGGTATGAACGTAAAGATTGTGCTTCTTCCTGAGGAGCACGATCCCGACACCTTTGCTCGTGCCAACGACTCTGAGACGCTAAAGGCGTATATTAAGGAGAATGCTCAGGATTTCCTCGCCTTCAAGGCTAAGTTGCTTCTGGGAGAGGCTACATCTGATCCACTGATGCGTGCTAATGCGATTAATGATATGGTGCAGAGTATTGCGCTTATTTCCAACGAAATAAAAC
The DNA here is from genome assembly GCA_045656185.1 of Alistipes sp. Classification (GTDB taxonomy): domain Bacteria; phylum Bacteroidota; class Bacteroidia; order Bacteroidales; family Rikenellaceae; genus Alistipes. Next base: position 20,789 of record JAZOQR010000060.1, on the reverse strand, counting down.
GTTCGGAGTATGTGCGTTACTGTGCCGAGATTATGAATGTTGAGCATCAAACTTTGGCTGTTGCCGTAGCACGACAGTTGGATGGTGTCAAGGGCGATAGCGAGGCTCAGAACTTCCTGCTTCGTCAGCAGCAGCGCGAGAGAAGCCAGTATTCACCATCCTCAATGCAGGTGGCACGTCCTGAGGTCGATAGCTCTCCGGTGGTTAATACTATCGAGGGTGGCACAACGCCCGAGACTTTGGAGCGCGAGCTAACGAAATATCTGTTGAAGTATGGTCATTGCAGTTGCGATGTGCTCAATGATAGAGAGGTTGTGACCTTTAATGTTGCGCGTTATATCTTTGAGGAGTTGGATGATGATGATCTTCAGTTCGATATTGAGGTGTATCGCAAGATTGTCGATATATATCGTGCCGAGTGGGAGCGATTAGGTGATGGTGTGGAGGTCTCGACAGATGTCTTTATCAACCATTCGGATATAAATGTGTCGTCTGTAAGTATCGACCTTCTAACCTCCGATGATAACTATGTCATTAGCAAGATATGGGAGCAGAAGGAGGTGCATATCGAGAGTGCCGAGGAGCAACTTTCGGAGGGTGTGCCTAAGGCGATGATGGTATATAAGTGGCGTACGCTGGATAAGCGTATTAAGGAGTTGCGAGCCAACTTAGCTACGGCAGACGAAGATAGTATGAGTTCGATGATGTCGTTGTTGTCGAAGTATCAAGCGGCTCGTGTGACGATAGCTCGTACTATGGGACGACTAATTTAGTAAAAAAGGGTGTCCTCGGTGCGTCAGCGTATCACTACGCAAACAGTGTGCAAACAGAAAATAAACTTAAAAGATGTGTAAAACATATCAAAGATAAAAGAATTAGTTACCTTTATCCGAGAACACCCACTCACTCAAGTGGCAAAATATGTGCCTAAGAGGTGTGATGTTTGGGGAATGTAGTAACTAAAATTTAAGAGTAACAGAGAATGGCAGATTATAAAAATATAAATATCCGCAATAAGCGCGCAACATTCGACTACGAGATATTGGAGGAGTATGTTGCAGGTGTTGTGCTTGTGGGTACAGAGATCAAGTCGCTCCGCCTCGGCAAGGCATCGCTTGTTGATTCGTATTGCTATTTCGAGCGTGGTGAACTCTGGATTAGAAATGTGAACATCGCCGAGTACACGTGGGGTACTTGCAACAACCACGTTCCTAAGCGTGACAGAAAGTTACTTCTCAATCGTAAGGAGTTAAACAAGTTGCAGCGTTCGCTTCAGGATCGCGGACTTACAGTTGTAGGTCTTCGCATCTTCATCAACGAGCGAGGCTTAGCTAAGATTGTTGTTGGCCTTGCACGCGGACGTAAGTCGTTCGATAAGCGCGAGTATATCAAAGAGAACGATGCTAAGCGCGAGATGGATAAGGCGATGAAAGTTAACCGTCGATAACATAACCAATTATGGCACTTATATTATCTATAGAAACAGGTACAGATATATGCTCGGTGGCACTATCTAACGATGGCGAACTTATGGCACTACGCGAGAGCAACGAGGGTCGTGACCACGCCAAGAAGGTTGCAATCTTTGTTGATGAACTACTCAAAGAGACTGGTGTGCAGCCTGCCGACCTCGATGCTATTGCTGTAGGTAAGGGCCCTGGCTCATATACAGGTTTGCGCATCGGTGTATCCTTTGCTAAGGGTATGTGCTATGCTCTCAACATCCCTCTTATCTCTGTTGGTTCGCTCGATGCCCTTGTTCAGGTTGCCCGTGAGGACTATGATGCAGGTATTGTTGATATCGAAGATGAGGATTGGAGCAAAGCTACACTCTGCCCTATGGTAGATGCGCGTCGTATGGAGGTCTATACTCAGCTATTTACCACACATGGCGCACCACAATCCGATGTATCTGCCGAGATTGTTACCGAGGAGACCTTTGCAGATGTCCGTGCTAACGGTAAGCTGGTAATCTTTGGTAATGGCGCGCAGAAGTGTTGCGAGGTGCTTCCTGATGCTCTCTATATATCAATCACACCATCAGCACGCGGTATCGTAGCACTTGCCGAGCAGGCATTCAACAATAATCAGTTCGAGGATATTGCCTACTTCGAGCCTTTCTATCTAAAGGATTTTTTGGTTATACCATCAAAGAAGAAGCTCTTGTAATGCGTTATCTTGTTGGGTCTTTTGGCATCTGGCTCAGAAAATAATTGCTCACATACGCTAAGTATGCTCCGCATTATTTTCTTTCGACCAGCTTCAAAATCCCTCAACAATCTAATGCATTAGACTAAGAAAAGGTTGGACCTTTTGGTATCTGGCAACAGCAATTAGTAATTAGTAGAGAGTATTGGGTGATGCTAATGCTAATACTTTAGTAATATACAACACTTAGAATATAGAGGATATCCAACTTAGGTTGTGGTATCCTCTACTCTATTTATCCATTTGAGTAGTGGTGCTTGTATAGGTGAAAAATAAAATCCTCTTAGAATTACTCCAAGAGGATTTTTGCTTGTTTGCGGGCTGCATCGGTAATTTCGCTACCCGATAGCATCTTCGCAATCTCGTCCACGCGCTCCTTAGCACTTAGACGACGGATATTTGTTCGTCCCTCCTCCTTGTAGACCACAAAGTGCGAGCCGCTCTTTGAGGCTACTTGCGGTAGGTGGGTGATGTCGATAATCTGCATATTCTGCGATAGCTCAGCGATAATGCTACCCATAGCATCTGCTATGCGACCCGATACACCAGTGTCAATCTCATCGAAGATAACCGTTGGTAGTTTCTTTCGCTCGGCAAGCAACGACTTCAACGACAGCATAATACGCGAAAGCTCACCTCCCGAAGCGATGCGCTCAACAGGTGCTGGCTTCGTAGTAGGATTTGCGCTGAACATATATGCTACACTATCAGTGCCAAGTGGTGTGAACTCTGAGCTATTTGTAATATCCACACTAAAGCGAACATCTGCCATACCAAGTTGGTTGAGTGTCGTGATAATGTGCTGTTCGAGTACGTTGCACACACTCTTGCGGCTCTCGCTAAGCCTATTTGCTGCGATGCTACACTCGCTTTCCAATGCCTCAATACGAGACTTGAGTTCCCTTAATGCAGTGTCGCTATTGTCGATAGTTGCAAGGCGCGCCTCGAACTCCTTGAACTTCTGTAGAAGGTCGTCGTATGACTCTGCGCGATGCTTCATCTCCAACGAGTAGATGGTGTTCAGTCTATCGCTTAACTTCTGTAAAGTCTCTGGATCGGCATCTAAATGCTCAACCTCATCGCCAGCAGTCGCACTAAGGTCTTTAAGCTCGGCAACGACAGACTTTAGGCGCTCAGCAATCGAAACACCGGTAGGGTATTTCTCTCCAAGCGATGATAGTTCGCGTTCTGAACGACTAAGTGAGATAATCGCTCCAAGTTCCTCATCATCAAGTGTGTTGCGTAGGGCGGTTAGTGCCTCATTAATATTGTCAGCACTCTCCAATATCGCCAATTTCTGCTCGGTTTCGCTCTGTTCGTTCTCCTTTAGTTTGGCTGCTCGTAGCTCCTCTACGGTGTATCGCAACCACTCCTCATCCTTGCGCGCCGCCTCCATATTTTCTGCCATTGTGCGATACTCGGCACGTAGCCTACTAAGTGAGCTAAGCAGTGTGGTGTACTCCTCCAAAAGAGACTTGTTCTGAGCGATGGTGTCAAGGGTTGAGATACGGAAACTCTCCGATGCAAGGATTAGGTTTTGGTGCTGCGAGTGTATATCCACGAGCTGTGCTCCAAGCTCTTTAAGTGTGGTAAGTTGCACAGGCATATCACCTACAAAGGAGCGACTTTTTCCTGCAGGTGTGATGATACGACGGATAGATATCTCACTCTCGTAGTCGAGGTCGTTCTCCTCAAAGAACTCTTCCAAGCCAAGACCTTCAATATTGAATATTGCCTCGATAACGCAGTTGCGCTCTAAGTCTTTAGTAGCGTTACCCTCGTTCTTGGCACCCAACAACAAACCTAATGCGCCCAACAAAATGGACTTACCTGCACCTGTCTCACCAGTGATGATGTTAAGGTGCTCGTCCCACTCTACTGAGAGTGAGTCGATAAGGGCATAATTCTCTATTGTTAGGCTCTTAAGCATTGATTATATGATGTTTATCTCTTTATATTCTCAATTTTGTCGACGATAACTTTCGCAACATCGCGCTTTGACATCAAAGGATGCTCCTCATTACCATTACGGTCAATGAGTGTTACCTTATTCGTATCACCACGGAATCCTGCGCCAGCATCCTGGAGTGAGTTTAGGACAACGAAATCAAAGTTCTTGCGTTGTAGTTTGCCCTCTGCATTAGCCTCCTCGTTGTCGGTCTCAAGGGCAAAGCCCACCAAAACACGATCGCCCTTCGAAGCTCCCAACTCCTTAGCGATATCCTTCGTGCGCTTTAGCTCGATGCGCATATCGTCGTCGGACTTCTTTAGCTTGTGCTCTGCAACCGTAACAGGTGTGTAGTCTGCAACTGCGGCACACATAACGCCACCGTCGGCATTCTCCCACTCCTTCACTGCTGCGTTGTACATATCCTCCGCAGATAGTACGTCGATGCGCTTAACACCCTTAGGTGTAGGTAGGGTAGTGCGACCACTGATAAGGCTCACCTCCGCACCGCGTGATGCCAACTCCTCGGCAATGGCGTATCCCATCTTGCCGGTAGAGTGGTTGGTGATGTAGCGCACAGGGTCTATCGCCTCTATCGTAGCACCAGCTGTGACGATGTAGCGCTTACCCTCTAAGTTCTTTTTTTTTACCTGCTCTGCAAAGATTGCCTTTACCTGCTCCACGATATCCTCAGGCTCTGCCATACGTCCCTTACCCACAAGACCACTTGCCAACTCGCCAGCCTCAGGCTCGATGATAGCTACGCCACGCTCGGCAAGGGTCGCTAAATTCTGCTGTGTGGTGATATGTGCATACATATCGAGATCCATAGCAGGTGCTACAGCAACCTTCGAACGTGCTGATAGATATGTTGTAAGAAGTAGGTTGTCGGCGATACCTGTAACCATCTTAGCAAGTGTGTTTGCTGTGGCTGGGGCTATAAGAAGCATATCTGCCCACTCGCCAAGCGACACGTGTGAGTTCCACTCACCATTCTCAGGGTTGAAGAACTCCACAAGAATAGGATGCTTAGATAGTGTTGCCATTGTTAGAGGTGTGATAAACTGCTTTGCAAGCGGAGTCATCACTACTCTCACCTCGGCACCCTCTTTCACTAAAAGACGGCACAGCATAGCTGCCTTGTAAGCTGCTATGCTGCCTGTTATACCGAGTATAATATGTTTACCGTTGAGCATTGCTACTACTTGTTTCCGTGACGGAAGTAAACCTCGCCATCGAGGAACTCCTCTGTAGCGATAAGAGCTGGCTTTGGTAGACGCTCGTAGTAGCGTGAAATCTCAATCTGCTCGCGGTTCTCGAAGGTCTCCTCTACTGAATTGTCAGATGGTGCAGAGAAGTCGGCCAACTTACGGTTAAGCTCAGTCTTAAGCTCTGTAGCAATCTGGTTAGCGCGACGAGCGATGATGTTGATGCTCTCGTAGATGTTACCTGTAGGTGTGTCGAGGTCAACCAACTTGCGAGTTACTGTGTTACTTGGAACGTTCTTCTTAATCTCCATAGCTTATATTGTTTTATACGTTATCTTCTGTTTTTCTATTTTTATCGATATAGTTTCTTGCATCCTTAGCCATACGATCCAGCTCTTTCTTGTGCTTCGACTCTGGATACTCGCCAATAAACGAGTAGTAGTGGTCCAGCATTGCGAGGTATCGGTCCAACTGTTTTGACTCTACGGAGTTAGCTGCTAAACGATATGCGGATACTGTTGTGTAGTACATCATATCCTCGCGACGTGGTGACTCTGGATACTGCTTCATCGCATTTTTGAAGGCTACTATTGCCGACTTATATCTGCCAATCTTGAAGTAAGTGTAGGCATTGAGGTAGCTCTTCTCCATCAATCTGCCCGATAGCTCAGTGAGCATCTCGTTGAATTGGTCGATATTCTTTGACTCTGGGTAGCGCGAAATGAACTCAGTAATTGCGATAATGGCCTGAGATGTTATTGTCTGATCGCGCTCCGGTGCTGGAGACATATAGTAGTAGCATAGCGCGTACATACCCTCAGCATCCTCAATAAATGGACTGCGAGCAAACTTGCGACGGTACTCATCCAACGACATTGCAGCCTCATCCCAGTTGTGTAGCTTAAACTTGCATCGTGCGTTGTAGAACGATAGTGAGTCCTCGCGAGGTGTACCCATGTAGACGTGACGACAAGTTTGGAAGAGTGTAGAGGCCTTGTCCCACTTCTCATTGTTGTAGAGCATAAGTGCCTGGTCATACACATACTGTGGATCGCCAGTCTTGATAGCCTCGTTTACAACGCTACAAGATAGGGCTGCTATGGCAACAGATACGAATGTTACAATATATCCAAAAAATCGTCTCATTATCAATTTAGTTTTATGCTTAAAAGCATAAGCGCACAAAGTTACACAATATTTTTGATATAACGAATAATATCTGCAAATTATTATACCTATCTATGTCGATGAAATTGGGCTTTGATTCGAATTGCATCTTTTTATTCGATTTTTACGAGTGCGAATTTAGATGGTGTATATAACTTCCTGTAAAAAAAAAGAGCGTGCCCTGCTCTTGTTGGACACGCTCAATATGTATCGTATTGGCGATGGCTTACTCAAAATGGATTATATTGTTTCTCCCTCCTTTAGTTCGTGGTTGATATCAATGTTGATATCCGCAGACTTGGTGAGGATGTTTCCAGATACAGTGGTTAAGTTGTTTCGCGCGATACGAACAGGTATGTTACAATCAATGCCATTGATTAGTCGATCATCCTTATCCCAAACTGTTAGTGTGAAGTGGACCTCCCTCTCCCCCTCAGGAGCTGCTAATAGATAGTCTGTAAATAGAGTCATATTGCTTGGGGAGTCATCAATGCCTGCGGTGTATATAGAGTCCTTTGCAAGGTCGAATTTATAGGTTCGTTCAGCCTCTGGTAGGGTGGTTGAAATCGTTCCATCTACGGCATTGAAGCTCTTGAATACCTCGCAGTTATAGTATGTTAACTCTGCCTTTGCAGGAGCTGCATAATTCTCAATATAATCATAGTCGGTAGTGACAACACGTAGCTTTCCAAAAGGACGCTTCAGCATAATTGGCTCCACGCTCTGACCTGTAATTGTAACCTTTTTTGAAGCAAAGTATGCATCGCGCGCCTCGTCCATTGGGTTTATCGTACCCTCCTTCATTGTGATGTTGCGAAGGTCTGTAGTGTCGTAGTATAGGTCGCCACGCTCGTCTTGATTAACAATATCGGCAAATATTACAAATCTGTAACTTCTCGATGGCTCGATATTGATGTAGAAGTAGACATAATTTTCGCTATCATAGCGCTCCACTACCTGCACCTGGCGCTCCTTTAATGGGGCGCTTGTGCCATTGTCGTTTGCAGGGTATATTTCGAAGGTGTAACGCAAATCATACTTTGCCCAATCTTCGTCACCGAAGTTCTGAATAGCACCAAGAGCACTGCTGTAGCCTTCGGAACTATCTGCTCGAGTCATAAGTTCGTTAGCGCTGACAGCTATTTTAAGATTTACAGTAGATTCGGTTGAGTTATCTTGTCCTGAGTCTTTTAGACAGCCACCGAGTAAAAGTGCTAATGCCAAGATTGATGCAAGCTTTTTCATGGCGAATACGTTTTTAATGAGTGTGTTTATGTTATCTTTTTTTCTACGGCTAAGTTATTGAAGCAATTTGCCCTATACAAAGTTATGAAAAATAAATTAAATTGCCAAATTCTATTGAAATAGGGACTGATATAGATAAAACAAGAGCTACCCAAAAGGATAGCTCTTGCAAGGTATATAAAGTTGTGTGTTACTCTGCAACAACAGCGAACTTGATAGTAGCCTTAACCTCGCGGTGAAGCTTCGCAGTAGCCTCGAACTCACCAAGAGTCTTAACTGAGTCTACAGTGATGTTCTTGCGATCAACCTCGATACCCTTCTCCTGCAATGCAGCAGCAAGGTCAGCAGCTGTGATAGCACCGAAGATCTTCTCCTCCTCAGCCTTAGCTGTAAGAGTAAGGTGAAGGTTGTTGATAGTCTCAGCCAAAGCCTGAGCGTCAGCAAGGATCTTAGCATCCTTGTGTGCGCGCTGGCGAAGGTTCTCAGCCAATACCTTCTTTGCAGAAGCTGTAGCAGCCTTAGCGAAACCCTGAGGAATCAAGTAGTTGTTAGCATAGCCAGGACGTACGTTAACGATGTCGTTTGCGTAGCCCAAGTTCTCTACGTCTTTGATAAGAATTACTTCCATAGTCTCTCCTCCTCTTTATTATTTCATATTATCGGTTACGAATGGAAGAATAGCCAAGTGGCGAGCACGCTTAACTGCCTGAGCTACCTTCTTCTGGAACTTCTGAGAAGTACCAGTGAGGCGACGAGGCAAAATCTTACCCTGCTCGTTAAGGAACTTCTTCAAGAACTCACCGTCCTTATAGTCTACATACTTAATACCGAGCTTCTTAAAGCGACAGTACTTCTTCTTCTTAACATCAACTGATACTGGGTTGAGATAACGGATCTCTGATGCACCCTGCTGTGTGTTCTCTGCCATAGTTTACTCCTCCTGTGATTTGTTAGCAAGCTTAGCGCGACGCTTCTGAGAGTACTCAACAGCGAACTTGTCCTGCTTGAAAGTTAAGAAACGGATAACACGCTCATCACGACGATACTGAGTCTCAAGTGTGTTGATGATTGAGCCCTCACCAGTGAACTCTACAAGGAAGTAGAAACCGGTAGTCTTCTTCTGAATAGGGTATGCAAGCTTCTTCAAGCCCCAGTTCTCCATATTCACAATCTGACCGCCGTTCTCGGTGATTACGCCCTGGAATTTGTCAGCAACCTCCTTTACCTGTGCCTCTGAAAGGACGGGAGTGACAATGAAAACGGTTTCGTAATTGTTCATACGTTTAATAAATTAATTAGTTTTTGTGCATAATGCGGTGCAAAGGTAGTAATTATTTTTGATTTTGCAACTCTAACCCCCTCTTTTTTACCACTTATAATTAATTAATCTATTGATTGTAGCAAAATACCACCTTCCTAATTATTCTTATCCATCAACTGCTACACCTATTTATATATCATATAACATTAACAGGTTGTTTGTTTTGATTTTTTTGCTAATTTTGTATTACAAACCATTTGCAAATTATTAACAAAGATAAATAGTATGAAGAGATTATTTACACTACTACTACTCTCATTCGCTGCTTTGTCGTGCGAGATGACAGATGAAAACATCGATGACCTACTCAATAAGCGCGATTGGGTTGTCTTTGCTGAGGGTACAGAACTTACCGCCAATGTTCCAAGCGAGCAGACTGTGCTAAACTACCATTTTGAGTCTATACTCGATTGGGAGGTGAAGACTGAGGCTGAGTGGCTTGAGATTGACCCAACAAGCGGCAAGGCGGGCAAGGATATCAAAATCCAGATTAAGGTCGCTAAGAATAAGGATAAGGAGGGTCGCACAGGCTATGTAGACCTAACTCTATCGAATGAAGAGAGTTACCGCATCACCATTAACCAGGCAGGCGAGGGTAACGAGAATGATGATATTGTCGTAGATATTCCTAATAATCAGATTTGGTACACCTCAGTAGATGGCAAGATTGTTGAGCCATATAGTGGAGAGTATAACACCTACGCTGACGCACTCAAAACCTTTGGTGTTAATATTGTTTCTAACACTTATGTAGATGGTAAAGGTGTAATAGAGTTTGACGGCGATGTAACTACGATTGGATATGGGGCATTCTGGGATTGCGTAAGCCTTACAAGTGTAACTATTCCTGATAGCGTAACTTCGATTGGAGATTTTGCATTCTATTATTGCAGCAGCCTTACAAGTATAACTATTCCTGATAGCGTAACTACGATTGGAGTGTGGGCATTCCGAGGTTGCGACAGTCTTATAAGTGTAACTATTCCTGATAGCGTAACAACAATTGGAGATGGTGCATTCATGGATTGCGACAGCCTAACAAGTGTAACTATTGGTGATGCCGTAACTATGATTGGAGATGCTGTATTCGAATATTGCAGTAGTCTCCAAGAGTTTAAGGGGGAGTTTGCATCAGAGGATGGTAGATGTTTGATTATTGATGGTACACTTAATTCATTTGCACCAGCAGGACTCACAGAATATACAATTCCTGATAGCGTAACTACGATTGGAGAAAGTGCATTCTCGAATTGCAGCAGCCTTACAAGTATAACTATTCCTGATAGCGTAACTATGATTGGAGAGTTTGCATTCTTTTGTTGCAACAGCCTTACAAGTATAACTATTCCAGATAGCGTAACCGCGATTGGAGATTATGCATTCTCTTGGTGTAGCAGTCTTACAAGTGTAACTATTGGTGATAGCGTAACTACGATTGGAGGGGCTGCATTCTATTATTGCAGCAGCCTTACAAGTGTAACTATCCCTAATAGCGTAACTTCGATTGAATATGCTGCATTCTATTATTGCAGCAGCCTTACAAGTGTAACTATTCCCGATAGCGTAACTACGATTGGAAGTTATGCATTCCGTGATTGCAGCAGTCTTACAAGTGTAACTATTCCTGATAGCGTAACTACGATTGGAGAGGGTGCATTCTATTATTGCTTCAGCCTTACAAGTGTAACTATTCCCGATAGCGTAACTGAGATTGGATACGCTGCATTCGCATATTGCAGCAGCCTACAAGAGTTTAAGGGTAAGTTTGCATCAGAGGATGGTAGATGCCTTATTGTTGATGGTGTACTTAACTCTTTTGCCTTAGGATGCGGTGCAACAGAATATACTATTCCTAATAGCGTAACTACGATTGAAGATTATGCATTCTGGGGTTGCGAAACACTTACAAGTATAACTATTCCTGATAGCGTAACTGAGATTGGATACGATGCATTCGCATATTGCAGCAGCCTAACAAGTGCATATTGCAAGGCCACAACACCGCCAACTATAACCTTTGATGAAACTGGCTATTGGGATGCATTTGATTACAACGCCTCAGGTCGCAAGATTTATGTGCCTATGGAGTCGGTAGAGGCGTATAAGAGTGCAGATGGTTGGAATGAGTATGAAGATGTTATTGTAGGTTACGACTTTGATCGTAACGAGGAGGTGGTGCAACCAGAGCAAATTCCTAACAATCAGATTTGGTACACCTCAAGTGATGGCGAAATTGTTGAACCATATAGTGGTGTAGACAACAACTATGCTGACGCACTCAAAACCTTTGGTGTTAATATTGTTTCAAATAGTTATGTAGACGGTAAAGGTGTAATAGAGTTTGATGGTGATGTAACTGTAATTGGACAGTGTGGATTCTATAATTGCGACAGCCTTACAAGTGTAACTATTCCTGATAGCGTAACTAAGATTGGATATTGGGTATTCGGATCATGCAGCAGCCTTACAAGTGTAACTATTCCTGATAGCATAACTATGATTGGAATGGCTGCATTCGCTCTTTGTACAAGCCTTACAAGTGTAACTATCCCTAATAGCGTAACTACGATTGACAATTATGCATTCTGTGATTGCAGCAGCCTTACAAGTGTAACTATCCCTGATAGCGTAACTACGATTGGAGGTTTTGCATTCGCTAATTGCAGTAGCCTTACAAGTGTAACTATTGGAGATAGCGTAACGACGATTGGAGAGGCGGCATTCTACAATTGCAGCAGCTTTACAAGTGTATATTGCAAACCAACAACAACACCATCAATAACAGTTGACCATAATGGCTATTGGGATGCATTTGATTACAACGCCTCAGGTCGTAAGATTTATGTGCCAATGGAGTCTGTAGAGGCGTATAAGAGTGCAAGTGGTTGGAGTGAGTATGCTGATGCTATTGTAGGCTACAACTTTTAATTTCCTTGTGTACATAGTTATCTGTTCGGCTCTTTTGGCATCTGCCTTGTTTGTTAAATGCTCATTTACATTTAGTAAACTCCGCTTTCCCAAACTGCGAGCAGCTTCAAAATAGCCACAACATATAACTTTGTAATAAACTCACTGCCCGCGCTATGGTCAACCGTAGTGCGGGTATTATTTTTAATACCCGCGAGGCTACAGAGGTTGAAAGGGGCAAAAAGGGTCCAAAGGGGCTGGCTAAGTTACTTCTTAGTCAGCCCCATTTCGTTCTAATATCTATATGTTAGGAGATTATTACTCCTCCTCAAATACATCCTTGCCAAGGGCGCAGAGTGGGCATGCCCAATCCTCTGGAACATTCTCCCATGGTGTGCCTGCTGGAACGCCATTCTCAGGGTCTCCCTTCTCAGGATCATAAACATAACCGCATGCGGTACATACATACTTTTTCATAGTCAAATCAATTTTAGATGTTAAATATTTAAGTTCTTACAAACCTTATTCCAAAACAAAAGAGCGCACCCAACAGAGGGTACGCTCTATATACGGCTAACAGCAATAATTACTTTGTAACCTGCTCAGCTGCTGGCTCAACTGTACCCTCTGCCTGTGCAGCATCAGCCTCAACAACGATATTTGCAGTCTCCTCAGTAGCCTCCTCTACTGGCTTATATGCCTCCTCAACAGCGGCATCAATACCATAGTCAGCACCCTGCTGAGTAGCAGCAGACTTTGGAAGTGCTACAACTGAAAGAAGTGTGAAGAATACGATTGCAGCAATCATTGCCCAAGTAAACTTCTCAAGGAAATCTGTAGTCTGGCGAACGCCCATAGTCTGGTTAGCAGCACCGAAGTTAGCAGCCATACCGCTCTTTGGGCTCTGCACCAATACTGCAAGTATAAGTAGGATACTTGCAATAACAATCATAATAATCGAAAATGTATACATAACGCGTGTAAATTTAATTATCTTCTGTTATTGTTTTGTCACCTTATTCTCTATTTCTGAGATAAGTCGTGCAAAGTAAATACTTTTTTCTGAATTTAGCAAACTTAATTTGCGATAAGTGGCAATAGCTTCTGCATATAGCCCCTGTTTTTCGTAAATTTCTGCAATTTCTTCGCTCACCAGCTCATCTTCCAAATCAATTTCGGGCGCTGAGAGGTCGCTATCGTCACCATCTTTAGCAACAATACGGTAGTCATCGAGTTTCAAGAAACGATCGATGATCTCCTCTGAGCTAACGTGGCGTAACACCTCAAGGTCTATCTCCTCAGGGCGAAGTGTTGCGGTGGGGTGGAGCATCGCAACAAGTTGTGTGGCAGAGTCCTCTATCTTGCCAGAGCTATTACGCGCTACAGCAAGGCGTGGGGCACTCCACCAAGGGTATTGCTCCAGTAGTCGCTCAATGTCGTTATACACCTCTACTCTCATATTTTCTACCAGTTACCAGCTGCTGCCATGTAGATATCGTTTACCAAAGCCTCAACAATCTCCTCGATAAGCTGGTCCTGCACATCGATAAGAAGCTGCGACGCATCGTAGTCAGCGTATGAAGAGAAGGTCTTATTGTCGAACGATAGAGAGGGGTCGATGGCATTCTGGAAACTTACCTTAACCGTGATTGTAAGACGGTTCTGCAAAGCGTAGTCACCACTTGATACAGACGAGGTGTTGGATGTGTAGTTTGTAATCTCGCCCTCAAATGCAAAATCGCCACCCTCCTCGATTTGCTGCAAACGTGTCTGACGTGAGAACTTATCGCGCAAGCCCTCGGTAAGAGCGTTACTCAACGTTGGTGCCACCATAGGCGCATTATTGGGAAAGTATGCCACAGAGAATGTCTGTGCTGCAGGTGGAATAGAGCCTCCAGAAAGGTTGTATGTTACCTTATAGCCACACGAACACGCGAGTAGTGCTACTATAGCGATGATAAATATATGTGTTAACTTTTTCATAATTACTATTTTGTGTTATCGTCAATGCCTAATGCCTTCATCTTTCTGTATAGTGTGCGCTCAGAGATAAATAGATCTCGTGCCGCCTCCTTACGACGGTAGTTGTTGCGCTGTAGAGCTTGAATGATTTGCTCTCGCTGTACATCATCCTTTGTTAGCTCCCTTGTTGGAATATCGTCCACCACCTCTACCATATCCTCGTATTCGTAGCGTGGTGCAATAACTTCGTGTCGCTCAGGAAGCAATCCTGCAATCTCATGCTGCTCACGCTGTGGTGGCTGTGGGGTAGTGCTTCTGCCCGAAAGAGCCTCTGTCATCATACGTTTGAGGTCGTTGATGTCGTTGCGCATATCGAACAAAATCTTGTATAGCAACTCACGCTCTGTAGCCATACTCTCGTAGTTGTCGTTGCTACCCGCCACGGTACGTACTGAAAACTCCTCATTAGGAAGGTAGCGACGGAGAATATCTGCCGTGATATTACGACTCTGCTCCACTGCAGATATCTGCTCTGCTACATTCTTTAACTGTCTGATGTTACCACGCCAGTGGTAGTTCTCAAGCATGATGCGCGCACCCTCGTCAAGGACAATGGATGGCATCTTGTACTGAAGGGCTACATCGCTGGCAAACTTGCGGAAGAGAAGATGTATATCACTCTTGCGCTCACGGAGTGCTGGAACGCTGATAGGTACTGTGTTTAGACGGTAGTACAAATCCTCGCGGAAGCGTCCCTCTGCAATGGCGCGCATAAGATCGTTATTCGTAGCTGCTACAACGCGCACATTTGTCTTTTGTACCTTTGCCGAGCCGACACGCATAAACTCGCCAGTCTGCAATACTCGCAGTAGTCGCACCTGCGTAGATATTGGCAACTCACCAACCTCGTCAAGGAAGATAGTGCCACCATCAGCCTCCTCGAAGTAACCCTTACGGCTATCAATAGCGCCAGTAAATGAACCCTTCTCGTGGCCGAAAAGCTCCGAGTCGATAGTGCCCTCAGGAATAGCACCGCAGTTAACGGCTACATATTTATTATGCTTGCGTGCTGAGTGGGTGTGGATGATTTTAGGAAAAAACTCCTTACCGACACCACTCTCGCCAGTAACCAACACCGAGAGGTCTGTTGGAGCTACTCGCAGAGCAATCTCTATGGCAGTATTCAAAGCCTCGGTATTACCGATAATACCGAATTGCTGTTTTACCGTGAGAAGTTCGTTCGATGTCATATCCTTACTCGGTTACGATATTGTTGGTTTTATAAATCTCTTTGTCGAACATCATTATTGATGTTTGTAGCATTGAATCTAATGGGGTAGCCAGCATTAGACTATCTTGCATATTCAGTGTATCAATCTCTGTGGTGCGTTCTATAGCAGTCGGTTTTGTCTGTACAGACTCAACACGCTCGCTATTTAACCAATACCATAGAGCGTAGATGCCTCCTGCAATCAATATAAATATGAATAACAGAAGTAGGGGAGATCTGCGCTGTGGTGACCTGCGCTTATCTGTTCGCTCCTCACCTCTCTTCTTTTTTCTATCATCATAGTTCAGACCACGCAAATAGTAGTCTGGTTTATTGGATGATATATGGTTATTCTCTGTTTGTTGAGACTTGGTTTTGGTCTTAGTCTTTTGAGGCTTTATGTCACTCTCAGACATCTTGATAGAATTTGACAAAAGTCCCAATTTTAGCTTCTCTACATTGAGTGCCTCAACAGGTGGTTTAATCTTGCCTCCTATAACTTTTGGCTCACATATGTGGCTAAACAGTATTGTGTTGTTCTCTCCCGCGCGGAACTCTCCGAGCCCTGCAATAGTATATTTATTACCTTGACCTATTGCGTGGCGCACCTCAAATACAAATCTGTCGATTTTGCCGATAGCCTCAAGCTCGCTCATACCGTATGCAATAAGCAACGAACGCAGTACGCCATCATCGTTGCGCATAAGATCTGTAAAGCGAATAATGCCAGATGGTTGCTTAACTATAAACGCACCGAGCTTAGGCACAACAATACGCTTGTTATGCTTAAGGTACTCGATAAGTATGTTGGTTATAAGCTCCACCTCTTTTTATTTTAAATATAACGTGCAAAGATACAAAACTATTCACAAACTGCAAAATTTTTAAGAATAGTTGGGGCGTTGTCGTGTTTAGCCTTAGTACAAAAATAAAAAGAGCTACCCAAAGAAATCTCGGATAGCTCTCTCAATTTATCTACTATTTGTTTTTACTCTTTCTGCTCGTTCAAGATGCGCATTGCAGCATCGAAAATAGTTGTGTCGTCAAGAGTTACAACACCACCGTCTGGACCCTGCTCTATATGGATGCCTACGCCCTCCTTAGCATCAAAATGCTTGCCACCAAAGTAGTTGCGTACTGTATCAACGTCGATTCCCAATTCGTCTGCGATGCGCTGCGAGCTACCACTAGGCAACTTATCCTTGATGCGGCGCAATTCATTAAATGTAATAATCATAACTTTTTAATATTAGTTGATAAATTTGTTTCGCACTACTAAATTAATACAATTTTTTGGAACAGCCAAACATTTGTGATTATTTTTGCAAAATATTTCAATATTTGTGCATAAGTACAAAAAGAATAAGAGCGGCCCACTGTAGTGTGGAACCGCTCTTATACCATATATATAATATATACTACTCGTTAAGAGCTGCGTGAGCTGGTGCAAGACGTGCGATAGGTACACGGAATGGAGAGCAGCTTACATAGTTCAAACCTGCGTAGTGGCAGAACTCTACAGATGATGGCTCACCACCGTGCTCACCGCAGATACCGCACTTTAGGTCTGGACGTGTTGTACGGCCCTTGAATACAGCCTCACGAACAAGCTGACCTACACCGTTGCGATCCAATACCTTGAATGGATCGTTCTTAAGAATGTTCTTCTCAAGATATACTGGCAAGAACTTAGCGATATCGTCACGTGAGAAACCAAGAGTCATCTGAGTAAGGTCGTTAGTACCGAATGAGAAGAACTCTGCAACCTCAGCGATCTGGTTAGCTGTAACAGCAGCACGTGGAACCTCAATCATAGTACCTACAAGGTAGTCGATACGGTCGTTGCGCTCTGCAAATACAGCCTCAGCAGTCTGGTCGATGATATTCTTCTGGTAGCGAAGCTCCTTGTGGTTACCTACAAGTGGAACCATGATCTCAACCTTTACAGGTGTGCCACTAGCCTTAACGTTCATAGCAGCCTCGATGATAGCGCGTGCCTGCATCTCAGTAATCTCTGGGTATGTGTTACCAAGACGGCAACCACGGTGACCAAGCATAGGGTTAACCTCGTGCAAAGCCTCAACCTTAGCTACTACCTTCTCGAATGGAATGCCCATAGCCTCTGCCATATCGCGCTGATCCTTCTCAGTGTTAGGCGCGAACTCGTGCAATGGTGGATCGAGCAAACGTACGATAACAGGGTAGCCATTCATAACCTTGAATAGACCCTCGAAGTCGCCACGCTGCATAGGCAACAACTTAGCAAGAGCCACACGGCGACCTGCCTCGTCGTCAGAAAGAATCATCTCGCGGATAGCCTTAATACGGTCACCCTCGAAGAACATATGCTCTGTACGGCAAAGACCGATACCCTGTGCACCGAATGCAAATGCCTGCTCAGCATCGCGTGGAGTATCAGCGTTAGCGCGAACATTCATCTTAGAGTACTTACCTGCAAGCTCCATAAGCTGACCGAAGTCGCCATCGAGGTTTGCAGCCTGTGTAGCAACCTGACCAAGGTAAACCTCACCAGTTGAACCATTCAATGAAATCCAGTCACCCTCCTTAATCTCGAAGCCGTTAACCTTGATTGTGCGAGCCTTGTAGTCGATCTCCAACTCGCCAGCACCTGATACACAGCACTTACCCATACCACGAGCAACAACGGCTGCGTGTGATGTCATACCACCACGAGCAGTAAGGATACCTGCTGCATCCAACATACCCTTCAAGTCCTCTGGAGATGTCTCGATACGAACCAAGATAGCCTTCTGACCAGTCTCGTTAAGAACCTTCTCTGCGTCATCAGCGAAGAATACTACTGGACCAGTAGCTGCACCTGGAGATGCTGGAAGACCCTTTACGATAACCTTTGCGTTCTTAATAGCCTTCTTATCGAATACTGGGTGCAAAAGCTCGTCAAGCTTCTCTGGCTCACAACGCAAAACAGCAGTCTTCTCGTCGATAAGGCCCTCGCGAAGCATATCCATAGCAATCTTAACCATCGCTGCACCAGTACGCTTACCGTTACGGCACTGCAACATCCAAAGCTTACCATCCTGGATAGTGAACTCAATATCCTGCATATCTGTGAAGTACTCCTCAAGGTGCTGCTGGATGCCATTAAGCTCAGCATATACCTCAGGCATATCCTCCTCCAATGATGGGTACTTCGCAGCACGCTCCTCCTCAGAGATATTCTGAGCAGCAGCCCAACGCTTAGAACCCTCGATTGTAATCTGCTGTGGTGTGCGGATACCTGCTACTACGTCCTCACCCTGTGCGTTGATAAGGTACTCACCGTTGAAGATGTTCTCACCTGTTGCTGCGTCACGAGAGAATGCTACACCAGTTGCTGAGTTCTCACCCATATTACCGAATACCATCGCCTGAACAGATACTGCTGTACCCCAAGCCTCTGGGATGTTGTTGAGCTTACGATATAGGATAGCGCGCTCGTTCATCCATGAGCCGAATACTGCGCAGATAGCACCCCAAAGCTGCTCCCATGCGCTTGTTGGGAACTCCTTGCCTGTCTGCTCCTTTACAGCCTTCTTGAATGCTGCTACGAGCTCCTTAAGATCCTCAGTAGTAAGGTCAGTATCAGCCTTGATACCGCGCTTCTCCTTCTGAGCCTCGATGATAACCTCGAATGGATCCTGATCCTCCTTAGATGCTGGCTTCATCTCAAGTACTACGTCACCGTACATCTGTACGAAACGACGGTATGAATCCCAAGCGAAACGAGGGTTGCCAGAGAGCTTAGCTACAGCCTCAACAGCCTCATCGTTCATACCAAGGTTAAGGATTGTATCCATCATACCTGGCATTGATGCGCGTGCGCCAGAGCGTACTGAAACCAAAAGAGGAAGTGTTGAATCACCAAACTTACGACCAGTAAGGTTCTCGATGTTCTTAATAGCTGCCTCAACCTCAGGACGAAGCAACTCGATAACACGCTCCTTACCCTCCTTGTAGTACTCTGAACATACATCAGTGGTGATTGTGAATCCTGGAGGTACAGGAATACCAATCAAGTTCATCTCAGCGAGGTTGGCACCCTTACCGCCAAGCAACTCTCTCATCTTGCCGTTACCCTCAGCCTCCTTGTTGCCAAAGGTATAGACACGCTTTACATCTGCCATAATTCTTTAATTTATAATTAGTTAATATGATAATTGCATATAATATTGTATTGCTATTTGCCATTTTGGCAAAGAATAGCTTACAAAAGTAATTAAATTTTTTTGAAAATACAATATTTGCCTAATAATTATGCAGATGAAAACGCGATTATTTATTATGAACGTTGGCTGTTTATCAATATGCGTAGGTTAACATTTTCTCTTTTTAACCATTCGACGAATCCATAAATAGTATCCCGTAAGAGGTAGCGTAGCGCCGAGCATAGCGGCTAAAAACCACATCACTCGTGATAGGTAACCTCCCCAATTTCCGACGTGTATTGAGTAGATCCAACCTCGCACTTTGCGGTTATAATCCGAATCTTCGTATAGGGTGATATCCGTTATCTCTCCACTATTATTATCAAACGAATACTTGTCTGAGGCACGTTGGTTGCCCCATCCTGGTTGCTTAACTGAAACAGAACCATCCGATACTGTCATCTCTAAATAGTTAGTACATTTATCAGTGACGCTATCTACTGCACTTTGCCAATAGATGTATCTCTCTGTATTAGCGTTACGATTTTTGCCTTTTTGTGGTGCGTGTGTCTCATTGTTCGATTTTGTCTCTACACCAAAGAGAGAGTAAAATCCCTTGCTATACCACTCAAACGACCATGTGAGACCTGTTAGGGCCATAGCAAGAAGTAGGAGTGTAGCATATACGCCACCCACAGCATGGAGGTCGTACCAAAATCTGCTCCACCCCTTTCGTATCTCAATCTTGGAGCGATTTTTGAGACTCTTAATACCTTTAGGCCACCATAGTACAACGCCAGTGATGATAATTATAACCATTAGCAATGTGCTGATGCCTACGATAACCTTGCCCCAATATATCGCGCCATCCTCTGGCTTGGAGTCCATAAGCCAGCGATGCAGGCGAAACATGGTCTTGAAAAAACCTAAGCGACCAGGCTCACCCAGCACCTCTCCACTATATTGGTCAACAAATATTGCCGAGTGTTTAGGTGTGTTGATGTTAACCTTATAGCTGCGCTCTGGATTATCGCTTATTGTAACGCCAGTGATGCGACGTCCCTCCTCTAAAAGAGACTCTACATTTGCTAACAGCTGGTCGATAGGTAGAGGTTTATCTGCAACAGTTTTAGTGTAATAGTAGTCTCGCTGGATATGTTGTGTTATCTCCTTTTCAAATATGAGCATAGCACCTGTAAAGCAGGTGATGGTGATGATCCTTTGGTACATCAAAGGTGTGAAATTTGCAGCTTGGGCAACGGTAATGGGGCGGGAAGGAATTAACTTCCGTAATGCCGGATAGAAATGCAACGATAGACGAACCAACAGAACCACGGGAACCGACCAGATAGCCATTTTCCAAAGAGTTCTGCAAAGTCGGATCGTA
>JAZOQR010000059.1:0-13689 GCA_045656185.1 Alistipes sp. | reverse complement strand
ATCGCCATCGAACTCATAGAATGAAAGAAGCTCACGCATCTCCATCTCAACGAGATCAAGCATCTCAGCATCATCAACCATATCGCACTTGTTCATGAATACTACCAAGCTAGGAACGTGTACTTGGCGAGCCAACAAGATGTGCTCACGTGTCTGAGGCATAGGACCATCAGTAGCAGCAACAACGATGATAGCACCGTCCATCTGAGCAGCACCAGTAACCATGTTCTTTACATAGTCGGCGTGACCTGGACAGTCTACGTGAGCGTAGTGACGGTTTGCAGTCTGATACTCAACGTGAGCAGTGTTGATGGTGATACCACGCTCCTTCTCCTCTGGAGCATTATCAATTGAATCGAAATCACGCTTCTCAGAGAGACCGCGATTAGCCAATACTGTAGTGATAGCAGCAGTAAGAGTAGTCTTACCGTGGTCAACGTGACCGATAGTACCGATGTTCACGTGTGGTTTCGAACGATCAAATTTTTCTTTTGCCATAGTAATATATGTTTTAAGTTTTAAAGTTACTATTTCTAACTTTTACAGACCAA
The DNA here is from genome assembly GCA_045656185.1 of Alistipes sp. Classification (GTDB taxonomy): domain Bacteria; phylum Bacteroidota; class Bacteroidia; order Bacteroidales; family Rikenellaceae; genus Alistipes. The sequence continues at coordinate 13,138 of JAZOQR010000059.1, read as the reverse complement.
TCGCGCAACACACACCTCTCCTATCGAAGTGCCGTGTTACACGCTGACTGTTATGAGCGGAAGACGAGGCTCAAACTCGCGACCCATAGCTTGGAAGGCTATTGCTCTATCAACTGAGCTACTTCCGCAAAAATACACCGTTCAGAGCATCTCCCACTCGCATTTTCGAGCAAGACTTTGAAACTCCGACGGCGTCAACTGTGGGAAGAGATGGATTCGAACCACCGAAGGCGTGCGCCAGCAGATTTACAGTCTGCCCCATTTGGCCACTCTGGTATCTTCCCTAATATTTACAAGCCTTGAGAAGATCTCAAGGCTTGGGTGAGCCGATGGAGGGATTCGAACCCCCGACCAGCTGATTACAAATCAGCTGCTCTGGCCAACTGAGCTACATCGGCGTTAACCATTTCGGAGTGCAAAGGTACATCATTTTTTTTAACTTGCAAATTTTTTCGCAACTTTTTTCAAAAATTTTTTGTACTCGCTCTTTCAAAGAACAATCCGCGACCCTTTTTAGGGGTTTTGACGGAAAATCGAGTGCAAATATATAACTATTTTGTGAAACGAGAAACACTCTGACCACTTTTTTTTAAGATAAGGCACTTTTTTTTCATTTTCGTCCATATATACGTATTATACCTATATATAATTACGCGCGCCTAATCCTCGCACATCCGCAACCACGAAATAGATAATGTCGATAATAGTATCGAAAAATTTTATCCTCTATAAATTTGGCAACTACAACTCTTGTGGTTATCTTTGCGCTCGCTAAATAAGATTTTATTAACTTAAAAAAAGTATAGATATGAAAGTTGAGAACGGTAAGATGGTCTCTGTAGACTACAAGCTTACAGTTGACGGTCAGGTTGCAGACCAGTCACAGCCAGGTCAGCCACTTGAGTTTATTTGTGGTATGGGTATGTTGCTTCCTAAGTTCGAGGAGGCTATTATGGATAAGGAGCCAGGTGAGTCAGTATCATTCACTCTTGAGGCTAAGGATGGTTACGGTGAGGTTATCGCTGAGGCTATCGTTGAGCTTCCAAAGACAGTGTTTATGATGGACGGCAAGGTTGCTGAGGAGATTTTGTTCGTAGGCAGCCAGATTCCAATGTCAACAGCTGAGGGTCAGCATATGATGGGCGTTGTTAAGGAGGTTAAGGAGGAGTCTGTAATGATGGACTTCAACCACCCTATGGCTGGTAAGACCTTGAACTTCGATGTTACTGTAGTTGCTGTACGCGACACTACACCTGAGGATCTATCTCAGATTATGGGTGGTGGTTGCGGTTGTGGCGACTGCGGTGGTGGCTGTGGTGACCACGAGTGTGGCGACGGCTGCGACTGCGGTGGCTGTCACTAATAGAGCCAAAACCAAACAGAAGTGGCTGTCTAACATAAGTTGGACAGCCACTTTTCTATTACCTGTAAAACGATTCAAACCTCTACATTATAATCTACCTCTTATGTCCGGGGCCCTCTGGGAACCAGCCCTTATCCACACGTCTCTTCTGGTGCACAAGCTCCAAGATGCTCCAGAATGATGAAAATGCGGTAACACCAAGTATTGTAGAGATAATAAGATTACTCACTACCAACGACAACGCACAAAACAGGATACCTGCAACAACAAACATCCACCAGCACTTTGTTCCAAGATAGTACTCCGCCTTAATGACAATAGGGTGAAAGACTCCAATTATTAAAAATGTTGCAAGACCTACAATTATTCCTGTAAAATTCATAATTTCAGTATTTATTATTAACGATTATAAAGACCTGTGTATAATATATTTATATATAGAATACTCTATTTTTTTTTGGGGGGGGGCACAAACTAAGGGAGACGAACTATGCGGAAGCCTCAATATATATCAATCTTGACTATCTTTTTTAAGACTCATCACCCAGCGCAATGAGTCGTCCAAAGCCTTGCTCGCAGCATCGTTACGCTCTAAGAGCTCTCGCCTTAGCTCTGGGTTGCGCTCACTATATGCTGCCTTACGCTCAGCGCATAGTTGATTATAGCGCACATCCATAACAACCAATAACGAGTCGACATTTAGAACACTCTCCTCAACAACCTCCTCCGCAGCTATCGGAGTGCCACTACCGGTGCACCCCAAAGCGAAGAGAAGCGAGGCTATTAGCAGCCTCGCACGCAGCCTACTCAACATATACAACTAAACCCTTAAGGTATTCGCCCTCAGGGTGATAGATATTGATTGGGTGGTCGGCAGGCTGGGTAAGCTGACCGATAATACGCACCTTACGCTTAGCGATTGCCGCAGCAGTAAATATAGTTGTGCGGAACAAATCACGGCTCACGGCCTGCGAACAAGAGAAAGTGAACAAGATACCTCCTGGGCGTATCTTCTCCAAGGCGCGGGCATTAATCTTCTTATATCCCTGAAGCGCATTTCCCAACACCTTATGGTGCTTTGCAAAGGCTGGTGGATCGAGGATAATAAGGTCGTACGACGAGTCTATATCCTTCAAATACTCCACGGCATTACAAGCGATAGCCTCGTGTGGTGCATCATCACCAAAGTTTAGTCGCACGTTCTCATCTGCAAGTTTTACGGCACGCTCCGAGAGGTCAATCGAGACCACCTCCTTAGCACCACCCGCAAGGGCTGCAACCGAGAAACCTCCAGTATAGCAGAAGGTATTCAACACTTTGCGTCCCTTAGAGTACTGACGCACAAGGTCGCGGTTAACACGCTGATCGATAAAGAAGCCTGTCTTCTGTCCCTCCTCCCAGTTAACCTTAAACTTTAGGCCATTCTCCAAAACTACATTATCTCGCTCCTCGCAACGTCCCCATAGGTAGCCATCTATAGCACCAAGGTCGGCCTTAAAAGGCAATGTCTGCGAACTCTTATCGTAGATAGCCTCCAACTTATCACCAAAGGCCTCGCGTAGCGCCTCAGCAATAGCATTACGCGAGTGATACATACCCACCGAGTGGCACTGCACCACGGCCGTACGCTCATATATATCAATAACCAAACCTGGCAACAAATCTCCCTCGCCATGCACAAGACGATAGCAAGTGGTCTCGGCATTATCTACCAAGCCCAAAGCCTTGCGAACACCCAACGCCTCGCTAATGCGTCTATTCCACCAACTCTGGTCAATCTCCTCCTGCTCGAAGGTAAGCACACGCACAGCAATAGAGCCTATCTGCCAATGACCTCTCGCGATGAAGTCGCCAGACTTAGTAACAACGTCCACTAAGTCGCCCTCGCTAAGTGGTGCAAGGTGCTCAGTGATACGCTCAATAGCTCCCGAGAATACCCAAGGATGGCGTCTTTCGAGCGACTCCTCCTTACCTCGGCGTAGGTGTACGATGTTTAATCTCTCTTTGCTCATATCTTTGTTTGCTTATTCTCTCTATTTCTGCGTTTGCGATATTTGTAGTGTCGCTTACCATCATCCTTAGTCTCCTTTGGAGGTGCCACACTGATTATAGTACGCTCGCCTTCAACACTCTCACTACTCTCCAACGTTTGCAATATGCGGGTACACACCCAAGCATCCGTTGCAGCATACTCCTGCTGCTGCTCTGTAAGGATTGTAGCCTCCCAGTTGCTTAGTCGCTGCGCCTTTGACACCCTCTCTCCAAGCACTATAGCCGATAACTTCCTAAGACTCTTCTCCTCAATACCCCAACGCGATGCCTCGACCTGCAAATCTACAAAGCCATCTGCATGGAAGTGGCGCAAAGCGTGCAACGAGCGAATATCTCCCGTAACATCTGCACCCACCTTGACTATCTGCTTCGAACCCAATATCTTTAGAATACTATTGCTTAGGCGTATCTGCGAGAGACGGAATAGATAGCACACCTCCTCGGTAGAGAGCTGCAAAAGTGCCACCTTATAGCTCACACCAGCCCTGAACGATGGGCGCGTCTCGGTATCGAAACCTATCATCGTATGGCGCTGTAGCTCTAAGCACGCCTCCTCAGCCTGCTCGTTGGTCTCCACTACAACAATGCGTCCCGGAAAGCGGGCCGCAGGAAGCGAGGCTACGGTGTCGTTATCTATGGTATGTTGAAATGCCATCTGCTATCTATATTTCTATGGTACAACCCACAAAATTACTTATTTATTTTTACTTTTCCGCTTATCGAAACGGAAATTTTCTTCTGAGCAATCAAATAATCTATGCGCTCTGCGATAAGCTCGGTTCGACCACTAATAGAGGCGACAATCTCCTTTATTGTCTTTTCGTCCTTATATAGTTGGTTAAGTATCTGTTTATCAATATTCTCTACCACTGATAGAGAGTTCTCCTTTTTGCGCTTAGCAAGACATATATCGCATATGCCACACTCAGTTGTCCTCTTATCGCCGAAGTACTCCTCTATTATTTTGCTACGACACTCCCCTGTCGAGGTGGTATAGTGCAACATCTTATTGAATCGCTCCACAGCCTTATCGTAGCGATAGCGATATGTTTCTGGTGCGATATAGATATCCTTTTGCGGGAGTCGCTCTGCATCGAAATATATCATTGGGGTACGTGCCGCAGGGATATAGCGTATAACGTGCATACGCCATAGTACCTTCAATAACTCGTGTACGCGCTCTGGCGACAGCTTTGAGAAGGAGGCTATTTGCAACTCGTCGATATTGCGAAAATGGGTAAAAACACCATTGTACAAGCGCAATATGGCCAACAACATATTGTCCATATCATTACCCTCGGCATTAAGTTTATAGAGCGAATCGCGCGAACAGGTAAACATCAATTTTGCGGGGTTATCCTGCTCATCGATAAGAGTCATCAACCTATTCTGCTCCAAGATTTTCAGAGCATTAGTCACCATTATCGAGGAGAGCTTCACGGTATGGCAAAAATCGTAAATATTGAAGGCAAACGAAGCCCCAGCGCCATCGCCCACAGCCACCTGTAAGTAATTACAAATCAGCTCGTAGACACGCTTTATGTCAGCTATCGGAGGAAACTCCGTCTTAAACAATTTAGCGATACTCTCACCATCTCTCTGCTCTGCAAGAAGCACAGCATAGCTACGCCTACCATCACGTCCTGCACGGCCCGCCTCTTGATAGTACGCCTCCAACGAGTCGCACATCGAATAGTGGATAACAAACCTCACATCTGCCTTGTCGATACCCATACCAAAGGCATTGGTGGCAACAATAACGCGTGTCTTACCCTCACGCCACTCGTCTTGTCGCAAGGAGCGCTCCATCGAGGGAAGTCCAGCGTGGTAGTAGTTTGCATTTATGCCATCTCGGCGTAGTTGCTCGGCAAGTTGCTCCGTACCCTCACGAGTGCGCATATAGACAATACCCGAGCCCGGCACATTATTTATTACGCGTAACAAATTCTCATATTTATCGCCACTATCGCGCACCACATACGACAGATTAGGACGCGCAAAACTCGAACGCATAACATTCTCACTCTCAAAGTGCAAGTGACGCATAATATCACGAGCCACCTCCTCGGTTGCCGAGGCTGTAAGTGCCAATATTGGAGCTGCGGGAGCGAACTCTCGGACCTTGGCAATATTGAGATATGAAGGGCGGAAATCATAGCCCCACTGAGAGATACAGTGCGCCTCATCGACAGCTATCATACTGATATTCATACGTCTAAGGCGAACCTTAAAGGCCTCGGTTTCCAAACGTTCTGGGGCAATATATAGCATCTTGACATCGCCATAAGTACAGTTATCCAGAGCTATCTCTATGTGTCGTGGATCGAGACCAGAATGTACCGCTACGGCCGATATTCCACGCCTTTTAAGCTGGTCAACTTGATCCTTCATTAGGGCGATTAGAGGGGTAACAACGATACAAAGCCCCTCCATTGCCAAAGCAGGCACCTGATAGGTTATCGACTTACCACCACCCGTAGGCATAAGGACAAGAGTGTCACGCCCCTGCAACACCGACTCGATAATCTCGCGCTGCATAGGTCGAAACTCCTTATACCCCCACCACCTCTCAAGAATAGCCTCAATCGATATATTCGTCTGCTCCGCCTTATTTGAATTCATAGCACAAAGATAGCAAAAAAAAGTTTTTTTCGCGACCTATTACTTTGTAATAAAATATTTTTCGTAACTTTGCCACGCAATATATTGATTACTATGAAGATTAAGGAGCAGTATAAGGTACGCGAGATGGCTGGCGAGCATGTGATTATTATGCAGGGCAAGCACGGCAGCGACCTTACAAAGATAATCTCTCTCAACGAGAGCGCGCTCTATCTCTGGAATGAATTGCAGGGCAAAGAGTTTAATTCAGAGGTAGTTGCAGATATGATTGTAGAGCGTTACGGCATCGAGAAGAGCGTGGCTGCGGCTGACGCAGAGCGCTGGATTGAGAAGCTCCGCGAGTGTAACATAGCCGAGTAGTTGAGCAAAACGAGTATGGCACAGCGTAGAAAGATATACGCCTTTGTGATGGTGGCGGTTTATACCGTTGCTACGCTTCTTTCGTCGTTGTCGATACTCACTTGCAATCATCATCATCATCACCATCATCACCATCACAGTTGCAAATCTGAGTGTTGTGCGCACGCTGGCGTTACCATCGCCAAAGATTGTTGCGACCATCACCACCCTATTCTCGGTGAGAACCACACCGACTTCATCGAGTCACGCAACGACTCACGCATAGCATCGGCCCTGTCGGTGCTCTTTGCGCCTATGGTTGTAACCTCTATCGCTCAGGAGCAATCTCTATATAGCTATGCGCAGTACGAGAGGTTAGAAATCCGTGATATTGGCACACCCTCCGACTCCTATAGTCGTAGTATCGGACTTCGTGCCCCACCAGCATTGGCTTAATATCCTCAGCATGGCTGAGGTCGGGTGTCTACACCCATAAACAACTGTATATCAACAAAATACTAAGCCAAAATGAAAAAATCAATTACAATACTACTCATTGTGCTATGTCTGCCGATTGTAGCTATGGCACAGCGCACCCTCACAGGTAAGATTACCGATGTAAACAACGGTCAGCCTCTTGTTGGTGCTACACTCTTTTGGAAGAATACCACCGCAGGTGCTACATCTACTACAGATGGTAGCTACTCAATTAAGCGTGTTCACGGCTTCAACACTCTTGTAGTTGACTACCTCGGCTACGATGTGGTCGAGATTGAGGTCGAGGAGAAGGGTGTGCCTACTCTCGATATTCAGCTAACCCCATCTGCTGTAGATATCGACGAGGTTATCGTCGAGGGACAGCAGCGTGGTAACTACGCAAAGACAAGCGGCATCACACGTCAGGAGCAGATCTCCTTCGCCGGTCTATGTAAGATGGCGTGCTGCTCATTGGCCGAGTCTTTCGAGAACTCGGCATCGGTAACCGTAGGTTATAGCGATGCTATCTCTGGTGCACGACAGATTAAGATGCTCGGTCTTGCAGGTACTTACACCCAGATTCTTGACGAGAACCGCCCTATTATGCAGGGTGCAGGTGCCACATACGGTCTTAGCTACACCCCAGGTATGTGGCTCAACTCTATCCAGGTATCTAAGGGCGTGGCATCGGTAACAGCAGGCCACGAGGCTATCACAGGTCAGATTAACCTTGAGCACCGCAAGCCTACCGACGACGAGCGTTTCTTCCTAAACCTTTACTTCGATAATGAGATGCGCCCTGAGATTAACATCTCGTCGGCTATTCCATTGACTCCAGACAAGAGCCTCTCGACAGTAATTATGGCACACGGCTCACTCGACACAGCGCACCACGATATGAACAACGACAACTTTGCAGATATGCCAAAGTCGAACCAGATAAATATCGCAAATAAGTGGTTGTGGCAGAATAGTGACGGTATACAGCTCCGCTGGGGATGGAAGGTCGTAAACGAGAATCGTATCGGTGGCGCAATGGACTACCGCGAAGATTTGTTCGACCAGATGATGCAGAACCCACTCGCGACACCTTACGGCTCGAAGATTCACAATCGCAACGTCAACGCCTATGTAAAGCTCGGTATTCCTGTAGGTTACGAGCGCACATTTACGGGCAACCCAGAGGATGCTGTGCAGAATAATATTGCAATGGTCTTTGACTACGACAACTACCTCACCGACTCATACTTCGGTGTTAACAATGTTGATGTTATGGAGGATACCTTCCGCTTCAACGCCACCTATGCGCACTACTTCACACAGCGCTCATCGTTGAATGCTGGTATCTCAGGCTACGCACGTATGATGGATAACAACTACCTTCAGCAGGATGCATCATCGGGCACAGCACAGCCTATGTGGGCTATGAATGGTAAGGCTACACTTGCTGAGCCAGGTATCTTTGCCGAGTACACCTACAATAACGAGGAGAAGTTCTCTTGGGTGGTAGGTCTTCGTGGCGACTACTCTATCGTGAATGGCAAGTACTACTACGATGCTAAGCCAGAGGTACTTATCACACCTCGCACACATATCCGCTGGGCTATCACTCCACGCACCACATTGCGAGCTTCGGCAGGTATGGGCTACCGTCGTCAGAACCTTGTGACAGACAATATTTGGATTATGACCTCGTCACGCAATATCGTTACAGACAACCTCAACGACGATATGGAGCGTGCAGCGACCTTCGGTGGTAGCCTTGCGCAGACCTTCTCTCTTGCGGGTGACGATCAGGCAACAATCAGCATCGACTACTTCCGTACGCAGTTCTTCAACACCATGGTCTTCGATCAGGAGCGTGGCGACAACACCACTCATATCTACAACACAGATGGTAAGTCGTACACAGATAACTATCAGATCGACTTCAACTGGACACCATTCCGTGGCTTCGACCTCTTTGCTACATTCCGCTATACCAACGCTATGATGACCTTGGAGCAGGATGGCAAACAGTATCTTGTGGAGCGTCCTTTGACTTCGCGCTATAAGGGCCTTATCAACATCCAGTACGCCGTGCAGCGCTGGGTATTCGATGTCACAGCACAGATGAATGGCCCAGTACGCCTACCAGAGCTAAATGGCGATATGGATGCTGCAGTGAATAACCCAACCCTCTCACCATCATACCCTATGTACTTCGCGCAGGTAAGCTACAAAATTAGTAGCCTTACGCTCTATGCCGGTTGCGAGAATATCGCAGGCTACCTTCAGGGTGTGAATGGAGGCAATAAGCCTATCGTGGGTGGCGATAAGCCATACAACCCTGGCTTTAACTCATCAATGGTATGGGGTCCACTTATGGGTCGTAAGTTCTATATTGGTCTTCGACTCAACATATATTAATTTGAGTCTTAGGACAATAAATTTAGAGATATAATCGTTAATAAATAAAACCTTAAAGCTATGAAGAAGATTATTTTGATGTGCCTTGTAGCACTATTTAGTGTTGGCATCGCAAACGCCCAGGAGCCTAAGAAGGGCGATAAGAAGAAGAGCGTAACCGTAGAGTTCGTAACCGATATCGACTGCGCAGGTTGCGCTAAGAAGGTTACCAACACAATCCCTTACGAGAAGGGTGTTAAGGATGTACAGGTTGATGTTCCTACAAAGATTGTAACCGTGACATACGACCCTGCTAAGACTAACAACGAGAACCTTGTTAAGGCATTCTCAAAAATCAAGATTAAGGCAGAGGCTAAGGTAGAAGCCGAGAAGAAATAGCGTATATACTCTTGTAAAGAGTAAGGTTGTCCAAATTTTTGGGCAACCTTTTTTCGTTCTTAGGATAATTTGTCTATCTTTGCGCATTATTAACTACATTAGACAAAATCTAAACTTTCACGATATGAAGAAAATTTTTACCAAAATTCTATGCGTTGCCGTGGCTGCATTTAGCCTTACATCGGCAGCGGCACAGCAGGGTTATGAGAAGAGTAACGAGATCTTCCGTCTTGGCGTAGAGTCACGCTTCGACTACCTTAACGAGGCTATCGATGGTGTGAATAACTACAACACCACAGGCTTCAACGTTCGCTACTTCAATCTACGTATGGATGGTCAGATCGCGCCAAAGTTCACCTACTCATGGCGTCAGCGTTTTAGCAACCCAAACACAGATAGTTCGTTTGTAAACAACACCGACTGGCTACACCTCACATACAAGGCGACTGACAACTGGTCGTTCTCGGCAGGTAAGCAGGTAGTGATGATTGGTGGCTGGGAGTATGACCGCGCACCTATCGAGATCTACTACTGCTCGGAGTACTGGAACAATGTAAACTGCTTCCAGCTTGGAGCATCGGCTACATATACAACTAATAAGGGCAACGATAGCTTCACATTCCAGATTTGCGAGAGCCCATACAGTCCTCAGGCTATCAACTTCTACAAGGATGCAGAGGGTAATAATGTGCAGAAGCACGACCTCTACGCATACAACCTCTACTACTTCGGCTCACACGACTGGTACAACGCCATCCACTCGGTGAACTTCTCGGAGTACGCTGATGGTAGATATGACGTATATGTTGTATTGGGTAACCAGTTCAAGATGGGCGATGCGACACTTGAGCTCGATATTATGAATCGTGGCACAAACGCTAAGGAGCTACTATTCAAGAACTTCTCTATAATGGGAGAGCTCTCATACCTAATCGATAAGCGAGTAAACATCTTCGGTAAGGGAACTCTTGATATCGCAGATAAGAGTTACGCCAAGGGTCTCTTCGTATATCCTAATACAAAGATTGCACGCCTTGGTGGCGGTATTGAGTACTACCCTATGGGCCACCTCGGTAACCGCGACCTACGCCTCCACGCAGCCTTCGTATATAACTATGGCTATAACGCCAACCGTAAAAGCAGTACTCAGAACAAGGGTACATTCTTCACCTTGGGTCTTACCTGGAAGATTGATGTTTTGCAGGGTCTCAAGGCAGCTCTTAAGTAGCAGTTTCGCGAAATTTTAAGTCTAATAAATATAAACTATGGAAAACAATTCAAAGGGTTTTAAGAGGTACCTTCCTGGTATCTTCTGCCTTATTATCGTTATCGGCATCTTTGGCGGTATCGGCTCAGTGATGGGTGTGCCAAATATGCTTAACACTATTATGAAGACAGCGCACGACTTGTTGCTTAACACCGTCTTCTACCTTATGGCTATCTGCGTTATCACAGGTGCTCTTGGTAGCATCTTCGTGGAGTTTGGCGTTGTAAATCTCTTGGAGCGCATTCTACGCCCATTGATGAAACCTCTATTCAACCTTCCAGGTGTGGCATCGTTGGGTGCAGTGATGACATTCCTTTCGGATAATCCAGCCATTATCTCACTTGCAAAGGATAAGCGCTTTAGCTCATACTTCAAGAAGTTCCAGTTTATCTCACTCACCAACTTCGGTACCGCCTTCGGTATGGGCCTTCTTGTTATCGTGTTTATGATCTCGCAGGGCTACTTCGTAGAGCCTTTCCTCGGTCTTATCGGTGCATTTATCGGCTGTATCGTATCTACACGCCTTATGCAGCGCTTCATCATTAAGCAGCACCCAGAGTTCAAGGAGGAGTTCGCAGCAGTGCTTTCAGAGGAGGAGATGAAGGAGAAAGAGGAGGTTAAGGAGACATCAATGTTTACTCGTATCCTCAACTCATTGCTCGATGGCGGTAAGACTGGTGTTGATGTAGGTCTTTCAATCATCCCAGGCGTACTTATTATCTCTACACTTGTGATGTTGCTCACATTCGGTACTGGCGACAATGGTATTTATGATGGTGCTGCATACGAGGGTATCGAGTTCTTGCCATGGTTGTTCGGCAAGATTAACTTCGTCTTCGACTGGCTCTTTGGTTTCAACCATCCAGCTCTTATGGCGTTCCCTATCACATCACTTGGTGCTGTAGGTGCAGCATTGAGCCTTGTACCTGAGTTCTCTGCTCAGGGTATCATCAATGGTAACGCTATCGCAGTATTTACCGCTATCGGTATGTGCTGGAGCGGTTACCTCAGCACACATACAGCTATGCTTGATGCTCTTGGCTACCGTAAGCTCACCTCTAAGGCTATCCTTGCACACACTATTGGTGGTCTTGTAGCAGCTATTGCAGCACACTGGCTATTTGTACTCTACTCATTTGCATTCGGTGCACCTACCACATTCGAGGGTGGCGCAGATCGCTATACTACATCGCCAGTGGTTATCGAGATTGTAGGCGAGAATCAGGTTAAGGTTGGCGACCGCATCTTTACAGACGAGGCTGACGACACTCCAGAGGAGGAGGGATCATTGGCACGCGTTATCGAGGCTCAGTTGCTTGAGGAGCACGCTACAGTAGAGGTTGCTGAGGGCGAGAAGATCGATGTTGCAAACCTTATCAATGTAGAAATGCTCTCTGAGACTACTCAGGAGAGCCTTATTGCAGAGGTCGAGGCGGGCTTCAATATGTACCGCGACTCTATCGCAGTACGTCTCTACGAGCGCCCTGTTGCGGAGCTTAACGAGGAGGAGATTGCAGAGCTCGACAAGGCTATCCCATTCCAGTTCTCAGCACAGGAGGAGAGAGCTACTATTGCAGAAACCGCAGCTGAGGAGACTGAGGCTGCTGAGGTAGTAGAGACTACTGAAGAGAGTGAGGCTCCAGCTGAGAAGACAGAGACTGCTACAGAGTGGTAACATTAATTAATATTGAAATGGCTATCCCACAAGGATAGCCATTTTTTGTTTTACGAAGTTTTGCCTCAAAAGTGTGGTGCGCTTCGCGCGGAGATTAATTGGGGCTTTTGAGTGGGGAGAGTGGGGATTATGAGTATTATGGGGAAACTGGGTATAAGCCCCACTATCCCCAATTTACCCAGTATACTCAGGTTACCCATAACAACAGAAAGGTGCAGTCAGGTGGGTTACTATGAGTTACTATGAAACCCATCTGAACTAATCTGAACCCATAAAACAAACCTTACCAAGCGCGAGACCCAAATTTCTTGTCAGAAGGGGCACACGCAACCGATATTAGCTGCACTACCGAATTTCTTGTCAGAAGGGGTCAGGCTTGACCTCGATAAAGAGAAAGCCCGGATGGGACATACTTGTGAAGTGACCCCAAAAGTTTAGACAAAAAACTTTTGGGGTTTCTTTATGCGCAGAAAGCACGATTATGCAGCATTGCTCAAATATATGAGAATGCTTGACAATGGCTACTCTATTCATTACATTCACAAAAAATTCGGCA
>JAZOQR010000058.1:0-127052 GCA_045656185.1 Alistipes sp. | reverse complement strand
CTTAAGTATATCACTGATATCGCTCCAGACGCAAAGGACGTATACGCTGAGAAGTTTGGCAAGCGCTACTTCGGTACTCCTAAGAAGCAGGGTGCTGAGACTGCTGAGGCTAACGTAAACGCTGGTCTTGCTGCTGCACGTCAGATTGTTGATTTCTTTGTGAACGGTAACGTACGTTTCCAGGTAAATAAATAATAGTCTCTTGTTGTCTCTTTTGGCGTCTGGCTTGTTCGCAAAATCCTCATTTACCCGAGTAAACTGCGGTTTTGCAAACAGCGACCAGCCTCAAAATAGATTAACAATAGACCATTATTCTCCACTTGAGAATCACAATTTAGGGTGTCAGCGTTCGGTTGACACCCTTACATAGAAAAATAATAACCAAGCTAAAACTATTTAATATATATGGTAAGAATTAAGCCATTTAAGGGTATTCGTCCTCCAAAGGAGTTGGCATCTGAGGTTGCATCACGCCCATACGACGTTCTTAACTCAGTAGAGGCTAAGGCTGAGGCTGGTGAGCGCTCTTTGCTTCACATCATCAAGCCTGAGATTGATTTCGATCCTATCGCTGATGAGCACTCACAGGAGGCTTACGACAAGGCAATGGAGAACTTCCGCATCTGGAAGGAGAAGGGTTGGTTGGCACAGGACGGCGAGGAGTATTACTACATCTACGCTCAGACTATGAACGGCCGTACTCAGTATGGTATCGCTATGTGCTGCCACTACGAGGACTACCTTTCTGGCGCTATCAAGAAGCACGAGCTTACTCGTGTTGACAAGGAGGAGGATCGTATGATTCACGTGCGCAACCAGAAGGCTAACATCGAGCCTGTATTCTTCGCATACCCAGACGAGGCTGAGATCGACGCTATCGTTTCAGGTTGGGTTAAGGAGCACGAGGCTGACTACGACTTCGTAGCAGAGGACGGCTTCGGTCACCATATGTGGGTTATCCGTGATAAGGCTATCAACGACCGTATCACTGAGATCTTCGCAGGTATTCCAGCATTGTATGTTGCTGACGGTCACCACCGTACAGCTGCTGCTGCTCGTGTAGGTCAGGAGTGCGCTTCTAAGAACGCTAACCACACTGGCAACGAGGAGTACTGCTTCTTCCTTGCTGTTACTTTCCCAGCTTCACACCTTCGTATTATCGACTACAACCGCGTAGTTAAGGATCTTAACGGTCTTTCTAAGGAGGAGTTCTTGAAGGCTGTAGAGGAGTCATTCGTTGTTGAGAAGAAGGGTTCTTCAATTTACACTCCTAACGCTCTTCACAACTTTGCTATGTATATCGATGGCGAGTGGTACTCAATGACTGCTAAGGAGGGTACATACGACGATAACGACCCAATCGGCGTTCTTGACGTATCAGTTCTCTCTAACCTCGTTCTTGACAAGGTTCTTGGCATCGCTGACCTTCGCACATCTAAGCGTATCGACTTCGTAGGCGGTATCCGTGGTTTGGGTGAGTTGCAGAAGCGTGTTGATAGCGGTGAGATGAAGGTTGCATTCGCATTGTACCCAGTATCAATGCAGCAGCTCTTCGACATCGCTGACACTGGCAACATTATGCCTCCTAAGACTACTTGGTTCGAGCCTAAGTTGCGTTCAGGTGTAGTTATTCACTCTTTCGAGGAGTAATAATTTCTTGTGATAAGGGGTCATTTTCGACCTCTCAATCATTGCCCCAAATGGGAAATACGCCAAGTATGTCCCATCTGGGGCAATCTCTTTATCGAGGCCAAGCCTGACCCCTTCTGACAAGAAATTAGGTTGTGCTTCAAATAAAGCGTTGCATCAACCTCTTCTTACAAGAAACAATTTCTTGCAAAAGGTATATATATTTACCGCTGCTGTTAAACAAAAATGGCGTACCCGATTTGGATACGCCATTCCTCTTTATTGTTGTTTGATTACTTAATCTCCCAAGTCTGACCTGAGCGAAGAAGATCATCAACACACTTAATCTTTGCAGTAGCCTTAACCTGCTCTACCTGCTCTGCAACCTTAACGTCGTAGACATTCTCGTCGTCAACATCGCGGATAACACCTACTGCAACTGGGTACTCTGGGTACTTCATAGCTGCAAGCATTGAGTGTAGGGTAGTATCTGCAGTCTTAGCATCGTGTGTAAGAACATTATCAAGAGTGTAGCCATCCTCGCCAATAGTAACAACCTTAAGACGCATATTCTCGAATACCAAGCCCTTCTTGTTGTCCTTGCCGAATACCATCTTCTCGCCATGCTTTAGGTGGATAGTGTTCTCCTCGCGGGTAGCCTTATCACCTGCAAACAATGCGTGAGTCTTATCGTTGAAGATCATACAGTTAACCAAAGCCTCAGTAACAGCCATACCCTTATGCTTTGCTGCAGCCAACAAACACTCCTTGGTAAGCATTACCTCCTGGTCGATAGTACGAGCAAAGAATGTACCCTTAGCACCGATAACCAACTCACCTGGAGTAAATGGCTTCTCTACAGTGCCAAATGGAGAGGTCTTAGTAACCTTGCCCAACTTAGTGGTAGGAGAGTACTGGCCCTTAGTCAAACCGTAAATCTCGTTGTTAAACAAGATAACGTTTAGGTCGATGTTACGTCGGATAGCGTGGATAAAGTGGTTACCACCGATAGCCAATGAGTCACCGTCACCAGTACATACCCATACTGAAAGATCTGGATTTGCTGTCTTGATACCTGTAGCAATGGCGTTTGCACGACCGTGGATGGTGTGGAAACCAAAGGTCTTCATATAGTAGATGAAGCGCGATGAGCAACCGATACCAGACACAAATGTGAACTTGTTATGTGGCTTGCCCAAAGCATCTGCAACCTCAGGCATAGTGCGCTGAACGGCGTTAAGGATAGCGTGGTCACCGCAACCTGGACACCACTTTACCTGTTGATCGCTCTTGAAATCAGCGGGAGTATACTTAAATTCTGCCATAGTTTTGTCGTTTTTAAGTTATTTAGTGGTGTATATTACAACATTGAGTTAACCTTATCCTTAATCTCGATAACGGTAAATGGCTGGCCCTCAGTCTTACCGTATGACTCGATAACAACCTCGCGGAACTGCTGACGCAAGTAGCCTGCAAACTGTCCCTCGTTGAGCTCGCATACCACGATACGCTTGTAGCGCTTCAATACATCCTCTACGCCCTTCTGCAATGGGTAGATGTAGTTGAAGTGAAGGTGTGCAACAGACTTGCCCTCCTCCTGAAGTTGCTTAACAGCGCTGTGAAGGTGACCACGTGTACCACCCCAGCCGACAACCAATACATCAGCCTCGTTAGCACCGAATACCTCTACCTCTGGAAGCTCATCTGCAACAAGCTCAACCTTCTTACGACGAGTTGTAACCATCTCCTGGTGGTTCTTAGGATCGTGAGAGATGCTACCCTTGATATGATCCTTCTCCAAGCCACCGATGCGGTGCTCAAGACCCTCCTTACCTGGGAATGCCCAACCGCGAGCGAGCTTCTCGTTACGAGCGTATGGCATAAAGTCGCCCTCGCCCTCAGCGCGTGGTGCTACGATAGGTGGCACGATAGCAGGGTAGTCGCTCATTGATGGAATCTTCCAAGGCTCAGCACCGTTAGCAATGAAGTCATCGGTAAGCAACATTACTGGAGTCATATGCTCCATAGCAATCTTACCTGCCATAAATGCATAGTGGAAACAGTCGCTTGGTGATGACGCTGCGATAACAACCATAGGACACTCACCATTACGGCCATATAGTGCCTGGTTCAAGTCGCTCTGCTCGGTCTTAGTAGGAAGACCTGTAGATGGACCGCCACGCTGTACGTCAACAACAACCAATGGCAACTCGGCCATTACTGCCAAGCCCATAGCTTCGCTCTTAAGAGAGATACCAGGACCAGAGGTTGTGGTTACTGCGAAGTTACCAGCGTATGCAGCACCGATAGAGGTACAGATACCTGCAATCTCATCCTCAGCCTGTACAGTCTTAACGCCCAAATCCTTACGCTTAGCCAACTCCTCAAGAATTACAGTAGCTGGAGTGATAGGGTATGAACCACAGAATAGTGGAAGACCAGACTTCTCAGATGCAGCACAGAAACCCCAAGCTGTAGCGGTGTTACCGTTGATAGAGCGGTAGATACCCTTCTCTAATTCTGCAGGAGCTACTGTGTAGTTGTTAGCGAACTGGTGTGTATTAGCAGCATAGTTATATCCTGCCTCGATAACCTTCTTGTTAGCCTCAGCTACCAATGGGTTCTTCTTAGCAAACTTTGAATCAAGGAAGCTCTTTGCAAAGTCATCTGGACGGTTATACATCCAGAATACGATACCCAAGGCAAACATATTCTTGCACTTAACCATTGCCTTGTTATCCATACCAGTATCCTTCAAAGCCTCCTTAGTCATTGTTGTGATGTCAGGGATAACAACATTGTAACCCTCAAGACCAAGCTCAGCGATAGGATCCATAGTCTTAAAGCCAGCCTTAGTGATGTTGTCCTCAGTCATAGTGTCACCGTCGATGATAACGGTTGCTGAAGGCTTCAACCACTTGCGGTTAGCGATAAGAGCCGCTGGGTTCATTGCTACGAGAACGTCGCAGTAATCACCAGGGTTATCAACGCGGCTTGAGCCGATGTGTACCTGGAAACCAGATACGCCTGCTACTGTACCCTGAGGTGCGCGAATCTCTGCAGGATAGTCTGGGAATGTAGAAATTCCGTTGCCAAACAGTGCTGATGTGTCTGCAAATAGTGTTCCGGTAAGCTGCATACCGTCACCTGAGTCACCTGAAAAACGGATAACCACATCCTGCAACTGCTGTACATTTACATTGTCCATTGTAGTGTAGTTTGGAGTTTTATATAATTAGTTATTGTATATTTCTTTCCTTATTACAATGCCAAATATATGGCATACCATAATTTCATACAAATATAGTAAAAATAATTATAGGGTGTATCAAAAAAATGAAAATTATTTGAGAAATATGTATAATAGTATGACGATACATATATATATGTAATATAAAGGGGTAAATATCATACATTTATAGCCCTTAACAAACTCTCCTTGAGGAGGAGGTGATAGCAGACCGTACGGGCGAGTGTGTGGAGAATGCAGAAGCCTTCAATCACTACTCGGAGTTGATAAATCCACAGAATGTTTTGCTACGCGCCATACGCGATGCGTGGGCATATATTAAAAACCTGTTCAAGGGTACAGAGACAAAGGAGGAGTTCGTGCAGACGGTGAAGGACTATGATGGCGATGTTGATGAGTACACTCCTGAAACTTATGGATACTACTCTCGAAGAAATCCTACTTTCAGCCAAACATCGCATCTATCGGGAGATAAAAAATCCCGACCCAGCGAAGCAGAATCCAGAGTTTATGAAACTGGTAGAGGAGGCGAAGGCACTCAGAAAGAATAGGTAGTCTCTCTCTACGCATTACCCGATCCTGGCCCAAGCGAGGTATTTCTATGTATAAGAATAAAAGAAGTGCTGTTCAGTTTGTTTGAACAGCACTATGTTTTTGTTGTGTCTCTCTTAGAAGTTGTAGTCGATGCCACCGAGCATGACGAATGAATTTTTATGAGCACCCTGTGGAAGTCGCTGCAACATTTTGAACTGGCCCGATACTCTCCAACGGTAGCTAAGATCGTAACAGAAACCCATACCGAAGTTTACACCTGGTGACCAGCCGTCAAGCATCGCAACTCCTGTCTGTGCAATCAATGGGTGCATCTGCTCAAATGGTCGTTGCGGAGTATCGATATCGTGGATGCTAATACCAACGATAGGGTATATATGCCAGAAAGAGGTAATCTCAAGCAATACCTGTAGGTCGCAGTACACATCGAGGAAACTATTAGTCTTTAGGATGTAGTTAACACCGACCTCCATATTGAGCCAATCATCAAGACCGTATGTACCGTGTGCACCACCTGTTAGAGCATTCGCTCCAATATATGCACCAGCATGGATACCAAAACGAAAATCCTCATCAACCTGAGCTGATGCGTGATTTAATGATGGTATAATCACAAATAATGCAAATATGCAGAGAAGTAATTTCTTCATAAAAGTAACATAAGGTTTGACAAAACTACAAAAAAAAACTTAATACTGCAACTATTTTGCATAAATGTTTCGTTATTTTTTTTGCGTAGACCTATGGGTAGTTAAGAATAATAGACTAAAGCGTGCTCTATTTTGCCATAGAACACGCTTTGATTCTATCTCTAGCGACGGCGGCCACCGCGCTGCATATGCTTCATTTGCTTCTGCAAAGCACCACCAGCAACACTCTTCATCATCTTGCGGGTCTGGTCGAACTGCTTAAGTAGCTTGTTGACCTCGGCAACAGATGTGCCGGAGCCTCGAGCGATACGCTCCTTACGTGAGGAGTTGATAATCTCTGGATTCTCTCTCTCGGCTGGGGTCATAGAGTCGATGATAGCCTCAGTCTGCTTAAAGGCATCGTCTGGAATATCAATATCCTTAAGAGCCTTGCCCATACCTGGAATCATAGAGGCCAAATCCTTGAGGTTACCCATCTTCTTAATCTGTGCAATCTGCTCACGGAAGTCGTTGAAGTTGAACTGGTCTTTGATAAGCTTCTTCTTAAGCTTGCGAGCCTGCTCCTCGTCGAACTGCTCCTGTGCACGCTCCACCAACGATACTACATCACCCATACCGAGGATACGGTCTGCCATACGCTCTGGGTGGAAGACCTGAAGTGCATCCATCTTCTCACCAGAAGAGATAAACTTCAAAGGTTTATCTACAACTGAGCGAATGGAGATAGCGGCACCACCACGAGTATCACCATCGAGCTTGGTAAGTACAACACCATCGAAGTCGAGACGATCGTTGAACTCCTTAGCGGTGTTCACTGCATCCTGACCAGTCATAGAGTCAACAACAAATAGTGTCTCAGATGGCTTAACAGCTGCCTTAATTTCGGTGATCTCCACCATCATAGCCTCGTCGATAGCAAGACGACCTGCGGTATCGACAATAACGGTGTTATATGACTTAGAACGAGCATAGTTGATAGCGTTCTTAGCAATCTCCACTGGATTGTTATTTCCAGTCTCGGTATATACCTCTACGCCTACTGTCTGACCGAGAATCTTTAGCTGGTCGATAGCGGCAGGACGGTATACGTCACACGCTACCAACAATACCTTACGACCACGCTTCTCCTTGAGCAATGATGCGAGCTTGCCAGAGAATGTTGTCTTACCAGAACCCTGAAGACCGGCAATAAGAATAACTGCTGGGTTGCCTTCAAGGCTGATATCTGTAGCTGTGCCACCCATAAGGACAGCCAACTCATCACGCACAATCTTTGTAAGCATCTGGCCTGGCTTTACTGAACGTAGTACATCCTGGCCCATAGCCTTCTCCTTAACATCGTCGATGAACTTCTTGGCTACCTTGTAGCTAACATCGGCATCGATAAGTGCACGGCGTATCTCCTTAAGTGTTTCAGCAACATTGATATCGGTGATTTTACCCTCACCCCTTAGAATTTGAAACGAGCGTTCAAGTTTCTCGGTTAGATTTTCAAACATAGTATATTATCTTTTAATTTTATTCTATCAATCAATTAGCTCGCAAAGATATAGAATATATCTTAAATTTACAACTGCCAAACGCTCTTATACCACTCGGTCTCTCTCCAATGTGTGTTTAGAGTCTCGCTTGGAGCAGAGGTGGTGACTCCCGAATAGGCCTCTACATTGATAGGTCTTGTGCCGTATGAGCCATAGGCTGTATAGAAGGAGTCGAGCGTATATTTCGCAATTATAGTCTTGTCGAACTGCGTGTTGAATCTCTCAAGTGCAGAGGTGTCGGTAGCTACAACCTCAACCCACTGCCCGAAGTCGTAGAAGTAGTGGCGACTTTGTCCCTCGTAGGTCTGTAGCGACTCGATGTTGTACTCCTCACGGGCGCTCTTAACAACCTCTTTAGTGGCATCTTTAAGTGCTTCTACCTCACTACAATTATAGACAGCAACTGAACCACAACGTGAAGGGCTTGTGTACTCGTCTCTGTAGTATAGATAGTAGCTCTCAGCTGCGCCAATGTAGTCAGTAGCTGTGCCATTATCCTTAAATAGGTGGGGTAGTGTGCGCTCATAAGGGAAGCCGCGTCCCATAATCTCACAAGGTGAGGCGATGATGTAGTTTGCCGAGTTACGAAGTTCGTAAATGGTTTCGATGTTTGACATAAAGCAGGCATCGAAGAGGATGTAATCTATGTCGATGTCGCTACCCGCGATACCCTCGGCTATCTCTGAAGGGTTTACCTGAACGTTATCCTCGCCAAAGTGTCGGGTTACCTCAGCACCCAACGCTGGAATAAAGAGTGGACTCCACGCTCCAGCCTTTGATATGCCGGCAGTTCCGCGTGCTATCCATGCCGTGCCGTGTCCTGCCATCACTAAACCGTAACGCTCGGCAGGAGCTATGGCTGAGAGACGGTTGATGGTGTGACTTATATACTCTGGAATTATTGGGAGCCCCTCGATAGGTACATTCTCCTCAATAATGCTCTCGAAGCACTTACCACTCTCCTTGTCGTAGCATAGCTCTGCAAAGTAGCCCTCGCTTTTTGAGCTTTGACGGAAGTAGACAACGCGGTTGTTATCTCCCAATGCGCCACTCTCAATAGCGAGTTTTGCATCTTCGATATTGGTGCTAAAGTAGCGATTAAGACTCGTGCCAAAGAAGTAGAACATTAGGGTATGGTTGGCAGGTGCTGAGGGAACACCATTCTGCTTAATCTTAATTTTGGTGTTGGCATACCCTGGGGCAGAGAGTGTAATTGTTGCAACACGCTCGGCACCTATGTTTTCTGCGATATCGGCGGTGATATACTTACCCTTATCTCTCTTAATTGTAACATTCTCTATCCAATCGGCATTGTCGCTGACGGATGCCTCAATATCGGCACTCTGCATCGAGAACTCAATCTTAATACTCTGCTCGTGGTAGGTATATCGTATCATCTCCTCTACCTTAAACATCATTTGAGGAGCTGGGGTATCATTCTCGCCACAGGCGCAGAGTAGGAGTAGCGTTAGAGCTAAAAATATCTTTGTAAATCTCATATCTATGCTAAGGGTATATATATTTTTGCAAATATACGAAAAAGTATTAAATAATTATCATTCAACACTTCGATAAATATACAAGTTTTTTTAGATCTATTACATCGTGGCAACAATAATCGGTATATAGTGTAGATATATCGAAAAAAAAGAGGTGTCCAACACTAATGCTGAACACCCCATAAATTAACCCTCTTAGACGTAGACTATAGAAGAGCGTTGATCTTAGCCTTAAGCTGCTCCTTGTCTGCAGTACCTACGTGCTTGTCTACCTGCTGGCCATCCTTGAAGAAGAGAATAGTAGGAACGTTGCGAACACGATACTGTGCAGCGATCTCGTCGCCATCATCACCAACATCGCACTTGCAGATTACAACCTTACCGTCATACTCCTCTGAAAGCTCATCAATGATAGGACTTACCATACGGCAAGGACCACACCATGTTGCCCAGAAGTCGATAACTACAGGCATACCCTTGCCCATTACCTCGTCAAAATTTGCGTTGTTTAGTTTTAGTGCCATAGCATTAAAGTTTTGATAGTTAAATATTTATAAAATAGTTTAGTTCATTACTCTCGATAAAGTTCATAAGCTCTGTGGTAGTTGCCACGCGATACTTCTTGGAGTTAAGCTTTACCTTCACATCATTACTACGATCCACGATAGTAAACTGCAGTGTCGTCTTACCAGGATTCTCCTTGATAACTTTAAGAAGCATCTCCGTAAGCGTTGAGCAAACTTCGTGAATGTCGAGTTCGATGCGCAAGTTAGTAATATTTTCTGAAACTTCAGCAAGATGTTGCATAGAAAGTATCTTATATTCTAATGCATTGCCCTCTTTACCGAAGCGAGGTTGCACCTTTCCGCGTATAAATAGGAAGGTATTTACCTCTATAAGCATACCGAAGCGCTCGTAGTCTTTGCTCCATAGTGTGAACTCGTGGCTGGTGTTGTAATCCTCCAACACAAAGCGCGCATAACGACGACCATCTTGTGTGGTTAGTGGTGTTACTGAGGTTATTACACCTGCTACAGATAGCTCCTTACCATTTAAGAGCGTGAGGTTGTCCAACTCCCCAAGTTCCACCTGACACATCTTATTAAGGATGAAATCGAAACGGTTGAGTGGGTGGGCTGAGAGGTAGAGTCCGATAACCTCCTTCTCCTTATTTAGTATTGCAATATTTGTCCAGTCATCGGCAGCAGGCACTTTAGGTTGCGGAATATCTGAACCACTCTCCGAGAACATACCGAAGAGGCTTTGCTGAGCATTGTTCTTCTCCTGCTGTACGCGCTGTCCGTAGCGAACAAGGGTATCGAGGAACATAGAGCCTGTAGCATCTTCGGCAAAGAAGCGCGAGCGGTTGAAGTCGATAAGCGAATCAAAACCACCCGCATAGGCGATATTTTCGAGACTCTTACGGTTGACTACAGCAAAGTTGACACGCTCCATAAAGTCGTAGATAGACTTAAATGGACCATTCTCCTTGCGCTCCTTAACGATAGCCTCAGAGGCTGCACCGCCAACACCCTTGATAGCTGCAAGACCGAAGCGTACATCGCCATTCTTGTTGGTCGAGAACTTAATCATCGACTCGTTGATATCTGGACCAAGTACTGAGATGCCGATATTCTTGCACTCGTTCATATATGCCGTTACCTCCTTGATATCGCTAAGGTTACGGCTCAGAACGGTAGCCATATACTCTGATGGGTAGTGTGCCTTAATATACGCAGTCTGGTATGCTACCCACGAGTAGCACGTAGCGTGCGATTTGTTGAAGGCGTAGGATGCGAACTTCTCCCAGTCTGCCCATATCTTCTCCAAGACCTTTTCGTCGTGACCATTCGACTTACCGCCAGCGATAAACTTAGGCTTTAACTCGTCCAGCTTCGACTTAATCTTCTTACCCATTGCCTTACGCAATGAGTCTGACTCGCCTCGAGTGAAGTTACCCAATAGACGCGAAAGAAGCATCACCTGCTCCTGATATACGGTGATACCGTAAGTATCCTTCAAGTATCGCTCCATAATTGGGATATCGTACTCGATAGGCTTTCGACCGTGCTTTCTGTCGATAAAGTCGGGGATGTAATCCATCGGACCTGGTCGGTAGAGCGCGTTCATCGCAATCAAATCCTCGAAGGTGGATGGCTGCAGCTCTCTAAGATACTTCTGCATACCTGGCGACTCGAACTGGAACGTACCTATGGTGCGACCAGCGCAGTAGAGTTCGTAGGTCTTCTTATCGTCGATAGGAATATTGTCGATATCAATCTTTACTCCGTGAGTCTGCTCGATAACCTCCACAGCATCCTTTATGATAGATAGTGTCTTTAGACCGAGGAAGTCCATCTTAATAAGACCTGTATCCTCAATAACTGCACCCTCGTACTGCGTTACCAGCATCGATTCGCCCGTCTCCTTATCCAACGCTGTACTCACAGGTACCCAGTCGGTGATATCGTCACGACAGATGATAGTACCGCAGGCGTGAACACCCGTACCGCGTACATTACCCTCAAGCATCTTTGCATACTTGATGGTGTCGCGCATAACAGGATCGTTCGACTCCTCGGCCTCCTTAAGCTCAGGTACTGCATTTATGGCGTTGCGAAGGTTGACCTTGAGGAGCTTCTCCTTGTCGTTAGGATCAGGAATACGCTCTGGAATCCACTTACATAGCTGGTTAGCAAGGGCAAGAGGGAGCTTCTGCACGCGGGCAACATCCTTCAATGCCATCTTTGTTGCCATAGTACCGTAGGTGATGATATGCGCCACCTTCTCCTTGCCATACTTTTGTGTTACCCAGTTGAGCACGCGGCCACGACCATCATCATCGAAGTCGATATCGATATCGGGCAACGAGATACGATCAGGGTTAAGGAATCGCTCGAACAGAAGGTCGTACTTAATAGGGTCTATCTGCGTGATGCCCAAGCAGTAGGCTACAGCAGAACCCGCCGCAGAACCACGACCAGGACCTACAGATACATCCAACTCCTCGCGTGCTGCGCGAATGAAGTCCTGTACGATAAGGAAGTAGCCAGGGAAACCCATAGTCTTCATAATATGAAGCTCGAACTTGATGCGGGTTTCTGTCTCCTCGTCAAGAACCTCGCCATAGCGCTTATGTGCGCCATCTATAGCCAATTTTGCGAGGTAGTCTGCCTCAAGCTTTATACGATATAACTTGTCGTAACCTCCTAATTTCTCGATTTTATCCTTTGCCTTCTCCTCCGAGAGTACTACATTACCATTCTCATCTTGCGTAAACTCGTCAAAGAGGTCTTTTTCGCTATATTTCGCTCTATAGCCCTCCTCTGTGCCGAACTCTTCGGGGATGGCAAAGGTAGGCATAATAGGCGCGTGGTCGATAGAGTAGCTCTCTACCTTATTGCATATCTCCACGGTGTTGGTCAAGGCTTCGGGGATGTAGTCGAAGATATCGTTCATCTCCTTCGTTGTCTTCATCCACTCCTGCTTGGTGTAGAGCATACGCCTTGGATCGTCGAGGTCCTTGCCCGTGCCTAGGCATATAAGGCGGTCGTGAGCCTCGGCGTGCTCCTCATCTACGAAGTGCACATCGTTGGAGCATATAAGCTTAATGCCCAACTCGCGCGATAGCTCTATAAGCTTCTCGTTGACCTGAGCTTGAATTTGTCCCGTTTCGTGGTTGGCATTCTCCACAGTAGCTCTATGTAGCTGAAGCTCGAAGTAGTAGTCGTCGCCAAAGAGATTCTTATACCACAGCGCCGCTGCCTTTGCCTCTTCGATTTTGCCCTCACGGATAAGGCGCGGCATCTCACCACCAAGACACGCAGAACAACATATCAAACCCTCGTGATACTTCTCCAACTCCACACGGTCGGTACGTGGACGACCATACGAGCCCTCGGTGTAGGCTTTTGATACAATCTTGATAAGGTTTTTGTAGCCCTTCATATTCTTGGCAAGGAGGATAAGGTGGTAACCGCTGTAGTCACCCATAGCCTTCTCGCGATTGAACATTCTGCGTCGTGCTACATATACCTCGCAACCGATAATGCCGCGAAATTCGCTCTTAGGAAGTGCATCGAACGCCACACGTGCCTTAGCTAAGGCCTCGGCAGGATCGCTGCCCATCTCCTCCTCTGAGGCTGTACCCTCCTCAAGACGCTTTATAAGCTCCTGTGCAGTCTTCACCTTCTCCTTTCTGCTCTTGTTGCACTTCGAGACATAGTTGAAGAACTCCTTTACACCAAACATATTTCCGTGGTCGGTAAGGGCGATACCTGGCATACCATCGGCAATAGCCTTGTCGACAAGTTTTGTGATACTCGCCTGACCATCAAGCAGAGAGTATTGACTATGAACGTGTAGGTGTACAAATGGGTACATATATAGTATGTGTGTTTTATCGGTTCGACCTACAAAGATAAGAAAAAAACTGAAAAGTGAAAAGTTTTTTTAGGAGGGAAGTGTTGAAGAGACCGAACCATCCAAAGGCTTAGGTGTAGGCTTGTGAGCGGTGGAGTATCCAGCCCCAAGTCTACACTTGTCCCCAACACCAAGACCTCTATATCCCCTGTTCTTTTCCGACCAATCAACCAAAAAAGTGGTAGATTGTTGCAGAATTGAAAAATTATTACTACCTTTACTCTGTACTTAATAATTTAGCGTATGGAGATGATTATGGATAATACCGAAGCAAAGCTTGTGGTGATACAGAGTTTTGACAATGTAATGCAGGCGGAGATTGCCAAGTCGATATTGGATAGTGCGGGTATTTTCTGCACCTTGGAGGGTGAGTATATGGCATCTATATACACACCTATAGCCTTCCCAACGCGATTAATGGTGCGCGAGGAGGACCTTGCTGAGGCCGAGGCCGTATTGTCGAATCGTTGATTGGAGTGTTAGCAGATAGCTCCCTCCTTGAACTCCTCGTATGCTCTCTGCCAGATATGCCACGAGGCGATAGCCTGCGTCTGAAGCATTAGAATACCGTTCATAGTGTTTGCGCCCTGCTCCTTAGCTCGACTTAGGAGTAGGGTTGTCGCGGGGTTATAGATAAGGTCAAATATCTTATGTTCTGCGCCTATGGCAGTGTATGGGAGCGCTGGTGCATCATCTACGTTGGGCGACATACCTACCGGCGTAGTATTCACAATAAGTGTATGGCGCGCTATACTCTCTGCGTCGAGCATATCGTAGGTGTAATCGCCACGATCTGCATCACGCGATACGGTGCTAAAGGCGATGTTATACCTTTTGAGAACATATTGCACAGCCTTAGACGCGCCACCAGTGCCGAGGATAAGGGCGCGTTGGTTCAAATCTATATCCATCCATTCAAGCGAGGCCTCGATACCGGTGATATCGGTGTTGTAGCCTATCAATCTACCACCACGCACTACAACGCAGTTTACCGCACCCACAGCCTTAGCCTCTGGGCTTAGTTCATCGAGATATGGTATGATACTCTCCTTGTATGGAATGGTAACGTTGAAACCGGATAGTTCGCGCTCAATAACTATATCACGAATGGTAGCAATATCATCCACTTCGATAAGGTTATAGTCGGCATCAATACCTTCGTTTGCAAACTTTACGCGAAAGAAGTTTGCCGAAAAGGAGTGTGAAAGACTCTTGCCTATAAGTCCGTAGTGTCGCATAGCTCAGGTTGTTCGATTAATATCTCGGTAGTTTGCGTATTAGGCTCAGCAGTCTCGCTATCACTGTCGCCAAATAGCCAGAATGCCAGAGCGAAGAATCCTATTAGCACGACGGTAAAGAGTGTGGCTAAGAGGTTGAAATACTTATCAATAAACGCTTTAATTGGCTGTCCGTATTTCCATATCAACCAGCCTATTAGGAAGAAACGCAAGCCTCGCGACACCACAGATGCAATGACAAACATCGGGAAGTTGATGCCGAACATACCACCAGCGATGGTAAAGAGCTTATATGGCAGTGGCGTGAAGCCTGCAGTAAAGACGATCCAGAAGTTGTACTTGTCGTACATCTGGCCTACATTGTCAAAGCTCGCCCTGTCAAAGACATTTTCGTAGAAGAAGTTGGCAATAGCTGTAGGCTCGCCCGAAGAGTTGGTCCATAGATAGTAACCTATGGCATAGCCAATCATAGCACCGATAATCGAGCCGAGCAGGGTGATGCCAGCAAAACGAAAAGATTTCTTAGTTGCACCCAAACATAGAGCGATAAGCAAAATATCTGGAGGAATAGGGAACCAACTTGATTCGCAAAGGGCAAGAATAAATAGCGCTAACCAGCCCCAACGGCTACTGCTCCACGAGAGTACCCAATTATATAATCTCTTAATCATTATCGTCGATGTATAGTTTATAACGAGGACAAAAGTAATATATTTACTCGAAACTTTCAACTATTCCACCGCCAATAACTAAATTATTTCGGTACAGTACCAACGGCTGACCTTTAGCCGGAGAGAACGCCTTGTCGGGCGTGGTAATAATATAGCCACCACCACTACGCTCTACCACGACGGGAAGCGTAGGGTTGATACCTATACCTCGTATCTTAATAGTGATATCAGAGGCAGTGAGCAACTCACTTTCATCCACGATATTACAATCGGTTATATATAACTTAGATTTATATAATTCGTGTTTCTCGCCTACGATGATAGTATTGGTGTTGGCACATATCTCCACCACACGCTTACCCTCAGGTATGCCCTCGCCACGACGCTGACCTATGGTGTAGTGGATAATACCGTTATGACGGGAACATAGTGAGCCATTGCTGGTTAGGATATTGCCCTCGATTGGCTTAATACCGCGTAACTTCAAGAACTCAGCGTATGGTTTTCGCTCCAAGAAGCAGATGCCCATACTCTCGCTTTTATTGCTAAAGCCCTCCTTAACCTCGCTCTTTATCATCGTTCCCATAGGTGTTACAGCACGCGATAATACCTCCTGCGACAGCCCCCAAAGGTAGTAGCTCTGGTCCTTTATGCTATCGGCACCTTTGGCTACATATAATTTGTTGTTGTGGCGCTCGATACGAAAGTAGTGTCCTGTAGCGATGTAATCTATGGCAAGGCGGTTAGCCTCACTAAGAAGTATCTTCCATTTAATATGGGTGTTGCAACGTGTGCAAGGTGCTGGAGTGCGACCTGAGGCATACTCCGAACAGAAGTAATCTATAATCTCGCACTCGAACATCGCCTTAGCATCGTAGGAGTACCACTCGATACCCAACTCCGTGGCTACACGTTCAGCCTTAGCCAACATTATGCTGTCACCTGTAGTGTCGATCGTAAGTGCCACAACACGATAACCCTCCTCTAAGAGCAGTCGTGCCGACATTGTACTATCTATGCCTCCGCTAAACCCCAGTAAAATACTCTTTTCCATATATGAAAATAGGTGTGCCCAAATCACTTGGACACACCACTATAATTGCAGCCCTCGCTGCGCCTTACTCCTCGTGATTTTGTTTCTCAAAATACTCTGGCTTGTGCTCCTTAACGAAGTCTACCATCTCTGTAATACCCTCCATCACCTTTGCGAAGTCCTCCTTGTAGAGGTAAATCTGGTGGCGTGTGAATGATGCTGAACCATCAGCATTGAGCCTCTTGCGTGACTCTGTGATAGTTAGAAAGTAGTCGTCAGCACGTGTAGCCTTAACATCTATAAAGTAGGTGCGCTTGCCAGCGCGTACAACCTTTGAGCAAATCTGCTCGCCATTATCTTCGTTGTCGTGGCGTGGTACAAAATCTGAAGCCATTGCAGTAGTAGTTTTAGGTCGGGTTTATAGGTTACATCAATTTCTTTTTACGAAGATAGGTAAAATTTCTCAATCTTCCAATAGTTCTGTGTGATTTCACCTATAATTTTATCTATTTTTCGTTAGAATAACCCATCAATGCTACTCTGCTCGGCAATGGTTATAGCTCGCTGTGCAATATAATCAAACCTACTAATATATATATAGTATCTCGCCTCGATGCCGTATAGTTGCTCGGCAAGGGTGGCGTATAACATTGCTTCAAGATAGTTGCGGTCGGTGTCGGTAATATCCTCCGAACCATATCCGGCTATATGATAAAGCATATCCCATAGCTCCTGGCTTAGGGTGTAATCCTCGTTGAACTTCTGCACAGTAGGGTAGCTCTCGCGGATACTCTCCATAGACTCTAATCTCCAGAACTCTACGGCACAATGCTCGAAAATAGCGTTATGCAAGCTCTTAATAACACATTTTGAGAGCTTCAGCGTGTCGCTGCTAATATATACATCTGGCGTTATACCGCCATCAGCATAGACCTCACGACCAAGTTTCAGAGTCTTAAACTTCAGACTATCGACACGATGTATAGAGTCGGGGTGTATAAATCGAGTTGAATCCTTCAGATATGCGTCGTTCTCACCCTTTGTGTATGGTCGCTGGATGGGACGACCTGACGGAGTTTTATATCGTGCGATGGTAATGCGCACGCCAGAGCTATCACTAAACTCTATATTCTTCTGTATTAATCCCTTACCATAGCTTGTGCGACCTACGATTACACCTCTGTCGTGATCCTGTATAGCTCCTGCAAATATCTCGCTTGCAGATGCTGTATTCTCGTTGACAACTACCACTATAGGCATATCCTTCAAAACGCCATTGCGTCGGGCTTTGTAGATATCATCACGTTTTCGTCCCTCAGTAATAACAATCACATCGCCCTTCGAAAGAAACATAGAGGTTAAATCTATAGCGGATGAGAGGTACCCTCCACCATTATCTCGCAAGTCGATTACAAGACTCCCCACATCGCCCAACTCGGTGTAGGCTGTGTATAACTCCGATGCTAAATTTCTGGAAAATGTTGATATAGAGATATATCCGATGCTATCCATACGAATAGCTACCACCGAACGATTTTTGATATTCTCGCGTTTAAGGTCGATTGTTATGAGCTTGTCGCTCTTATGTGGAGCGATGGTAAGAGATATTTTACTTCCTACATCGCCAAGCATCATTGATGATATGGCGCTTGATTCATATCCTACAATGCTCTGATTGTTGACAGCCACAATGCGGTCATTTGGCTTTATACAAGCCCTTGCTGCTGGAGAGTCCTCCACTACGGAGCTTACAACAAGTGTGTCGTTGTGAATGATGTACTTGATGCCTATGCCGGCAAATTTCCCCTTTAGATTGCGGTTAGAGGTTTGCATCTCCTCCTTCGTTAGGTATTGAGAGTGGGGGTCAAGACTCTTTAATGTGGCACGGATAGCCTCTTCAACCAATGGTTCAAGAGGCGTATCCTCCACATAATTGTCGTCTATAATCTCATAGACTTTATCGAGCTTCTTTATTAGTTGACGCCTTGTTTGTTGCGCTGATAACGAGGTGCAACACATAACTACAGCAAGTAGTGATATAACAAGGTGTTTCATCCTATAAATTAGCTTATTGCAGTGCGCTTACAATATCTTTGAATGCAACCTCCGACTGCTCGCCAGTGCGCATATTCTTAACTGTAGCGATGCCCTCGGTAAGCTCGTTAGAGCCGATGATAACAACGTATGGAATACCGCGACGGTTGGCGTACTCCATCTGCTTCTTCATCTTAGAGGTCTCTGGGTATATCTCCGCAGCGATATCGTGGTTGCGCAACTCTGATAGTAGGCGCATAGATGCCTCTTGCTCCGCCTCGCCAAGGTTTACAAACAAGACCTTAGTCGAGCAAGCCAACTCCTCTGGGAAGAGGTTTAGACCGAGCATAACATCGTAGATGCGGTCTGCACCAAACGAGATACCCACGCCCGACATTCCCGACATACCGAAGATGCCTGTAAGGTCGTCATAGCGACCACCACCAGAAATTGAACCAATCTGGTAGTCGTTAGCCTTAACCTCGAAGATAGCACCAGTGTAGTAGTTCAAACCACGTGCTAACGATAGGTCGAGCTCAGGCGTAAGAGCGATGCCCAACTTCTCCACGTTGCTAAAGATTGTGCGCATCTCCTCGATACCTACCATACCTGTCTCTGATGAGCCGATAACCTCGCTTAATTTGCAGAGTTTCTCCTCGTTGGTGCCGCTAAGCTCAAGGATAGGTTGAAGCTTTGCGATAGCCTCGTCGTCGATACCACGCTCACGCAACTCGTTCTTCACGTTGTCCAAGCCAATCTTGTCGAGCTTGTCGATAGCTACGGTGATATCTATCATCTTGTCGGCGTGGCCAATAGACTCTGCGATACCGAACAATATTTTACGGTTGTTCATTTTTAGAGTTACCGAGATACCGAGCTTCGAGAATACACGAGCTACGATATCTACCAACTCAACCTCTGAGAGCAACGACTTAGAGCCGATAACATCTACGTCGCACTGATAGAACTCGCGGTAGCGTCCCTTCTGTGGGCGGTCAGCACGCCATACTGGCTGTATCTGATAGCGCTTGAATGGGAATACAATCTCATTTTGATGCTGTACGACATAGCGTGCAAAAGGCACTGTAAGATCGTAGCGTAGTCCCTTCTCGCAAATCTTAGATGCCTGGCGTAGCTCCTCATCAGAGAGCTTTGCGCCATAATCACCAGAGTTAAGGATTTTGAAGAGAAGCTTATCACCCTCCTCGCCATACTTGCCAAGAAGGGTTGATAGGTTCTCCATCGAAGGGGTCTCAAGTGGCGCATAGCCAAATAGACGAAAGACACTCTTAATGGTGTCGAAGATATACGTACGGCGCATCATCTCCTCTGGAGAGAAGTCACGCGTACCCTTTGGAATAGATGGTTTCTGTGCCATATCTACTACTGCTCTGCCAAAAGTTTCTTATACTTAACACGCTTAGGGGTAGTATCTTCGCCCTGAGCCTTCTTCCAAGCCTCATACTCTGAGTATGTACCCTCATAAAAGACAACCTTAGAGTCGCCCTCGAACGATAGAATGTGGGTAGCGATACGATTCAAGAACCCAAGGTCGTGCGAGATAACCACAGCACAACCAGCGAAGTTCTCCAAACCCTCCTCCAAAGCACGGAGTGTGTTAACGTCGATATCGTTGGTAGGCTCATCGAGGAGTAATACGTTGCCCTGCTCCTTGAGTGCAAGAGCGAGGTGGAGACGGTTGCGCTCACCACCAGACAATACGCCACACTTCTTCTCCTGGTCTGCGCCGTTGAAGTTGAAGCGACCTACGTATGCACGAGCATTCACCTGACGGTTGCCAAGCTGGATAAGGTCTGAGTTCTGAGATATAACCTCGTAAACGGTCTTCTCAGGGTCGATAGACTTGTGCTGCTGGTCTACATATGCCAACTTCACGGTTGGACCTACGCGGAAGCTACCCGATGTAGGCTCCTCCAGACCCATAATCATACGGAATAGGGTAGTCTTACCAGTACCGTTGGCACCGATAACACCCACGATACCTGCTGGTGGCAACGAGAATTCAAGCCCCTCGTAAAGCACACGGTCACCGAAGGCCTTAGTTACGCCCTGCGCCTCGATAACGAGATCACCCAAGCGAGGGCCGTTAGGGATATAGATCTCGAGCTTCTCCTCGCGCTCCTTAGTGTCGGCATTCATCATCTTGTCGTAAGCCGAAAGACGTGCCTTAGACTTTGCGTGACGACCAGATGGAGACATACGCACCCACTCCAACTCTCGCTCAAGAGTCTTGCGGCGCTTACTCTCCTGCTTCTCCTCCATTGCCATACGCTGTGTCTTCTGCTCCAACCATCCAGAGTAGTTGCCCTTCCAAGGAATACCCTCGCCACGGTCAAGCTCCAAGATCCAGCCAGCTACATTATCCAAGAAGTAACGGTCGTGGGTAACAGCGATAACCGTACCCTTGTACTGCTGAAGGTGCTGCTCCAACCAGTCGATACTCTCTGCATCGAGGTGGTTGGTAGGCTCATCAAGAAGAAGCACATCTGGCTGCTGCAACAATAGACGGCACAACGCTACACGACGGCGCTCACCACCCGATAGTACAGCTACGCTCTGGTCTGGATCTGGACAGCGCAATGCATCCATCGCACGCTCCAAGACGCTATCAAGCTCCCAGCCGTTAACCTGGTCAATCTTCTCGTATAGCTCGCCCTGACGCTCTACAAGACGCGCCATCTCGTCGTCATCCATAGGCTCGCAGAGTTTCATATTGATATCCTCATACTCCTTAAGAAGAGCTACTGTAGATGCTGCACCCTCTTCTACAATCTCCTTTACGGTCTTTGTAGGATCGAGTTGTGGCTCCTGCTCAAGGTAACCAACGCTGTAACCTGGAGAGAATACCACCTCACCCTGGAAGCTCTTGTCGATACCTGCGATAATCTTCATAAGTGTAGACTTACCAGAGCCGTTAAGACCGATGATACCAATCTTTGCACCATAGAAGAACGACAGGTAGATGTTGTTTAAGATTTTCTTGTTGTTGTTAAGCACTTTGCTCACACCAACCATCGAAAATATAATTTTCTCGTCTGCCATATTATATAGTTTTTTATATGTTGCGTATAATCGTGCAAATATACGAACAATTATCCACAATACCAATATTAAATGGAGACTCGCACAAATCTCTATAAAAAAATATCGAGTTTTATTCTATTTATACATTTTTTTGTATATTTGTAATACCAACAGTTCCTGTAAAGTAGTAATTTCACTATACGAGTCCTTTGTTGGTTGACACAAACAACTATTTACCAAGAGAGCGAAGTGCAATCTGTATAGTTTGCATCATCTCCCGCTCCAATATTTTACAACTGCCGTAGTGGAGATGCTGCGCAGATAAAGACTACTAACTATGAAGAGACTATTTCTTGCCCTTTTCTTGATTATGTGTGCATTTGGCGCATCGGCACAGGAGGTTAAGACAACCTATTGCGATGTATATGTGCGCGGTGGTGCTAAGAATCAGAAGGTTACGGTTATGTACTGTAACAAGATGATGAACTTCAACAACTCAAATATGGCTGAGATTCTCGATATTTTGGGTAACGATGGCTGGGAGTTGGATCAGGTTGTTCAAGTGCAGCGTATGCCTTTCTTGTATATCCCTTTGTTCTCTGTAACTCGCCACAAGGTGCATTTGATTATGAAGAAGGAGTATAACGAGGGCGAAAACCCATTTGCACTCTTTACGAATAACCGTCGCTCGGCAATCAGAAAGACTGCGACACTCCGTTAATAGTGGTGACTCAATGAGCTATATGGCGTATCCTTAGCAGGGTGCGCCATTATTATTTTGGTCTTAGTTTTGCACATCCTCAGCGTATGGTTTAACTATAAAACGTATGATAGAATGAAAAACACATTGAAGGGTACGCTTACCGAGGAGAACCTCTTAAAAGCTTTTGCTGGCGAGAGCCAAGCGCGCAATCGTTACAACTACTTCGCATCGCAGGCTAAGAAGGATGGCTACGAGCAGATAGCCGCAGTATTCGATATCACTGCCGACCAAGAGAAGGAGCACGCCAAGCGCTTTTTCAAATATCTGGAGGGCGGTATGGCAACCATACATAACGCATCGTTCCCTGCAGGCATTATTGGTACTACTGAGCAAAACCTTGTTGCTGCTGCCAATGGCGAACACGAGGAGTGGGAGGTGTTGTATGCATCATTTGCCGAGACTGCACACGCTGAGGGTTTTCAGAAGATTGCTCTTACATTCAAAAATGTCGCAGAAGTGGAGAAGGAGCACGAGCGAAGGTATCTAAAACTCCTAAGTCGTCTTACCGATGGCGACTTCTTTAGACGTGATGGCGAGATAGTGTGGCAGTGCCGTAATTGTGGTTACATCATCAAGGCTAAGAGCGCGCCAAAGCTCTGCCCATCGTGCGAGCACCCGCAGGCATACTTCGAGCCCTTTGCAGATAACTATTAAAAGTTTGCTATAGCTCCAGTAGCTTGTCGGTATCCGACATAAATAGTTCGTATTGTCCGCGTGTCGAGGTTGACATATTGAGTGTGTCGCCTACCGAACGCGGCAATACTCTATATCCAGGTTGTAATACCCATACGGGATGAGGGGTGGTTTGATAGCGTAGACCATCAATAGTGTCACATCTTATGACCTCAATCTCCGCAAGTAGACCACCATCAGAGTAGCGCCATTGCTGGTTAGATACAAGGTTGCCCAACGAGTAGTAGACCACAAACGTAGAGTCGGCATAATATGGTTGTAGAACGTGTGGGTGGCTACCGATGATGATATCTACACCCTCGCGACGCATCATATCGGCAATAACTATCTGTTCGCGGTTTGCCTTTCGCTGGTATTCGATACCCCAATGCATACAGGCAATGATGCAGTCTATGCTATCGTGCTCAATGGTGCGTAGGTCGCGCTTGATGGTTGCGGTGTCTAAGATATTTACAATGCGCCCCTTAGGAATAGGCATACCATTAGTGCCATAAGTGTAGTTTAGAAGTGCAAAGCGAACACCCTTACGCTCGAAGTATCGTATGTTGTTATCTGCATAGTCAGTGCTATCTTTATAGACTCCAACGTGTGCTATTTTTCGTCTACGAAACTCCTCGATTGTGGAGTCTATACCCTTACCTGTTTTATCGCAGCAATGATTGTTGGCTAACAGCGCTATATCTATACCCATATCAAGCATCGCATCAGCTACTGCTGGGGGTGCTGCAAAGAGAGGATAACCACTATATTTGCCCGATGTATTGATGGTTGTTTCGAAGTTGAGAACGGCTATATCAGCATCGCGAAATAGTGGCGCTATATGCTCAAACGAGGCGGTGTAGTCGTAGCTGCCATCGCTCTGTTGGGCAGCAGTTATTTGAGGAAGATGTTGCATTAGGTCACCACCAAACATTAGGCGTATGGTGTCGGTGGTTATGACTCTCTCATTGATAGTCTCCCCTGTAGTGGGTGTAGGTGCAGAATCAGCGCACCCACCGCACAGTGAGATGAAGATAAAAATTATGGCAGTAATGTTGCTTTTCATAATCGCCGCAAAGTTACGATAAATTATGAATAACAGCAAAACTGCCACAATTTTAATGGTTATACTCGCTTAGATGCTTATTAGTGATGTTGCATCGTTAAGGGTGAGCTTCTGTCCCGTGAGACGTATTACAATGCCATCGATATCGCTTAGTGCAACAATGATAAACTCTTCAATCGTCTCCGTGAGTCCAGTCTCCTCGGATATATACTGGCGCTTTACACTGTAGATTTTAACATCTGTACCATCGCTATTTACTGCCATTACAACTTTGTAATAATCGAGGAAGCTATCTAGATCCTTCTTAAGTGTTGGGAGTAGCGTTGGGTCTTCCACGGAAATCGCCTGCATAGACTCAATGCCCGAGGCAGAGTACATATGTTTAAGCATCTCCTTTGAAAGTACTACCGTTGAGCAATTCATCTGCCCAGAGTACTTCTTTATGAGGGGTGCTATATGATCTATTTGTGCCGTGGCTACTATTGGCAAACAGAGCATTATTAGCAATATAAACCGTTTCATATAAAGTGTTGGTTTGTATTAGAAATTAAGACCAATACCTGCTGATACTCTCTGACCTCGAGGAGCTGTGCCTGCCTTGAACATCTCCATAGGTGACCAGTTTACAAAGCCGTAGAATGAGTTTGTACCGACGTGTAATGTAGCACCAAGCTGTATTGGCTCGAGGGTAATGGTCTCTGACTTATATACAATTTTAGGGTTCTTCTGTTTGAAGCGCGAACCAATCAAGACATCGAGATTTACACCCGCAGCGATGAAAAACTTATTCTTGTATGAGTAGTTTAGTAGTGCTGGCATATGTAGGTATCGTACCATAAGCTTTGACTTCTCAACGTTGCCATCCAATGCAATAGGTCGCATCATACCATCGCTGTAGCGCATCGAATAGTCGCCAGCAAATACGTAGTTCTCCCACGCAATACCAACACCCATATCAACACTCAACGAGCCTTGTTTGTTAAGACGGAAGTTCTCTGTGAAGACATTTAATGCTACATATCTTGACTTTCTATTGCCAAACTTCATCATCTCAGCCTCCTCTGGTGTATACATTGAGTAGTCTGTATTTATCATCGTGTTTATACCAAGTTCGATTACTCCAAGTGCAGGTATTGTTGCATAGCTTTTGCGCTCATCCTGCTGTGCCTTGGCCTCTGGCTCAGTGCTCATCTGGAACTCCTTGCCTCCAATCTTAAACTTAATCGTATCTTCGCTGATGATAGTTATTCTATTCTCGCCAGTTTTGTCTAAAATAATGGTGTTGTCGTTTGCAATCTCCTGAGCGCTAAGTGTTGAGAGTGCTGTCACAAGAAGTGTTAGGGTTGTAAATAATCTTTTCATAACTATTTAGTTTTAAGTAGGTTTACTTTGTCGATTCTTGCCATCGCAAGGTTTATATTCTGATTCATGTTGCCAAGTATTCTATGCGCCTCCATCTCGGCCGCCTTTGGGTCGTCGACCATTGTGCCGTTGACGTAGCAGATGATACCTGGCTCGGTGTAAGCTGGTGTAGTCTTTACCGTATTGGTAGCCACAACTATACCCACAACAAGACACGCGGCTACTGCGGCAACACTTCCAATACGACGTAGACTGATGCTACGCTTTCGAGGTGCAGGCATTGGAGCCTTTATCTCCCTTAGAATTCCCATTGCTTCGAACATTGACTTTAGGGCTATATGCTCCTTAGGTAGACTATCCGTAGTTGCGAGGTAGGTGGCAATAGTTCTCTCCTCGGCAAGCGTTGTCTCGCCCTCGAAGTATCTATCGATAAGTCTGTTAATCTCGTTTAACTCCATAATTCAAAGCCTTTGTTATTGTCTCTCTAACGCTGTTGCGCGCCCTTGAGAGGTTCATTCGTACACTGCTACAGTCGCCTCCTATGACCTCGGCAATCTCCTCTATCTCGTAGCCCTCAACATCGCGGAGATGGATGGCGAGTCGCTGTTTCTCAGGTAGCGAGGCTATCGCCCGCTGCGTTATGCTCGTTATATCCGATAGTTCTGCCGATATGGATATATTATTCGTTGCTGTATCTTCGCTTATCGTGAAAGCCTTTCGCCGCACCCTTGTTCGCTCTCTGTCGATTGCTAAGTTGTGCGCTATGCGACAGATATAGGCTTTGGGGTAGGGGCTTTGTAAAACTCTATCCCTTGCCCTCCATACTCTCTCGAAGACATCTTGCACGATATCCTCAGCCTCGGCACTATCGCCACATATATTTAATGCAAGACGATATAGTGTATCTCGATGCTTCGAAAAGAACTCTATATATTGTGTTTCTGTCTCCAAATTATTCTCGTTTGTAGGTTGCTCTCTACACATATAACGATGTTGTTATATGAAATGTAACATTATAATGTGTAAAAATATAAAAAAAATGGCAACCCGTGTGTGGATTGCCAAATAACATAGTGAAATTAACTTTTAGAAGTTGTATTGCGCCATTATGCTGATGCGGTTTGCACGGCTGTGGGCATCACTAACATCCTCGCGTGAACCGTGGAGATACTCAAGGGCGAGAGTAAAGTTAGGCGTTGCGTTGTAGAAGACGTTGCCGAAGATATACTCGCCACGCTTGTACTGGTTGTCCGAGAGGGCTGCGTTGTCAACCTCAAGACGTACTGTAGAGTAGCCACCAGTGAACCAGAACCTCTGAGGGACGATATTCACTTGAGCTGCTGCTTGCCAACCCCACATTGGAAGAGTGTGTACCTGTGTAGGCTCCTTAGGCTTGTATGTGAAGTCGTATGGAGCACCTGCCAAATCCTGGATGTAAGGGGTGATACCGCGACCATAGACACCATTCATATATAGGTCTACCCATTGGCCCACCTCGATATGGCCGCTAAACTGTGCACCCCAACCAAGCTGTGTGGTGTTCTCGCCAGAGGTCTTGTCGTGAAGGTACATATCGCGTACAACACCCGATAGACGTACGTGACTTGACTTATTCGCACCCCAAGCGTACTGAACGTATGCAATACCATCTGGTACGCGCTGATAGATAGGCTCGAAGTTCTCACCATAAGTGGCATTCACAACAGGCATCTCGGCAGCGATACCAACCTTAAGGTGGTCGCGAATAAAACCACGCTCGTAACGAATCATCTCGTTAAAGGCGAAGTTGTAGGCGTTAGGGCCCTGGAAGTCGATAGTTGTAGGCGCTGCTGCAAGGTCACAGAAGGTTGTTACATCACGACCTACGGTGAAACCAAGGAGATTAACATAAGCCGACCTTAGACGTGGAATGTAGCTAAACTCCTCGCCGCCTCTGAAGTCCATATCTGTGTAGACATAGACACGACCCAAAGTGTTGCTATTTACAATAGCCTTCATAAAGAGTCGAGAGGTCGAAGCATCCATCATCACACGCTGTTGGTTGGCGTAGCCCTTGTGCATAGGGATATCGTAAGGTACGAAGTCTATATTGCCCACTGCGCCCTTGAGGTCGTAGCTGGTGCGTAGATTTACCATACCTCCAATACCCAACGAGAAGCGATTGTTACGTGTCGAGAAGATAAACTGTGGATTGTGAGCCTGCTGGAAGCCGTGACGCTTGGTCTCCACAAAGTCCTCGATGATAGCAACTCGTACAACCTCAGGGTCATACTCATGTACCTCATCACCTACAGCAATCATATAGATGGTAGGCGTGTACTCCTCCACCTCATAGACTCTGGTCTGAGCCATCGCAGATGGCATCACGAACGCTACTGCAAGTAGTGATAGAGCGAAATGTTTAATTCGTTTCATAACTGAAATTTTTTGGTTAACATTAAAGTTCTCGTCTGCATCGTTCACAAGTTATGTGCCAAAGCACTGTAAAATTTATCGCACGATAATTGTAATGTATGGCAGAAACTTTTACTATGAAATTTTGGATGTCGCTGGTAGCGCTTATGTTAAGTGTAGGTGTTGCAGCACAACAGAGGATAAGCTTCGGCGATGCTCTGGGGATGATGATGGAGCGTAATAAAGCTATTAGTAGCGCTAAGTATGGTGTGGATGCTGCCTATAGGGAGTACCGTGCTACGCAGGGATTACGTATGCCTAAGGTCGATATGGTGGGATGCTATACGCTGATGCAACACGATATTAATATAGATCTCGGTGGAGCTAAGGGTGTGGTGACAGAATCGTTAGACGGACTAATCAAGAGTGGCGTTTCGCAGGGTGTTATATCGCCTACTGTAGCATCGCTCTTAACAGATGGTCTTGCCCCCTTAATGGGCTCTGATTGGCGTTATAGACTTCAAAATAGAGACTTCGGTTTTGTGGGTGCGACTATGACTATGCCTATATATCTGGGTGGACGTATCGGGGTAGCTAATCGTGTAGCAAGGTTAAAGATCGAGGGTGCGGAAGTTGGTCTTAATGGAGTAACGAATGCCCTTGTAACCGAACTCGTGGAGCGCTATTATGGCGTGATATTGGCGCGCGAGGTGATGGCTGTAAAGAGATTTGTTGTGCAGGGCGTAGAGCAACATTTGCACGATGCTGAGGCGATGGAGGAGGAGGGTGTTGTGGCACATAGTGTGGTGCTATATCTACAGTATAAGCTCTCCGATGTGGAGCGTGATTATAGTGATGCGGTGAGTAAGTTGCGTATTGCAGAACGCGCCCTGCAAACTACATTGCTGAGTGATACAGCGGTGGTACCTTTAGATAATATGTTCTTATCGTACCAAGTACACGATATTGATTACTACAGGGATAATGCGATTAAGCTAAATGCAATTATAGGTGAAGTGGAGAATGCTGAACATCTTAGTAGGGAGAGCGTTAACCTTGCCCGTTCTGCCTTTATGCCAGAGGTAGTGGCTATGGGTGGTGCGTCGCTCTACTCTTATAATCTTACACAGATGATACCTCGCTGGGCTGTTGGTGTTGGTGTCTCTGTGCCTCTGTTTGGTGGTCTTTCAAAGCAAGAGGAGTATCGTGTAGCTAAGAGTCTTGAGCTAAGCGTTAGTGATATGGCGCAGAAGGCGCGGGAGGATATTCTACTTTCGGTCGATAGGGAGTATTATACGTTGCAAAATGCAATACTAAATATTAACTCTTCAGAGCGCTCTATAGCCTTTGCCGAGAGTTACTATACTACGGCATTAGAGGGCTTTCGTGAGGGTGTAACACCTTCGTCTGAACTTATGGATGCACGTATAGCCCTTGCCGCCTCGGAGGTGGAGTATCTCGATGCTGTTTATAGTTACGTGTTATCGTTGGCGAGATTGTTGGAAGTATCGGGTTTGAGTCAAGAGTTTATACTCTATATAGATAGTGGAGTAGAAGTTGATATAAACGGAGTAATGGATTTATAATTAGTATGAAACGAACTTTATATATTATTGTTGTGCTACTTTTATTATTGTTAGGTATTATCTCCCTTTTTCGCTATTTTACCCGTGTGAATCGGCCTGTTATACAGGGCGTAGTGGAGTGTCGTAGCTATCGTGCTTCGTCGAAGTTGGCTGGGCGCATCGACTCAATGTATATTGCAGAGGGCGATATGGTCTTGGAGGGGGAGTTGCTTTATACTATTTCTACTCCAGAACTTGATGCTAAACTTAGACAGGTCTCTGCTCTTGAAGCTGAGGCCGAGGCTATAAATAGTGAGGTAGATATGGGCGCACGAAGAGAACAGGTGGTGGCTGTAAAGAGTATGTGGCATAAGGCTTTGGCTGGTTTGAGTCTTGCTGAAGCAAGCTATGAACGTGTTCGAAATCTATACGAAAAGGGGGTTGTGCCACGTCAGCAGTATGATGAGGCGTTGGCAAACTATGAGGCGATGCGAGCTGCTACAGATGCTGCAAAAGCTGAGTACGATCTTGTGGTAGAGGGTGCTACACGTCAACAACGTGAGGCTGTGGAGGCTAAGGTTCGCGAAGCGCAGGGAGGTGTCGATGAAGTGCGCTCCTACCTAAAAGATGCTAAGGTCTACGCTCCGGTGTCTGGTCGTGTGTCGAGTGTTATGGCTGAGTCTGGCGAGTTAGTGGGTACGGGAATGCC
Source organism: Alistipes sp. (assembly GCA_045656185.1). GTDB lineage: Bacteria > Bacteroidota > Bacteroidia > Bacteroidales > Rikenellaceae > Alistipes. The sequence goes on along the minus strand of JAZOQR010000058.1, from coordinate 96,957 downwards.
CGTAGTTACAATCCTTGATGTGGCGCATTGCTGGGTGTTATTTAATATTAAGGAGGATAGATTGGCGGATGTGAGACTTGGTTACCGCTTTGAGGGTTACATTCCTGCACTCGATATGAAGGCTGTGTTTGAGGTCTACTATATCTCTTCGGAGGCAGACTTTGCTACATGGAGTGCTACGCGCGCTCGTGGTGGCTTTGATATTCGCTCCTTCGAGGTGCGTGCTCGTTCGGTAGAGCCTCTTGATATTCTGCCAGGTATGAGTGTTATAGTCTATGGTGATAGATTGTAACTATGCTTATTAAGAGTATTATATCTTCGTTTAAGCGGGAGTTGAGAGAGGTAGTGTCCGATAGGCTGTACCTCTCTGTACTGGTGCTTTTCCCGGCTATTATGACACTCTTCTTTTGCGCTATCTTCTATCATGGCGCTATTGACAATGTGCCTATTGCAGCGGTGGATAGAGATTACACGCCTCTGTCGCGCCAAATGCTTAGGATGATTGATGCCACAGCGGGCGTAGATATTGCCTTTCAGGAGAGTGATATGATAAGTGCTGAGCAGAGGCTACTTAATGGCGATGTGGAGGGTATTATCTGTATAGATAAAGGTTTCGAGAGTAGCATTTACCGTGGCGAGGCTGCAAAGGTTGGATGTTACCTTAGTGGAGCTAATATCTCGGCCAGTGGCGTATTAAGTCGCGATATTCAGCTTGCCGTTCAGAGTTTTTCTGCAGGTGTGGCACTTCAGACGTTAGAGAGTATGGGCATTAATGAGGCTCAAGCTATGGTGGAGATAATGCCTATTAACATACAGATTAATATCATATCTAATCCATACCTAAACTACGGTTACTACCTTGCCCCTATCTTTATGATTTTGGGCGTAGTTATCTTTACTATGGTATCTACTATCTACGCTATAGGACGAGAACTGCGCTATCGTACACCTTCTAATTGGCTTACTGTAGCCGATAACTCGCTTGTTGGAGGCGTTATAGGTAAACTACTCCCTGTGACTATTGCAATGGTGGTGATGTCGCAATTTATCTATTTTATCCTCTTTGTTGTTATGGGTATGGAGTGCATGGGTAGCTATCTTCTGTTATCGCTGGTTACAGTACTATTTATAGTTGTGTATGAAGGTATTGCGCTGTCCATTATAGCACTTACAGCAAATATGCGTCTTGCGTTGTCGCTTGGAGGTGGTTATAGTGTTATGGCATTCACCTTTTCGGGTATTACCTTCCCTACGGTAGCTATGTACGGTGTGGCAAGGGTATTCTCCAAACTCTTCCCATTGAGCTACTTTAGTGAGTTCTTCGTTGGGCAAGTTATGCGTGGGGCGCCTATCTCCTATGATATAGACAATCTGCTATATATGACGCTCTTTTTAGTTGTCGTGCCTTTGTCGTGGCAGCGACTTAGTAGAGTAGTGCAAGATGATAAATATTGGGGGAGAGAGTGATATGTTTCGACTTGTAGTAAGGGAGTTTCGTCTAATATTCTCGGATAGCGGGGCTGTATTGTTATTACTCTTCGCGATGCTAATATATGCCACTATCTACTCTATAGCCTATGGTGCCGAGGTTGTGGAGTGTGTGTCTATCGCGGTTGTTGATAGAGATAATACATCTGTAAGCCACAGTGTTGTGGGTGGCTTGAGTGAAGGTGCTAATGTGGTTGTTGCCTACGAAGTGGAAGATGTGGCTGCTGGTGAAGAACTCTTCTATAACCGTGATGTCTATGGCATTGTTGTAATCCCCAAGGGTTTTGAGCAAGATATACTCGCTATGCGGGGCGCTACTATAAGTCTGATTTTAGACGGTAGCCACCTGCTTCTGTATCGTGCGGTGCTAGAGCAGGCTATGGCGGATATCATGGCTAAGAGTAGTGGTGGTATTGTGGAGTTATCGAGCGAGGTACTCTATAATAGGTCGCTGGGTTATGGCTCTTTTGTGATGCCCTCGATTGTGGTGTTGCTTATTCAGCAGACTCTACTTATAGGCGTGGGTATGGTAGCTATTCGCAGACGTAGGCATAGTGTGTTAATAAGGCGTAATAGTTTGTGTTATAGCTCTTGTCAAGTGTTTGCTATAATATTGACTCATATTGCAATATGTGGTGTTAGCTTAAGTCTTGTATTAGCTACATTATGGTCGATATTTGGCTTTCCGTTTAATGGATATGTGGGCGATATTGCAGTGCTTATGGTAGTCTATATCGTAGCCTCGTCAGCAATGGCACAGATGCTGTCTCATCTCTTTACTCGTCGTGAAGCACCGATTATGACCTTGCTGTGGAGTTCTGTGCCGATACTTCTTTTGGCTGGTGTCTCGTATCCCAAGGAGGCATTTCCTGAGTGGCTCTATGCTGTAGGTAGATTGTTCCCAAGTAGTAGTGCAGTGGATGGTTTTATAGGTCTAAATACTATGGGTGTATCGCTGCAAAATATAAAATCGGAGATGGTTAACCTTACCATTCTTGCATTTTTATACACTTTTATAGCGATTATTTTAGAAAATCGCAGGTGTAATAGTAAAAATAGTGCTTAATTAGAGTGTGTGTATGAAAAAATATTGTAACTTAGCTATCGCAATTGGTGGGTAGACACACTATACAACATAAATAAACCTTAAACATTAAAATTTTACAGTTATGATTATTGGCGTACCTAAGGAGATTAAGAATAACGAGAACCGAGTTGCGTTGACACCTGCAGGCGTTATGGAGTTAGTTCGTCGTGGCCACGAAGTATATGTGCAGTCGACAGCTGGTGTGAATAGCGGCTTTAAGGATGAAGACTACGTTAAGCAGGGAGCAAAGATCCTCCCTAATATCGAGGATGTCTACGCCATTGCCGAGATGATTGTGAAGGTTAAGGAGCCTATCGCACCAGAGTATAAGCTTGTTCGTAAGGGTCAGTTGGTGTTTACCTACTTCCACTTCGCAAGTAGTGAGCCACTTACTAAGGCGATGATTGAGAGTGGTGCTATTTGTTGTGCATACGAGACCGTGGAGCGTAAGGATCGCTCGTTGCCACTCCTTATCCCTATGTCGGAGGTTGCTGGTCGTATGTCTACACAGGAGGGACGTTACTTCTTGGAAAAACCTCGTGGTGGTAAGGGTAAGCTGCTTGGCGGTGTGCCAGGTGTTAAGCCTGCTAAGGTCTTTGTTATCGGTGCTGGTGTCGTGGGTACAGCAGCAGCGCGTACTGCAGCGGGTACGGGTGCCGATGTAACCATTTGTGATATCTCACTACAGCGTCTTACATACCTTGCCGATGTGATGCCTAAGAATGTTAAGACCTTGATGTCGTCGGAGTATAATATTCGAGAGGAGCTAAAGACTGCCGATCTTGTTATCGGTTCAGTACTTATCCCTGGCGCTAAGGCCCCTAAGCTCGTTACACGTGATATGTTAAAGGATATGGAGCCAGGTACTGTTATGGTGGATGTGGCTATTGACCAGGGTGGTTGCTTCGAGACCTCACACCCAACAACCCACGAGGATCCTGTATATTATGTTGATGGCATCTTGCACTACTGCGTTGCTAACATCCCTGGTGCAGTGCCATATACCTCTACATTGGCTCTTACAAATGCCACTATGCCATACGTCCTACAGCTTGCTGGCAAGGGCTGGAAGCAGGCGTGTCGCGATAACGAAGAGTTGCGCAAGGGTCTTAATATCGTCGAGGGTAAGGTTGTATATAAGCCAGTTGCGGAGGCTTGGGGTCTGCCATACGAGGAGCTTGAGCTAAACTAATCTATTAGTTATACCGAGTCAAAGGCATCTCTTTTGGGAGGTGCCTTTATTGTTTGGTAACGAGTGATTAGCAGTGGTAATAGTTGTGGTTGTTTGTTTATCTTTTTCGCTTTTTAGTTTTCAGTTTTAGAGTTACTTATGGCTATATAAAAATAAATGATTGCAATCTATTGAATTTGCGAATAGTTTTTGCTATCTTTGCACGCTATAATATAAAAAGATGGAAAAGAGTACAAAAGATATAATTCAAGAGCTTGAGTCTAAAGACTATGAGTACGGTTTCGTTACCGATATAGAGACTGATACCATAGCGCGTGGACTCTCGGAGGAGGTTGTAAGGCTTATCTCCCAGAAGAAGGGTGAGCCTGAGTGGATGTTGGAGCGACGATTGAAGGCTTATCGCCACTGGTTGACCCTTGAGCACCCTAAGTGGGCGCATCTCGATATTCCTGAGATTGACTTTCAGGATGTAATTTATTACGCTGCACCAAAGCAGAAGAAGCAGTTAAACTCTATGGACGAGGTTGATCCTGAGCTTAAACGTACATTCGACAAGCTCGGTATTCCTCTTGAGGAGCAGATGGCATTGGCAGGTGTTGCTGTTGATGCCGTGATGGATTCGGTCTCTGTTAAGACCACCTTCCGTGACACGTTGGCAGAGAAGGGTATCATCTTCTGCTCTATATCCGAGGCTATCAAGGAGCATCCTGAGCTTATCAAGAAGTATCTCGGCTCAGTAGTGCCTTATACCGATAACTTCTACGCTGCACTTAATGCGGCAGTATTCTCAGATGGTTCATTCTGCTATATCCCTAAGGGTGTGCGTTGCCCTATGGAGCTATCTACCTACTTCCGTATCAATGCCGAGGGTACTGGTCAGTTTGAGCGTACTCTTATTGTTGCCGACGAGGGTTCGTATGTGAGCTACCTTGAGGGTTGCACTGCACCACGACGTGATGAGAATCAGCTTCACGCTGCAGTGGTGGAGATTGTAGTGGAAAAGGATGCAGATGTTAAGTACTCCACTGTGCAGAACTGGTACCCAGGAGATAAAGATGGCAAGGGTGGTATCTACAACTTCGTTACCAAGCGCGGCATCTGTCGCGAAGGTGCACACCTTTCGTGGACACAGGTAGAGACCGGTTCGGCAATCACGTGGAAGTACCCAAGTTGTGTGCTTGCAGGCGATAACTCATCGGGAGAGTTCTACTCTGTGGCGATGACTAACAACTATCAGCAGGCAGATACAGGTACAAAGATGATACACATCGGTAAGAATACACGCTCACGTATCGTGTCGAAGGGTATCTCGGCTGGTCGTTCGCAGAATGCTTACCGTGGCTTGGTGCGTGTGGCTAAGGGTGCTGATAATGCCCGTAACTATTCGCAGTGCGACTCATTGCTTATTGGCGATAAGTGTGGTGCTCACACCTTCCCTGTGGTTGACTCCTATAACCCAACTGCAGTCTTGGAGCACGAGGCTACAACCTCGAAGATCTCGGAGGAGCAGCTCTTCTACTGCAATCAGCGCGGCATCTCTACAGAGGACGCTGTAGGCCTTATCGTTAATGGCTATGCCCGCGAGGTATTGGCTAAATTGCCAATGGAGTTTGCTGTGGAGGCACAGAAACTCTTGTCGCTATCGCTTGAGGGTAGCGTGGGATAGACATAAAAAATTAGTAATTAGTAATTGAGGGAGTGAAGAGTTGGAGTGTGTAAGTTCATTAAACTCGCTAATTCACTATATTCCACAACAAAAAAGTAATAATAAATAAAGAACAAGATATATGCTAAAAGTTGAAAATCTACACGCCTCAGTTGGCGACAAGGAGATTTTGAAGGGTATAAACCTCTCCGTTAAGGCGGGTGAGGTTCACGCCATAATGGGTCCTAATGGTTCGGGAAAGTCGACACTTGCATCTGTTTTGGCGGGTAATGAGAAGTTTACAGTTACAGAGGGTACGGTGGAGTTTGAGGGCGAGAACCTTCTCGACCTAAACATCGAGGAGCGTTCACGCAAGGGTCTATTCCTTGGCTTCCAGTACCCTGTGGAGATACCGGGAGTTACAATGGCCAACTTTATGAAGTTGGCAGTTAACGAGCAGCGTAAGTCACGAGGTTTGGAGCAATTGACTGCGGGCGAGTACCTCAAGCTAATGAAGGAGAAGAGCGCCATTGTGGAGCTTGACTCTAAACTAACATCGCGCGCTGTAAACGAGGGCTTCTCTGGTGGCGAGAAGAAGAAGAACGAGATCTTTCAGATGGCTATGCTCAATCCTAAGTTGGCTATCCTTGATGAGACCGATTCTGGTCTTGATATCGATGCTTTGCGTATTGTAGCTACGGGTGTTACACGTCTTAAGACTCCAGAGAATGCTACGGTTGTAATCACACACTATCAGCGTTTGTTGGATTATATTGTGCCAGACTATGTTCACGTCTTGTATAAGGGACGTATCATCTACACCGGCGACAAGACTCTTGCTCTAAAGTTGGAGAAGGAGGGCTACGATTGGCTTATCAACGACTATAAGGAGGAGTAGGCTATGATTCTACAGCGAATTAAGGAGTTAATCTCGGCTAAGGCTATACCAACCGACGGCCACATAACCTCTGGAGGCTGGGTCTTCGAAGAGGGTAGTGGCTACGATATCGTGGTGGAGGCTGGCTCGGAGGCTGTGTTGCTTATCTCTGATAGTAGTAATATTGGAGATGTAAATATCGATGTTGCTAAGGGCGCTACACTTCGCATTCTCAATATTATAAAGCACCACTCGGCACTGAATATCGCTATTGGTGTAGCCGAGGATGCTGAGTGCTTGATGACACAGGTTGTAGTCTCAGCATCGGATAGTCGTGTTGTGGCAAGCCTTATGGAGCGAGGTGCGAGATTTGAGCTTGGCGGTGTATTTGTGCTTACCGACGATGACCAAGCAAGCGTTACGGTGGATGTAAACCATATTGCCTCAGACTGCAAGTCACATACAGCAGTTAAGGGTGTTGCAGCAGGCAAGTCGCACGGCAGCTTCTCTGGCTTAGTGTATGTTGCGCCAGATGCACAACGTACCGACTCGGTGCAGTCGAGCCGTAATATAACTATGGGGGAGGCACATATTGAGACTCTACCACAGTTGGAGATATATGCTGACGATGTTAAGTGTAGCCACGGTGCTACGGTAGGTCAGATGGATAGCGATGCTATTCTCTATATGCGTCAGCGTGGTTTGAGCCTTACAGACGCAAAGCGACTACAAATCGAGGGCTTTGTGGACGATGTAGTGCTACACTCGGTTGTTGCAGGTAGCGATGAGGTTCTTGCCGAGCTACTCGCAGAGAAATTAAATAGATTATAGAGTATGTCATACGATATTGCGAGCATCCGTAAGGACTTCCCTATTCTCGACCAGCAGGTTAATGGGCGCAAGTTGGTCTACTTCGATAGTGGAGCAACGGCACAGAAGCCTATGTCGGTTATCGAGCGTACGGATAGCCTTATGCGCAAGTATAACGCCAATATACATCGTGGTGTGCACCATCTTTCGGGTGTTATGACCGAGATGTATGAGCAGGCGCGAGAGAGGGTGCGTGAGTTTATTGGTGCAGAGCATCGTGAGGAGGTAATCTTTACCTCTGGTGCTACAGCATCTATAAATTTGGTAGCCTATGCTTGGAGCGAGAAGTATCTTGCTGAGGGAGATAATGTTGTGGTCTCTGAAATGGAGCATCACTCGAATATTGTACCTTGGCAGTTGGCGTGCGAGCGTAAGGGTGCGGAGCTAAGAGTATTACCCTTCGATGAGAGCGGAGCTTTGCGCATTGATATGCTCGATGAGTTGGTAGATGGTCGCACAAAGTTAGTAGCTGTAACCGAGGCATCGAACACACTCGGTACTTGTCCCGATTTGCAGTCTATCATCAATAAGGCGCACTCGGTAGGTGCTGTAGTAATGGTTGATGGTTGCCAGGGCATTGTACATGGTGGCGGTAGGGTGGCTGAGCGTGGTTACGACTTCTACGCCTTCTCTGGCCATAAGTTATATGGTCCTACGGGTATCGGTGTGTTGTATGGTCGTAAGGAGCTATTGGAGGCTATGCCACCATTTATGGGAGGCGGAGATATGGTCGACAAGGTTACTTTTGCTAAGACCACATATGCTCCATTACCACTAAAGTACGAGGCTGGAACTTCAAACTTTATCGGTGCTGTAGGTCTTGCCAAGGCTATAGAGTATGTAAACAGTATCGGTGTGGAGGCTATCGAGCGTCACGAGAGGGAGATACTAAACTATATGACTGAGCGCCTTTCGAAAATCGAGGGTCTTAAAATATATGGTACTACGAAGAGTAAGTGTCCGATAGTATCCTTTACCATTGAGGGTACACACCCTTACGATGTTGGTATGATTCTCGACAAACTTGGAGTTGCAATACGTACGGGACATCACTGTGCCGAGCCTGTGATGACACACTTTGGCGTTACTGGTATGTGTCGCGCCTCGATAGGTATGTACAATACGATGGAGGAGGTCGATATATTGGCCGCAGGTATCGAGCGCGCTGTGCGAATGCTAAAATAGTAAGACGAATTACTCACTACTAATTAATAAGGTATGTTTATCGTACTTGAAGGACTTGACGGAGCTGGCAAGTCGACACAGATTGCCAAACTTAGAGAGATGTTTCGCGCTAAGGGCGTGGAGTCGGAGTACCTGCACTTCCCACGTTTTGATGCACCGATATATGGTGAACTTATCGCGCGCTTCTTACGTGGAGACTTGGGTAGCGTGGAGAGCGTAAACCCATATCTTGTAGCGTTGCTATATGCTGGTGATAGAGCCGATGCTGCAGCTACAATACGTGAGTGGATAGCGGCTGACAAGGTCGTTATCGTGGATAGATATGTCTACTCTAATATAGGCTACCAATGTGCTAAGATTGCTGACAGCGTGGAGCGCAACACCCTTCGAGAGTGGATTCTACATACCGAGTTCGAAGAGTTTGGTATTCCAAAGCCCGATTTATCACTCTTCCTTGATGTCCCTTTTGCCTTTACAGAGCGCAAGCTAACTGAGGTGCGCGAGGGTGAGGATAGAGACTATCTTCAGGGCGGTAAGGATATCCATGAGGCATCGCTCGACCTACAACGTCGTGTTCGTGAGGTGTACCTTGAGTCGGCATCACTTAACGATGATTTGAAGGTGGTGAACTGCTCTACCGAGGAGGGTGGTATGGCATCACCAGACACGATATTTGAACGCATCATGGAGCGTGTAGCTCCACTATTATAGTAGCACTATGGCTCGTTACCAGGATGCAATTATGACGATACTACGCTGGTTGCTCGGCTCCACATTTGTGGCATCGGGTGCTTTTAAGTGTGTCGATCCAGTTGGTACAGCCATATATGTTGAGAAGTATTTAGCTACCTACTCACTTTCGGAGCTTGCCCCAGCCTCGGAGGTTATAGCCGTAACTCTTATGGTGGTGGAGTTTGCCATAGGTCTACTCTTTATATTAGGAGTATGGCGTAGAGGTGTTGCCTTTATATCGAGTGTGATTCTACTCTTTTTCTTTGTTATAACCCTGCTTAGTGTAACGGTACTACCTATAGGTGACTGTGGCTGTTTTGGCGATGCAGTGAAGCTATCACCATGGGAGACCTTCTTCAAAAACTTGGTTCTACTACCAATATCTATATATGTATGGTTTAAGAGTGACCGCAAGCATCACTTTACGAAGGCCGATTTTATAATTATCGCAGTGACACTTCTTCTACCTCTTGGTGTATCACTATATACACTCCATACTATGCCATTGGTCGACTTCCTACCATATAAGGTGGGCACCAACCTTCTTGAGCGTGTTGGAGAGGAGAAGAGGATAGTCGAAGAGTCCACCCATACTGTTCTGCGCTTTAGAGATGTAAGCACAGGTGTTATCTTTGAGTTCGATGCTATGGCTACAGAGTGCTGGGAAGATGAGAATTTGGAGTATGTGGAGAGTGTGAATATTGTAGATGTTGATATAGATGCAGAGTATCAAGATTTTGTATTGTACGATACCAATGGCAAGGATGTGACTATGGAGGTATTGAGCCGTAAAGGCCGTATTGCACTACTATGTATCAATGATGCAACAGCTATAGATGGCTCCGCAGAGCGCGCCATAGAGTATCTATATTCGCTCTATCCAACCTCCGCAGTATATGTAGTTAGCTCAGCAGAGGTGGAGTCTAAATACCCCTCTACACACCTCTTAGTCGACGCTATGACACTGCGTTCGATCATACGCGCCGATGTTGGTATCGTAGTGCTTCGTGATGGTGTTGTAGAGTATAAAGAGGCCATCTAATAGAATGGCAAGATAATTGCCTTGTCTACGCATAAAGCCTATCTTATGCGTAGATTTTTTATTTTACTATCTCTGTTATTGGCAGCGTGTGGTGGTGCTGAATCTGCATCCGAACGCAAGCCTAAACCCGTTAAGAGCGTTGTTGCTAAGCAGGTAGAGTATCTCAGTAGAGAGTATGCTGCTCTATCTACCGCAGATGATGCCGTAACCCTTGCCTTCAAACTTGCTGGTCGTGTTGTGGATGCTCCCGTAGCTAAGGGTATGAGAGTTCGCAAGGGCACACTTCTGGCACAACTTGACAAACGTGATGTGGAACTTCAAGTGGAGGCAACACTCTCGGCATACCGCGAGGCACAGTCTCGTTTAGAGCGTGCAGAACGACTCTTGGAGTACAATGCAATCTCAGCTCAGGAGGTTGAGAGTCTTAGAAATGCCCTTACACAGAGCTTATCAGCATATCGCAATGCCTTAGATATGGTGGCCGATACGCGTATCATAGCCCCTTTTGATGGCGTTGTGGAGCGTGTCTATATCGACACCTACGAGCGAGTATCATCGGGGCAACCGATAGTTCGCATCGTACGTCCACGTAGCACTACCGTAGGCTTCACAGCACCAGAGTATCTGCTGAGTTATCTCGCACAACCCACTACGCGCTATAGTGTAACCTTCGATGCATATAAAGATACTCAATTCAATGCTACTATAAAGAGCTACGCACGCACATCTTCCGATGCTCTGGGCTTCCCTGTATCGCTACGTCTTGTAGATGTAGATACCATGCGCTACCGCATCTCTCCAGGTATGACTTGCATAGCTACAGTAGTAATCACAGAGAGTGATAGAGAGGCAGTGTCTGTACCACTAACAGCTATATATGCGCCTGTAGGTGGTGATGACTATGTTTGGGTTATTGGCAAAGATAATATCGTGGAGAGACGTCGTGTGGTTCTTGGAGAACTTACTGGCGAGAATAGTGTTATTATCGTAGATGGCTTAAAGGCTGGCGAAAGAGTCGTGAGCGCAGGAGTATATCATCTAACTAATGGAGAAAGGGTTAGGCTGCTATGAACATCTCGCGATACTCCATACTTCGACCTTCGGTCATCCTCTTCTTCCTTGCTGTTGTGCTATTGGGAGGCATCTACGCCTTCGAGAGACTCGGTAAGCGAGAGGACTCAACCTTTGTAATCAAAAGTGCTATCGTTATATCTCCCTATGCGGGTGCTACACCTGAGGAGGTGGAGAACTTGGTAAGTAAGCCTTTAGAGCAGGGTTTAAGAACGCTAAATGCTGTTCATAAGATAACCTCCGAGTCGCATTATGGCTATTCTCGGTTAGTCGTGGAGCTACATCCATCTACATCTCCAGAGCGCATTCCACAACTCTGGGATGAGCTTCGTCGTAAGATCTCTGATTTACGCCCACAGCTCCCCGATGGTGTAGGTGATATAACTATTATAGACGACTTTGGTGATGTATTTGGACTCTATTATGCGCTATGCTCCCAGGATGGTTATACCGTCGAGGAGTTGCGCCAATATATCAAACGTATCACCACGCGACTTTACGCCATTAAAGGTGTCGAGAAGGTACAAATTTCGGGACTCCAGAGCGAAGAGGTGAATATATGGCTTAGCCCCGCAACACTCTCTGCATTCGAACTAAAACCCGAGAGCATTGCCCGCGCTATACGTGAGCAGAATGGCATCGTGGGACTTGGTGTTAGAGAGGCAGGTGATGTAAATATCACCATTACTGAGGGTAGCACCTATAGTTCCATTGCAGATATCGAAAACCAACTCCTTATGGCAGAGGATGGTAAGCAGTATCGTTTGGGGGATGTGGCGCGTGTTGTACGAGAGACAAAAACTCCACGCTCGATGATAATGTCTGTAGATGGCAACGATGCTGTGGCTATAGCTGTCGCGACCAACCCTAAGATGGATATTGTGATGGTTGGCGATAGGGTAGAGCGCGAACTTCAGGACTTTGCCGAGGAACTCCCTGCAGGACTTGATATTGTGTCGCTATATCCAGAAAACAGAATTGCCGAGCAGGCAAACAACGACTTTATAATCAATCTTTTGGAGTCGTTGCTAATAGTCGTTGTGCTGGTAATGTTTATAATGGGCTGGCGTGAGGGTGTTGTTGTTGGCTCATCGCTACTATTTGCTATTGGTGCGACTCTTGTTGTAATGTACCTTATAGGCGAAGGACTTAATCGCACCTCGTTAGCAGGCTTTATTATAGCTATGGGTATGCTCGTTGATAATGCTATCGTTGTGGTAGATAATAGTACAAAATATATACGGTCCGGAATGGCACCAAGCATAGCCGTCGTACAGGGTGCTACGCTTCCTCGTATGCCTCTGCTTGCAGCTACGCTTATTGCAATAATATCCTTTCTTCCGCTACAACTCGCCCCATCATCTGTCGCTGAGATTATAGCACCACTATTTCGTGTTATTGCTCTATCGTTACTTATAAGTTGGGTGTTGTCGATTACTCAAGTGCCAATGATGTCGCTATGGCTACTACCACACTCTAAACGTAGGACAGAGGTAAAACAATTTAATGTCGTTGGTAATATTATAAAGTGGGTGCTACATCATAGATGGCTAACAGTAGTGTGTGGCGTGGCTGTCTTAGTAGTATCACTATGGCTAATGGGACGTATGCCACAGAATTTCTTTCCACAACTATCAAAACCATATTTTAGAGCCGATGTAATTCTTCCTAATGGATACGATATTGAAGCTACTGCAGAGCGTCTGGATAGTATGACGGCGTGGCTTAAAGCGCAACCAGAGGTAAAGCGTGTATCTACTACAGCAGGAGGTACTCCGCCACGATATTACTTAGCAAGTGGCAGCTACTCATCAAAGCCCGACTATGGTAATATCTTAGTCGAGGTGTGGAATAAGAAGCAGACTGCTACTGTCGAGGAGAGATTTGATAGATGGGTGGAGGAAAACTTTGCTGATGTGTGGCTACGCTCCTCACTCTTCCGTCTCTCTCCAGTACCTGAGGCTACTATAGAGATTGGCTTTATAGGAGAGAATATCGATACCCTGAGCCGCCTAACAAGTGAGGCTATGGCTCTTATGGAGCACCGTGAGGATACGCGCAATGTGCGTAATAGCTGGGGCAATCGTGTTGCGGTATGGCAACCATACTACTCGCAGATAAAGGCACAAAGACTGGGCGTGGAGCGTAGCTCAATGGTCTCGTCGCTGGAGATAGCCACATCTGGACTTAACGTGGCAACATACCGTGAGGCAGACGAGCAGATGCCGATACTAATACGTACCGAACAGGTGGCAGACAGCTCTGTTGTAGGACTTAGCATTATGCCCATCTTCTCCGTACGTGGACGTAGCTACTCTTTGGAACAGTCTGTATCAGGGTTTGCCTTTGATTTTCATCCTTCTGTTATACGACGTATCGACTCTGAACGTGTTATGAAGGCGCAGTGCGATCCAAAAAGAGGAGTCAATGCAATAGCACTGCTTAGTGATATTGAGAAGGATATAAACACTAATATAGAGCTACCGGAGGGCTATCGTATGGAGGTTTTTGGTGAACAAGAGAGTAGAGCAGAGTCAAATGATGCGCTACGAAGTAAGCTACCAATAGCGATGATACTGATATTTGTGATATTGCTACTCCTCTTTGGTAACCTCCGCGATCCATTAGTGGTATTGCTTACACTCCCCCTTATCTTTACGGGTGTTGTTGCTGGTCTTGTGCTATCGGGAAAGATGTTCGATTTCTTCTCATTGCTCGGCTTGTTGGGTCTGGTGGGTATGAATATAAAGAATGCCGTTATCCTAATCTCACGCATTCGAGAACTTCGAGAATCGGGCTTCGGTGCTACAGATGCTGTGATTAAAGCTGTGGAGGATAGGTCTATCCCCGTTATCGCAGCCTCAGCAACTACGGTGCTCGGTATGATACCGCTACTCTTTGACTCAATGTTTGGCTCTATGGCTGTCACTATCATGGGTGGTCTTGTCGTAGCGACTATTATGGTGCTTGTTATATTACCTGTTGTCTACTCACTCTTTTATCGCATTAAACTATGATACAGCGACTTATTATATGCACACTGCTTGTGTTTTCCAGTTCTACATTAATGGCACAGCTATCTGTGGAGGAGTATGTTGCAAGGGTGGTTGAATATAGTCACTCTATTGTAAGTGCTGAGGCAAAGATTGAGGGTGCTGAGGCAGAGTATAGAGTAGCGCAACATAATATATTGCCATCTTTGTCGCTCTCCTCGGATGATCCTCTAAAGTCTGTGCGTGCTGACTTGGTGCAACCTATATACAATGGTGGTCGTAATAAGGCTCTTACAAGGCAACGAGAGTTGACATTAGTGCAATCGGAGAGTGGTCTTGAGCGCACAATGCTCGATGTGAAGTATGAGGCTGAAATAGCCTACTGGTCACTATCCAGAGCAGAGCGATATAGGCAGGCGATGTGTGATTATATCTCAATAGTACAAGCTCTTAAGAGTGTGGCACAGCGTCGTTATGAGGAGGGGTACACCTCTAAGAGTGACCTTCTTCAGGTGGAGTCCCGTTTAAGCGATGCCGAGTATCAACTCTCAGAGGCTGAGCAGGGTTGGCGTATAGCCCTCTATCGCTTCAATATATTGCGCGGCGAGGCAACAACCACTGAGGTGATACTTAGCCAAAGTATCTTCAACGACTTTGCTATGCCCCAAAGAGAGGATATAGCCGACATATTAAGCCTTCATCCCGACTATATGATAGCCTTAGCAGGTAAGGAGTCGGCACAATGTGGTATTGCACTGCGCAGAGCAGATTATCTTCCAAGTCTTAATTTAGGTATATTTGGTCGTTGGCATCTTACCTCTGAGGGTGCTGCGACAGGTGGAGTATTGCTCTCTATGAACGTGCCTATATTTCACTTTATGGAGCGCCGTGATGCTGTACGTTCGGCAAAGAGTAGTTATACTTCTGCTGAAGCGCAACTTGCTGATGTGGTGGATAATATAATCCTTAATGAAAGTAATGGTTGGACTAACCTAGAGTATAGTCATAGACGTATGGAGGCAGTACAACGTAACCTAGATATTGCGCGTGAAAACTTAGATATTAGTACATATTCTTACCGCGAGGGTATAGCCTCGATACTCGATGTGCTACAAGCACAAATTAGTTGGTTGCAGATATACGAAAATGCTATCACCGCAGAGTATGACTACGCTGTGGCAATAGCATCGTACCGCTATACTATTGGCGGAATAGGGGCTACATCTGCTTTAGAGCTGTACGAATAGCCTCCTCCACCGATATCGATGGGCTATCTTTGAAGATAGCCTTAAGCGTCTTATCCGAAGCACTCTTCTGGAAACCAAGCATCTGCAATGCTGCCATAGCCTCATCGAAGATAGCATTATTAGGTGTGGATGGGGCGCTCTGCCACATTATATCGCTTGCTCCGAGTTCGAGCATCTTACCTGAGAGCTCTACAATAATCTTCTGGGCAGTCTTAAGACCTAAGCCCTTAACATTCTTTAGTAGTACAGCATTCTCCGTAGCGATGATATTTTGCAACTCGTGAGCCGTATAGGTTGAAAGAATCATACGTGCGGTGTTACCTCCCACACCCGATACACTTATAAGCTGACGGAAGAGTTCACGTTCAATCTTTGTGGAGAATCCAAATAGTTGCTGCTGATCTTCGCGTACGATAAAGTGAACATATAGTTTTGTCTGCTTCGATTGCTCAATATCGGCGTAAGTTTTAAGCGAAATATGGATAAAGTAACCCACGCCACCAGCCTCCACGACTGCATATGTAGGTGTTGCCTCAGCAACAGCACCAGAGATATATTCGTACATCCTTAAAATTCTTAATAATTTACTACAAAAGTAAATATTTTTTTTTATCTTTGTGCTTCAAATGCGAAAATTAACTAAAACAGATTATAACAACTATGAAAAAGAGTCTTTTGTCAATCTTGGCGGTATCACTTATGATGGTATCTTGCGGTGGAGCTAAGAGTCAGAGTACAGCTCAGGTCAATACTTCTGAGACTGAGGTTGCAGATGTTAATGGCGTAGAGTGTGTCACAAGTGGCGATGTAGTATTTGTCGACTTGGACTACATTATGGCTTCAAGTAAGTTCAATGCTAAGGAGGGAGTTGAATTGGAAACTAAGATGCAGAACTTCCAGCAGAAGAGCCTAGCAACTCAGGAGGGTTGGAAGAAGAAGGAGGAGAACTTGGCTAATGAGTACAATAAGCTCCAGGTAGAGGCAGCAAAGCTTGAGGAGGATTATGCTAAGGGCTTGATTACCACTCTTAACGCACAGAAGAAGCAGGAGGAGATTCAGACTAAGGCCAACTCTATCCAGACTAAGATGAATAACTTCCAGGCTA
Organism: Alistipes sp.; assembly: GCA_045656185.1. Taxonomy (GTDB): domain Bacteria; phylum Bacteroidota; class Bacteroidia; order Bacteroidales; family Rikenellaceae; genus Alistipes. The sequence goes on along the minus strand of JAZOQR010000058.1, from coordinate 80,423 downwards.
CTGTTCAGACTGAGGGACAGGATCTTCAGGTAGAGGAGCAGAACTTGAACGAGGAGTATGTGGTATTGATGAATCGCTTCAAGAATTTGGTAAGCAAGGCTATTGATGAGATTAATGCTGATCGCCGCTACAAAATGATTATCAACGCTGTATCGGTTGTTGATGCCAACCCAGAGCTTAATATCTCAGATATCGTTCTTGAGCGTGTAGATGCTCTATACGAGGCTGAGTCTGCAAAGTAGTAGCTTAACGATATAGAATTCGAGGAGTTATGGGATTTATACCACTAAAATTTATTGATGTCATAGATATTATCTTGGTGGCATCGCTCTTCTACAGCCTTTATCGAGGTCTGAAGGGGACGAATGCTCCATATATTTTGGTAGGTATCTTTTTTATCTATTTGGTGTGGATCCTTGTTAACACCTTTAGTCTTGTGCTCTTTTCGGCCATACTTGGTCAGATTATCTCTGTCGGTGTCATCGCCATACTCATCATCTTCCAGCCAGAGATACGTCACTTTCTGCAGGCCATAGGTCGCCAACGAGGTCGTTTCGAATGGTTATCGCGTATCTTCAATTTCCGTAACCGCCGTACCGAACAAGAAATTGACCTTGATCCATTGGTTGTGGCGTGTCAGGAGATGGGCGCAGAGAAGGTGGGAGCACTTATTATTATCAAGCAGGCTGACGACCTAAATTTGGTTATTGAGAGTGGTATTCGTTTGGATGCTAAGCTATCAACTTCGCTCTTGGAGAATATCTTTTTTAAGAATGCTCCTTTGCACGATGGTGGTGTTATTATTAGTGGCGATAGAATTGTAGCTGCGAAGTGCGTTTTACCATCTACACAGCAAGAAGTACCTAAGTCGTATGGTATGCGTCACCGCGCTGCTCTGGGAATGAGTGAGGTCTCGGATGCTATTGTGATTGCAGTATCTGAGGAGACTGGTCGCATATCGCTGGCACACGATTCGGTTATTAAGCGTAACATTGATCCACAAAATCTTGCACAGGCAATACGAAAGTTAATGCGCAAGAATGATAGTCGCAGAGAGAACAATGCAGAGTAATAATAAAAGGCATTTCCAGAGTGGAAATGCCTTTTTAGTTGATAGTCTATTTTGATTGATTAAGATATTCGCCTACGATACGGGCAGCACAACCGACATACTCTGAGCAAGGACGTTTCTTGTAATATTCTGGAGTACGCTCTGAGGGCATTGCTGTTTCGTTGCGCTCGACAATAGGTTCTAAGCCAAGAAGACGGCGACAGACAATATCACCATTTTCCATTCTAAATTTCTCGGCAAAGTGCTGCACAAGAGCATAGTTATCCTTGCGCTCCTCCAAGTTCTTAGGATCGGCTGATGGCTGTATTGCACCCGCAAGAAGTGTCATACCACATACTGTACCACACACCTCTCGCATACGGCCTATACCACCGCCAAATGGGGCAGTGAGCTTAGCAATCTCCTCGATGGTCATACTCATAACATCGTTATATGCCATAACTACAGCTTGAGCGCAGTTATACCCCTCTTTGAAATATCCACAAGCGCGTTCCACACGCTCATTAACATCTATCATCATTGTTGTTTCCATAATTTTTATACCTTTGTACCGCAAAGATAGATATTTTTTATAGAGCGCACACTATGCAACTACCGAAACTTAACTTTCCAGCTATACATCTTCGAGCACGACGCTCTGCGAGTGGTCGCACCGAGGTGTTTGATGCTGTGCGTGGTCGCTGGCTTGTGCTTACACCAGAGGAGTGGGTGCGTCGTCACGTGGTAGGGTATATGGTAGGCAAGTGCGGTTTTCTTGCACATCAGATTGTGGAGGAGTATCCCGTTAACATCAATGGTATGCCACAGCGTGCCGATATAGTCGCTATGAATAGCGAGGCGCAACCGATGGTTATAGTGGAGTGCAAAGAGCCTAATGTTCGTATCGACCAAACTGTACTTAACCAGGTAGTGCGCTATAACTCAGTGTTACGATGCCGCTATATAGTTATCACCAATGGGATAGAGTGCTTTAGCTACACAATGGCTGAAGATGGAAATTATACCCCATTAGACCACTTTCCACACTTGGCTGAGCTATAAAACATATATAAATAGAGGTACACCCTCTATTTTTTGACCTCATTGCTTGCTATCTTCATTTTAGTTTGTAACTTTGCCCCAACATTCTAATAGGATATGATAGTAGTTAATACCGTAGCTGCTCTTAATGCAGCATTAAGCAGTTGCCCTAAGGAGGGTGTCGGCTTTGTACCTACAATGGGAGCCTTGCATAATGGTCACCGCTCATTGGTTGAGCGCGCTCGCAAGGAGAACGATACTGTTGTAGTAAGTGTCTTTGTAAATCCAACACAGTTCAACGATAAGAACGACCTTAAGAACTATCCTCGTACTCCAGAGGCTGATTGCGCAGTATTGGAGAGCGCTGGTGCTGATATCGTATTTATGCCATCGGTTGAGGATATCTACCCAGAGCCAGATACTCGCGTCTTCGACTTCGGTCTTGTAGATAAGGTTATGGAGGGTGCAACACGCCCAGGTCACTTTAATGGCGTAGCACAGGTGGTAAGCCGTCTATTTGCTCTTGTAAATCCTGCTCGTGCATACTTCGGAGAGAAGGACTTTCAGCAGATTGCTGTTATCAAGGCTATGGTCGAGCAGTTAAATATCGATATCGAGATTGTAGAGTGTGCTATCGTGCGCGGAGAGGATGGCCTTGCACTATCATCACGTAACGAGTTGCTCACACCTGAGCATCGTGCTGCAGCACCCCATATATACGCAACCATCAAGCAGTGTGCAGAGAAGATGGAGTCTATGAGCCCTGCGGAGCTTACCGAGTGGGTTGTTGCCACTATCGACTCTAATCCTCTGTTGAAGACTATCTACTTCGAGGCTGTGGATGCTCGTACAATGCAGCGTGTAGAGCGCTGGAGCGATTCAGAGCGCATTCAGGGATGCTGTGCGGTGCAGGCTGGCTCAATACGCCTCATTGATAATATCAAGATTAAGTAACCAAACCCTACCCAGACTATGTTTATAGAGAGAATGAAATCTAAGATCCACCGTGTGCGTGTTACGGAGTCTAATTTGAACTATGTAGGTAGCATCACCATCGACGAGGATTTGATGGATGCGGCAGGATTGATTGAGGGCGAGAAGGTACAGATTGTAAATAACAACAATGGTGAGCGCATCGAGACCTATGTTATCAAGGGTGAGCGCGGTAGTGGTTGTATCTGCCTAAACGGTGCAGCTGCGCGCAAGACAGCAGTTGGCGATATCGTAATCATTATGGGTTACGGCTTTATGGACTTCGAGGAGGCTAAGACCTTCCAGCCTAAGGTTGTCTTCCCTGACGAGCGTACAAATATGTTGGTTAAGTAGTTCTGATTCGACTGTACCACTTCAAATAATAAACCACTCAGGTTGTACATATAAGTACTATTCCTGAGTGGTATTTTTTTTGTTGTGTAGTAGTGTGTTCTACAACGTATGAAAACTACTTCTTCTCCTTTAGCAAGTCGCGGATCTCGGTAAGAAGTACCTCCTCCTTTGTTGGCTCTGGCTCTGGTGCTGGGGTAGCTGCAGCAGCCTCCTCGGCCTCCTTCTTCTTATTAAGGTCTGAAAGACGGTTGATACCCTTGATAAGGAAGAAGATACAGAGTGCAACAATAATAAAATCAAATACCTGCTGAAGGAAAGCACCATACTTCCACATCACAGGCTCGGCCTCTGTGCCAAGATTAAAAGCAAGATCGGTGAAGTTAACCTTGCCAATAAGCATACCAAGAGGTGGCATAATAACATCGTTAACCAACGATGTTACAATCTTACCAAAAGCACCACCGATGATAACACCGACTGCCATATCAACAACATTGCCCTTTAGTGCAAATGTCTTGAATTCATTTAGAAAGCCCATAATATTAAAGTTTTTGTTAGTTTGATTACAAATATAACTCTTTTTTTGAATTTGTGCAACTTTTACTTAATAATCGGTAGCTCGTCCCAAGATGTTGTATATCGTGGTGAGCGATAATCGCTACGTGTTCGCATCTCACTACTACCGACCGAAGCTACGGTTACAGCACTCTTGCCAGCACTTTTGTTAATTGTGTCAATAGTCTTCATTAGGCGATGATGGCGCTCATTATCCTCCGCTGAAAACATAGATACGTGGAGCGCTGAGCGTGGAACAATATCCATAGCTATAACCCCAGCCTTCTTATATCCAACACCACGTACATATATCTCACAAAGAGCCTCGCGGGCAATTCGCACAATATCTATCGTGCTATCCGTAGGCTCAAGAAGCGGAATAGAGATATTGCCGTACTGTTGCAGCTCCTCACTATGGAAACGGTTTGTGGCAGCAAAGACCACAAGACGCTTACATAGACTATTTTGGCTACGTAGCTTCTCGGCTGTCATAGTGGCGAACATTGCTACTTGCTCCGAGAGTTCGTCTAAGGCGTATATCTCCTTAGCAAAACTACGAGAGTTGCATATCGAGTGCTTCGCATCTTGGAGCGACTCGAAACCTATAGCAGGGATACCGTTTAACTCCTGCCAAGTTCTTACACCCGTAATACCCATCCTACGTTGTACCCAGTCGCGAGGCAGTAGACTAAAGTCGTATGCCGTTACTACACCTTGCTCCTTAAGACGTGGGGCACTACGACGACCAATACCCCAGACATCCTCTATCGGGGTTTTCTTAAGCACTTTTTCAATATCCTCCTTACGATGCATATAGCATCCACCTCGTAACTTAGGGTAGCTTTTACATAGCTCGGCTGCAATCTTAGCAAGTGTCTTTGTAGGAGCAACGCCTACCGATATAGGTATGCCTGTTAATCGTCTGCAACGCGCTGATAAATCCTTTGCAAAGTTGTCAAAATCGAGATTTTCTATACCTCTTAAGTCTAAGAAGGCCTCGTCTATAGAGTAGACCTCGATATGTGGTGCATACTCTCGAAGTACCATACGTACACGACGAGAGAAGTCGGCATAGAGAGCCATATTTCCCGAAAATACCGTCACATCGTGTTTTGTGACAATGTCGCGTATCTGAAATAGTGGCGCACCCATCTTTATACCGAGCCTCTTAGCCTCGTTGCTTCGTGCTATGGCACAGCCATCGTTGCTTGATAACACCACCACAGGCTTGCCGTTCAAATCGGGACGAAAGACTCGCTCGCACGACACGAAGAAGTTATTGCAGTCAGCAAGGGCAAACATCGCAGTAGTAGTTATGCGCGTTTAATGATATATGTCACTACACCCCAGATAGCAAACTCGTTATCTGGAGTAATGCGTATAGGCTTAAACTTAGGATTGGCTGCCACAAGCATAGTGTGGTCGCTGTGTATCTCTACACGCTTAACCGTAAACTCTCCATCTATAAAGCATACAGCCGAGCATCCATTATATGGCTCAATACTGCGGTCAACGATGATGATATCACCCTCATCCATATCAGCCTCGACCATAGACGTGCCTCCGATACGAAAGAAGAATGTCGAAGCAGGGTGGCGCACAAGAAGCTTTATAAGATCAAGTTTCTCGCGAGGCTCCTCATCAGCAAGCGATGGAAATCCTGCGCGCACCTCCCCCAACATATCAGCCTCCAGGGCCTGTGTACTATCTATTATATATGGTTTCATAGATTTATCTCCTCATTGTATATCTCATCATAAATTGTGCGCAAGAGGCTCTTATCTGCAATAATCTGTCGCAACTCCTCAAGACGACGCCCATTCTCCGACTCCTCAATCCATAGGCGTAGGTAACCGCCATAGTTATACTTCTCGTTAAGATGCTCAACCATACGCTCATAACCATCCTCTCTACCAAGTTCAGGGTAATTGGTTAGGGTGTACTGTACGGTGCGACGTATGATACTGCGAGGCTCAATAATACGATCTGCCTCAGCAACAATACGACCATATATAGTGCGTGGCTCCGACTTTGAAGATGCGCGATGATCCTCCACAGCATCACCCATAATAGCCCGCTCGTGGGGTGTAAACCAACGTTCCAACTCCCCATCTTCAAGAAGTATGCGCTTCGACTCGGTGTGGTGGTGCTCCCTGCCGTGAATAATGCCCGTATCGTGGTAGGCAGCTATGGTGTAAACCATATTCACGTCTACATCGTAGTTGCGTGCAAGAGCAAGACTCTGAGCGATAACAATATCTGCATGATCGCGTCTATGAGCGGCATCATGCCTATCGTATCGAGGTAGGATATGCTCCTCGATGTATTGTTGTAACTCTTTGTTTACCATACTTTAGCCAACAACTACCTCTACTAAATCTTCAGCCTTAAGATACTTAGATGCTAACTGTTGGACATCCTCTGGTGTAATGGCAAGAATAGTTGCTACACTCTCCTCTGTAGCGCGGTTGTCGTAGCCACACATAATATTTTCGATAGTCACATCTGCAATACCGAAAGGTCCATCCAGAATACGTAGTATCTCACCAATCATCATATTCTTGACCATTTGCAACTCCTCCTCGGATATTAGCTCGTTGCGTAGACGCTCTATTTCGAAGTGTATCTCTCTGAGTGCATCATCGCGATGCTCGCGTGCTACCTGCGTAGCAATAGCAAGGTAACCCTCACGCTCGAAGTTTACCATTGCAGCCATAACGCCATAGGTATAGCCGTGCTCCTCACGTAGGTTCTGCATTAGGCGCGAACCAAAGTAGCCTCCGAGAGCTGTTGCCACGACCTGCATACCAACAAAATCGGGATGACGACGCGGAAAGAGTAATCTTCCGATACGTATCGATGATAGTAGTGACGACTCATCCTCCTTAAATGTTTGGTGTGTGGTCTTAATCTCTGGAAAGACAACATCACGGTTCTCTCCAGTAGGTAGACTATCTACAATCTCCTCAATAGTACATAGCACCTCTTCAGTGACTCTTCCACTGCATACCACAAAACAGTTTTTTGCAGTGTACAGTTCGTTATATAGTGCCACTAAGTCCTCTCGAGTGATATTGTCGTATTCACTCTCATGACTTGTAATACCGTAGGGGTGGTGTTCACCAAATAGAGCCTTACCAAAGAGTTCGCGTGATTGCATATCGATCTTTTGTCGCTCGATGGTAAGCCCCTGCTTACGCTTAGAGCAGTAAATACCCAACTCCTTGGTGTTGAACGCTGGATGAAGTATTATCTCTCGTGCAACATTAGCTGTCTCATTAAAGAATTTTGATAACGACACAAAAGATATGTAGGTATAATCACGATCTATGGTAGCATCGTAGTTCGAACCATAGAAGTCTAACTTTTCGGCTATCTCCTGACCTGTCATCGTGAGACTTCCTTCACTCAACATATTTACCGTGGCTGAGGCAGTGAAGGGCTTATGTTGCATTGAAGTTCCAGCTCGAAAGATGAAACTAAAGCGCACAACCTCGAAGTCCTCGGAGTTGAGCGTATATATCTTTACGCCATTTCTCGTTATACGACACTCTGTGGCTGGCATCTCCACACTCTCAGGAATAACTATATCTGGTTGCTGTATCATTGCTTTGAACGGTATATAAGTGTTGATGAGTTAGCACGAGTGAAGACATTAGTAGCAAACTCCGCCACCTCCTCGCGTGTTATAGAGCGATAGATATCCGCCTCTTTGTTTATTAGCTCAAGATCTCCTATCATAGCATAAAAGCCTAAGTTCATAGCCTTATTCATTACATTTATCTCACCCATGAGCATATTGGCTTCAAACTTATTCTTTACCTTCTCCAACTCATAGTCCGAGATGTTGCCACGCATAAGCTCTTCAAGTTCACCCCATAGAGCCGCCTCTGCCTCTTGCTCAGTGGTCGTGGGCATTAGACGCCCCTTTATTACAAAGAGTCCCGCATCAAGACTACCTGTGATATAGGCATTTACGGCTGTAAATAGACCTCGCTCCTTAACTAAGCGATTTACAAGACGCGATGACTCACCTCCAGCCAACAAGTCTGAACTCAAATCACCCAAGAAAAACTCGCGAGATAGTCGGTCGCCAATATGAAAGGTTATGATAACATCTGTAGCAGGCACATTACGCTCAACCTCTAAACGTCGTGCCTCTCTCTGCTCTGGCTCCTGTGGGATAGGGCAGAGCTCGCCACCCTCATCCTCAATACCTGCGAAATACTCTGCAGCAAGAGCAATCATCTCATCCTCATCAATATCGGCAGAGATCGAGAGTATAGCTTGTGACGGACGATAATGACAACGATAGAATGTATGCACATCCTCTAATGTGGCGCGTTCGATATGCTCTGGCGATATACCTATCGTGGTCCAACGATAGGGGTGCACCTTATAGCATAGATCGTAGAGCAGTGGCGACTGGTCGCCGTATGGTTGATTTAGATAGCGTTGCTTAAACTCATCTATAACAACCAACTTCTCTGTCTCACACGCCTCATAGCTAAGATTTAGATTACGCATACGGTCGCTCTCCAACCACAATGCAGTAGACAGATTCTCCTTAGGTAGGGTAATATAGAAGTCGGTGTAATCATTATTTGTAAAGGCGTTATTCTCACCACACGCCATCTGCACCGGAATATCGAACTCAGGAACACTATGCGTACCTCGAAACATAAGGTGCTCAAATAGATGCGCGAAACCCGTCTTATCTTCGGCCTCGTTACGCGAACCAACCTTATATAGGATATTCACAGCAGCGAGCTTTGATGCTCTATCACGGTTTACAAGTATCGTTAGACCATTCTCTAAAATGGCTTTTTTATACTTTATCATATCTATATTGTTATAATTCTACATTCTCTATCTCACCGAGCGATATATACCACACATATCCCTCAATCTCTTGATATTCTCCCATAGCGGCTATTAGATGCATATACTCCGCCATCTGCTTGCGGTAAGAGGCACTGCGCTTATCTCCAAATTTGTAGTCTACAACTACAACTCTGTCTCCTGCAACCATAACTCTATCTGGACGGCGGATATCACCATTAGCAATAATAGCACTCTCGCACTTTACCGAATCCCAGCAGGGAGAGAACCACTCCTTAACACGGCTATCGGTTAGGATATCACTAACCTTGGCATTTAGAGTCTCTGCCTGCTCAGCATCAATGAGACAGTCGAGTGACATTCGCTTTACAGCATCGCGCAAGTCCTGCTCGGTAATAGCCTTCTCGAAGAGCCTATGCAGACGAATACCCTCATTCATAGCCTTACTATCGCTGGCAATACCCTCCTCCATATATCTATGCGATGGATAACGAACCTTAAGAGTCGGCTTGTTAGATATATACTCCTCCAATAGAATATCGCTATTACTCTTGCGATCAGCCTTGTTCTCACACTGCGTGAGCTCACCATAGGAGTAGATAAGAACAACCTCCACACCATCATTCTGCACAACTTTAGGGTTCGTACAGATGCTTTTAGCGGCATCGAGAATTAGTGGAGCGGTGGTATTGATGTTCTCTCCGCTCTTACGCTCTGAGTGTAAGTTTGTAGGGACATACATATATAACTCTCGCGATGCACGAGTAATAGCCACATAGAGTAGATTTACACCATCAACGTGGCTCATAACCATCTCCTTGTAATACTCCTCCGAGAAGTTAGAATTCTCCATCATCGAACCATAGATTATTGGGAAGTCTCCCACCGCAGTAATACTATCGCCCTCGTTTGCCTTAGCCCAGACGATAGGGTGTAACGATGCACGTGGTGTCATATCCCAACGCGAGTATGGAATTATAACTATTGGACGCTCCAAGCCCTTAGACTTATGTATTGTAGTTATCTCAATAGTGTCATCGGTCATCTCCACTGTAATAGCCTCGTGCTTACCTCGTTCCTCCCACCATTTCAAGTAAAACTGGATATCTACTACACGCTGAGAACTAAAGGCGAGTATCTGCTCGTGCATAGCTTGTAAAAAGGCAATTGACTCCTTATGTTTGTATAGCTCAAAACGCGACACAATACTCTCAAAGGCCTCCAAAGGTGATAGGTGTGCTGTTTGATGCAACCACGCCATCTCCTCCTCGCTAAAGGTGTGGTCGAGTGGTAGGTTTAGATAACGATTGTAGATGCCTCGCTCTATATCAAAGTCTGGATTAATTGCAAGACGCATTACTGAGGTTACAAACTCCGCAATATCACAACTCTCCAAAGTCAGGGTAGCTGGTGTCAATATATTAAAACCAGATAATCCCTTTGAGGTAAACTTCTCGTATTTATATGCAAAAAGGGCTTCGGCAACTCTCTTTGCATCGGTATTGCCACGCACAAGAATCAATATGTCTCCATAGCGATAGTGACGATTTATGGCAGACTCTATCGCTTCGATAAATGGTGAGTCGATAGCCGAGCTATCAAAGGCTACAACCTCTGCATATCCACTAATACCCTCTTTGGCTGGTATCTGCTCATAATCGCTGTAGGCATTGAGCATTATATTATAAAGCGACTTATGCGTTGATGCTTCTATCTTATTGCTGTTTAGAGCATTTGTGATAGACATATTTAGAAAGTCATTATCCTTGGCAACGACCTTTGATATGAGCTTATTGTTAAAGGTTACGACGTTCGAAAGACTGCGATAGTTCTTTTTCAGAGGCTCAACAATGGTGTTTTCTCTACCCAAATCCTCGATTGCATCGTTGTTAAGCAGTCGCCAATCGCCACCACGCCATCGGTATATAGACTGCTTAATATCGCCTACGATAAAGACCGAAGAGTCGGGATTCGATGCAAGAGCCTCGCGCAAAAGAGGTAGCATATTACGCCACTCGCGCACCGAGGTATCCTGAAACTCGTCAATCATATAGTGGTCGTAACGACTGCCCACCTTCTCATATATGAATGGAGCATTACTATCGTCGATAAACTGAGAGAGAATATCTTTAGTCTTGCTAAGTACCATAATATTCTCCTTATTGCATATGTCATTAACCCTCTCTCTAAGATCTGCAAGGAGTGCGAAGCTACGATAATTGTCGCGTATGAGCTTGGCTGTATTGATTTTCTTAATGCCCTCGTTATAGCACTGGCATATCTCCTGCAAAATCGGCATAAGAACTTCAGATGCTGTAATCGCACTACCAGAAGCACCTCTTACATACCACTCCTTGATAGATTCAGAGGCTTTAAGCATAGTGGCGGTAGGAGGTTTTAACTCTCCCGCAGCATACTTACCAAAGGCAAATACAAAACTACGCGAACCACCCTTAAACTCATCTCCCTTAACGCCATAGCTCTCCATCACAGAGAGTGCGCGCTCGCCTAACTCCTTTAGTCGCGTGCGGTATTTATCGCCCTCGGCTATAATAGCATCTACTGTGCTGCGTAAGACTTCCTTGTTAAGTTGTGGAGCTATACGCTTCGCTCCATTCTCCTTGAAGAGCTCGCTACCGAGACTTTTTAGGTCACTACGCATATCCCAGCGAGTACCATCATCGATACGCTCTTGGGCAAATTCCAAAAGCCATCCACGCAACTGCTCATTTCCAGCAATACTCTCTACAAGTGCATCGGTACTACGTTCAAGGAGCAGATTCGTATCGAGTTCGATGTTGTAGTTCAAATCGAGGCTCAATTCCTTGATAAAAGCACGCAATATACGCTGGAAGAAACGATCAATAGTAAGGATGGTAAAGCGTGAGAAATCGTGCAAAATACGCGTACGGGCCCTCTTAGCGCCCTCGCGTATCTGCGCCTCACTAAGTCCCAACTCCTGCTTAACATCACTTAGATATGGGCTACTTTTACCTGATGCTAACGTATGTATTTCACGCAAGATACGCGACTTCATCTCCTCTGTAGCTTTATTTGTAAAGGTTACAGCCAGAATGTTGCGATAGCGCTCTGGATGGAGTATTACATCACACATATATTTCAGCGTGAGCTGGTATGTCTTGCCCGAGCCTGCGCTCGCACTTAATATCTTTGCACGCTTCATCGTCTACATATCTTTTTATAATCACAATAGGTACAGGCCTCCACATCTTCGACCTGCGTAAAGGCTACTTCAGGGTTAAATAACTCCTCTAAGGCCCTTGTTAACTCCTCTTCGAAACTCTCTCCAACATCGCTATACTTGTCAATCTGGCGGTTGCACGACTTGTCAACGATATATGGTGAGTACCCCTTGGATAGCATCTGCGAGGCGAAGAAGAGTGATGGACACGACTCACACCTGCGCTCTCGAGACAGCATCATCGAATATAGCAAAGTCTGGAAAATGTTGGATATGCGCTCATGGGGTGCTCCATTAAAGAGTGTGGACATACCATTAAACTCCAGATGAGGCTTGTTTCCACTCTTGTAATCAATGATTTGCAACGTGTTGTCTTCAATCTTATCGATACGATCCGCACGACCTGATAGATTGACAAAACGACCATTCGAGATAGGGTATTTACACATCACAGGATCCTCCAAACCTGCAATAGAATACTTCTTACGAGAGCTATCATAGAGCATAATGCCCTCGCAAATATACTTTATGATGATGTCCCTAACAAGAAGTGTATCACCGGAGAAATCCTTAGAGGTGGCCTTCTCACTACCCTGTAGCAGTCGGGCTATAGTCCTATCTACAGCATTACTAACAACCTCTTCGTCGCGTAACGTTTCAATTTTATTCCAAACATCCTGTTCGCCAATAAGTGGAGTATATAAACTCTGCATAGTTTCGTGCAGAATATTACCAAAGGTAAGAGCATCTATCTTGCTTGTTATCTCATCTGGGGTCTTGATATGTGCCACCGTAGCAAAATAGAACTTTAGCGGACACTCGATATACCTAAAGAGCGCTGTCGGAGAGAGCATATAGCCGCTATCAGGGGTGAGATAGCTGTTGAGTATCTCCATCTCCTTATCACCCTTAGAGACTACTATAGGCTTAACATCCTCCAACTTTAGATCTACACCTACCGAGAACTTATCGAGAGTGTATGGCGACTCGTACTCCAGCTGATATATGTAGCGACTACGCTCACCCGTACTCTTCTCATCTGCACGTGAGCAATAGAGCATATCGACCTGCTCGGCACGCTGTATTAGACGATAGAAGTAGTAGGCATACATTGCCTCGTGCTCCTCAGGAGTAGGCATACCATACGCCAAACGTAACGAGTAGGGGATGAACGAGGGCTGCTCTGTGCGGTTACCGGGGAAGTTAGCATCCGTCATCGAGAGGATTATAACGTTCTTAAACTCAATATTTCGAGTCTCCAAAATACCCATTATCTGTAGACCCTCGATAGGCTCTCCCTCAAATGGAATAGTCACACTTTGCAAATGGCGACGGAGTAACGATGTATAGACCTCAATAGGAGGATTAATATCGCAATTATCGAGTGAAAGGGCCGTCTTACGAACCTCTTCGTGAACGATATTGAGATACTCTATATGCTCTACGGCCATACTACTTTGATGGTCGAGTAGGGCTAACAACACACTAAAAATGTATTGAGATAACTCTGTCCAACTACCATATTTATAGCTAAATATGGTGCTTAGAAGAGTATCATTCGCGAATATATCTGAATCTACATATATAACTCTATTAGCAGTGATATTGTTTGATAGCTCCAGACACAACTCCCTACGGCTATCCATAATGTATGGATGCGATAGTAGCTCCATAACATCTGCATAGTAGAATTTGCCACCCTTCTCCATTGATTGACAATGTGCTTGGAGCGCTATGAGTCGTTCTACAAAGGTGTAGGCAAGGGTAGTCTTAATGGGATAACCCATAGTGACATTAACACTGTTTACAGACTCTGGCAGTGAGTGCAACAGCGGAATAAGGAGATTCTCGTCGGTAAGAACAATTGCAGTACGCTTATCCAACTCCTCCTTAGGTATCGCATTAATTATATTTGATATATGCTTGACCTGCACAATGTTAGATGCGCACGCCGTAACTCGCATACGCTTCTGTATTTTTGTAAAGTTATCGTGTGAGATATGCTCCGTGGCGGGATAAGCCGAGAGGTTATCTCGCATAAAAAGTCCCGCCTCATGATCTCGGTTGGCTACATAGTAGTCGTCGTAGTCCCAATAAAACTCTGCGCCATATTCACTGCGCGCAAGATAGTTAAATAGGACCTTCTCACTCTTAGACAACGCATTGAAACCTGCCAACACATAACGTTTTGAGGCAATATCTATACTCTCACCTCGCTGAATACGCTCCGCGGTAGCTCGATATATCATACCTGGATAGCCAATGCCCAACCTAAATAATTGCTCTCGATACTCCTTATAAATAGCTGGCAGTGAACGCCATACTTTCAAAAAGTAACGTTTCTGCTCGGTGAGCGAAACCTCTGGTCCTATACTACTCCAAAAGCTTAGGATAAGCTCCTGCTCCTTGGTTAGATAACTTACATCTGCCTCAATCTCCTTAATATCCTCGATATTTCTAAGCAACTTATCTGCATCGACAAGATACTTATCTATCATATCGAAGTCCGATATAAGCATATCACCCCAAAAATAGAAGCGGTCAAAACCCTCTGTAGGGTGATACTTAACGTATATCTTATACAACTCACTAATAAGACGTATGCGCTCACCTCGCACCAAGCCAGAGCCGCGCTCCATAATCTCGTCTATGGTAGACCATGATGGTTGCCACAATGGTCTGTCGACAAGAGTGTTAAGAGCATCGTTAAAAAAGGTTCGGGCTCGCAACGATGGAAAGAGCACAACCAACTCCGACAGATCGTTAGAGTGTCGCTTTAGAAGTGTTTGAGCCAACTCATATTGAAATGTCATCATTGCTGCATATCAATTATTTAGCTAATGCTATATTACCTCCAAATGTAGTTACCTCACTACGGAAAATGATAGGCTGAGAGTAGTAGTAAATCTCACCACCTGTAGCAGTTTTAAGCTCAAGGCGCTCCTTGGCATTAACACGCACAACACCATTGTGTGATGCCTCTACAATAGAGGATACAGACTCCATAAGGTGCGCATTAAGGTGTGCTGTGGATACTTCAGCAGTATGATAGTGCGTCTTGCCACTTAACTCTATACGGCTCTTACCCGAAGCATAGACCATAATGTCAAGAGTATCCACCTCGGCTGTGAAGTGAGCCTCCTTTGAAATATAGATATCTAAGATCCGAGATGTTAGAACACCATCTACAGTAGCATCAGCCTTAGCAATGGAGATATCGGTAAGCTTTGTAAAGCCAATAGTAACTTCTGTAACCTCTTTACGGTCAGAGTTGTTACGCTCCTTTACCTTAAGTGTTTCATCTTTAACTTCAAATGAGAATTTCGAATCTTTATCACCCTTAGTGTCGTAGATGATATATGGCGCCTCGTGCTCCATAACCTTCACAAGCGTAAGCTTTACGGGAGCATCAACATCTAATCTATTAAATGGCGCAAGGTACTCCTTCTCCTGTGCAGAGAGTGTAGTAATAGAGAATAGAGAGAGTATTAAAATAACAAATTTCTTCATACTTTTGTGAGTGTTTATTTAGTTCATAAAAGTATGAAAAAATCGTTAATTATCCAAATTGTTTTACATTTTTATCTTTACAAAGGCAGCTCCACTATCCTTAGCACTCTGTAGACCATATACAGAATCTTCAAATATGATGGTCTCAGCTGGTGTTACACCAACAATATCCATCGCCTTGAGAAAGCAATCAGGGTAGGGCTTTGGACGCTCGATATCATCACCAGATATAATGCCATCAACACCATTAGATATATTCAAGTATCGCATTACATTAGTAATGTTATCTATATGGCCTGTAGATACTATCCAGACTTTCACACCTAAGCCTCTCATCATCTGACACCACTCCCATAGAGGCCTATTTAATCGTGTAGTATGAAAGTAATTTGGGTATAACTCTATCTTGCGACGACGCACTGCACGAATCTCCTCATCACTACTAAGGCCTACACTACGCATAAACTCAATACAGCGCATACCAAAGTATTTATCCAAATACTCTTGCTTGCTTATCGAGATGCCGACCTCAGCCAAAGCCTCAATATATGCCCCGGCATTTGCATCCTTAGTATTTACTAAAGTGCCATCAAAATCGAGTAAAATTAACTTTAACTGAGCCATACTAATCGAATGATTGCATACTTGATAACGCAATACGAATGATACGCTGATACTCCTCTGGACTAAGCTCCAAGAAGAAGTAATGAACAGGATCTACACGTGTGTCACGATAGCGCACCTCATAGTGTAGGTGTGGGACAAACGAGAGTCCACTATTGCCCGAAAGTGCAATGATATCACCTCGCTTCACAGTTTGCCCCCTCTTAACACGTATATCGAGAAGATGGCTATAGGATGTTTCATAGCCATTTCCATGATCTATAACTATCGCCTTACCGTGTGAGGAGTTCTTCTCGGATAGAGATTTAACTACACCATCGGCAGTAGCAAATACAGCAGTACCCTCTGGGACGAGATAATCAACACCATGATGCTCACGCATAGTGCGATGAAATGGGTTAATTAAAGGTTTTTTACCCGCAGCAAGCAGGGTTAGCTGTCTATTATTGACAGGTTGAATTGCCGGTACACAATCTATTGATAAAAAGCCTGTTGAGATATTTTGCTTCATCTCTTCACTCGATTTAAGCACCATATCATCCTTCTTAACAATACTTTGCATACGGTTATCTAACATATCCATTAGATCCGCATTATCCATATGCGCAAGCTGCTCGTGCAGTGCAATACGCTCATTTTCGAGGTCTGCACTCAAATCATAAGGGTTGGACTCAAAGAGCTTGCGAAAGACATTCTCATCACGCTTAACGACATTATCTATAATGTTTGTAAGCGAGTCATATCGCTCTGATAACACAGCATACTCTCTCTTAAGCACATCAGTAGAGTGTCGGAGTTTATACTCAGCAGGCATATCTACAGTGTGTGCCAAAATTATCCACCAGAACAGCACAAGTCCCACCCATACAAAGAAGCGTATCGCCAACGGAAAGAAGCGTCGCTGACTGACATTTACATAGAATTTATGTAGCTTACGTCTCATATAATCAATTATTTGCAGATGACACCTCAAGTTGCTGCATTAGGTCGAGATATGCCTCTGGAGACATATCTTTGTTGAAATAGTGAATAGGGTTGACCGTCTGATTTCTAAAGCGCACCTCATAGTGCAAATGCGAACCTGAAGAGACTCCCGTATTACCTACATCGGCTATTACTTGACCGCGAGTAACACTATCACCCTCAGATACATGCATCTGCGAGAGATGGCCGTAACGAGTCTTGTAACCAAAGCCGTGATTAAGTTCAATAAGGTAGCCATATCCAGGTTGCCAACCAGCACGGGCAACAACAGCATTACCCGTAGCATATACCGGCGTTCCCTTAGGTGCCGCAAGGTCAACACCCTCGTGCATACGCCACGTACCGTAACGTGGGTGCATACGCATACCATAGAGACTACTTACACTCCTTAGCTTAGTGCGGTCGATAGGCCATATTGCAGGAATTACGGTAGAGAATTCCTCCTTATTTTCAGCTAAATCCTGAGTATCATCAAGCGACAAAGAAGCATAGTATATCTTGCGCGTTAGACGATCTAATGAACGCCAACCTTCTACAACCATATCCCCATACTCAACATTCTCAAACTCAACATACTTAGAATCGTTATACTCCAAATATACTTTAGGTATATCCAAGGTGTCAATACCCAACAATGGACGATATACAAATTGGTCGCGATGTTTCACATCTGCAAGAGTATGCTCCGCCGAGCGAATCTTCTCCAAAAGAATATTATACTCCTCTAATGCGTGATAGTTATCGCGGTGTATCTGATTCTTCTTGGGCGTATCGTAGTATGTTGACACCACAAGCTGACTCACAGCAGCTATAACCAGTGCAACAAACATGCGATAAAGTATCCTATAACCACGTTTCCACTCTCGAATATTCAATATTTTGCGTGAGGTTTTAGCACCTTTCATTCTCAAAAATAAAAAATATTAAAAATATCACATTTAACGATGCAAAATTAAAGTAAATTGTGTAATTTTGCAACCGCTATAAAATATAGGTATAAAATAAAATTTAATATATATGGAATCAAACAAAGCAAGACAAGCCTTTTTGGACTTTTTCAAGAGTAAGGGCCACGAGATTGTGGCATCGGCTCCAATGGTCGTAAAGAACGACCCAACACTTATGTTTACCAATGCTGGTATGAACCAGTTCAAGGATATCTTCCTTGGCAACGCACCACGCAAGTGGCCTCGCGTGGCAGACACACAGAAGTGTTTGCGAGTATCTGGTAAGCACAACGACTTGGAGGAGGTAGGTCACGATACATACCACCACACAATGTTTGAGATGCTTGGCAACTGGTCGTATGGCGACTACTTCAAGAAGGAGGCTATCGACTGGGCTTGGGAGCTACTTACAGAGGTTTATAAGCTCGACAAGAGCCGTATGTACGCTACCGTATTTGAGGGTAGCCAGGAGGATGGCGTAGCCTTCGATCAGGAGGCATACGACTACTGGAAGCAGTACCTTCCTGAGGACCATATCATCCGTGGTAACAAGAAGGATAACTTCTGGGAGATGGGCGAAACTGGTCCTTGTGGTCCTTGTAGCGAGATTCACTTCGACCTTCGCGATGAGGAGGAGGTTGCAAAAATCCCTGGCCGTGAGATGGTAAATATGAGCCACCCACAGGTTATTGAGATATGGAACCTTGTGTTTATGCAGTACAACCGCAAGGCTAATGGCTCATTGGAGTCGTTGCCAGCAAAGAATGTGGATACTGGTATGGGCTTCGAGCGTCTGTGTATGATTCTTCAGGGCAAGAAGTCAAACTACGATACAGATATCTTCCAGCCTACAATTGCTCGCATCGCTGCGCTTTCAGGCAAGGAGTATGGCAAGGATGAGTTGTGCGATGTAGCTATGCGCGTAATCGCCGACCACCTTCGCGCTATCTCGTTCTCTATCGCAGATGGTCAGCTTCCAGCTAATGCTAAGGCTGGTTATGTAATACGTCGCATCTTGCGTCGTGCAGTGCGCTATGGTTATACATACCTCGGCTTCACACAGCCATTTATCTGCAAGTTGGTAGATGGTCTTGTAAAGCAGATGGGACACCAGTTCCCTGAGCTTGTAGCACAGCAGACTCTTATCGAGCGCGTTATCGAGGAGGAGGAGAACTCATTCCTTCGCACCCTTGCAACAGGTATCAACCTCTTGGAGGGCGTAATTAAGAAGTCTACTAACGGTAAGATTTCGGGTAAGGATGCCTTCGTATTGTACGATACATACGGTTTCCCTATCGACCTTACAGAGCTTATCGCTAAGGAGCAGGGTGTAACGGTAGATATTGAGGAGTTCGAGAAGGAGTTGCAGATTCAGAAGGAGCGTTCACGCAATGCTGCATCACAGGATATCGACGACTGGCAGGAGGTAATGACCATCTCTGAGAGCGAGTTTATCGGCTACGACAACCTTGAGGCAGATATTCGCATCGCTCGCTACCGCCGTGTTAAGAGCAAGAACAACGAGGTATACCAGCTTGTATTCGACCAGACACCATTCTATGGCAACTCTGGTGGTCAGATTGGTGATATCGGCTATATTGAGAGCGCAAACGAGAAGATTGAGATTATCGCTACCGAGAAGGAGAATGGTCTTATTATCCATATCGCTAAGCGTCTACCTGAGAATCCTACCGCAGAGTTCCACGCTGTGGTAAATGCTGAGGCTCGTCAGCAGGCAGCTAACAACCACACTGCAACACACCTTGTAGACTACGCTTTGCGCACCGTTCTTGGCACACACGTTGAGCAGAAGGGCTCTATGGTTACTCCTCAGGGTCTACGCTTCGACTTCTCTCACTTCCAGAAGGTTACTACCGAGGAGATTCGTGAGGTGGAGCGTCTTGTAAACCGTCTTGTGCGCGCTAACTATCCTCTTGTAGAGAACCGCGAGGCTACAATGGCTGAGGCTGAGGCTGCGGGCGCTATTATGCTTTTCGGTGAGAAGTATGGCGATAAGGTACGTATCGTAAACTTCGGTCCATCTACTGAGCTTTGTGGTGGTACTCATACATCGGCTACAGGTACTATTGGTATGTTTAAGATTATCTCTGAGAGCGCGATTTCTGCAGGTGTACGTCGTATCGAGGCAGTTACTGGCGAGGTTGCCGAGGCTATGGTGTACGAGGCACAGGATACAATCTCTTCTATCGAGCAGATTGTGCGTAGCCCTAAGCTTGTGCAGGCTGTTGAGAAGGTTGTGGAGAACAACGCAGCTCTTAGTCGTGAGGTAGAGGATATGCGCAAGGAGAAGGTTGTGGCTTTGGCTCAGACTATTGCTGCAGAGGCTAAGGAGAGTAACGGCGTTAAGCTTGTTAAGCTCGCTACAAACTACTCTGGCGAGGTGTTGAAGGATTTGGCATTTGCTATCCGTCAGCGCGTTGCGGAGCGCTTGGTGATGGTTGTTGGCAATGTATTTGAGGGCAAGCCTACGCTTACCGTTATGCTTTCAGACGATATGGTAGCTATGGGTGCAGATGCTGGTGCTACCGTTCGCGAGGCTGCGAAGTTGATGAATGGTGGTGGTGGTGGTCAAAAGCACTACGCTACAGCTGGTGGTAAGAACGTTGATGGTGTCGAGGCAGCTATGACTAAGGCCGTTGAGATGATTATGGCAAATATGAAGTAGGAAATAAAATAACAATATCTAAAGAGTTATGAATAAGAGAGTTTTGTTGATGATATTGGACGGTTGGGGTAATGGCGACAAGTCTAAGTCGGATGTTATCTACTCAACCAACCCTGAGTATATTAACGCTATGACGGCTAAGTATCCACACGCGGAGCTTTTGACCGATGGCGAGAATGTAGGTCTTCCTGAGGGCCAGATGGGTAACTCTGAGGTGGGACACCTAAATATTGGTGCTGGTCGCGTTGTTTACCAGGACCTTGTGAAGATTAACCGCGCGTGCCGTGACAACTCTATCCTTGAGAATAAGGAGATTGTTGCAGCCTTCGAGTATGCTAAGGCTAACGGTGTGAATGTACACTTTATGGGCCTTGTGTCGGATGGTGGTGTACACTCATCATTGGAGCACCTCTTCAAATTGTGCGACATCGCTAAGCACTACAATATTGATAACACCTTTGTTCACTGCTTTATGGATGGTCGTGATACCGATCCACGTAGCGGTAAGGGCTTTATCGCAGCTTTGGAGGAGCATATGGCCAAGTCTACAGGTAAGATTGCATCTATCATCGGTCGCTACTATGCTATGGACCGTGATAAGCGCTGGGAGCGTGTGAAGATTGCCTACGACCAGCTTGTAAATGGCGTTGGAGAGAAGGCTACCGATATGGTGGAGGCTGTAGAGGCATCATACGCTGAGGGTGTTACCGACGAGTTTATTAAGCCTATCGTAAATGTTGATGCTGAGGGTAATGCTATCGGCACTATTAAGCCTAATGACGTGGTTATCTTCTTCAACTACCGCAACGACCGAGCTAAGGAGCTTACAATCGTACTTACACAGGAGGATATGGAGGCTGAGGGTATGCACACAATGCCTTTGTACTACTGCTGTATGACTCCATACGATGCTAAGTTCCAGGGCTTGCATATCTTGTTCGATAAGGAGAATGTCGCAAATACTATTGGTGAGTATATCGCAGCACAGGGCTTGAAGCAGTTGCGCATTGCCGAGACCGAGAAGTATGCACACGTGACCTTCTTCCTAAATGGTGGCCGTGAGGAGAAGTTCGAGAATGAGGAGCGTATCTTGGTGGCATCACCTAAGGTTGCTACATACGACCTCCAGCCAGAGATGTCAGCATACGAGGTTAAGGATAAGTTGGTAGAGGCTCTTGGTGAGCAGAAGTACGACTTCATCTGTCTAAACTTTGCTAATGGTGATATGGTTGGTCACACTGGTGTATATGAGGCTATCGAGAAGGCTGTAAAGGCTGTAGATGAGTGCGTTAAGGATGTTGTAGAGGCTGCAAAGGCTAACGGCTACGAGGTTGTTCAGATTGCTGACCACGGTAACGCCGACAACGCTGTGAATGCAGATGGCACACCTAACACCGCTCACTCGCTCAACCCAGTACCTATCGTAGTTGTATCGGATAGAGTTAAGAGCGTTAAGAGCGGTATCCTTGCCGACGTAGCGCCTACGGTTCTCGACCTTATGGGGCTTGCTAAGCCTGCCGAGATGACGGGTGAGTCATTGGTTGAGCTATAGTAAGATAGAGAAGTAAATCAATCTAAGGAGGGTGTTCTGTTCGCTGAGCACCCTTACTTATTTTATTGGAGGTTTTAGCGGTCAAAGCGAGAATTAGTGTTGTTCGCGTTCGTTCGTTCGTTTTCCCTATTAATTCGAACGAACGAACAGAACAGAGAGAGTATCAAATAATATATATATTATATCAATGAGTAGATATAGATATATACTTGAGAAGTATAGAGGACTCAGTACGAGATATACTTGTCCTCAGTGTGGTAGAAACAGATATATAGATACTGAGAATAATATATAATATAATATATATATTATAATATCAGTGATAATATAGGTAAGTGTAACCGCCTTGATAAGTGTGGTTACCATTAAACCCCAAGACAATACTTCACTGATAATCCCCACAAGAGAGATGAGTGTTCGTTCGTTCGAACTAATAGGGAAAACGAACGAGCGAACGCGAACAGATACTCTTCTCTAACAATCCTACTTCCCCTCGCTGCACTCTGAGCAGTGGTGATGTTCGCCCAGGATGGTATGGGGAATATCGCCGTGTGAAATTAGCTGGATAGGGCAGTCGTAGTTGCGCAACTGCTCCTCGGTGATGATATTCGAATCGTGGCGATGCACATGGCGGTTGACACATACGATATTGCGCACAACACTCGATATAGTACCCAAATCGTGCGACACCATAACGATAGCCATATCTCTATTTAGGTCGCGCAGAAGCATATATAGCTCGTTCTCAAAGCGGTTATCCACAAAATTGGCTGGCTCATCGAGAACCAGAAGTTTAGGGTTCGATATAATTGCTCTGCATAGCATAACTCGCTGAAGCTGACCACCCGAAAGCTCGCCAATAGCACGCTCACGAAGGTCTGAAAGGTGCGCTCTTTCGAGCACCTCATCCACACGTTTACGCTCTCTACTACCATAGCCACGGAATAATCCGCGCTCTGCCTGCAAACCCGACATCACAACTTCGCCAACAGAGATAGGAAAGACCTTATCAAAGGCGGAAATCTGAGGCAGATAGCCGATATGTGTCTTTTTGTGACGCAGTAGGGTAGCGCTATACTCCACCCTTCCGCTATATGGGATAACACCCATTATAGCCTTTACAAGGGTACTCTTTCCGCCACCATTAGGACCTATAACACCGATGAAATCATTGTCGTATATGGTGAGGTTAACATGTTCAAGAGCGACGACATCACCGTAGCGCACACCGAGGTTTTTAACCTCCACAATAGGAGTTCTGCTACTCATTACGACCACAAATTATATTCGTTACACGCTCAATCTCTGCGATTATATCCTCACTTAGAGGATCTACCTCTACAATCTCGGCACCACACTCCGAGGCTAAGGCACTAAGCTTATCCTTGCTATATTGTGGCTGTATAAACACCTTCGAGATATTATGATTTATCGCCTTCTCTACAAGGTTGGTAAGCTGTCGTGGCGAAGGCTCTTTACCATCCTGCTCCACAGAAATCTGCTCAATACCATAGTCATTAGCATAGTATGTAAAGGCTGGATGGTATATCATTATTGCGTCTACATTATTAGCCATCAACTCTCTGCTACACATAGAGTCTAATGCTTCTAACTTACGTATAAGTTCATCTGCTCTTTCACCGTATTTAACAGAATCTGGAGCCACCCTTTGCATTGCCACCCCGACATTCTCGACCATACGTTTAAGAGCTCGTGGCGAGGTCCAAATATGGGGATCTACGCCGTGAGCGTGGGCGTGGTTGCAGTGCGAACAGCTGCCAGCAAGAAGCTCTATACCGTGTGATAAATCTACAATGCGGTCACTCTCCTTAACAGAGCCAACCAACGACTGCTCGAAGTTTATAAGACCTACCGAAAATATCTGCTCGGCATCGTTTAGGGCCATTAAATTCTTAGCCGTAGGCTCAAAACTCTCAGGACTTGCCCCCTTAGGTACAAGGATTTCAACATTGTAATCACCACAAGTCACCTCCTCCACAATAGAGCGCAGAGGGGCAATAGTTACATATATAGTCTTTTTATCATCGCCCTCAGAGGTGCTATTACAACCCCAGAGCATAGCAATAGATATTAGGAATATCGCTAAATTCTTAATCATATATATTTATACTACACAATTATTGGACAAAGGTATAAAAAAGTGGCTAAAAGTTTTGCTTTTATCTGTATTATTTTAGATATTTGTCGCTGGAAACATAAAACATGTGCAAAATGATTAAGAATATAACCGAAAAAATCAAGTATATCGGAGTTGATGATACCGATATCGACCTCTTCGAGAGCCAGTATATTGTGCCTAATGGCGTATCGTACAACTCATATCTCATCCTCGACCAGAAGGTTGTGGTAATGGACACCGTAGACCGCCGTAAGTGCGACGAGTGGCTTGGCAATTTGGAGACAGCCTTGGAGGGACGCACTCCAGACTATCTTGTAGTACAGCATCTTGAGCCTGACCACGCAGGATCTATCGCTCAGGTTATGAGTCGCTACCCAGAGATGCAACTTATCGCTTCGGATAAGGCAGTAAAGATGTTGCCACAGTTCTACTTCGACTCAAATTTAGAGGGACGCGTAATTGGTGTCAAGGAGGGTGGTACCCTTGAGCTTGGTGGCCGTACGCTACACTTCGCAATGGCACCTATGGTGCACTGGCCAGAGGTTATGGTTACCTACGATAGCACCGACAAGGTTCTATTCTCGGCAGATGGTTTCGGTAAGTTTGGAGCTTTGGCGCACGAGGAGAAGTGGGCTTGCGAGGCACGTCGCTACTATATTAATATATGTGGCAAGTATGGTGCTCCAGTACAGGCTCTTCTTAAGAAGGCAAGCGCTCTTGACATTGCTATTATCTGTCCGCTACACGGCCCAGTACTCACCGAGAACTTGGGTTACTACATCGGTTTGTACGACACTTGGAGCAAGTATGAGCCAGAGGATGAGGGCATATTCATTGCCTACGCATCTATTCACGGTAACACTGCAGAGGTAGCCAAGAAGTTCGCAGATATCCTTCGAGCTAAGGGAGCAAAGAAGGTTGTTGTTTCAGACCTTGCACGTGTAGATATGGCGGAGGCTGTAGAGAATGCCTTCCGTTATAGCCATTTGGTTGTAGCTGCAGCCTCTTACGACTCGGATGTATTCCCACCTATGCACGATTTCTTGCACCACCTTGCTATCAAGGGCTACTGCAAGCGCCGCATCGGTATCATCGAGAATGGCTCGTGGGCACCATCAGCAGGTCGTGCTATGCGTAATATCATCGACAGATTTAAGGATGTCTCTGTAGTAGAGGACGTTGTAACGATTATGTCACGCCTTAAGCCAACAGATATCCCTGCACTTGAGCAGTTGGCAGACCAGATGCTTGCAGCTAAGTGCGATAGATGTGTTGAGTAACATAGAGAGATAGGCCGTAGAGGCTAAAAGTATAATATCGAGTGAGATTGTTTGATGGAGGCAATACCATCGGATAGTCTCACTCTCTTTTTACACTCTTTTTCATACAAAAATTTGTATGACCGCCCATTTTTTTATACCTTTGTGAGATATAAATATATCTCAACTGGTATGATAAAGTCAATGACAGGCTTCGGCAAGGGTGAAGCCGTATATGGTGATAAGAAATTCAGAGTAGAACTAAGGTCGCTCAACTCCAAGCAGCTTGACCTAAGCATCAAAATTCCAAGCAGATACCGCGCTATCGAAGCAGAGGTGCGAGCTATAATTACTCGTGAGCTACAACGAGGTAAGGTTGATTGCTTTGTGTCGTTCGAGAACTCGGTTGCCGAGACTACAGCACATATAAACCGCGAGGCTTTTGCTGCCTATGCCAAGGAGCTTAGAGAGGTGTGTGCGCAGAACGATGTAGTTGCCGATGGCGACTATTTCCTTAGTACAATCTTGCGTATGCCAGATGTTATCACATCTGAGGAGCAAGATGTTAGCGACGACGAACTAAAGGCAATTATAGATGCCACAATAGAGGCTACCGAGCAGCTAAACGCCTTCCGTATACAGGAGGGTGCAATCCTTATTGCAGACCTATTCAAGCGTATCGACCTTATTGAGCAGTATCGCCACGAGGTTGAGCCATTCGAAACTGCCCGCGTAGAGGTTATTAAGAATAGAATCAGAGAGAATCTCGAGAAGCACGCTGTGGAGATCGATAACAACCGCCTTGAGCAGGAGATGATCTTCTACATCGAGAAGCTCGATATTACAGAGGAGAAGGTACGCCTCGACAACCATTGCACATACTTCCGCGAGGTGGCAAACGAGGAGGATGCTCCAGGTCGTAAGTTAGGCTTTATCGCTCAGGAGCTCGGTCGCGAGATTAACACTATGGGTTCGAAGTCAAACGAGGCTAATATGCAGCGCCTTGTAGTTAAAATGAAGGATGAATTAGAAAAGATTAAAGAGCAGGTGCTCAACATATTATAATTATGGGAAAGTTAGTGATATTTTCAGCACCCAGTGGTTCGGGCAAGACCACTATCGTACACGAGCTACTTAAGCATTTCGACTGCTTCGAGTTCTCGATTTCAGCTACATCACGTCAACCTCGTGGTCAGGAGCAGGATGGCAAAGATTACTATTTCCTTTCAAACGAGGAGTTCAAGGCTTGTGTTGAGCGAGGCGAGTTTGTAGAGTGGGAGGAGGTATATCAGGGTACTTGTTACGGAACACTGAAGCGAGAGATGGAGCGCATTTGGGCTAAGGGTAACACCATACTCTTCGACGTAGATGTTATGGGTGGCATCTCTCTAAAGAGACTCTTTGGCGAGGATGCCTGCTCGGTATTCGTAATGCCACCATCTATCGAGGAGCTTGAGCGTCGCCTTCGTGGTCGTGGCACCGATAGCGAAGAGGTTATTCTCAAGCGCATTGCTAAGGCTGAGTTCGAGATATCTAAGGCTCCAGAGTTCGACCATGTCGTTGTGAACGACAAGTTGGATGATGCCGTTGCGGAGGTCACTAAGATTATTACAAACTTTCTAAAGTAAAACTTAGTATGAAAAAACGTATGTTATTATATTTCGGCTCATTTGACCCAGTACACAATGGTCATATTGCACTTGCCGAATACGCAATTGAGCACAACCTTGCAGACGAGGTTGCGCTTATCATATCACCCCAGAATCCATTTAAGGCAGATCTTCTACAGACACCTGAGTACACTCGCTATGAGATGACAGAGATGGCGTGCAAGGAGTCAAAATACCCAGAGCAGATTAAGCCATCCGTTATAGAGTTTGTACTCGAAAAGCCATCATACACAATCAATACCCTCGATTACCTCAAGGAGAATTGCGGTGAGATAATGGAGTTCGCCATAATCACTGGTAGCGATATATGGTCTCGCTTTGACGAGTGGAAGGATTACGAGCGCATCTTGGCTGAGTACAAGATATATGTCTACCCACGTAAGGGTTACGCTGTAGAGAAGTTCGCCGATAGGGTAACCATCTTAGAGGATGCTCCATATATGGAGTATTCATCAACAGAAATTCGTGACACAAGTGGCCGTGGTGGCGATATCTCAGCTATGGCATGTAAGCCTGTAGCCGAGTATATTACCAAGAATCAGTTATGGACTCCTGCAGGTCGCATCGTACGCCTAACATCTATGATAGAGGCAGGTGATGAGCGCGCCAACGTATATATCGAGCGAGGTAAGTGCTACTTCCAGTATAACGAGTGGGGCAAGGCCATCAACGACTTCAACCACGCCCTAAAGCTTGAGCCAGAGAACCAAGAGGCTAAGCAGTTGCACGATATGGTTTACGAGATTTTATCATTCCGTTATAAGGATATATACAACCCATAGTAAGATGATAGAAATTGATAATAAAATAGTTAGCCTCGACCTACTAAGGGAATGCTTTAGCTGTGATTTAGGTCTATGTAAGGGTATTTGCTGTGTTGAAGGTGACTCTGGAGCACCGCTCGACATAGATGAGGTCGATATCTTGGAGGAGGAGTGGGAGAACTATAGTCCATATATGACACAGGAGGGTAGAGATGCAGTCGAAGAGCAGGGATTTATGGTTGTGGACGCCGATGGCGACTACACCACACCTTTGGTTGACAATGCGGCGTGCGCCTATGCCTTCGAGGAGAATGGCATCACATTCTGCGCTATTGAGCGTGCATACCGCGAGGGAAAGTGCTCATTTATAAAGCCTATTTCGTGTCACCTATACCCAATTCGCGTAAGCCACTTCCGCAATGGTTCGGTAGGTCTTAACTACCACCGCTGGGCGGTATGTAGTTCTGCGCGTGAGTGTGGAAAAAAGATTGGACTACCAGTCTATAAGGGACTTAAAGAGCCTATAATTCGAGCCTTCGGAGAGGAGTTCTACCACCAGTTAGAGCTTGCTGAAGATATGATTAAGGAGATTAAGTAACAACAACACTATTACAATGTTAAGATACCTTATATCAACTATATTCCCACTAATTGCGACCATCACCTTTGCCCAAGATGTCGACACACTCGCCATACAGAGCATCGACTCTCTGCAGAGTGATGTCAAGATTGAGAAAAGCATAGATCAGCGCGTATTGCCCACACGCACTTTAGGTCAAGTGGCAGTAATTGACACACTATCCACACCCAATAGTGCAATAAGCATCCTACTATTCAACGACAATACATGGCGCTACCTCCTTGCAGAGGACTTTAGAAACGATACAACCATATTCAACGACCATTGGAACACCGCTGCTACCAATGCGTATAACGATGTGGAGCTAAACTCACTACCAGAAGCTACGCCTATACGACTTGTAGACTCACTAAAGAGCTACCATTATCCACGCTTAGGAACCATAACATCTCGTTATGGTCCTCGTAGAGGTCGCCAGCATCAGGGCATAGATATCGCTCTTAAGACTGGTGAGCCTGTATATGCAACATTTGATGGTAAGGTGCGTCTATCTAAATATTCGGGCAATTATGGTAATTTGATTATCATTCGCCACTGTAATGGTCTCGAGACCTACTACGCTCACCTCTCTGAACGCAATGTCGAGGCGGGAGACTGGGTGGTTGCAGGTCAGCAGATTGGTTTGGGTGGTAGTACAGGTCGCAGTTCTGGACCACACCTACATTTCGAGGTTAGATATCGCGGACAATCATTTGATCCTGAGCGAATAATCGACTTTAAGACAGGAGAGCTACGACGCGAGGAGTTACTACTTAAACGTCGCCATTTTAGCATATACGCTAAGTTCGATCAAGACTTTGACGACGAGATTGAGATCGAAAAGCAAGAGGAGGCTGAACGCAAAGCCGCTGCCGAAGTAAAGTATCACACAATACGCTCTGGCGATACTCTTAGTGCTCTGGCTCTAAAGTATGGTACCACGGTAAACAAGATCTGTAAACTAAACAACATTCAACCAACCACCATACTTAAACTTGGCAAGCGATTAAGAGTTAAGTAATCTATGAAAGCCATACTTAGGTTTGTATATTTTATCACACTGCTGTGCACCTATACAACATCAGGTGCGCGTCAAGTGTGTATAATACCAACACCTAAGTCTACTATTATTGAGGCGGGAAGCTACCATCTACCCTCGCCGACGAAGATTAGCATTAGCGACGATTCGCTTATGCCAATAATCGAATATTTCTCATCGTATATCACTGCAACAAAGAGCGATAAAGATGGTCATATAATGTTATCTATAGATAAAAGCCTTACCGTAGAAGAGTATCTACTTACGATAAACTCACCTGGCATCTCTATCGTTGGAGGCGGTTATGGCGGAGTCTTTAATGGCATTACTACACTGTTGCAGCTACTTCCTGCCGAGGTGTACAAAAAGCAAGGACTCGTAACCGCCGAGCTTCCATACTGCACCATAGAGGACGCCCCTCGATATACTCACCGAGGCTTTATGCTCGACGTCTGCCGTACATGGATGGATAAGGAGGCGATAATGGAGTATCTCGACCTGCTTGCCTATCACAAGATAAATTCACTCCGCCTACACCTTACCGATGACGAGGCGTGGCGTATAGAGATAAAATCTCATCCTGAGTTGGCAGAAGTAGGAGGATTTCGTGGTGGCGACAGTCCAATATGGCCTCGTTATGGCAAATGGAACGAGCGCTGGGGTGGCTACTATACACAAGAGGATATGCGCGAGATAATTGAATATGCGCGCATCAGAAACATCGAGATTATACCTGAAATTGACCTTCCTGGCCATAGTCTCTGTATCGCAACCATACACCCAGAGATATTGTGCAACTATTCACCCAATAAGCAGGCCTCATTTGGATACGACACACGCTCGGCGTTCTGTGCATCACGCAATGAGAACTACACCCTTTTGGAAGATATTCTGCGCGAAGTATGCGAGTTATTTCCATCGCAGTATATACATATCGGTGGTGATGAGGTAGATATGTCACAGTGGAAACGCTGTCCAGATTGCACAAGATTAATGGCTGACAACAAGATGTCTACCACATCTGAACTACAGTACTACTTTATGTCGTCACTAATAGATATATTAGCACGATACGGCAAACATCCCGCAGTATGGAATGAATCTATCAATGGTGGAAAACTTACTAATAACACACTTGTTTATGGCTGGGAGAGCATCAATGAGTGCCGAAAGGCAGCATCTAATGGCTACAAAACCGTAGTTATGCCTGGCCAATACTTCTACTTTGATATGAAGCAGTCACCACGCGAGGATGGTCACGACTGGGCTGCTATATTCGATTGGACAAAGGTGTATAACTTCACACCTACATCTGTGGGCTTTACACCAGAGGAGTGTGCTAATATAGCAGGTTTCGAGGGTTCATTCTTTAGTGAGCTATACGCATCGCATACACCAGAAGAGCCGACCTATCTACACTATATGACATTCCCTCGCATTGTAGCCCTTGCCGAAATTGCATGGACAATAAGCGAGGAACGAGATAGCGAGCTTTTCTATAAGCGTATGGTTGAGCACTACAATAGGTTAGATGCAATGAGTGTAGCGTATCGTCTCGATTCTCCAATAGTTAAATACGAGAATGGTCTACTATCAGTAACCGTAGATGATGGTAGCTACATCTACTATCGTAGAGAGCCAATGACAACAGAGATGCTCTACACAAAGCCAATCTCAACAGATACCCCCGCAGAATACTCCTTTATCTCGCGTCGTGGCAAGGCAAAGTCAACTGCGACAGCTATTAATGCTCATTTTAAGACAATTACACCTAAATTTGATATCACCTCATCTATGCCAGAGAGTGAGAGATATTCGTTTGACAAGGCGGAAAATTATGGACGTTTAGCACGCACCACACGCGCTGGCGATATAGGCGACTGGGTAATGTTTACCTTCGATACACCGGTAAAGTGCCGAAGGATGAAGGTTGCAACAGGTAATTTTCAGCTACCACGCTATATTTTTGAAAATGGATATGTCGAGGTAAGTTATGATGGATATAACTTCACCTATATCGGTGATTTAGAGTGCGGTATGTACACTATAGAGTACCCTACGCAACCTATCAAATCAGTGCGCATCACCTGCACATCACAGGGCAATGGCGCTGAATGGGTATCCATCCAGCCACCCACTATCTACCCACTCCTATAGAGTCTACACTACCGTTTATTTGCTAATCGAGCCATCATCATAAGCTCTATTGGAATATGGCAATAACCACCTGGATTCTTATCCAAATAGTCTTGATGATACTCTTCGGCTTGATAGAAATTCTTGAGTGGTTCAAGCTCTACCACCAACGATTCACCAATAGATTGTTCAACTACATCAAAGATTGATTTAATCTTTACAACATCTTCATTGTCGGTATAGTACACACCAGTACGATATCGTGTACCACAATCATTTCCTTGGCGATTGAGAGATAGGGGATCTATGGAACGAAAGAAGAGCTCAACGAGATATTCAAGAGCTATTACCGATGGATCATAGACGACCTTTACACACTCAGCATACCCTGTAGTATCTGTATACACCTCTTCATAAGTAGGATATTCGGTATCACCATTAGCATATCCAACTTCAGTTGAAATAACACCATCTATCTGTTTGAAATAGTGTTCAGTACCCCAAAAACATCCACCTGCAAAATATATCTCTTTCATACTAATACTTTATCGTATTCATAACCTCCTGCAACCTATTTAGGAAGCCTGTTGATATAGGACCATCCATCTGGGTATGATGGAATTGGAACGACAGCGAAAGGGTAGTCTTAAACAAACCCTTACGATACTTACTCCACACAACAAAAGGATTATTCCAAAAGCCTGCGTAGACATTTACAACAGAGTCAAGTTCACACTTTGTAAGTGCAGAACTTCCTATAACCATATAGTCATCACCCAGTACAACATCCTCTGTGCTTGTCTGTGCCAATTGTGTAATACGCAAATAGTCTGCCTCAAACTGATGAATATCATCCGAAAATGGAATATCACAGGTGTTTATTCCCCCATCCTTTGTCATTACAATAGTATTAATTGCAATATTGTCGAACGCCATCAACTTATCCTTAACAGGCAACATATAGAACTCCTTAAACGATGATGCAGCTTTAACCACAGCATAACACATCAACATATTGAGTTTTACACCTTTACGCTTTGAAATTCGTAGCAAATGTGTTATATCAAAGGTCTTTGTCATAGTCACCATTGGCATTGTGGCATTCATCCACAGCTCAAAAGCCTTAGCTCGATTTGTTGTTTTAGGATCTACCTCTCTCATCTTTCACACAATATTACTTATTAAACAAATGGCGTATCGCGGCAATTGGATCGTATATCAACATTCGTGGTCCTGCCCAACGCATTATAGCGCGTATCTTCTCTCGCATTTCAGGCTTATAGCAGTGTATCGGACATCGCTTACACGCCGGTTTGTCGTTGCCGAATTTGCACATATCCAGCCTTTTATACGCATACATTTGAAGTTCTTTATACTCCTCAGATACCTCCGCCATACCAAGCCTCTTTTTGCAGTATAGCTCAATCATTCGACCTACAACCTCTTTCTCTCTATCAATTCTACTCTTAGCCATAGTTCTATTTTTCTACAAAAGTATCTATATACAGCCAATTATGCAAATTTATGGTTGTGTAAAACAAATTATTTCATAACTTTGTTACAATATACATCTTTAACATTAAATATTATGACCTATTTACTCATCCTTTTGGGCATCTCATTTGCCGTGTCGGCAGTGGGTTGGCTCTACTTTATTTACTTCTTTAGCATCGGTTACGGCTTGACTATCACAGCCCTTGCAGCTGCCACAGCTATTATTTTCCATAACGAACTAACACTCCCTACGGCTATTCTGTGTGCCGTGTTATTCGTTTATGGACTACGATTGGCCCTCTATCTTCTACACCGAGAGCGCAAGTCTGCCACATATAAGCAGATTTTGTATCAGCCAGAGAATACCACCAAGAAGCCACTATTCGTAATGTTCGCTATTTGGATTATGTGCGCTTTGCTATACGTTGGTCAGATGAGCCCAGCGACATTCTATCTATACAATATGGCTAATGGCGCACCAGTCAACGAGGTATGGGCGTGGGTAGGTGCTATTGTTGCAACTATCGGTGTTATTATCGAGATGGTTGCCGATGCACAGAAGAGCGCAGCTAAGAAGGTTAATGCGCGTAGATATGTAGATACAGGTCTCTATCGAATCGTACGTTGTCCAAACTACTTCGGCGAGGTATTGATGTGGACAGGTAGCTTCCTTATCTGCATCGGTGCTTGCTGCACATTATGGCAGTGGGTTATCGCTATCGTTGGCTATATCGGCATCGTATATGTTATGTTTAGCGGTGCTCGTCGCTTGGAGCTTCGCCAGACCGAGACCTACGGCAACGACCCTGAGTTCCAGGCATATATCAAGAAGACTCCGCTAATCCTTCCATTTGTACCTATCTATAGCGTAGCAAAGCACAAGTGGTTGCAGGCATAAAAGTGAGAGACTTCATTTTATTCGGCGGCGAATTTATTTTCACCGCCGAATTTGTCTATTTACAAGGTGCTATTTTTGGAGCTAAGTATTGCATGTAGCATAAATATATCCAGATTAGTTGTACTTTGTAGAAAAATAATTAACTTTGTGGAAACATAATAAAATTTATTTGCCTATGAAGCATAGCGTATAGTTCGATACGCACATTTTAGACATATTGGGAAAGCGTTTTAGCTGTATTCATTCACTCGGAAAGTTTGGCGACTAAAAGAAGACAGAATGGAATAATAGTTGAAATGCTCGCACTCTTCAGTGCGGGCTTTTAGTTATATTTATTCTGTCGGGTTACGCCAAACACCTCTGAGCGAAAATATACTGAAAGTGCCGCGCTTTTTTTGTGCGTATTTATTAAAACAGTTCAAGGCACAACGGAGTAATCGAAAAGCCGTAAGTGAGTAGAAAATATATAGGTGACAAACTTGAATATTATGAAAAAGATTATGCTTTTGACAATTGTAGCAATGTTTGCTACTATCAATGTATTTGCGAATAATAATGATAACCACACAAATATACAAGTGGAAGATCTTTATACATGCAAGGTTTCATTAGAACGCACAAGTGTAAATGTGTGGACAGAAGTTACACCTTATGGTGATGGAGAATCTTGGGTAGATGCAACAGTCCTACTTAATTGTCCACAAAACGAAGATATCCATGTAACAGTATCTGCATATTATGGTCGAGAGCACATCGGAAGTGGAATTGTAACAGTTCCTGCCGGTAGAACAAGGTCAGAATCTACTCGCATATATGTAGATGCTACAGGTGTTAGTGGAAGAGTAACTTTGAAAATAGAATAATATATAGAGTTCTGAAAAAGATTAAACGAATTGCCGCAATGTTGCTTGGTATTATTATGCTTGCAACAATTGTGACCTCTTGCGCAGGTGTGAATAATTTGTCCAACGAAGAGGCTTATGACTTAGGATATGGTATAGGCCGTGTTGCAAGTTACTATCTTGGTAATTAATTTTAGCAAAGAAGGGTGTGGGGTAATTGCCTCGCATCCTTCTTTACTTTTGGCTTGTTGTATGAGATATTGTAGATTAATCATTTTGTTTTTGACACTTTCGGGTTGTATGGTTGATGTATATCCAGACATGGTGTTTGTGGAGGGCGGTTGTGTAGTCTTAGGTGATAATAATGCTATTGGTGATGCCGATGAAAGTCCACAAACGGTTGTTGAAATAGAACCGTTTTACATTGGGAAATATGAGATTACTCAAAGAGAGTGGAAGCGATTCTCTTGAAATTGTCGCTAATGCGGACTTTGCATTGCAGTCTACTACTAAGGTAGGTACAAAATGTCCAAATAGTATAGGTGTTTATGATATGACTGGCAACGTGCATGAGTGGTGTGGTAATACCTATGATAGTCTGTTATATGCAAAATATGCTAAAGTTTTACCGTCTAATGATATAGGTGAAACACGTGAGAAAACATTTAAGGGTGGCAGTTGGGCAAGTGGTTATAAGTATGCACGTATAGAGAATAGAAATCATGTTACTCCCGAAACTCGTAATTTTGATTTGGGCTTTAGAGTGGTTATGGAGTGCGAGTAGAAATTTTGGTTGTTCTTTTGCGACAAAACAAATCTACCACTCTAAAATAAAAACATTTCTCTTTATTGAGGATATTACCCGTGTTACCAATCGTAGCGCGGGTATTATTTTAATACTCACGTTAAATTAACCGTCTACCTTTGTTTAACGCTTTTACTGATTACTCACTCAGCTCTAACCAGCGCATCTCCTTTTCGTCAATCAGAGCAATCAGCTCCTCGATGCGTTTCGAGACCTCAGAAAGGCGTTCGTAGGGTAGTGTGCCAGATGAAATCTCGTTTTCGAGGGTTGTGCGCTCCTCGCCAAGAGTGGCAAGGTCAGCCTCCAACTGCTCCAACTCCTTTTGCTCCTTAAAGGATAGTTTACGCTTTGAGGTGTCGTGCGTGCGCTGCTGCTGAGACTTTTGTGGCGCTGCAGTGCGCTGTTCGCTACGCTCCATAGACACCTTCTCCTTGATATACTCGCGATACTCGCTGTACTTGCCCACGAAATCCTTAATGCGACCATCGCCCTCAAAGACAAAGATATGGTCGACACACTTATCGAGAAAGTATCTATCGTGCGACACAATAAGCAATGATCCCTTAAACTCGGTCAAATACTCCTCCAACACGTTGAGAGTCATAATATCGAGGTCGTTGGTAGGCTCATCGAGGATTAGCAGGTTGGGATTCTGCATCAACACAATCAAGAGATACAAACGACGCTTCTCACCACCACTAAGGATATCTACGCGCTTATTAAATGTTTCGTGCGGGAATAGGAAACGGTTTAGGTATGTCGTAGCCGATATAGCGTGACCATCCGATGCCTTAACAATATCTGCAACATCCTGCACGCACTCCAAGACGGTCTGGCCAGGCTTAAAGGCGATACCCTTCTGCGTATAATATCCGATACGCAGGGTCTCGCCGTGCTCTATAACACCGCTATCTGGCTGTAGCTTGCCCGCCATAAGGTTTATAAAGGTGGTCTTGCCCACACCGTTGCGACCTACGATACCCACACGCTCACCGCGCGTAAACTTATAGGAGAAGTTATCGAGCATCTTGCGCCCCTCGAACGAGAGGTTTAGATCCATACAGTCGATGACCTTGCGACCAAGGCGCGACTGCGCAACATCAATCTCAACACTATCCGTACGCAGGCTCACCGAAGCTTTATCCTTCAAATCATAGAAGGCATTGATGCGGTATCGAGCCTTACCCGTACGCGCCTGAGGCGTGCTACGTATCCACTCCAACTCTCTACGCAAAAGGTTGCGAGATTTGTCTATCTCAGCCTGCATATTTAGATATCGCTCCTCGCGCTTTTCGAGATACTCGGTGTAATTACCACGATATACAAACAGCTCACCACGGTCAATTTCCATAATAGTATTACACACTCTATCAAGGAAATAGCGGTCATGAGTAACCATTAGCAATGTGCATCGCGAACGCTGAAGATAACTCTCCAAATACTCGATAATATCGATATCGAGGTGGTTGGTAGGCTCATCCATAATGATAAACTCGGCATCTTGCAGCATCATACACGCCAACGCCACACGCTTAGCCTCGCCACCCGACAATTCGCCCATAGGCTGGTTCCAGCGCTCAATCTTTAGTGAGGATAGCACCTGACGAATCTTCTGCTCGATACTCCAGCCATCCGATCTATCCATCTCGGCAATAGCTCGCTCCAAACGTTTGATATCGCCACTCTCCACGGCATACTCATACTCCTTCAATGCTGGAGAGAGGTCGCCCATTTGTGCGTAGACCTCCTCAAATATTGTTCGTTTCGGGTCGAAGTGGCTATCCTGATCAAGGAAAGCAACCTTGATATCCTTCATAAACTTGACCTCGCCACCTCTATCGGAGCTCTCCACGCCCGCCAATATCTTCAGCAGCGACGACTTTCCCGTACCATTTGGAGCAACAAGAGCAATCTTATCACCCTCGTTTATATTAAAACTGATATTCGAAAAAAGCGTACGGTCGCCATACGACTTTGATATATTCTCTACTTGTAGATAACTTGCCATACCACAACTTTTCACATCTATAAACTACCGCATAACTTTAGGTCATACGCCAAACGCTCACCACTATCGTAGTAGATAATACCGACATACTTAAAGCGAAGCTTTTCAAGCATCGACAACATACGTACATTACCTCGGTGCGTATCTATGCGAAAACCCGTATAACCACTTTCGCGAGCTATCTGTGAGGCAAAATTCATCAACGCCATTGCAACGCCCGACTTAGTGTAACCTCGCTTTACACATATACGATGCACAACGACATAATCCGATGTCGTATTCCAAACACTATCAGGTATTTGGCTATACGCTACCTCGCCAGTTAGCACGATAGCCGCATAACCAACTATCTTATTATCAAGACAAAATAGATATCCAACACCAGATGTTATATCGCCCTCTATCACAGACTTTGAGGGATAGCCATCTTGCCATTGGTCGATACCCAACTCTCGCAAAGAGAGCTGAGCATCTGCAACGATGCTCATAATATCTGCGACATCCTCTATTGTTGCCTTTCGAATCATCGTTTACGAGATATCTCCCTGATTTTACGATTTATAATATAGAAATTAAAGATGATTATAAGCGCGGTAAACAATGCTCCAACTCCTATAGCTACCAGAGGTGATGCACTTAATTCACAACCCGCAATTTGCGATATATAACCAATATAGAATCTCTGAGCGATAATTATCACCACAGAGCTAATAACCCATATCGAGATATTAAGCGTTATGGCAAGCAGATTGTAGGGTAGTGCCACTCGCTCAGGAGTATAACCTATAAGCACAAGATTTTCAAGCTTCGAGATATTCTTCTGCAGTAGCAAGTAAATACTAAGCGTGAGAATGATAATTGATAATATGCTAAATACCAGACCTATACACACAATTACCACAACACACACTTTAAGTATATACATAGCCTTACTACTCTCTGCAGGCTTATTCTCAATCTCATACCCATTGGTCTTGATATAGGCAGCCAACTCAGGATTTGTAGGATCTTCCACCTCGATAATTAGACGTGTTGCCTCCTCATTTTCACCTTCCCCGTATCGCTCATTAGCCCACATCATAAACTGCTCTGGGACAAGAATCGTATTGATACGATCCGAGAAGCCTACTACACGGCCTGTATAGGTCTCCAATAAGCCATTACCTCGCAAGCTAATATCAAGTTCAACACACTTAATCACATCCTCGGTGATTTGTGGTAGTTGCTGAGTTGAACTAAAACCGAAGTTATACAGGTTTAAGTAGTTGCGTGGCAGTATAATAGGTATTAATTGTTCGCCACCCTTATACTTCCACTCCTTAGGTATGATATCGATAAACTCATTGGGTACGGACTCAAAGAATAGCATTGTAGATAGCCTTCTACCGCCAAACATTATTGAGCCATATACCTCATACTGCGACGATGTAAATGCACCTACATCGGTCACGAACTCCTGTGCTTCAAGATCAGAAATATCATCTACTGAAAAACGCTTTCCGTCACCACCTACACGCTCTACTGGACGAGTTACCACCAAGTAGTCGTTACCTATAAGTCTATTTTCGCCCGACAATATAGGCTTCACGTCGTTATATAGCTGTACACCACCTACGATAACGGTCATACCTATAAGGTTGACTACAAAGAATATAGCCAACTCAAAGAGACTAATATGCTTTCGCAGCAATCTCCAGATTAGGGTCATAGATTTAGGCATAGGTCGTAATCGATATTCATTTGTTTTCCAATAGATGTTGCAATCACACCAGCCCCCTGTTTATCCGCCTCACGGAGTATCACATCACGCATTACATCGCTATTCCTATCATCCAGATGAGAGATTGGCTCATCGAGAAGCAAGAAGCTAAACGGTTGACACAAAGCACGAATCAACGCCACACGCTGCTGCTGTCCAAACGACAAACGATCTGTACGAACATCCAACTTATCAGCAATACCCAACTCCTTAAATAGAGCAACTATCTCCTCACGACTCTTATGGAGAGTGATTGAGTTTTTAATCCACACATTCTCCAATGCTGTTAACTCCCCAAAGAGTCGCAACTCCTGAAATAGAATACTTATGTTATTTTGACGAATATCACTCCAGTGGCGACTATTATAATCGCGAATATCCTTATCATCAAAGAGTATAGCACCACGATAGTCACCTCTCTGACCATAGATATAGCTACACAGCGAGGATTTTCCTGTGCCCGACTCAGCGCGCACAAGATACCTTTTACCTCGCTCAAAACTTACCTCACGAAGCCAGACATCCGACGTTAACCCTTCACGAGATGCAAATATCTCAGGAACAACGCCACTAAGCGTGATTCTATCCATAAGACTAATACAACGAGCCTAAAGCCTCCTCAATTATTACTGGCATGACGAGATTGTTAATCTGCTCAAGAGCATTAGTCTTCTTATCGTCAAACACAACAACAATTTCAGAAGAATTATAATCTTTTGCATCAACGTAGGCATAGCTAAACATATCTATCACCTCACGGAATACCAAGTAATCTGAATCGCCCTCTAAATAAGTATCCATCATCTTCATAAACTCAGTTGTCATAAGTGCATCAATATTTAGCACGACATAGCTTACAGAGCCCTCAATATCCTTTGCCCACTTAGCATTCAATGCTGATGAACCCTTTTCTACTGGAGTCATATTAGCACCCACATAGAACAAACCATTATCCTGGCCCATCATAAAGTCATTATCCATCCAGTTTAGTGAATAGTGTCTTGAATTCTCCTTTACCATGTAATCACCGGCAAACTGAGAAATATTAGCAATAATATATGAATCGGTAACATCAGCCATAAGCAACGCGTCAACACTCTTCAATGAAGGCTCTACAGTGTACTCATCCCAGTAGTAGTCGTACTCCTCCACAAGCTCGCCATCGAGATCATCAAGAGCAATAGTAACACCGCCATCAATAGTCTCAATCGCATCAGCTACAATTGATACAATCATTCTCTCCTCAGAAGAGAGGTAAATATCAAGACTTCTTAGCATATCGCTTGTCAATAAGTCGCGGATAAACTCAGACCAAGCTGGACCATTCACACCCATACTCATCACAGCACATGTATCCTTAGATAGATATGCCAAATGATCCATATTTACTGGCTTTACAATATTATCATACTCGCCGAGGTCGATACCATCACAGCTATAAGCGAGTGTCATACGGCCATTATCAAAGGTCAACGAGAAGAGGATGCTCGCATTTGGCTCTAAAGAGTTAGAGTACTCATCCAACATAGCCTCTGTCTCTGACAATGATTCAATCTGATCGCGATAGTAATCAAAGTCGATATCACCATTATCATACATCTCCTCCAACATCATCTTTTGATCATCCAACTGCATTCTAACGAAACTAAAACACTTGTCTACATTCACAGAAACAGCGATATCGCTCGCACCAAACATAGACAAATCGACCTGAGCCTGCTTAACAGCTCTCTTGGCAAGACCAAGGTTCTCGTCATAACCTCCAAAAGCCAAAGCAAATAGATTGTCGTTGTATGCAACAGCAAAATCCTCTCCATCAATTGTACGAGTATCGTTCTTTACTCTAAGGTCGAGAGCATCCTCGCCATCCTCCTCAAGGATATATGATATAAGTGATATCGTGCTATCTGCTCGCTCCACATCAGAGATGTTTGCTACAAACACCATACCTGTAAAGTCCTCTGCCAAATAACAGCATACAGGCTTCTGAGTATCAATACCCATAGCATCCAAATTCTTCACAATATCCTTTAGCTGCTTAGCCTCCTTCTTACCATCAACGCCCGATGATAGCATTGATGCAAGAAGACTGCGATCATCAGCCGTAATAAACTTATCAAAAGCACCCTTCTCAGCAAGCTGATCAAGATTTACATAAGCGACCAATGGTAGCGCCTCGGCTCTCTGTGATGCCTCTTTATCACTCTTAGAGATCATCATAAATGCTGCAACTGCACCTCCAACAATAAGGATAGCTGCAATAATCCAGATAATTGACTTTTTCATATTTAGTTAAGTTTAATTAGATTTCCAGTTATTGTACAAAGGTAGCAAAATTTTTCCATTATCAAACATTTCGCGCTCTTTTGTAATATCGGTAATTTTGATTACATTTGCGCATTGTAATATAGAATTAGGCAAATGGAAGACTTCAAACCCACAAAATACACACTACAGTGTATAGCCACAGGTCGCGAATTTGACGATACTGGTTGGATATTAGACGATGCAGAGTGCAAAACACCATCGTTGGTGCGCACAAAATACGCCACTAAGCAGTTAAACCTCAAGACCGACGACTACGGATTCTACAAATTCTGCGACTGGCTACCTATTAAGCGCATCCTAAGCGGATCATCTGCACCGGTCACATACAAGAGCGAGGCTTTAGCTAAACATTTAGGCTTATCAAACCTTTGGATCACACTCAATGGCTACGCCCCACGTCATGGCGTAAAGATGACCACATGCTCGTTTAAGGAGACCGAGGCATACAGCGTATGTGC
This sequence comes from Alistipes sp., assembly GCA_045656185.1. Lineage (GTDB taxonomy): Bacteria > Bacteroidota > Bacteroidia > Bacteroidales > Rikenellaceae > Alistipes. Next base: position 37,884 of record JAZOQR010000058.1, on the reverse strand, counting down.
TCGTATGGACGAGAGAGAGGATAGAGTATTGGTAGTAGCCTCAGCTGGCAATACGGCTCGTGCCTTTGCTCGTGTATGCTCAGATAACAACATAAAGTTACTTCTTGCTGTACCAGCCGATAATCTTGATGCACTGTGGTTTACAGAGCCAATTAATGACTGTGTAAAGCTAATTGCTTGCGAGAAGGGTGGCGACTATTTCGATGCCATCAACCTTAGCAATATGGCACTAAAGTCTCACAAGTACTATGCTGAGGGTGGCGCTAAGAACGTGGCTCGTCGCGATGGTATGGGTACAACCGTATTATCTGCTGTAACCACCATTGGTCGCATTCCAGATTACTATTTCCAGGCTGTAGGTAGTGGCACTGGTGCTATTGCCGCATGGGAGGCAAATATGCGTTTAATCGAGGATGGCCGTTTCGGCAACAACCTAATGAAGTTGATAGTATCGCAGAATGCCCCATTCGTACCAATCTTCGATGCGTGGCGCTCAGACTCACGCGATATGCTACCATACGATATGAAGAAGGCTCGCAGAGATGCAGAGCTTATTGATGCAAAGGTTCTGTCGAACCGCAGACCTCCATACACATTTGCAGGTGGACTATACGATGCTCTCAAGGCTACAAATGGCGATGTAATGGTGGCAACAAATGCTCAGGCACGTCGTGCCGGAAAGCTTTTCAAGGAGTTGGAGGGTATCGATATCCATCCAGCACCTGCTGTTGCACTTGCATCTCTTATCAAGATGGTCGAGAGTGGCTCAATCGACAAGGACGCTTGCATTATGCTAAACGTTACAGGCGCGGGCGAAGAGGCAGCAAAGAAGAATCGCGAATTGTTCTATCTTAAGCCCGTTAAGACCTTCGCACTCAATGCAACTATCGACGATGTTGTAAACTATGTTGAAACTCTATTTTAGTTAAGATAATATGCTCTATCCTATTAAGTTTAAGCCACGTGTCAAAGAGCGAATTTGGGGCGGTCAGGCAATATTGAAGAAGAAGGGCAAGGCGGCAGGTCGTCTTGCAAAAGATAAACTATATGGTGAGAGCTGGGATCTATCATCTGTAAAAGGTGACATCTCAGGGGTTGCAAATGGCTTTCTTAAGGGCAACAATCTCGAGGAGATTATCGAAGTTTATATGGGAGAGCTTATAGGCGAGAATAACTTTGAGCGCTATGGCCTTGAATTTCCGCTACTTATTAAGTACCTCGACTGCAACGATAAACTCTCTGTGCAGGTACATCCAGACGATACTCTAGCAGAGGAGCGCCATAACAGTTATGGCAAAACAGAGGCTTGGTATGTAGTTGATTGTAAGCCAGATGCTGCTATATATTTAGGTTTTAAGGATCTAAACATCACCCGTGAAGAGTATATTGCTGCTGTCTCAGAATCACGCCTCGAGTCGCTTCTTAACAGAGTACCCGTAAAACCTGGCGACGTATTCTTTATTCCTGCTGGCACCGTACACGCACTTGGTGCAGGCATCGAAGTTGTAGAGGTACAGCAAACCTCTGATGTAACATACCGTATTTACGATTGGGATAGGGTAGATGCCAACGGAAAGGGTAGAGAGCTACACACATCACTCGCAATTGATGCCATTGATTTTGAGGCTGACGCAGAGCTCCTACATCGCAAGTATAACTTAGAGAAGGGTGGTGAGGCAAAGGTTATCGAGTGCAATTACTTCACAATGCTCCTACACAATGTTGATGGTATAAAGGAGCTTGACCGTTCAATGCTCGACTCCTTTGTAGTCTACATTGCGCTCAACGGCTCCGTCCGTATCATAGCAGATGGCCAGGAGGAGATGCTCAACGAGGGCGAAGTAATACTTATCCCTGCAGAGGTGAGCGATATAACCATTGAAGGTAACGCAAAATTAATGGAGGTATATATCGATAAATAATTGACAATGAGCAATAACCGCCATACAACAACCAGCAGTATTTACTTTAGACTGCTGGTTGTTATAATATCCCTACTTCTTCTACACCACAACGCAAGCGCTCAAAATCGTAATATGGATTCACTAATGCGCGCCTACGATATGGTCAACATACAAGATCTTTCTCCAGAGATTTTAGTTAAGCTTAAATACTCAACACTGGACAATTTTGTAGGTGTAGATATGTATGGTGACCTAGAGAGCGCATACCTCGAAAAGGAGTTCGCGTGTAGGGTGGTTATAGCACAAAAATTACTCAAACGACGTAATCCGAACTATACCTTATTAATATATGATGCTGCGCGACCTATCAGTGCACAACGCGCTATGCGTAAGACTGTTGAAGGAACCAAATTGGAGCAATTTGTAGCTGATGGTAGACGAGGAGGACGACACAATTATGGTGTTGCAATAGACCTTACTATAGCCACGTTAGATGGCAACGCATTAGATATGGGCGCAGGCTTCGACGACTTCACAAACGCCGCATCGGTCAAGGGCACACCAGACACAAGCGACCCTGCAACACGCACCATAGATATATATCGCAAATATATCGAGCAGTTAGCATCAAAAGGCATCATAAGCCACACAGCTGCAGAGAATAGAATTCTGCTACTTGAGGTTATGCATGGTGCTGGGCTATACCCATATAGACGCGAATGGTGGCATTTTGAGGAGATAATACCTATAGATAGCGTACGCTCTAAATATAGACTCCTTGATTTTTAACCACTTAGAATGTTACTTGAATAAACACCTTAACTATCTGGTACATTATATACACACCGACAATAAGCTTTATTCCAGAGCCAACCAAGAACGATAGAAGCGAGCCAAGACCAACACTTAGAGCCTTATCGAATTCTGACTTAGCGCCAGCCATCTCACCAATCACAGCTCCTACAAATGGTCCTAGTATAATACCAGGCAACCCGAAGAACATACCGACGATTGTGCCTACGGTTGCTCCATTCACTCCCGACTTACTACCTCCAAATAGCTTTGTAAAATATCCCGGCAAGAAAAAATCTATTGCCACAACTATAACAGAGATTATACCGCACACAACCATCTGCGTTGTAGTAATCGTACTTCCTTCTACAAAGTACATACACACCAAACCCGCATAAGAAAGCAGCGTACCCGGCAGTACAGGTACAATAACGCCAATCAAACCAACAATACCTGCAACCAACGCAATAATTATCAATGTTACCTCCATAATACCCTTCTTTTATTGTCCTTCCTATTTTGTCGTATAATGTACATTATGTTAAATTATCTTGGGGGCTTAGATATAAATCATGCCTATTCTATATATAGCCAGTTTGTCTGTTTATTCTTAGTAAACACGCCCCAGATATACAGAGGTCGCTTAAATAACCCTGATTTAATGTAGCCGTAGCCATATTCACCCATATCTAAGTAGACTGCATTATCGCAGTGTCTACTGCAGTAATTGGCAAAGGTTGTCATAGTCATCGGATAGTTCGACTGCAAGATAAAAGCCTTGCCATCCTTCTTACACAGAGCGCGTCTGGTATGTCTATGCGTATCCTTGTTAAATCTCTTAGGCTTTGAGTCCAATACGAGCACGTGTTGTTGAAAGCCATTATCACTACGCCAATTATAAGTCACAACAAAGCTGTCGTTTTTCAACGATACCTTACCCATTCGTGAACTATTGGAGCCGTAGGTCTTGCCGTCAATGCGGTATGCGCCAATGATGTGATTATTTGTATCGGTAAATGCTGCAGGTAGGCACATCTTAGCGTTCTCAGGTTTAACGTTGGACCATTTTAGCTCACCATTCGGCAGGTCATATCGAGTCACCTTTGTTCTATATCCATAATAGACGTAACCAGCAAGCGCCAACGATAACAAAAGTAATATTATAAGTAACTTCTTCATCAGTCAGTCGCTTTTGAGTTGGGTGCAAAGGTTATATATCTCGCCATTAGATAACTATAACATACTGATACTACAGTTGTTAGCATCTTCGAAGGTGTTGGCCATATCGAGCACACCTCGACAAACAACTTCATGCATGCGTAGTTTATCAAAATTGAGCCTACTACCGTTAGTGCATAGGTTATTAGTTGTTTATTAGAGTTTGTCGTAGTGGCCCTAAAAGCTACATTACGATTGAGCCAAAAGCCTGTAAAGAAGGTGATTGGAAAGACGATAAATAGCGATAGGATATGTGGGGACATTACTACGAAGCCCAAGTCAACGAATCTTTCGCATACGACATAATGGTATATGAGATAATACCATAATATATCGAGCGACATATTCACCGCACCGCAGAGACCATAGCCAAAGAGGTTGCGCGATACTAATCCGTGCAAAGGCTTAATATATAGAGCATCCACTATGTTTATTAATCTCTTAGCCAACCACATATATAATATTATCTAAACTTCTTTGGAGTATGTATCCACGATTGAGTAAACTCCTCTGAATGGGAGTCTTTGAACTCCTGACATTCTTGCTTATCGACACTTCCAAAGACAGCCACAGCATACATATTTCCAAGCTTAAAGCAGTCACACTGCACATTAGGCAAACGTGTATTTATATCAGATATTGCACGCTCAGCATTTTCGATCGTTGAATAGCTGCCTACAACTACCCTATGACGAATATCATCACGTGTTCGCCAATCAGATAACGGCTCCTCCACAATCTCTGGCTCTTCTACTATAATTTCCGCTTCTACCACATCTTCAACAACCTCTATTATAGATCCTTGCGCATCTACAACTAAAGGTTTTTCTATTGACAATGACTCACTATTATCCACAGGTAGAGTCACGGCTTTAGAGCCAAAATACCACCAACATCCATATCCGACTACACCGACAAGAATCAGTACAAGTAGTATATATAGCGGTGACAACTTTTTACAACGAGTAACACGCAATGGATAATGGCAAGGGTTAAGAGCCGTAACAAGTTCAGTATCTACCGCAAAACTTTTATCTCGAATAGTACCTACCCTTTCAATTACTACTACACTACCCTCTCGTGACTTATCCAGCCATCGTAAATATATCTCCTCAGCTCGTTTATTGTCGACATCAGCCCGAGCAGAGATAATATCCACCAACGATTTAGCACGCTTATCTGAAGTATATTCTACATCATAACGTGGCGGCATCAGCTCATTTTTTGAGCCCATAGTAGCCGAGTGTCGCACCACGCTGATAGTTCCAACATCGGGAAGAGATACAGCATGGGACTCAATTAAAGCGTTGTATATAAGTTTGCTTACTTCGTTAACCATACGCTACTTCTTCTTACCCTTCTTTTTATCCTCCTTGGCATACTCTCTATTTGCATGCTCCACCACCGCATTCAAATCTGTCACCTCTGGACGAGTATATGCGCGTATCACCAAATAGATTCCTATTATAATAAATGGAATACTCAACCACTGTCCCATATCGAGACACATACCATCCTCAAAATCTACCTGACGCTCCTTGATAAACTCGATAAAGAAACGTGCTATAAAGATACCTGATAAGCATATTCCAATAAGTGCACCTGGACGACGACGACCCAAATCCTTACGACGATACAGCCATAGCAACACAATGAATATCAAGAAGTAACATATTGCCTCGTAAAGTTGAGCTGGATATCGTGCAGGAATCTGCTCGATAACATCTGCTGGCACGTTACCATCTGTTGCTCTCCACATCTCACGCGCATCGTGATATACGAACTTAAAACCGAAATCAGAGCCAGTAGCCTTACCCACAATTTCCGAGTTAAAAAGGTTACCAATACGTATCAACGCACCACTTAACGGAGCAACAACACCGATTCGATCAAAGCCCCATATAAATGGCAGATGATTACGCCTTGTAAACATCCAGATACTGAATATTATACCGATGGTAGCGCCATGGCTTGCCATACCTCCAGAGCGAATATCTGTTATAATACGCCAAGGCTCAACAAGATAGGTTTCAGGCTCATAGAAGAGACAGTGACCTACACGTGCACCGATAAACGTACCGAGCACAATCCATATAAACGCCGACTCCAATGTACGTGGGGGCAGGCCCTCGCGTCTGAACATATAGTTACATAGACGCTCAGCAACAAGTATTGCCACAGCCCACATAAGACCGTACCAGCGAATATCAACATTTCCGATCATTACAAATGTCGGATCCCAATTCCATATAGTAGATAAAATTTCCATATCAACCTATTATTCAAGTATTCAGTGTATCTTATTAACTTTCAAGTATTGACAGACGCGCAATTACACGCCACGCCTCTTTCACCTCATCACGATTTACAAAGATATCGTCAAAATCCTCTCTATTACGTGCCACCAAGCGCCATTTACTATCATCTCTCGACACCCAACGCACCCTGCGCCAAAGCACATTATCGGTAGGTCTATTCAGGATTAGCACATACTCATTACCCTGCACCACATCCTCAATATCTGTACGTTTAAGAAACAAGTCTTGCGCTGCGCTAATTGTATCGCTCATAGGCTTCGAGAAGGAGCGCACAACAATATCACAATTTGTCTTATATGGCAGCGTTAAATATCCTGATGGTTTAACAGACTCAATGTTTAGGAGCACCTCCTCCACTTCTTCGATATAAAAAGGGATCTCTTCGGGTCGAATAACCTCACTTTTGAGCATATCTCCCACACCAGACAATAGCCATGTTCTATCAATCTCTGGATCGCAGTTTATAATCCTATCAGCCAGGTCATCTGATATACCATAATTTCCCTTACGAATATGATATATATTCTCTGCTCGCTGCAAGCCTATACGCATAGCAAATCCATTTATTGATTTCCCAAAGCGCTCAATTACCTTTAGCAATCTTGACCAGTTGTCAAATTTATTTGTCATATCTTACGTATTACATCACCCCTTAACATCGCGCGAAGATATTATTTTCAAAAAAATATTCTATCTTTGCATCGCGACTCCGTAGTTCAATGGATAGAATTTAAGATTCCGGTTCTTACGATGAAGGTTCGAATCCTTTCGGAGTCACTAACCAAGGATTATTCGACAGATGTCGGATAATCCTTTTTACACACTCCCTAATTTCTCCATTTACATTTGCTTTGCAAATATACCACAAAAATCCGTTGTCTAAAATATTTTACAACAAAAAATATAGAAAATATAGAAACTCGAATAAAACGTCCACGAAATATAGCACCGACACTGAACGCACAAAACTTATCCATTCACTCCATGACATGGGCAAAAGTAACAGCAAGAATGCATATTATGTATAGCAAACAAAAAGGACTACCCTTTTTAGGATAGTCCTTTACTATTGTCGGTACTCAACTAGCGACCTGACTCAGCAATCTTCTGCTTAATCAACTTATTAAGCTCGTCTGACTGAAGCAACTCTTCAAGTGTAAAGTGCATTCTATAGCGCCAGTAGTGACGTGAGTTTGCAGGCACATTGATACGCTCATCGTGTGGATTTTCTCTACGAAGCTCACCATCCATAGCTACCCAGTCCTGCCAAGGCAATACTGTTAGCATTGCTGGCGACTTTAGGTGCATAGCTACGACCTGCTCACAAATCCAAGGCTCGCAGAAGTATGGAGCCTCACCCCAAGCACCGAGTACATGGTTGTAGAAGCGCTGTGTAACACCGCGGTCCTCCTCCCACCAAGCGCGCAATGGGTTCATATCGTGTGTACCCGTTGTGCAGATTGATAGGTATGGATAGTCGTATGTTGAGCCAAACTCCACCTTAGGATCCTTAGGCATACGCTGAATTTCGAGCGATAGAATCTGCTCACCACCCATAACTGAAGGCACGCAATCTGGAATCATACCAAGATCCTCACCACAAACGAGCATCTTTGTAGCCTCGGTAAGTGGTGGCAACTTCTTCAACGCCTCCCACTTCCAGAACTCGTTGTGACGACGGTAGAAGAAATCGTTGTACAAGCGGTTGTATGCCTCCTTCTGATCATCCGACAACCAGCGGTAGCAGTCGGTATTGTATGCTGTAATACGAGGGTGGAACTTACCCTTCTGAATCTTATCCTCTACAAACAACACATTATCTGTCTCAGCAACATTACCCACGTGCCAGCCCTCGAATCTAAAGCCATAAGATGCAATCTCCTCGTAAGAGTATGGCAAAGCAGGGTTAAAGTTACCAAGCAATGCGTTAACGGCATTTAATGGAATCTCCCAAATACGGAAGAAGCCCAAGATATGATCGATACGGTATGCATCGAAATACTCTGCCATCTTCACAAAGCGAGCCTTCCACCATGCATAGCCATCCTCAGCCATCTTAGCCCAGTTATATGTTGGGAATCCCCAGTTCTGACCCATTACAGAGAAGTCATCTGGTGGAGCACCCGCAGACGAATCCATATTGAATAACTCTGGATATACCCACGCATCAACACTTGTACGAGAGATACCGATTGGAATATCACCCTTCAACACTACACCATTAGCGTGTGCATAGTCGCGCACCTCACGCAACTGCTTAGATAGGTGGAACTGCACAAAGCAGTGGTATGCCACAGCCTCAGCATTCTCCTTCTCATACTTTGACGCCTTAGCCTTAGTATACTTCGCCATTGAACCCCAACGGCTGAAATCTGGAGTACCCTTCTCATCACGCAAAGCACAGAAAATAGCATATGGACGCAACCACTCCTCATTATCCGCCATAAAGGTTTTGAACTCCTTAGAGGACAATGTCTTCTTGCCATCCTGAGCGAAGATAAGGTGTAGGTACTCATTCTTAGCGTTATTAACACGCTCGTAGTCGACCTCTGCCAAGCCATTAAGCTCCTTACCCAACGCCTCGAAACGTGCCATAGCCTCCTTATCCTTCAGCTCGCCAACTGCAGGCAAGTGCAAGAACTGTGGATGTAGAGCAAATGTAGAGTTAGCGTTATATGGGTAAGAGTCCTGCCAAGTACCAGTCATTGTAGTATCGTTGATAGGCAAGATCTGAATAATAGACTGACCTGTCAACTTTGCCCAATCCACCATTAGGCGGATATCGTTGAACTCACCAACACCGAAGCTCGACTTAGAACGAAGCGAGAATACTGGAATTGCAACACCAGCACCACGCCAAGGAGTCATCTGGAACTCTGGGTGCACAGGCGCCAATACCAAAGCCTCATTCTCACGAACAGCATCGCTAAAGTAGTAGTTATCGCCTGACTGCCAAGCCACAACATCACCAGAGGCAGTATCTACAATCACAAACTTATAAGCAAAGGCACTCTTAGGAGCCTTGATGCGCGCATTCCAAATAGGGAAACCAGCGTCGGCCATCACAACACCCTTCTTAACATCCCAGTTACCCAACGCCTTGCCCTCTCCAACCATCACAACGTGCTGCGATGTACGAACAACGGCAACATCTGCATTTATAGATAGGTAACCCTCAGCTGCATCTTGCACCTTCTTTGGCTTCTCTCGATGAAAAACACCATCAGTAAACATTGAAGAGTGGAACGAGCGATCGTTAGGCATATCATACCAGCTGTCCAATACGCGTACATTAGTAGCCTTCTTATCAACTTTTAGGATGTGCTTATCACCCCACTCCTTGCGTACAACCTGCTCACCGCAGCGCACCTCGTAGTGATATACGACCTCGGCAGTAGCTGGGAGCTTTAGTTCTACACTCCACACACCATCGCTTACATATCGCATAGGGTACGACTTCTGCTTCTCAGTACCAACAACTACATACAAATCCTCACCGTATGCAGTCTGATACTCCAATCTAAGGTTTAATGTCATACTATTTAATATTATAGGTTATTATTCGTTTAACAACATCTCTCTAAGTTCGCGACAGCTCGCCTCAGGATCACGAGCATTGAAATGGTAGCCACATATACCCTCACTCTGCGCAGCCTCGACATTACTCTTTCTATCATCTACAAAGAGTGTCTCTGCAGGGTTTAGCCCATACCTATCAATCAAGATTTTGTAAATCGCAGCATCTGGCTTTACCACCTTTTCGTGGCACGACACAACCTCTCCATCGAAGTATTTATAAACCTCCTTTGTTCTTAGGAACTCTATGAAATCCAGCGCCATATTCGATAGCACATAAAGTCTATATTTAGCTCCCTTGAGGTCTACAATAAGACTCTTCGTTGCAGGAATTTCCTCTTGTGTTACTATCGAACGACGAAGGTTGTGTTCAGCAAGCTCTTTGTCGCAATTATTATACTCTGCAAGGTCGTTAATCACCCTCTCATAATTCGATACTCCTCTATCATACTCCTCCCAGAAATGTGGCATTTCAGGCAACATAATATAGGAGAAGAACTCGATAAACTCCCTCTCAAACTTTCTCGGGTCGCGCGCAAACACTACGCCCCCAAGGTCGAAAACTATATTTTTAACACCTTCCATAATTGTACAAATATAGTAATTTCTTCCCAAAACCACAACACCACACCTCTTATTTGTAAGATTTTCTTACCGAATGGTAATATATGCAAGATGAATAAGATTATAGCGACGATAATTCAATTTTAGAGCACATTTCACATCGCTTTTCCACCACAAAAATAATTGACCAAACGCTTTGTTTTTTGAGATATAATATGTATCTTTGTGCGTTTTATATAGAATATATAAATATTACATAAAATATGAGTACCGAACAGGAAAAAGTGATGAAACACGAGGAGGAGTATTCGGCGTCGAATATCCAAGTCCTTGAGGGTTTGGAGGCAGTCCGCAAACGCCCCGCGATGTACATTGGTGACATTGGAGAGAAGGGACTCCACCACCTTGTATATGAGGTTGTGGACAACTCTATCGATGAAGCATTGGCAGGATATTGTACAGATATCTACGTTACTATTAACGAGGATAACTCTATATCTGTGAAGGATAATGGTCGTGGTATCCCTACGGATTGGCACGAGAAGGAGGGCAAGTCTGCTCTAGAGGTTGTTCTTACTGTACTCCACGCTGGTGGTAAGTTCGATAAGGGCAGCTACAAGGTATCTGGTGGTTTGCATGGTGTGGGTGTATCCTGCGTTAATGCACTCTCTACACTCCTCATTGCAGAGATTCACCGTGGTGGCAAAATCTATAAGCAGACCTACTCTAAGGGTACACCAACATCTCAAGTAGAGATTATTGGCGACTGCGAGGATCGTGGTACAACCATCACCTTCAAGCCAGATGGCTCTATCTTCACACTCACAACAGAGTATAAGTATGAGATTTTGGCTAACCGTCTACGCGAGTTGGCATTCCTTAACAAGGGTATCCACCTTACACTTACCGATATGCGTGTTAAGGACGAGGAGGGCAACCCTCTTTCAAACCACTACTACTCAGAGCACGGTCTTTCGGAGTTCGTAGAGTACCTTGATGCTACACGCGGTCAGAAGATTATCGAGAACATCATCTACCTCGACACAGAGGAGAGCGGTGTTCCAGTGGAGGTTGCTATGCAGTACAACGACTCATACTCTGAGAATGTACACTCCTATGTAAATAATATCAACACCATCGAGGGTGGTACACACCTTACCGGTTTCCGTTCAGCCCTTACACGTACACTTAAGAAGTATGCTGAGGATAGCGGTATGTTGGCAAAGTTGAAGTTCGATATCAGCGGTGACGACTTCCGCGAGGGTCTTACAGCCGTTGTATCGGTTAAGGTAGCAGAGCCTCAGTTTGAGGGTCAGACTAAGACCAAGCTCGGTAACGATGAGATTGCAGGCGCTGTAAACCGAGCTATGTCAGCAGCCCTAAGCAACTACCTTGAGGAGAATCCAAAGGATGCTAAGGCCATCGTACAGAAGGTTATCCTTGCCGCTCAGGCACGCCACGCAGCACGTAATGCTCGCGAGGCAGTACAGCGCAAGACCGTTCTTTCTGGCGCTGGTCTGCCTGGTAAGTTGGCAGACTGCACAAGCCGCGACCGTTCTATTGCTGAGATCTTCTTCGTCGAGGGAGACTCTGCGGGTGGTACTGCAAAGCAGGGACGTGACCGTAACTTCCAGGCTATTATGCCTCTTCGTGGTAAGATTCTTAATGTCGAGAAGGCTCAGGAGCACCGTATGTGGGAGAACGAGGAGATTAAGAATATGTTTACTGCACTTGGTGTCTCTATCGGTACTGCAGAGGACAGCAAGGCACTAAACCTTGAGAAGCTTCGCTACGATAAGATTATCATCATGACCGATGCCGATGTCGATGGTTCGCACATCGCAACCTTGATGCTGACCTTCTTCTTCCGCAAGATGAAGGCTCTTATCGAGAATGGCCATATCTACATCGCTACCCCACCATTGTACCTTGTTAAGAAGGGTAAGCAGGAGCGTTACTGCTGGACTGACAAGGAGCGCGATGAGATTACTACAGAGTTTGGCTCTAAGGGTGTTCACATTCAGCGATACAAAGGTCTTGGTGAGATGAACGCACAGCAGCTATGGGATACAACAATGAACCCTGACACTCGTATCTTGCGCCAGGTAACTGTTGAAAACGCTGCCGAGGCTGACCACATCTTCTCAATGCTTATGGGTGACGAGGTACCGCCACGACGCGAGTTTATCGAGAAGAATGCACACTACGCAAATATTGATGCATAATATATTGAATAGGGGTTGTGCTTCCAGTGCAACCCCTAATTATAAATAAGGAATATGAGAGTAACTATTATTGGTGTTGCAGGTGGTACTGGCTCTGGAAAGTCGACACTTGTAAAGCGACTACAGGAGGCATTTAAGGATGACGATGTAGCTACACTATGCCACGACTACTACTATAAGGCTCACCCAGAGTTATCGTATGAGGAGCGCACAAAACTTAACTACGACCATCCAGCAGCCTTCGACACAGATATGCTTGTGGAGCATATTCGTGCGCTTAAGTCTAATGTACCTATCGAGCATCCAGTCTACTCATTCGTGGAGCACAACCGAACCGACGAGCGAGTATTGGTCAAACCTTCGAAGGTTATCATTGTTGATGGCATCCTTATCTTCGAGCATAAGGAGCTTCGCGATTTGATGGATATCAAAGTATTTGTAGACACCGACGCAGACCTTCGTCTTGCACGTCGTATTTTGCGCGATGTATGCGAACGTGGTCGTACTATGCAGTCTGTTATCGATCAGTACACCACTACCGTAAAGCCTATGCACGAGGAGTTTGTTGAGCCTTCTAAGCGCTACGCCGATGTAATCATTCCAGAGGGAGGCTTCAACTCTGTGGCTGTAGGTATGCTGATTGAGAATATTCGCTCACTTATCAATAAGGAGTAGTATGAATAAAAAGATTGTTGGTGGTTTCTTCTGCATATTACTGTCGTTGATATGCTACTTTGTTATCACTCAGGACAATAACACATTGAAGAAGAGGGACTATTTAGTCGTAGCCTCTGAGTGTGTTATGCAAGATGCCGAGTGGGCTGAGGTTGCAAATACCATTGCTGCTAAGCATAGAGCTAAGATTGTAACCTTCACTACAGCACCTCGCGAAGCGTTGGAGCAGATTCGAAAGGAGTATCCTCGCTACGTTGCCATTGTGGATAAGCCAGAGAATATCGGTAGAGACTATGTTATCGACATACACGTTATGTGTCGAGAGGTCGACGACGACATCTATGGAGATTTCCTTTGGGGTATCATCACAGGCTACGATGCCGAGGCTGCTATGCGTATGGTTAACAACAGTACAGAGCCCCTTCTTATCAAGGATGCAGTTGCAACAATTATGGAGCTAAACTCGGCAAAATGGTTCGACAACTACGCCTGGGTTGATGACCACACACGTGGTCTTTGGGGATATAAGAGTGGTCGTGATGGTGAGATTATGACTTCAATGGTAGAGAAGGAGGAGGTGCTTGGCAAGTTCTGCGAGCTATACGAGGCCACAGACCCAGACCTTATCGTCACTGCAGCACACGCCACACAGAAAAACCTTGAGATGCCATACTCTTTAGGACACATCAAGCCTCGTGATGGCAAGCTATATGCTCACAACATCTTCACCGACGAGGAGTTCGATATCAACGAGTCTGGCAAGCGCAGAGTGTATGCAGCAGTAGGTAACTGTCTTATCGGAGATATGAACAACACCCGCGAGAGTATGGCTGCAGCATGGATGAATGGTTCAAATGCTGCTACAATGATTGGATATGTGGTAACAACATGGCACGGCCGAAGTGGATGGGGTTCACTCAAATATTGGGTAACATCGCCAGATCGCTACACCCTTGCGGAGGCTGTGTATATGAATCAGCAAGACCTACTACACCAGCATAGCGTATGGACTCCTGAGCTTTTCAACAAGAGTTACAACTACTGCGAAAAGTTTATGGATGAGCTAACATATGCTTCAGACGCTCTCGCCGAGACACTTAACCGTGACGTTGACCTAAATAACCCAGCCGACTGGGATATGGTTGGCTTCTGGCACGACCGTGATGTTTTGGTATACTATGGTGATCCAAAGTGGGATGTACGCCTACAAAGTGTTGAGAATGAGTGCGACTATACAATCACAACAGCTAAAAGGGGCAACAAATACATTATCACTATCACAACTTCTGAGGATTTCTCATTGGAGCGTATGCGTGGCAACAAGTTCAAGCAGGAGCACGTTCTTGACCTGCCATTCAACTACTTCTTCCCAGAGCGTCTTCGCAATCCTCGATTGGCCGAGGGTGAGATGTGGGATGCAGTTGTTGACGAGAACTTTATTCTCGTATATAATGCTAATTTCGAGCCAAACTCCACATATACAATTACTTTAGATATTAATTAACCGACTAAATATTTATTAACCTAAAATAGTATGACTATGAAAAAATTATTTATGCTTTTATCGTTGTGCGCATTCGTATCAACTGCTTGCGACTCGTCTGATACTACCCAGAACGAGAATAACAACAACCAGCCTTCAACAGCTCCGGTTATCACCCTTGCAAAGGATAATATCTCAGTTGGCAGCGGTAGTGGAATGAGTTCTATCACATACAGCATCGAGAACCCTGTTGAGGGTGTCACTGCTGAGGCAACTGCTGATGTAGATTGGATCCACTCTTTTAGCGACACAGGCAATAACAGAATCAGTTTTTCTTTCACAGCCAATGACCTCTATGAAGAGCGCGTTGGTGTTATCACAGTTACTTACGGTGAGGTAAGCGATAGCGTAACCGTTACACAGGAGGCAAAGCAGATGCCGAAGGAGATCGAGGTAACAGCACCATACTTGCTTGGCTTGTACTATGGTGACTACGCAGGCGTTAACTACAACTATTATATTGCGTTCTCATCAAGCGACTATGATGCAAACAATCCTCTCTATGCACCAGGATGGAAGTACTTCCTCGACATCTATGCAAGCGAGCGTCCTTCAGACTATAACAATATCCGTATTCCAAATGGTGTATATACACTCACTACTGAGGGTGGCGCAGCAAACTCTTTGTTTGGCAAATTCTCAATCTATAAGGAGTATGACGACTCTGGTTTCGAGATTGATGAGAAGGAATACGAAGAGGCAACACTCACTGTTACTGATGACTTGGTAAAGTTGGAGGTTGTGTTTGCGGACGATTTTGATAAGTATATTGTAACATACAGCGGCGACTACACTATCCTTGATAATCGTAACGCAGCTGGTGGCGTAAACTAATAATTTATCTAAGCACTAATAATAATGGGGTTGTTCGAGCGAACAACCCCATTATTATTAATACCCGCAACTCTACATACACATCTCAAATATGCGCACTACATCCTCTTTAGTCAATGTTTTGAAGCCCTTGATATCGCCATAACGACACGCCTTCTCTGCCATCAAATCAAAATCCTCACGCTTAATACCAACCTCAGTAAAGGTGCGCTGCAAGCCAAGTTTTTCGAATAAGAACTCCTCCGTACGACGAATACTCTCTCGAGCAATTGTCATCTTATCCTGCGAGGCATCTATACCAAAGACATTCACACCATACTGCACATACTTATCCACTGTAGTCTCATCAAGGCAATACTCCATCCATCGAGGAGTCAATATCGCCAAACCTAAGCCATGTGTGATATCGTACACGGCCGATAGTTCGTGCTCCATAGGATGACAACTCCACGCCTTGCGCTTACCACCATTGATAAAGCCATTAATCGCCCACGAAGAGCACCACATAAGGTTTGCACGTGCTTCATAGTTCTCTGGCTCAGCAAGTGCTACAGGGGCGAACTTCACGATGGTCTTAAGCATTCCCTCCATAAAGCAGTCGAGCATAAATAGATCCTCTTGTGTATTGAAATAGACCTCGATAATATGCGACATAATATCTGCAGAGCCAGCTGCAGTCTGGAACTTACTCACAGAGTATGTAAGTGTAGGATCCAAGAACGACACCTTTGGCAATAGAGCAGGAGCAAGGCGACCGAGTTTATCTCCTGTTTCAAGATTTGAGATAACACCCGCAGTATCCATCTCTGAACCTGTTGCAGCAAGTGTAAGAATAGTCACAATAGGTAGCGCTCGCTCCAATGGTTTCGCATTAGCACCGAAGAACTCCCAAGCATCGTGCTCCACGCACGCTCCCGCAGCCATAAATTTCGTAGCATCGATAGTAGAGCCACCACCTACAGCGAGAAGCACATCAATATTATGCTCCTTGCATATTTTGACACCCTCGCGCACAGAGTCTATACGCGGATTTGGCTCGATACCTGATAACTCAAACACCTCCATTTCGGCTTTATGTAACTCCTCGATGACTCTATCATACAAGCCGATACGCTTAATCGAGCCACCACCATAGGTAAGCAGCACTCGCTTACCAAATTTGCGCAACTCCTTACCAAGATTTCCAAGTTGATTTTCACCGAAATATACCTTCGTCGGTATATTATATACAAAGCTATTCATAGTTCTAGGTTTTTGGTTAACTAAGGCAAAGATACAAAATATTATATAAAAATGGAGTATCTATACAACATTCTGTTTTTATGCTTCTTTTTTAACTATTTTTTACTACCTTTGTGGCGCACTTTTGCAATAACCGATTCAGTTCATAATTATGTTGAGTAGAAGATTGCTTCGAATTAAAGTCGCTAAGAGACTTTACGCACATCTTAAGTCTGGCTCCGATAACCTTCGTGCTTCGGAGAAAAACCTCGTTGAATCTATTGACAAAGCATACGATCTCTATTTTCAGATGCTATCTTTCGTTGTTGAGGTAGCTAATTATGCCGAGAGCCGTATCGAGCTTGCCAAGCAGAAGAAGTTGCCTACATACGAGGATTTGAACCCAAACCGTCGCTTTGTAGACAATGCTGTTATTAGCCTTATTGCTAATAGCGACTCTGTGAACGACTATATTGCAGCACACAAGATCACTTGGTCACAGCACAACGACACCGTACGCGATGTCTACAACCGTCTTCTTGAGGCTGAGTTCTACAAGAAATATATGTCGGCTCCAGTGGTTACATTCACCGACGATAGAAAGTTTATCGAGGAGTTCTACCAGTGGCTTGAGCAGGATGAGGAGTTGTTGGATGTAGTGAACGAGATGTCGTTGCTTTGGACTGACGACTACGGTTTTGCCCTGTTTATGGTTTTACGCACCGTGCAGAATCTTAAGCGTAGCCACACCGAGGTTAAGGTATTGCCAAAGTTCAAGAGCGATGAGGACCTTGAGTTCGCAAAGCGTTTGTTCGTAAAGTCGTTAGTAGACTACGAGGAGAATCAGGAGATTGTTGACCGCTACTCAAAGAACTGGGATGTTGAGCGTGTAGTATTTATGGACTCGCTTATCCTCAATATCGCAATCGTTGAGCTAACACAGTTCGACTCTATTCCAGTTAAGGTTACCCTCGACGAGTGGATTGATATCGCTAAGTATTACTCTTCACCTACAAGTAGCAACTTCGTAAACGGTGTCTTGGACAAGATTGTTGCAGACTTCGTTGCCGAGGGTAAGATTCAGAAGAGCGGTCGCGGTCTACTATAATTCAGAGGATGATGCGTAGAAAGGCGCTCGTTATTGCAGCTATTACGGCAGTGGCGTTGGGAATAGCAGTTACATTGTTTGCGTCGCGCAATAGCGATAAAAGCAATAGCGACACCCCAAAACAAGAGGCTACTTTTAATGGCACCGTTGCAGAGTACCAGGGCACAGAGTATTGTGAGATCATCGTAGACCTTGGCACTGTGAGGCGCTCAGCCACAGTTGAAGAGACAATTCGCCTTACAAACAATAGCGATGCCCCAATTGTACTACTCGACTACTCTACTCAGTGTAGATGTATGTGGCTGGAGTTTAAGCGAGAGCCTGTTGCCCCAAATGAGAGTACCGATATAACACTTACTTTTGACTCGCGTGGCGAGTGGGGTTCAGTGGGTAACTATATGGAGATTGCCACATCTTGCGACTCTGCCCCTATAATTTTGTGGATAGGAGCAGAAATAGAGTAGAAAGTGGTTCAAAATAGAAAAGGTATTTGTGTATATAATAAATATATGTACATTTGCGTTTTGGAATTAACTAATTTAATTAATTATAACTATGAATTTACTATTTATTGATGGCGAGGTTGTAGAGAATACTACAAACACTGAGACTGCACCTGAGCAGGTTGTCACTATTACTACTGAGGGTACTGATGTTGCTGCGGCAGATGCTACACAGCAGGTTCCTACAGGTGGTGGTGGCTCATTCTGGATTATGATCATTGCGATGATCGCTGTGATGTACTTCTTTATGTGGCGTCCAGAGTCTAAGCGTCGTAAGCAGATGGAGAACTTCCGTAAGGGTTTGAAGAAGGGTGATAAGATTATCACTGCCGGTGGTATCTATGGTACTATCAAGGAGGTACACGACACAAGCCTTCTTATCGAGGTTGACAGCAATGTAACTCTTCGCATCGACAAGAATATGGTTGCAGCGGCTCCTGTTCAGAATGCATAAATCTTAGATAACTGAGTAAGTATAGGCTGGCTAAATGATTTTAGCCAGCCTATATTATAAATATACACCTCTACAAATCCATCTAAAATGCTACACACATAAAAAGAGTGGGACTGACTAAAAAGTAACTTAGCCAGCCCCCATAACCTAAGAGAGTGAATAAAAAGATGTAGTTTTAGGCTTGCGAAGCCCGAAAAAGCGGAGTTTACTGAGCGTAAATGAGCATTTTGAGGGCAAGCGTAACGACAAAATACACTTTTTATTCACTCTCAACTTATCTCCGAGTGCCGGTTATTATTTAGACCCAACTGGCATAATAATTTGCTTGTTATTGATAGATTGCTTAGATGGAGCAGCACCATCTGGTAGCTGCTTAGGTGCAAAGATACCGTTAGGGAGCTGTACACCCTTTGCACGCTTCTCAGCCTCCATAGCTTCAACCTCCTCATCGGTAGGTCCATAGCTCACACTCTTTAGAGTAACGTTCATCACCACAGCATCGTGACCATGTACTACACGATTACCCCTCTCACCAAAAGCAAGTGATGCTGGCATCCAGATAGTAATTTCACCACCCTCACCGATATTCTGCACACCATACTGCAGGCCCTTAAGTAGAGCCTTAGATACTGGAACTCTAAGATTCTCGACATTTTCGAGCTGGTCAGTAAGTTGCTTAATGCGAGCTGCACGTCTCTCATCCTGAACGCTATCCGCCTTCTCCTTCTCCAAAGCCTCACGAATCATATTTGCGCGCTTAGAGTGAGACTCTATAAGTCTACCACTACGAGTATATAGGTCATAACTAAACGCGATAGTATCGTACAAACCACGAGGCTTAACATCGTTACCAGACTTATTTACTCGATAATATAGTGTATCAAACTCATCGATAACCATAGTCTTAACATCTGGCTGCGCTGCAACACTCTTAAGCCACTCGCGCGATGCTTCAACAATATACTCTGGATGAATACGGGTATGATACTTCTGCAAGCTACCACGCATCTGCAATACAGTGAGACGCATCAAGCTATCGTGAATCTCATTACCCTCAGCCTTAGATGCCTCATCAATAGCGGCACGCATCCAATGCAAATTAATAGGATAGGCAGCTGTGTGGATATAATTTGCCATATCACGACCAAACATCTCAGATACTCGATCCTCGGTAAACTCCTCGTTGAAGAGTTGCTTCGATGCTCCATCAGCAATAAGTCCGGTACCAGTGTTTTTTTTCATATTTGCAAGAGCAAAAGGCTGAAGACACTCTGAAGAGAATCGCTTAATAAGCTCCTTATTTGCATCAATAGCATCGTAGTCGAACACATCCTTTGCCAACTCATCGCAAATAGCATCCATCAACACTTCGTAATTGAATGTCATACCTGATGGCTGGTAACGAAGTCCCAAGCCCAAGTTCATACCTACTGCATACGAAAGCGTATCAAACTCCGCTGTAGCATCATCGTAAACACGATTATCTGATGCATCAAAATACATCGAGTTATCAGCCTTGCTACAAGACAAAACGCTTGCTGCAACAATGATAGCACAAAAAATCTTCTTCATCTTAAATCTAATGGTTATTTAACTTTATTTATCTTCTTTCAATATCAATCAACCACATCTCGTAGTAGAGCATCGTATTAGGTTTAACTCCCAACGAGTCGCATCCCGCAGAGCCAAACGCTAGAGTTGATGGTACCCAAGCCTCCAAGTGACCACCCTTGCCAATAAGCTTCGAGGCCTCGATAACACCGCGCTGCATTGAACCTACAGCGATACGTAGTGTATCACTCTTGTAATATGTAGTATCTACAACCTCTCCGGCAACATCATATATACGATAACGCATAAGAATAGTATCTCGGTTATTGCGGATTGTATTCTTCATATCACCCAAAGTATGCACCTTATACGTAAGACCAGATGTGGTTGCCACAAACTTACGATCCTGCTTACGCAAATCAGCCAAATACTGAGTCTCAAACGCCTTAGTACGCTCGTAGACGTCGTAATTCATATACTTCAAGTATGCAGTACGAGCCTGTTCATCATTGAGTATTGGCTGCGATAGATAGGCATCACGCACACCCTCACATACAACATCTATATTAAGTAGTGAGTCGAGACCGACAAGGTTTCTTCCGATATTTAGGCCCATAACATAAGACATCGAGTCCGCACTTGTGATCATTAAACGAGGCTTAACCTCACCCTTTTTATGCTCACAACCCACCGATGCCAACACAAGCACCACAATAATAGCCGATAAAATCTTCTTCATACTAAATTATATAATTACCCTCTATTCTCATGTTTTGCCTCCGACATAATCAACAGTGAACCTATAATGGCTGCCGTCGTTGATGCCATAAGAATAGCTATCTTACCCATATCAATAAACTCCTTTTGACTCTCGCTATCAAAGGCAAGACTATCAACAAAAATTGACATCGTAAAGCCAATACCACCTAAGCAAGCTACCGCCATAAGCATCTTCCATGTAGAGCCCGAAGGTCGCTCAGCAATACCGAGCTTAACTGCCAAGTAGCTAAACAACGATATACCGAGTGGTTTACCCAGTACCAAGCCAAAGAAGATACCCATTCCTATTGAACCCGCCTCTGGAGAATACTCAAATATATTGAAATACTCAGCAGATGGGATATGTACACCCGCATTTGCAAGGGCGAAAATAGGCATAATTATAAAGTTGACATATGGCATCAACAGATGCTCCATACGATGACTCATACCCTGCGCTCCATTTGAAATCTGTGTCATACGGCGCAAGTAGTACATTCTTGACTCATCCGCTTCGTGTTTATCCTCTATATTATCGGCGTCAGCAATACCCTTCTCAATGATATCCGCCTTATGCAGGTAGTAAGACTTACTATATCGAGGTTTTGTAGGGATAAGCATCGCCATAACAACACCCGAGAGCGTTGCATGAACACCCGAGTAGTAGAAGAGTATCCACACCACTATTGCGGGGATTATATATGCCAACATACGGAACTCACCCAAACGTCGCATAAAGTAGATACCAACCATAATAACAGCGGCAATACCCAGCAACAACAAATTCGGTGATTCGCCATAGAATACAGCAATCACTATGATAGCACCAAGATCATCCGCCACGGCTAAAGCTGTAAGAAACACCTTCAACGATATAGGCACACGATCTCCCAAGAGCGACATAATACCTATGGCGAAGGCAATATCGGTGGCTGTAGGAATACCCCAACCATTAGTTACCTCCGTGCCGCCATTAAATAGCATATATATAACAGCTGGAACAAGCATACCACCAATAGCTGCCACGATAGGCAAAATAGCCTTCTTTGGTGTAGATAGCTGACCATCCGACATCTCTCGTCGTATCTCAAGACCTACACTAAAGAAGAATACCACCATAAGGCAGTCGTTTACAAACTTCTCTACGGTCATAGCCTCAGGGAAGAGCTTACCGCCAAATGAGATACCAAGCTCTGAGTGAAGAATATGATGATACATATCTGATGTTGCAGGTAGATTTGCCAGCAACATAGCTATCACTACGCACACAATCAAGACAATACCACCAGACCAAGGAGCCTGAAGGAAATTATTACCATATTGCGATAGAATATGACTGCGCTTTACTCGTCCGAACTTTGTAAAAAATGCCATAACACAAGGCTTTTTAACTTGTTATTTTATAAAACATCTGGAGCATCGTGATGCTTCAACGCCATACAACACATATTGTATAGCAGACGTGATGCAATAGCTGCATCTGTTGTATCCTCCAAATCTGGAACAACCTCAGAGAGGTCGAAGCCAACGATATGACGACCAGAGTCAACAATTCTACTCAATAGGTAAACAACCTCAGGGAAGAGCAAACCTCCTGCAACCAAAGTACCAGTATGTGGAGAGCACTCTATAGTTAGGCCGTCAATATCCAACGACACATACACATTCTCTGGCAACTCAGCAATAATTTCATCGCATATAGTCGACCAATTTACACCCTCAAATTGCT
Organism: Alistipes sp.; assembly: GCA_045656185.1. GTDB lineage: Bacteria > Bacteroidota > Bacteroidia > Bacteroidales > Rikenellaceae > Alistipes. The sequence goes on along the minus strand of JAZOQR010000058.1, from coordinate 14,910 downwards.
GTGACCACAACTGCTGACCAGTAAACAATTTCACACGAGGCTCGTTACAAGCATACTCCCACTCTGCTGGACTAAATGCACGAACACCAACACCCACAATCTTACTAACACCTGGAATATAACGCAACACATTGTGCATTATGGAGTCACTCGAATGTGTGAAACCGTGATGCTCAACTCTCAAATCAAGGCCAGAGTCAATATGCAAGATACCGATATCCTTATGCTGCTCCGCTACAGCCTTGATATGGCCGAATGCCGTAGATTGGTCACCACCGACCAAGCCAACAATCTTTCCCTTTTGCAACCAATTTTTAGACTGCTTATAGATATTGTTAACCATCTGCTCTGCAGCCTCATTCACACGACGCAAACGACGCTCATAAACCAAATGGTCGAACGCAAAAGAGCCAATATCATCATGCACCTTGATAACACGCATTGCATCGGCACGTAGACGATGCGACATATCCTGAAGTGTATAATCAATTGGCGCAGTAGCTATACCCTTGCGCCAGCTATAGGGTGCCATAGGCTCGAAAAAGTCTACTCTACGCGACGCCTCAATAATAGCATCTGGGGCGTATGAACTACCTGCACGCTGTGACACGGTGATATCCCAAGGTGCAGATATAAGCACCAATGCAGCCTCATCTGGCGATAGTGGAATACCGAAATAATTACCATTATCAGGTATCGTGCCATTAGGATCAAAATTCTTCTTATCCATACTATTAGCGAAATGTTTACTACATGCCTAATTAACATGCAAAAGTAGTAATATTTTTCGAATATTTTATATATATTTGCTAAAAATTAAACCACTAAAAGTACTATGCGAGTTGTTATAGACGCTGCTATACCATACATAAAAGGTGTACTTGAACCATATAGTGAAGTTATCTATTTACCAGCAAAAGAGATAACGGCAAATATTGTTCGCAATACCGATGCTATTATTATCCGCACTCGCACCAAGTGCGACAAAGCATTATTGGAGGGTTCTGCAGTAAAGTTTATCGCAACAGCAACCATAGGTACCGACCATATCGATCTCGACTACTGCGCCACACACAATATCGAAGTATGCTCTGCACCTGGTTGCAATGCTCGAGGCGTATTGCAGTGGGTAGCAGCTGCTCTGCGACATATCACAATCTTAGATAGACGCGCACCTGAGAGCTATACTCTTGGTGTTGTAGGCGTTGGCAATGTAGGCTCTCTGGTCTCGAAATATGCTCGTCATTGGGGCTTTAAGATTATGGAGTGCGATCCTCCGCGCATGGCTCGCGAGGGTGGTGAATTTTACACAATCGAGGAGATTGCAAAGAGATGTGACATCATCACTCTACACACGCCTCTTGATAGCACAACACGCCATCTTATAGATGATGCACTAATTAATATAACATCACCTAATGCTATTATAATCAATGCTTCACGCGGAGAAGTTGTTGACAATAAAACCATATCAAATAGCGACCGCCGCTATATCTTTGATGTGTGGGAGGGTGAACCTAATATCGAGCCCGATATTTTACAACGTGCGGCACTCGCAACGCCACATATTGCTGGTTACTCGGTGCAGGGCAAGGCAAATGCCACATCAATGGTTGTGAACGCATTAGCACGCCATTTCGAACTACCTCTAACAGAATGGTATCCAGAGGGTGTAAAGCGCACTACCCCACAGCTAATTTCGTGGAGCGAATTATGCGACTCAATATCGGAATATTGCAACATAGAAAAGGAGAGTCTTTCGCTTAAAAACTCTCCCCAAGATTTTGAATATATACGCAATAGCTACAGCTACCGCGAAGAGTATTTTTAACTACTTCGCAAGCTCCATACCCCGACTCACTTGCAATAGAGTCTGCGAATCTACAAGGCGTGATGCCACAGCTAACGCGAACTCTATAGAGCGACCTGCACCAGCTCCTGTAATAAGATTTCCATCCTCCACAACACCGTCATTATCATATAGATACTCCGTCATCTTATCTACTACCGAGCGATGGCAAGTAATCTTACAACCTTTAGCCACGCCTGCTATAGCCAGCACCGTAGGAGCACCACAAATTGCAGCCACTAAACGGCCACTTTCGTAATAGTTTCGTACAACTCGACAGACAGCCTCAGAATTACCTAAATTCAGATACCCTGGATACCCTCCAGGAAGAATAAGCGCATCGCCATCCTCCAGCATATCATCACCCAACACCATATCGCAATGCAACGACATAATATTGTGCGACGACACCACTGCAAGTGAGTCACCCACAGCCACACGCTTAAGCTCCACACCTGCACGATGTAATACATCTATCGACGACAATGCCTCTACACACTCAAAGCCATCGGCTAACAATATATATGCTCTCTTCATATCTACAAAAACATTGATTCGAACTCCTTAAATGTAATCTGCTCTACCACACAGCGCCCTACAGCTTCTGGGAGTACAACATCTATCTTATCATCAAACTTCTTCTTATCATATCGTGCCTCACGCAACATATCGTATAGTCCTACTGGCAATTCAAGATTAAAGCCAAATTTAGTCAACAATGCATCAATACGCTTTGCCTCAGCTCGTACCATCCTACCACGTCGAACACTTGCCCACGCCATCATCGAGAGACCTATAGCCACAGCCTCACCGTGATTTACCTTGTGTGTTAGCTTCTCAATCGCATGAGCCACCGTATGGCCAAGATTTAGCAATGTGCGCTTACCTCGCTCCACCTCATTCTCAGCCAACACAACATTCTTTACCGAAGCTGCCGCAAGCACCACATTAAACAAGACATCCAACCTTCCATTTTGAATATCTGCATCGCATAGCTCAAGCAGTTCAAAGAGGCTCGGATCGCGAAGTATAGCGCTCTTAATTACCTCCGCCATACCAGCACGAAACTCTCTTTCGGGCAACGAATGCAACATCACCACATCGCAAATAACAAACTCTGGCTGACGCATAGTACCAACCATATTTTTGTAGTCATGGAAATTTACACCATTCTTACCACCTATCGAGGCATCAACCTGAGCAAGGAGCGTCGTAGGCACAAAACTAAAATCCAGACCTCGCATATAGGTTGCTGCTACAAAGCCAGTGATATCAGTCACAATACCACCACCCACACCGAGCAGATAGCTGTGTGTATCAGCTCCCATCTCCATCAGACGCTCGTAGACCATCATTGCCGTCTGCAGATTTTTATTATCCTCGCCCATTCCGATAACTATCTGCTCAAAGTGGCGCAAAAGGCTACGATAACGGTTCGCCACGTTTTCGTCGGTAATGACTATTATTCTGCGATACTTAGGCAGATGCTTATATATCAAGTTTAGCGCGTTGCCAAAACATATTGTCGATGCGCCGCACTTGTTTTCAATTTCCATATTTGTTACATCCATATCATACAACCCACAATTCCGTAGTATGGGCATTACAAATATAGGTATAATTCCATACACTTACAACTACTGAGCTAAGAAATGCGCGAATTAGTATAATTTTGTTTAGATTTTGCTTGCATATGGTAGAAATGTTTTCTAATTTTGCGTGGTTGTATTGTTATATTACAAACAGCACGACTAAGAATTGGAATTTATATCTATTAAATAACTTAAAAACGTAATTAGATTATGGCTTTTCTAACAAATGACAAACTCGTTATCGTTGGTGCAGCTGGTATGATTGGTTCAAACATGGTACAGTCTGCTCTTATGATGGGTCTTACTAACAACATCTGCCTTTTCGACGTATTCTCTCCAGAGGGCGTTGCAGAGGAGATGCGCCAGAGCGGCTTCGACAATGTAAACATCACTGCAACTACTGATGTTGCTGAGGCTTTCAAGGATGCTAAGTATATCATCTCTTCTGGTGGTGCTCCACGTAAGGAGGGTATGACACGCGAGGATTTGTTGAAGGGTAACTGCGAGATCGCAGAGCAGCTTGGCAAGAACATCAAGACTTACTGCCCAGATGTTAAGCACGTTGTTATCATCTTCAACCCTGCTGACCTTACAGGTCTTGTAACATTGCTTTACTCTGGTCTTAAGCCAGGTCAGGTGACTACCCTTGCAGGTCTTGATACTACACGCCTTAAGAGCGCTCTTGCTAAGAAGTTCGGCGTTATGCAGTCTGAGATCGAGGGTTGCGCTACATACGGTGGTCACGGCGAGCAGATGGCAGTATTCGGCAGCTCTGTAAAGATCGCTGGTCGCAAGCTTACTGACATCATCGGCACTGAGGAGTTCACTGCTGAGGAGTGGGCACAGATGAAGAAGGATGTAACTCAGGGTGGTGCTGCTATCATCAAGCTTCGTGGTCGTTCATCATTCCAGAGCCCATCTTACCTTTCAGTTGAGATGATTCGCTCAGTTATGGGTGGCGAGCCTTTCCGTTTCCCTGCAGGTACATACGTATCTAACGAGAAGTACAACCACATTATGATGGCGATGGACACTGTTCTTGACCAGAACGGTTGCTCATACAAGATGCCTGTTGGTACTGAGGAGGAGATCGCTATGCTCGACGCTTCATACGCACACCTTTGCAAGATGCGTGACGAGTTGGTAACTTTAGGTATCGTTCCTGCTATTGAGGAGTGGTCAAAGATCAACCCAAACTTGTAATATCTACGCAATGTAAATATCCGTATAATTTGAACGGATAAAGTATTGGGGAGTTTAGAGCGACACATCTCTAAACTCCCTATCTATTACTAATTACTAATTGCTAATTGATTATGAAAATAGCAGTTCCAACACGCGATGGACATATAGACGACCACTTTGGTCACTGCGCCTACTACACCATCTTCGAGATTGAGGATAAGAAGATTGTATCCACCTCACGCCTCGACTCTCCTGAGGGTTGCGGTTGCAAATCAAACATAGCAGCAGTGATGGAGCAGATGGGCATTGAGGTTATGCTTGCTGGTAATATGGGCGAGGGTGCGAAGAATAAACTCGAAAGCCACAATATCAAGGTTATACGCGGCTGCAAGGGCGATATTGATATGGTTGTCCGCGCATATCTTATCGGTCTTATCAAGGACTCTGGCGAAGGCTGTAGCCACCACGAGTGCCATAGCCACTAAAAATGTGCAAAAAACTCGACTAAAAATTTGCAATTACAAAAATTAGTCGTATATTTGCACCGCAATTCAGAGAAATCTGATGCCCAGATGGCGGAATCGGTAGACGCGCTGGTCTCAAACACCAGTAGGTTCACCCCTGTGCCGGTTCGACCCCGGCTCTGGGTACGAAGAGAGAAACGAAAGTTTCTCTCTTTTTTTGTCTGTAGTGTAAACTGACTTGGCGAGTTGGAGAGCACTGCTCTCCATTGTTGCAGATATATTGGGTTATCAGCAAGCAAGCTTACCATACCCAATATATCAGCAACAGGCTATGCCTGTTCTCGCCAATTATGCAATACCAAAGCCGCGATACTCACCTTAATTGGCGGTTGCGCGAACATAATCTTGTTAATTTCTCGACCTAAAGGTCTGCGATAAGTGGCGTTCGCGCTAGTGCTTCGCACTTCGACCCCAGCTCTGGGTACGAAAAACCCTCGTAGAACACATTCTACGGGGGTTTCTTCTTTTCAAAACCTCAAATTTGGTCACTTTTGGTCACCACTTTGAAAATCATCATTAATTTATTATCTTTGCAGATAGTATTTTCACATAGAAACCAAATATACAGGATATGGTAATCAATAGTTTTGTTATTGAAGGTGCGGTAGGCGCTGATCTATACGAAAAAATAACAGAAGCGTTCGAGCTTTGTGTTGAGTTTGATAAGTATTATGAAATCGGTAGAGTAAACGGCAAGGTCTATACGATAAAAAAGTCTAAAAATGAATATTGTGAAGGTAGTGTAATTTATGGTTTCTCTGTATGGGATAATGTAGTACCAGGTAACGGTCCAGACATTGCATACTCGGAAACTAAGCCTGATTGTGTTGAATTAAAGGATGGTAATTTGCATATTTCAGGAGGTGTGTACTGTGGCGGTGTCTTGCGATACTACATCTCAGATGTAAAATTGCATAAATTGACAAATATATATTTTGATACATCGGATGTTGAGAGTGATGAAGGAGGGGCAACAAACGATGTTGATGGCAAGTATTTCAAAAGAATATGCTACTTTGAAGGTGATTGCGAGATAGGAGATGATACTATTCCCGAGAACTATTATGATTTGCCTGTTGAAGAGCAATTATCAATCTGCAGATCGTTAGAGGATAAAGGTGTTGAGATTTATTACGGTGTTGCAAGACTATGTGACACCGACAAGTTTTTTGATATCACCGCTTGGCTGTAAGACAGAGTGTAACGGAGAAATATGTTAAAAGGAATAACCATGGTTATTCCTTTTTTCTTGTTATTTCCTACTAATGACTATCACGCAGAACGCCTAATTTCTACGAAAAGATTTAGCGTTGGTCACTTTTGGTCACCTTATCACACTCTAAATGGGGGTATTTTGGGGAGATTGTTCATAAATGCCAAAAACTCAATTAGTTGTAAGCATTAAGTATCAAATAGTTACAACATCCCTCATTTTCACGCAGTTAGTTCATTTAGTAACCCGATATATAACTATACAAAGACAACGGCTCTGGGTACTGAAGCGGGGAAAGTTGATAAACTTTCCTCGTTATTATTTTTTAATCCTCGTAACTCATTGGTTTGCTGATATATTAGAGCAAGCATACTATTGAAGTTTTCAGTTCGAAAATTTGGCTTATTTGTGTTTAGATCAGTCAAGATTCCAGTGGGGATAAAAATACAGACTCAACAAAAAAAATGCCACCTATAGGTAGTACTTAGCATACGCCCCATTGGTGACACTTTATATTAGCGACAGTAGATGCCTGCCCTACAATTGCAAATTACTCCGATACAAGAATACGACCACAATACTCGCACACGATAAACTTCTTACCCTGGCGGATATCAGCCTGGCGCTGTGGAGGGATACGGTTGAAGCAACCACCACAAGCATCACGGGTTACGGTTACTACTGCCAGACCATTGCGAACATTGCTACGGATACGGTTGTAAGCTGCAAGTAGGCGCTCGTCGATAGGCTGCTTTGCCTGCTCTGCCTTAGCCATAAGCTCGGCAACCTGCTGTGCAGTCTCAGTCTCGATAGAGTCAAGCTCCTCCTTCTTTGCCTTATAGTCGATAGTACGCTCCTCGATAAGGGCTGTTGTATCGTCGATAACTGCCTTCTTGGTCTTAGTCTGTAGGGCATACTCCTTAAGACGCTTCTCGGCAAGCTCAATCTCAAGCTCCTGATACTCGATCTCCTTGTTGATGGCATCGAACTCACGGTTGTTGCGAACATTATTCTGCTGCTCCTTGTAGTTGCCAATCATAATCTTTGCCTGGTCAACCTCGCGCTTACGCTGGCGAGTAAGAGAGTTTAGCTCCTCGATCTCGGCATTGATATTCTCGATACGGGTGTTAAGACCTGCAAGCTCGTCCTCGAGATCCTGCACCTCAAGTGGCAACTCACCCTTAACCTTGTTAATCTCGTCGATCTGAGAGTCAATCTTCTGCAACTCATAAAGAGCCATAATCTTCTCCTGCATCGAGTAGTCAACCTCATTTGTCTTTTTCTGTGCCATATATTATGCTTTTTAGTTATTTCAGCAATTTGTTAGAGTAAATAATGTATCGGGTTACGAGAGCGTTCGCTCTTGCGAACCGCAAAGGTACACATTTTTTTTGATAATACCATATCTAAGATGCTAATTGCGCAAAATTCGCTCTCAAAATGCCCAATATCCGCCAAAATCATACGATTTTCGCCACACATAAAGTCGTTATATCGCAAATCGGCAGTGATATACACATCAGCCCCAGCCCTCATAGCATCGTCGATATTCGAGCGTCCTGAGCCAGTACATATCGCCACCCTACGCACCAAGGCCTCAGCAGTTGGGATATCGCTATGACGAATAGCACCGACATTGAAACACTCCTTCACTCGCCTCAAAAACGCCATAGCATCCTCCGCCACAGATAGCTCGCCTACAACACCATAACCAACACTATCATCACCCTTGCGAGGCTCAAGAACTCGCATATTCTCCAAACCTAATACCGAGCCTACATACCAACTCGTACCACCTTGCACACTATCAAGGTTGGTATGACAAGCGTAGAGCGCAATATTGTGACGAATAGCACGCTCAACACAGCGCTCAACATAGGTCGCCGAGTTGAGGCGCTTGATTGGCGAGAAGATTATAGGATGGTGAGTGATAATGATATCACACCCCTCAGCAATAGCCTCATCTATGACCTCCTCGGTAACATCTACAGCCAAGAGTGCAGCGTGCACCTCATCATCCATACGACCTACAACAAGCCCTGAGTTATCATACTCGGCCTGTAGCGACAACGGCGCAAACTCCTCTATTACAGCGGCTATATCGCGAATTTTCATAGCATCAAATTATTAGAATAGCGACTGCTCGTAGAATGGGAATAGCTCCTTATGCTCCTCCGCGCGCTTAGCCTTAGGCTTGCGACGAGTAATACTCTGTGGGGTCTCCTCAGCCTCAACAGGATCTACACACTTGCGTGGACGACCACGACGGCGTGGAGCCTCCTCCACAGCCTCCTCCTTAGGCTCTTCTACAACCTCCTCCTTAGTGGTAACGCCCGACACCACCTCAGCCTGAGCCTGCTCCTCAACATCCGAGATAAGCTCCGCCATAGCCTCGATAGGTGCTTCGTACTCCGCTGGAGTGTTATCACCCAACGACTCGCGCACCTCCAACAACATTGAACGAATATGCTGCAAACGCTCCAATATCGAGACATCACGCTGAACACTCTTACCACGACGCTTCATTGCCATATTTGCACCTTCAAGGGTCATACCCTTCTCCTTGACAAGGTGGTAGATAAGCTTCAAATTCTCGACATCAGCAGGGGTAAACATACGGTTACCCTTCTTATTTTTATGAGGCTTAATGCAGTCGAACTTCGACTCCCAATAGCGAATGAGCGATGCGTTGACATCGAACATCTCTGTTACCTCACCCATTGAATACAGTAGCTTTGCCATAAATATATTATAGTTTAATTATTCTCAAATCCTTAGGGTACATATTATTACAGCGCGCACCAATACGCTTAATAAAGCCAATGGCGACACCACCGTACACAACTCTATTTATACCCTCTTCAAACCACGACGCAGCGATATCCTGACGACGTAGATAGTCCAACGCATCCTCCAACGAGACCTCTACAGCAGGCACTACAGCGTTGTTAAAACCAACATACAATGCCAACGGATGCTCTGGCTTTAGCTTACCCTTAAATATCTGCCCCATAGCAACACCCGAGTAGACAACCGAGAGCGACTCACTAAGGTGAACGACATCATCCGCCACTGCATTATTGTAGCCATAGACCATATCACCGATAAGTCTGAATGTCATACTCTTAGGCTCATCTACCCAACGCGACACTTCAGCAACATCTTTATTTTGCAACTGAGCAAACACCTTACGACGTGACTTTGGCACTACACGTCTTGCAACGCTCTCCTTTTTGCGCGCTACAGCAACAAAGAAACCCTCGCCTTGAACCTTATGAGGATAGAAATGGAAGCACTGAAAAGCGCCTATATCGCTACGAACAATACCCCACTCTTCATCCAACACCACACGCTCTACAGCCTCGATATTTTCGCCATACTCCTCCATTAGCCACTTAACAACACCCTCGTCCTCGCGGTCATTAAATGTGCATGTGCTATATAGTAGCTTGCCACCTGGACGAAGTGTTCGCCACGCCTCTGCCAGTATCTCCTTTTGGCGCTCCACACATACATCTACTGACGATGGTGTCCACTCACTACGCGCCTCCTCCATCTTACTAAACATACCCTCGCCAGAGCAAGGGGCATCCACAGCGACAACATCAAACCAATGCTCAAAAGCACCAATATGGCTCGGCTCGTTGCAAGTGACAACTACATTACCCAGGCCCCAACGCTGCACATTGTCGGCAAGAGCAAGTGTTCGACTACGGTTGATATCATTCGCCACAACAAGACCATCACGACCTACAAGCGTTGAGTATATCGTGGTCTTGCCACCAGGCGCAGCACACATATCCAGCACTCGCCGACCAGCAAGGTCATCATCCTTAAGCAAGTAGCCAACGAATTGAGAGGATGCCTCCTGCACATAATATGCACCTCCGTGCATCATAGGGTCGAGCGTAAACTGTGGTCGCTGAGCAAGATATCTACCCCACTTAGACCAGCCAATACTCTCTCCCTCAAAGACCTTAGCCGACTTATATGGATTAAGACGTATCGATACAACAGGCTCGGTGTCGAGAGCCACAAACAGCTTCTCGGCATCATCTCCCAGCATCTGACGTATCGATTTTACGAAACTTTCGGGTAGTGATTGTGTCATCGTTATAACTGACGTTTACCTATACACATCTCCTCCACTGAGGCACAGATACGATCTATAATCGACGGATCTGCAACAAAATCGTCAACATCCTTATCAATCACCAACACGCGGCCCTCGTAGATATTCTCAATCCAGTGGTTATACTTTATATTAAGACGACTTAGATACTCCTCGTCGATATTCTGTTCATACTCTCTACCACGCATCTTAATCTGAGAGATAAGCGTTGGCACGCTCGCCTTGAGATAGATAAGCACATCGGGCTTTGGCAACAACGCCTGCTCGATATTAAACATCTTCATATAAGTATCGAAGTCACGCGATGCCATAAGGCCCATAGAGTGTAGGTTGTCTGCGAATATATGAGCATCCTCATATATCGTTCTATCCTGCACCACGTTTGGCTCCTCTCCCGCAAGCATGGTCAACGTCTGCTGAATACGGCTTCCAAGAAACCACAACTGAAGATGAAACGACCAACGTCCCATATCGTCGTAAAAGTCACTGATATATGGGTTTGCCACATCCTCATAATATGCCTTGGCCTTAAAACGCTCTGTAAGAATCTCTGTAAGCGTTGTCTTGCCACTTCCAATATTACCTGCAATAGCAATATACATAGTTTGTGTCAGTGTTTTATATTATAGTTAGTTTTGTTTTCTAATTTAATCGTGTCAACGAGCATTTTTCAAACACGCCACCCAACCTTCAGGGTTGCACCACCAATTTCTTGTCAGAAGAGGTTAGATTCGGGGCAATGAGCTTGGTGCCGAAGATGACCTCTTATCACAAGAAATTAATTAAAGAACTCTGCCACTCGCATTACCGACTCCGGCATAGCGAACACTACCACGCGGTCGTATGCATTAATCTGGGTATCGCCCACAGCGATAAATACCCTATCACCACGCACAACACCACCTACAATAGAGTCCTCTGGAAGTCCAAGATCACGAATTGGTTCCTTTGTAGCTGGCGAGTTTGGCTTAACAACAAACTCCAACACCTCTGCCTGGCTACCCGTCAAGCACTTAATAGCCTGCACATCAGTAGACATTGTAAAGCGGAAGATATTGGACGCTGTAACGAGCTTTTTATTGATGATCGTATCAACGCCTACACTCTCTGCCAACGAGATATAGTTGATATTCTCAACCTCAGCAATGACCTTCTTTACACCCAAACGCTTCGCCAACATAGCAGCGAGGATATTTGTTTCGCTGCGACCAGTAACAGCCACAAAGGCATCCATACCTGCAAGATCCTCCTCCATCATCGCCTCGGTATCGCGACCATCCTCATTGATGATAAGGGTCTTATCGAGCATCTCAGCAAGACGGAACGCCTTATCAGCATTGTAGTCCACAAGCTTTATATTCACACTATTCTGAAGCTCATTTGCAATACGAACACCTATGCGTGATCCTCCAAGAATCATCATATTGCGCACATCCACCTGGTGCTGACCAGATAACTCCACAACACGATTTGTAGCACTATGACGGGCAATCACATAGACCATATCCTCCTCCTCGAAACGATCCTCAATAGATGGTATAATAGTCTTTGAGCCGCGCACAATCGCCACTACACGATACTCCAAATCCTCATCATCACAACCCTCGTCAATAACCGAACGGCCCAATAGCGGAGAGGTCAACTCTAGGCGAAATGCCACCAACGATAGTTTACCAGCAGCAAAATCGATATACTCGGTTGACGATGTGTGACCAAGTAGGTTGATAACCTCACGCGCAGCAATCTGCTCTGGATAGAAGAGATAATCGATACCCATATCGATGAATATCTCCTTACTATTTGGCTCAAGATACTCGTTGCTATCAACACGCGCAATCGCCTTCTTAGCTCCAAGCTGCTTAGCCATTACCGCAGATAGGATATTATCATTCTCTACCGAACGCACAGCGATAAACAGGTCGCACTTACGAACTCCCGATTTACGCAACACCGAGAACTGCGTTGTATCGCCCTCGACAGTCACCACATCTACGAGGTTACCCACCTCAGCCAATGCTTTAGGCTCTACATCCACGACGGTAAGGTCGTGACCGTTACCACTAAGCATCTTAGCAAGGTGCGTTCCCATATCACCTGCGCCAGCAATTACTATCTTCATACACTAAATAAGTAGAGGTATGTTCAACAAATTAGCATTCGTTATTACCGCGACTCTATTTCGGATGCTTTTGAATCTATTTTGACATATATTCCATCTTTACTCAGTTACAATGCTTGCATTGCTCCTTCGCAATAGATGAAATATCTGTTCGAAATAATTTTTCAAAATCATCACGACCTAATTTATAGAACCTACCTGAATATAAAACAATTACATACAGCCGTCATCTAACGACGAACTATAACATTTGCAAAATACTCTGCAAATATATAAATTTGCATCGAAATTTACAATAAAATTTAACGATTTAGTATGTCAACTATTCTTGTAACCGTTATAGCCGCCATTGCCGTAGTTGCCTTTTTCGCACTCTCAATGTCGCTAACATATCTTTTCAAAGGTCACCACATCCAGTCGGAGATCTCAACAAACCCTAATATGCAAAAGATGGGTATCAAGTGCGCCGTACAGGAGACACGCGAGGATATGGGACTAACCGATTGCGAAACCGACAATATCTGCTCAGGCAACTGTGCAGGATGTGATATCGACCACACTGAAGCAACAAAATAGCATCGATTATGAGCGATAAGATTGAGAGAGAGGCGTGGTTGTGCCGAAATTGCAACACCCTCGTAAGTAACCAGACACACATCTGTCCCGCCTGTTCTGCTGAGCGACCAGAGGAGATTGATGGCGAGCCTACTCCAGAGGGCATTGAGAACGTTGTTAAGCGCGATAATTATGCTAATGCCGAGCCACGCCAAAAGCCAAAATATATCTTCCGTGAGGCAGTTCTCGTAAATGCTGGCGATATATTTTTGGTTCTCGGTTTATTCTGCACTTTTGGCGCACTTATAGCACCTATTATTACAGACTTCGGTGTAGATGCCCCTATGATATGGGCAATATGTGCCGCTGTATGTATCTTTGCCACCACAATGGTATCGTGGGCAATACTCCGCACACTTGCCGAGATTTCTCGTATGCTAAGAGAGAAGAGAGAGTAACGCATCACTCTATCCACTCAGCATCATCTACAAGACCTGCATTATTCGCCATTGCGAGTATCATATCACGACACTCGCGAGGTTTTACATTGTTGCGCACAACAGCAAAATAGGAGTGGCGAACTTCAGCTTTTAGAAAACCGTCCGACAACTCGCCAACGATACTAACATCGTTCCAATGGCGCTTATTAAGATGCCACCCTGGTGTAATCTCGGCATACCTATCGCGAATAAGCAGAGCTCTATCTGGATGACACTTAACGGCAAAGTGGTCAGGAGCAGCGATAGATATCATTGCAAACATACGCCCTGCAACCTTATATACAAGAGTCTCATCGTCAAACGGAAGCGTCTCCTCGGTTTGAGGCAACGATAAGCAATACTCTCGAAATGTAACTATATCCATTGCTATTTGCAGTTTTATCACACACGACAAAGATAGCACTTATTTTCATAAAAACTAAGAGCGTGTTCACAAAAAAAAGGAACACGCTCATTGTCTATCATCACACGACAATTATTCGATTGCGATAGTTTTCATTTCTGGAAGCTTCTCACCACCCTCACGCTTAGGAAGTTTGATTTTAAGCACTCCGTGACTCATCTTCGCAGAGACCTTATCCTTGTCAATATTCTCTGGAAGGTTGAAGATCTGTCGGAAAGAGGTATATGAAAACTCTCTACGAAGATAGTGATGTTTCTCATCCTTAGAGCAGTCCTCGTCACCACAGCACTCCTTACCATTTGCATCCTTCTCGACCTCCTTTTCCAAGCAGACAATAAGTTGATTATCGTTATTTAACTCTACACGCATATCATCCTTAGTCATACCCGGAGCCGCAATCTCGATTTTGAACTTTTTATCAGTCTCGATAACATTAATCTGTGGAGAGGAGTTACGCTTAGTGTACAACTCTGGCCACTGCTCTACAAACAGGTCACCAAGCATACTTGGCATACGATTAAATCTCTTTACTGGCATCATAATTTTAACGTATTAAATGGTTAAACTGCACAGATATTGGGAGCAAATACTATTCCACAACAAAGATTTCATTATTTTTTATTAAGAATATTTTGCCAGATGGAAAATTGTTCGTACATTTGCGCGCTGAAAACCCAGATGGGTTATGCGTATTTATTTATTAACCAATAAAATTTTATAGCAAATGGCTGTTAAAATTCGTTTGGCACGTCACGGTAAGAAGGGTTATGCTTTCTACCACATCGTTGCCGCAGATAGCAGAGCGCCACGTGATGGTAAGTTCATCGAGAAGTTGGGT
>JAZOQR010000057.1:0-56109 GCA_045656185.1 Alistipes sp. | reverse complement strand
CCAAGGAGTGCTAACGCGATAAATAAATACTTTTTCATATCTGTATTTGTTAATTTTAATTCGTAACCATCTACCTTAGCGTTATTCAGCATTGCGATAACCTTAGGTAGATAATTCCCTCTATTCTACATTATATTCATTCTTTACAACTCGCCAAGAGAGGATGCGCACCTCGGCAGCTACATAGCTATTAACATCCACTGGGCGGTCAGGGTCATCGAAATCGATATCGCTATCGAAAACAGGTGTTCCCAGACCAGACATTTTGGTGATGTTCACCCTATATATATGGTTGCGAACAACGCCATACTCCGCATCTGAGCCTACACTACCCAAGTGTTTAATATCTGTGTAGTAGTAGGTCATACCATCCTTATAGATAAGTGCTGGCTCAACCTCAGCAAGGCGGGCGTTGACAGCATCATCCGACACAGCAACATAACCCTCGGTGCTTGAGTAGGTAAACCACTCCTTCATAAGAGCATCGTCCGAGAGCTGGAAGAAGACCTCAAAAGCCTTAACATCGGCCTCCTGAGGAGCTTCGCCGCCCTCCACAGCCTTGATATCGGCCATACCGATACCCTTATACTCGCCACCCTCGCTGTAGTACAACTCCGAGGATAGCAACGATGCTATCTCCGTGCGCACAGCAGCCTCGCCATAGTACTTATGACCAAACCATACCGCCACCTCTACAGGCTTGCCACTCTCATCAACGATCTGTGCCTTGACAATCACCTTAGTGCGAGGATTTGAGGTGATATTTCCCTCGCTATCCTTCGCCACAGGGCGGGTGTTCTCGCCGCAGTATGCCACAGCGGCATTGGGCACAAGACCATCACCCCAGTTGAAGTGGTTGTCCGTAGGGAAGCCACCCACATAGGATGCCGCCCAGTAGGAGCGATATCTGTTAGGGTCGTTCCAGAGGAAGCCTATCTCGCTTGTCATACCCCACTTATCGGGATAGATATGCTTAAGCACGATAGAGCTTTTGTAGTCGTTGTGCAGCTCCCAGTTTATCACCTTTGCATATAGCGCAATATCATCTACCGAAGTTTCGATGTCGTATGTAGCCTCCTTAGTGGCAACATCGCCCTTAGCCACAACCTCCACCTTAGCCGATAGACGCTCGACATATATCTCCACAGGGTTAGCCTTAGCCTCCTCCTCCGATTTTGCGATGTTCGCTATCGTTAGAGGTGTGGCGTAGATAGCCTTGCCCTGCATATCGGCATATACCGAGTTGCTCATCACAAAGTGGCTGTTGTCATTGCGCACATTAGCAAGGGTGTTGTAGAGAGCATTCAGCGTATAGGATGGCTGAATATGCTTCGTATCCCAGTTCAACACCGCAACGATGTATGCGGGATACTCTCCCTTGTAGTTGTTGAATATAAGTACCTTATCCTTAACATCTGAGACATTAGGGCCCTCATTTGCCTCGCCACTCTCGTCGGGTTGCGTACCATTGCTCTCGATGTTGAACGAGAGATAGTTTTTGCCACCCGTGCCATTTACAGGGAAGGCGGTCTGGTCGTGCTTGAATAGGAAGAAGTGAACATTCTCAACATAACGCTCCTCAGCCTCGCCATACTCAAACTCTTCGCCCGCGCGAGTGTCGTCGTTAGACTTTAGAGAGACCGAGATATACGACCTCTCCAGCTCCCCCTTGTTTACAGGGGGCGCTGGCTCGGTCGTCTTCTCAGAACATCCCATCAAGCCCAACACGGCAAAAATTATGAATAAAAATCTCTTCATCTCGGATGTTAAAAGGGGTTAAATTCGATTATAGCTCGTAGTTACGATCAACGATTCTCCAAGATAGGATGTTAATCTGAGCAGAAACATAAGTATAAATCTCCTCAGGAGTCTCAACCTCTACGAAATCCTGTGAAGGATCGTAAATAGGAGTACCGAAGCCACTAACTTTGTTAATATTTACCTTGTAAACATGGTTACGAACAACACCGTAAGCACCAGTCTTTGTAGTATCATTTGCAAGGTGGCGAATATCTGTGTAGTAGTATGTCTGACCATTCTTGTAAACCAATGCTGGATGAACATTCATAAGCTCAGCATTCATATCAGCAACCAAGGTGTACTTACCATCAGCAGACTTCTTATACCAAGTCTTGTAAACGCCAAAATTGCTAGCGTTAGTTGCAAGCTGGAAATCTACATAGTAAGCCTTCTCAGAGTTAGAATTACGAGTTACGCACTTCAAATCCTCTGGCATAATACCAACATATGACTTCTCGTCTGTAGATGAGAAATACTGCTCTTTAAGAGTGTTTGCAACAACAATCTTAAGATACTCCTCACCAACATAAGTCTTACCAAGCCAGTTAACAACCTCAACTGGAGTAGTACCATCCGCCTTTACAAGCTGAGCCTTTACAACAACCTTTGTACGATCATTAGCAATAACATTAGTATTCTCACCACAGTACTGCTCACCTGGGTTAGTATTCCACTTAAATGAGTTAGTTGTAGGGAAATCCAAATTTGCACGATTAGTGTATGAGTCAGCCCAGTAGCTACGATAGTTAGGAGAATCATTCCAAGTGAAACCAAGATCAGAGTTCAACCAATTAGGATTAATCTGCTTTACCAACCAAGAATCATAGTATGCATCGAAAAGCTCATAACCCAAAATCTTTGCATAAACATCAATCTCTACATCAGTAGCATCTCTTCTATCAACAACTTTCTCACCTGTTTCGAACACGCCATTTGCGTTCGCTGTTGTGAAAACAACCTTAGCTGCAAGACGCTCAACATAAATCTGAACAGCCTTAAGCGTATTAAGATCATTCTCAGTACCAATATTTTCCTCTGTGATAGGAGTAGCGATTATAGTCTTCTTAGGTGTTGACTCATCTGCATAAACTGAGTTACACATAACAAACTTACCGTTGGCATTCTGAATGTTAAGCAACTCATCCTCAAGATCTGCAATATTATAAGAATTTGCAATAGGCTCCCAGTTAAGCACAGCTACAATCTGGTTAGGATACTCACCACGATAATTCTCAATAACTAAAATCTCGTCTGAATAATCTGATACATTGTTTGTGTCATCTGCCTCATCATTCATATCCAATGTCAAAGAAAGATAGTTCTTTCCATTAGCTGGGCCCTCAGTAGTAGTGTTATTAGAGTAAGATACTGGGAATGCCACGCCATCACGGAAGAAGAATACATAGGCTGTCTCTACCTCGCTCTCAGCAGCAATACCATCTTCGAAATTCTTACCCAACTCATCCTCTGCACGAGTAGCGTCATTAGATGCAAGAGTAATAGAGATGTAAGACTTCTCCATCTCACCATTCTGGATAGGCTGATTGCCCATCTCATCCTTCTCAGCGCAAGCAGCAAAACCCAATGCTGCAAGTGCAATAAATAAATACTTTTTCATAAAACTGAAAATTAAGTTAATAAATAATTAGTTTGTTGTTTGTTAATTAGTTTGTTATTATTTGTTTTGTTATTGATTTTTGTCCGACATTCGATATATATTTCTATTCTTTGCAATCTCTGTTAGAACCTCATCTGCCTTCGCAACACCCAACTTCTTAGCCTCGTCAAGATATGGCTTTGCAGCCTCTTTGTTATCCATATAGACCTCCAGTGCACCGCGCGCATATACAGCCTCTGGCAAGTCGCCCGCCTTCTCAAGGAAGCGCAAAGCACTGCGGTAGTCCTTACGAAGTATTGCCGAGTTGGCAGCGTTGAGGTTTGCCACAGGGTCGTTAGGGTACATACGCACAGCCGTCTCGAAGAGGTCGTTGAACTCATCGCTGCCCGACTCGTAGGTCTGGGCAAGGATGTAGAACTCCTCCAACGATAGATTCTGAGGCGCGGTGTGTAGAACGCGCTCAATCTCCTTAGGATCGGCGTAGCTCTTAACCTCATACTCGATAGTATAATCAGAGTGTCGCAACGCAGGGTAGCAGTTCTTCAACAAGAAGCGGTACTCCTCCTTCCAAGTCGACTTGATAATCCACTCCCTTGTATCTGGATCTCTATCAGAGCGTATAGCCTTCAAAATCTCACTCTTATGTGCCAACGACGAAGCCTCCACATAGCGTTCAAGACCTGCCCAGTCCTCTGGCTCGAAGTCGGTCTTGATAAAGCCCTCGCCGAAGTGGTACATATTCTCAACATAGGCCTTAAGAGCCTCAGTACGTCCCTTTGCCAAACGAGTATTATTGCTGTAGGGGCTCTCAGGCGACGCAAAACCCTTGATAAATACCGACTTGATGGTGATATCGCTATCACGCTTCACCGAGTCGATAGTACCAGTAATCTTTGCCAACTCAGCGACGTTGTTTCGGTAGGTTGGATAGATAACAATCTCGCTCACGGGGAAGTCTACAAAGGCAGAGCCACTAATCTCACGGGTCTTGACAACCTCGTGCTCAGGACGAAGGTATATAAGCTCTGGATAGTACTCCTCAAGAGGGAACTTATCTACGAGTTTACTCTCGGCAACAACCTCCGAGACACCACAACAGCCACAATCCTCGCGCGAAAGCACTAAACGACAACCATCCATCCAATCCATAAATGCCACAGAGGAGTTATAGTCGATAACACCCTTAGCATCAGATGGTCGTAGGTCAATATCACCAGGATTTGTAGGCTTTATATGCTCGTTACGCTGGTAATAGATACGGCGGTTACGACCATAGACACCAATAGATTTAAGCTTCAAAGTGTCGGCATCCTTAATGATTTTTGGCGTTAGCACGACCACCTGAGTACCCTTGATATCGAGCTCCGAGAGGTCTACGTCAATATCCAAGTTCAACTGATCGTCCTTAAGCTCCAACGTAAAATCTTTAATCTCTACATCGGGTATATCCTGCGAGTAGCCTATGCTCACCGAGAATAGGGCAATCGCTATTAGGGAGATAACTCTAATCATAGCTCTACGAGGTTAAAATACATACACAAGATTAACAGCAGCCTTAGTAGGACCGATATAGTGGTGATTACCATCACCCACCTTACGCTGACAGCCACTGCATTTGAAAATATCGTAATCCAGATAGGCGTAACCAAAGCCCGCCTCAAGCTCAAGGTTGAGCCCCTCAGAAAGCATAAAGGCAAAGCCGTAAGCGACTCCACCTCCATAGGCATAACCCTGATAACGTTTATTGCTTAGAACAGAGAAGTCTGTTCCGAGTATCGAGATATTATTTCTGACACGACCTACATTGAAAGCTCCGCCCAAGAGATGCGCTCCAACAAAATGGCGCGAGAATCTATCACAAAACCAGTAACGCACCTCTGGCTGAATTAGCAGATGTTTCCACTTCACACTCTCATCCTTACTCCAAGCATTATAACTACCCGAAAGATCTACTGACCACTTTGGGGCTACACCCACTTCAACACCGAGATTTAGTGTAGCAGTAGTATCGTAAAGGAGATTAGTCTTAACTGCATACTCTTGTGCACTGAGAGATGTTCTGCCACCTCCGATAGTAAGAAGCACGAGTAGTAGGCAAAAACTCAATTGCGATTTCATTGTTTGGGATTACTTTATTTAATTAATAGCGTACAAATTTGCTTCAATATTCAATAACTTCCAAAAAACCAAATACTACATTTTACCCTACACAATAGCATAGAGTGCTACAAACCATTAAATGTAAACCGAAATGTAAACACAATAATCTTTGTTATCACGATGAATTTACATATATTTGCAATAGTAAACGAAAATAAAGCGCAGCAATTTACGCGGTGTTTACAAGAAAAGGACTTTCAGAAGAAGAAGAAGAAGAAGAAGAAGAAGAAGAAGAAGAAGAAGTAAAATATGAGACTACCTATTATTAATAAGGCGATATTACTACTACAGCTATCGCTATTGATTTGTGGCACAAGCGTTGCCAACGACATACAATTTCAATACGCCAAAACACTACAGCGAAACGGAGAGTTCGACCAAGCTATCGAAGCCTACAAGAGTCTCCTTACTCAGTCTGTTGTCTCAAACGACATAACAGATGAGCAACTCTTCTTATACACCGAATCATTGGTACAGTTGATGAATACTTTTCAGAGCAAAGGAGAGCCAGATGAGTGTATATTAGCCCTCGAAGAGGTATTCAGCGCATCACCTATCCTGCAGAAGCAATGCCTAAGAGACTATTACGCTGTAATGGGCTATGCTTTGTCGCGCACGGAGAAGATGACAGAGGCGGAGGAGACAATGATTAAGGCGCTCTCAATGCCTCTATACCACCCTACTCCTGAGCGTTATTTCCGCGACTACGCCTATGCTGCTGCAGTCTTTTATAGCAATCCAGACTATCTGGACGAGGTAATCGACTGGTGTCAGCAGGCAATAGAACAGGCCGAGCTATGCGAAAACACCTCTGGAGTACAGTGGGTAAGAGCTATGATGGGTAGTCTGTACAAGCGTAGTGGAGAGCTAAACAAGGCTTTAGAGCTCTTTAATCAGTGTAAAAATGATGCTCAGCAAAAGGGCGACGATTTGGGTGTACTCAACAGCCTAAATATGCTTGTCGACTTCTTCCTATACTGGAATATCCCTGAATACGCGAATATCTACGCATCGCAGGCTATCGAAGTGGAGAGAAATATGACGATTAAAAATCCGATGGTCTCTACGCAGACATATATAAATAAAGGTCGCGCATTGAGCAAACTCGGAGAGCGAGACTCCGTACTAATATATACCGAGCAGGCACGCAACCTTTGTCAGTCGCTACCATATAATAGCGGTATGGTGGATGTAGACCTCTTGCACGGTAGCACACTGACCGAAATGGGTGGTGATGATATCAATTTGGGTATTCAGGCGCTACAGCAGGCAACTATACAGGGCACACAGATAAACCAAGCAAAGGCATATCACCAGTTGGCACAGACATACTTAAAATGCGAAGAGTACGACTTAGCCGAGAAGATGCTGGATAGAATGTACACATTGCTCAATCAGAGCGACACACCTATCTACATAGATATTGACTATGAACCTATCCTAAACCACTATCTTAAGGAGGAGAACCACGCTCACTTTGAGCAATATGCGAGACTAATGCTCCAGGAGCAGGAGGCATTCAAGGAGGATAAACTCAACTTCAACATCGTAGATACTATCGTTGCCTCGCAGACAGAACAGGTGAAGCAGGAGCTTCTAATGGCAAAACTAAGAGAGACAAATCAGCGTCTTAGATTTATCATATTTGGAACTATAGCTGCTGTCTTTATCTGCATCATAGCATTGCTTATCATTCACCAAAAGCGACGCTACAAGATTCGTATGAAAGAGACAGATGAGCGATTTGCGCTATTGATTAAAAAGCTCGATCAATCGAACATCGAGAAGCAGAAGGAGGCTCAAGAGATCAAAGAGTTCTTACTTGAGAAAGACAACCGTCAGAAAATGGAGACCTTGACTCCACATATACTCAAGGAGGGCGGAGAGACAAAGTTCCGTCAATGCTTCGAGTTGCTACACCCTCTATTTCTACATCGTCTACGCGAAAAGGTGCCATCAATTACACGTCGCGAGGAGCTTCTATCAATGCTTATTGTCCTGAAGCAAGATAACAAGGATATAGCTGAACTTCTCTCTATCGCGCCACGAAGTGTATTGATGCTCCGCCACCGCTTCCGCCAGAAGATTGGTTTGGCAACAGAATACCCGTTGGAGAACTTTATCGAGGATACATTGAACTCTAACCAAACACCAAAGACTGACGCATAATATAAGCACATATCTGTTGGCGAGTAAAAATAGAGAGGGGCGTGACCAAAAATAGTTGGACCACGCCCCCCTGTATTAGATGCTATAGAACAATACTCTATGCCTCTGCTATATACATATTTATAAGAAACGCTCTACGGATATAGCTGCACGTGTTGGCGCTGTTGGCATCGATGCTGGAAGCGTTGAGCGGGTATAGATAGAGACATCTGTAGCATCGTTGGTAGCCGTCCAAGTCATCGAATCACCCGCAACAGCGAGGTTATACGATGCACCCCACGCTACATTATCGGTATATACTCCGCTAATTACACCATTCACAATAGAAGCAGCACTCTGATACACCTCCCAATAGAGGCTATCAATACGCTGATATAGCGTAACACCACCTGTAGCAGTGATATCCATATAGACCTCAAATGAAGGTGTTACACCACGCCACGATGTTAGATGCCATACACCAGCTATAGAGGATGTATCGCCACCTGTAGGAGGCTCTGGAGTCACAGGAATATCACTCTTAGGTGTTGTGATAGTAGCCACCGCAGACTCGCGCACCTGATTATATGCACCTGCTACAATAGAGACCTTTGCCTCGTAGGCTGCGCCCTCCTCAAGTTGTTCAGCTGCGATAACAACACTATTATCTTCACTTAGCGTGTACTCGTTCCACACGCTACTACCCTTCTTGCGGAAATAGATGTAAGAGGTATAGTTGTTTGAGGCCACGCCATCGTAATAAACATCAATACTTCCCGCCTTGATAGTAATACCCTCATCGCCATACGAGAGTTGTGGCTTAGAGATATCTGCTGTGATATCGGCATACTTAGTGTTAAAGGAGAATACCTCTGTAGATAGCGGTGTCAACTCCCCATTCTGAGGGGTTAGCGTAACGAAGAACTCATAGGCAGAGGCCTCCTCAAGATACTCATCGCCATCCTTTGGTATTTTGATGCTTATCTTGCCATCATTAACATTTTTACCCGCGAACTCCACCGCAGTCCACGCATCTGTGTCCTTACGCTTATACTCCAACATAAGGAATGCTATCTGCTGCGCATTATCGTTAAGCAAATATGCCACATCTGTAAGGTTTACGGTAGCCAAGATACCCTTTGCATCAACCGTAGCATTGCAGGTTATACCCTCAACAATGGTCTCGCGCGTAGCGAAGGTAAACTCCCTGCGGTCTGCACCATACTTCTTGCCACCATCACACACGATATTGGCATAATATCGCTTATTTTGCTTTAGGTCGTTAATGGTGAATGCCACCCTGCCGTTATCATCCACCGCAACATACTCCGTAACACTCTTTATATTGGCACTATCGCCACCAGCCCAATACTCCACATAGAGTTGCGCATCCTCATACTTGACACCATCAACGGTCATATATGCCGACACCATCACCGTAGCGGAGGTATCGGTAGTATCGGTAGTTACCTCGCCAAAATAGAAGGCAACGTCTGGCTTATAGGTATTCTCAGGCTCGCAACCTACAACAAAGAGCAGTGCGAGAAATATTGAATATAGATATTTTTTCATACTTTTATCTCTTATAATTACAACCAACCACCATTTGCGGCAACAGCACCACGAACAACAATCTCGAACTCACGCTCGATAGCCATACCGCCTATTGAGTAGCCACCACCGGTGCTATTACCACCAGCAATAGCCTTAACCTTGATACGTCCCACACCTGGCTTTGTGCAGGTAATCTTTAGCATACCATTCTCAATTGTTGGGTTTGCGCTAATACCAAGCTCACTCTTTACCGAAGAGCTAACCTCCACACCCTGATAGGTCAAATCCTTCGAGCCATCGCCAAAGTAGACATCGAGCGAGTGCTGACCCTGCTGGCCAGTACTGAAATACAAACAAGGCGTAGAATCCATCTGCATAAGGAGCAAATGTGCGTCGATATAACCAGTACCGAGCTTATCAGCATACGTCGAAAGATTAAGATTTGTATAGCGACCTGAAGTGTAATCATAGGTCCTCTTTGTACCGGTCTGATATGAATTGATATCGTGTACAGAGGTAAGGATCAGGTTCTTCAACTGATTAGATGTAAGCCTCTTACCTGTCTGTGCAGCATACGACACTGCAAGAGCAGCGCAACCAGTAACGTGAGGTGTTGCCATTGACGTACCCTCCATATACTCATAGCCATCACTATTAGCATAGTAGACTGATGTTGAAGATATCATCATCACTGTACCTTCGATATAGTCACCACCAGGAGCACAGATATTTACACCAGGACCATAGTTTGTATAACCCGTTGCTGTATAATCTGCCGACATTGCAGAGACACATATATACTTATTATAAGCACCAGGATAGATACTCTTGTCGTAGGTCTCATTACCCGCAGCAAAGAGCACTACACCACCATCAATAACACCTTCGAGCTTCGCATTCGCCTCAAAATACTCGATAGCATTGTAAATCTGAGTATCCCAATCCTCGAAGTCGCCATCCGAAGCATATACTCCAGGCTCGTAACCCCAAGAGTTATTCGCCAATACAGCACCATTATCCGCAGCATACTTAAATGCGCGAGCTATCTGATGAGAGAAACAACCATTCTCACCCTCGAAAATCTGCAACGACATAATGCGTACGCCATCCTTATTACCAGTACCACCAGCAATACCGCAAGTCGAGAAGCCATTGTTATTCACAGCCGAGATAGTACCCGCAACGTGAGTACCGTGCGAGTCGGCAGTAACCTTTCCTGAATCAGAGACAAAGTTATAGCCGTAGATATCATCCACATAGCCATTACCATCATCATCTGTACCACTCTTACCATTTCTCTCAGCCTCGTTAACCCACATATTATCAGCCAAATCGCGATGATTATACATCACACCACCATCGATAACAGCTACGATAACTCTGCGATCACCAGTACAATACTTCCAAGCATTCAAGAGGTTGATATCGGCACCTGCCACACAACTGCCATAATCCTCGGCAAGCCAGCCATCATTGTAGTAGTGCCACTGCCAAGGAAGCTCTGGGTCGTCGAACGGATACTCCATAGCACGTGTAGGCTCAG
Source organism: Alistipes sp. (assembly GCA_045656185.1). GTDB lineage: Bacteria > Bacteroidota > Bacteroidia > Bacteroidales > Rikenellaceae > Alistipes. Next base: position 45,286 of record JAZOQR010000057.1, on the reverse strand, counting down.
GACGATTTGTAGGCAACTCCGCACGCTTATATGAAGGACGCTGGATAAGAATATCGTACTCAACCTTTACAACACGCTTATCCTCTGCAAAACGCGCCGCAATAGCTCTCACATCGGCTCTATCGTCAAACTTGAGCAGATACCAATCATCAAACGAACTCTTTGCCCGAGTCTCAGAGCGTGGATATAGAGGACTTACCTCAAGAGCGAGGTCTACAATCTCGCTTAATACCTCCGCATCAACATCATCGGCAAGACGTACCATCAAAAGACCTGGCACAGGCTCAGCATTCACATTGACAATCTTACTACTTGGTGTTGCCTCCTTTGGCAACTCACCCGTAGGATCGTTCACACAAGCAGCTGCGAAGAGTGCCGACGCAATAATAAGTGATAGTTTTTTCATTCTTTGAACTTTGTTTATACGTTGTTTTGTTTGCTTACATCTCAATATGTGTAACCTCGTCGATGCCATCGATGGCCGAGATACTGCGAATCACCCTCTGCAACTCACTAACGGACTGCACCATAAACTCGATGTTACAGATAGCGATGCGGTCGATATTCTCGGTTGCAAGCGAGGTCATCGTAAGATGCAACTCGTTGGTAATGCAGTCGATAAGATCAATCATAAGGTGGTAGCGATCGATACCCTGCACACGAATCTTCACAGGATAGAGGAACGCTGGATTAGCATCAAACGTCGCAGCTACGATAGAGTCGCCATACTCCGAGGCAAGGCGGATTATATCTGGGCAATAACGCTTATGAAGCACAGTGTTACCGTCACTCTTTACAAATCCTATTACCTCATCCTCTGGAAGTGGATGGCAGTGTGGACAACGCTCATACTCCAAGCGCGGGAGGTTAGCAAAGTAGCCCTTCAGATATCGCTTAGCGCGGAAGGTATATACGTGGTCGAGCCAATCGGGATGAGGCTTTGCATCATCGGCAGTACCAATCTCCACTCTATCACCACGACGTAGCACCGTACGCAACGACATTAGCTTGCCATTGATACGCGCATACACAGCCTTCTCACCTATCTGGCTATGTATCTCGAAGGCGAAGTCCAACGCTGTAGCACCCTTCGGCAGGATTACACCGCGTCCCTTAGGCGTGAAGACCATAATATCGTCGTTGTAGAATGTCGAAGTCACACCCTCCATAAAGGCGATATCGTGGTTGTCGTGCGCCACCTCCTGAAGTATCGACTTAAACTTATCGAGCCACAATGCCACATTAGCCTCGCTACTCTCAGCCACACAGCCAAGGCGCGAATTACGCACCATACGCTCTGAGGAGATATGCACCTCCTCCCAGCCACCCTGCTGGCAAAGGAGCTTAACGTGGAAACTCTGATAGCCATTCTCCTTTGGAGTGTCGATATAGTTACACAAACTACCTGGTTTCTCCTTGAAGTGGTCGGTAAGCACCGAGTATATCTTAAGGCTCATGGCCTTCTCGCTCATATCATGTGGATTAGGATAGATGATACGAATATAGTGCTTACCATCTATATGCTTGATATCGCTACCCTTTGCCTTAGTCTTACGCCATACGCTATATGGCTCACGGTAACGCACCTCGGTTCTAACATCACAGCCAGCCTCCGAGAGCACCTGATGAATCTTCGAGGTGAAGATCTCAAGCTGCTCGCGCTCAAGCTCTCGCTCCTCGTTTAGACGCGCCTCCACCTCGGCAAAGTCGCGAGGACAGCGATAGCGGAACGATAGATTCTCCAACTCGGTCTTAATGTGGTACAAACCCAAACGGTTGGCAAGAGGAGCGTAGAAGTAGTCGGTCTCACCCGCAATCTTCATCTGCTTATCAGGGCGCATACTCTCCAACGTGCGCATATTGTGAAGACGGTCGGCCAACTTAATCAACAGAGCGCGGATATCGTAGTGCACCGACTCCAAAATCTGGCGGTAATTATCCACCTGCTTCGAGTGCTGGTAGCTATCCTTCTTGCGCTTAGTGACCGTATCCACAAGGAAGGCAACATCGTCGCCAAAGAGCTCTCTAATCTCCTCCACGGTGTGGTCGGTATCCTCCACCACATCGTGCAAAAAGGCGGTGATAACGGTGTTGTCGGTCATCTCCAACTCCTGCGCGAGTATCGAAGCTACAGCAATTGGATGTGTAATATAGGGCTCTCCACTACGGCGTAGCTGTGTCTTATGTGCCTCAGCTGCAAAGTGATAAGAGGCTATAATACGCTGTAGCTGCTCCTCTGTTGTGCGCTGTGAGATATAATCGAAAAGTTCGGTTGTACTCTTAGCAATCTGTGCGTCGAAGTTATCCTTCATATTCTCGTTGTGTTAGCATAAATAGTGAGTATTCTGCATCTCGTTCTGATTAATGCACACTACTCAAAGTACAAAATTATGAAAAAATATGTGTAGTTGTTCTCACAAACTGTAAAATATACAACTTTATACCTATAAATAACTACACAAATATCTGCGCTTTTGGATTATATTTGTATATTTGCCCACAGATAGACAAACTAAAACAGTACATAAATGAAAATTAAGAACTTCACTTTAGCCACTAAAGTTATCGCACTTGTAGCGACAATAATGCTACTTGGTTGCTCCGATAACACTACTCCGAAACCAGATATTGAGACTAAGACTCAGGAGTTTAAGTTTAGTGGCGTCACCACAGATCACAGATCAATCAAGCTTAACATTATACCTCAGAACGAGGAGCAGGAGTATATCGTATTCCTTTGCGAGAAGAAGCACTTTATGCTCAACCAGATTGACACTCGCGATGAGTTGTTGGAGGATGACTACATCTACTTCTCTGCGCTTGCCGAGGAGTACAATATGGGAGTTCGCGAGTTCCTAACCGCTGTAGGCTGGCTTGTCAAGGGCACCAAAGTTGGCTACGGTGCTGTCAACCTATACCCTGGCACTGAGTATGTGGTGTACTGCTATGGTGTAGAGTTCGATGGCGATTTCTACGAGGCTACAACCGAGATTTGCTACACCGAGATCTCAACCACAGCACCTGAGTTGGAGAATGTCAGCTATGCTATCGACGTTGAGGTTACAGGCAATGTGGCAAGAATCAATATTGAGCCAAAGAAATACACTGGCTACTACTATACTTTCATTGTACCTGAGACCGACAGATACTACGTTTATGAGGGTATGGAGTTCAATAAAGACTATATGGCATACTACCGCAATACCCTCCTTGACCAAATAGAAGAGGGTATGGAGGATGGTATATCTGTTGCAGATCAATGCCAGAAAGGCAAGGTGGAGCTTATTGAGCGCTTAGAGCCTAATAAGGGTTATGTGGTTTTGGTCTTCACACTAAGCTCAGATAAGACACCTATTATCGCATCACTTCCAACAACAAAGTATTTCAATACAGGTGATGTTAAGATGAGCGACCTTACTATCGATATCGCAGTAACAGATATCACCCCATACTACGCACAGCTCCGCGTTACTCCATCAAACAACAACGAGTCATACGCGTGCCTGCTTCTTGGCAAGAACCAGGTGCCACCTATCGAAGATGAGTATGAGCAGATGTTGACCATTATTGAGTACTACGAGCCTTCGATATTCAAGGAAGAATTTAGCGAGAAGATACTCCCATTTATGCCAGAATCAGAGTATGTAATATTGGCATTCGGCGTGGAGAACAACCTCCCTACAACCCAGCTCTTCCGCCACGACTTTACAACAGCAAAGGCTGACCCAGGCAAGATATCTATTGAGAGCATCGAAGTCGTAAAACTCTTTGATGCTAAGGAGATTATCGCATTAGATAAGAGCTATGCAAGCACCCTATCTGAGTGCGAGTGTGTGGCTGTTGTGGAGGCTACCACATCAGCGCCAACAGAGAATGTCTACTTCTGGTGGTACGAGGAGTGGATGAAGATTGAGTATAGTGAGGAGGCATTCCTTGAGGATTTGCTAATGTATGAACCTACCAGACCTATACAGATGATGGATATGTACTACTCTTACGACGAGAGTGACAGATTCCTATTCGCTGGTATTGCAGAGGATGAGGATGGCAACCTTAGCCCTATCTACTATAGCGATTTGTTCACCATTACCAAAAAGATGTGTTCTCCTGCCGAGGAGTTCTTCGGTTACGTAGAGTCGCTCAATGCAACACACAAGGCAAACACTCGAACATTTATTGTAAAGCGATAACCAACAATAAATTAGTAATTAGTAGAGAGTAATTAGTAATAGTTTCGCTTGAAACAAGCGATATATAAACATTAAGGGCAGCTCGACCCAATTTCTCAGGAGAAGGCTGCAGATACTTTCGCTCGGCAAAAATCCCGACTATGGGCTGTACTTTAGGTACTGCTCATTGTCGGGATAATTCGTTAGCGGAATTAAAGGGCCTAAGGGGCCTGAGGGGCCTAAGAGGCCAAAGGTGGAAATTAGTAATTAGTAAATCCCCTTCTGCCCCTTTTTGCCTCTTTTGCCCTTTCAGCGTAGCTGTCGCTTGGCACAAGCGAAACAGACACAAACTCTCAGGGCAGCACGACCCAATTTTTTGTCAGAAGGGCGCATCTAACATTAATTAGCCCCACAACCCTAATTTCTTGTCAGAAGTCGTGAGATGTGGTACATCGCAAAAGAAACCATCCAGGGATAGTACTGAGACGTACAGCCCTGGATGGTTTAAGCTTTTGGGATGTGCCGCAGATTGCGGCTTATCACAAGAAATTATAGATTTGCAAGCGTCGGAAACAACATAGTCAATTCCGCCATTAGCTTAGCCTTGCTGAAATTCTCACGTAGAATAAGGAGGATAGTGTTATCACCTGCGATGCTACCGAGGACTTCTGAAATGCCCTTGCTGTCGATAGGTACAGAGATCGCACTTGCATAACCAGGCTTAGTGGTAATTACACACATATTTGCCGAGAAGGCGATTTGGGTTATATTATCGGTGATATTTGTTGATATCTGGTGATCGGCAAGCGTGCTATTTGGAAGCACATATACATAACCCTTTTCTTTGTTTGGCACTTTAGCGACCTGCATAAATTTCAAATCACGAGAGAGTGTCGATTGCGTAACTTGCACACCACACTCCTCAAGTCGAGCTATAAGCTCCTCTTGTGAGGAGATAAACTCTGAACGAATAATCTTTCTAATTATTGATAGTCGCTGAGTCTTATTATTCATCTTTCGAAATATTTACAGAGTGGTCTATTTATCCACAAAAATATACCATCATTCCTTGTTTACGTTACAAAGTTAATAAAAAGTAGATTAAAATGCAAATTTTACTAAATATTTATGTGTTTTATGACTTTATTTATTAATCATATTGTCTCCTAAGGAATAATTTATTACCTTTGCGCAGGTATGTATATACTATAAGTAAACTGAATTATAATAAATATTAACTATTTAACTATTTTATCCTAATGAAAAAATTTCTTTCAATTTTCAGCATCGCACTCGTAGCTATGTTTGCTGCGAGTTGTGGCACAGATGAGCCTACTGATGATGGCAAGAATGGCATTACATTCAACATTGCTGAGTCTAACATCAGTTCATCATCTATCGAGGTTGTAATCACTCCTTCTGATATGACAGCCAACTACTATGCTGACATCGTTGCTACTGCAGATATCGAAGGTATGAACGACGCTGAGCTTATCGACGAGTGGGTTGTCTCAGGCGAGCACACGGTACGCAAGGGTGTAAAGCCAGTTAGCAAGAGTGGCTTGAAGGCAAACACCTCTTACACTGTAGTAGCATTTGCTGTCACTGAGACTGAGAAGGCTACTCGCAAGGAGATTACTACAGCTGAGGCTGTAGCTGCACTTCCAGCAGACCAGTTCAACATCACTATCGACGTTAAGGATATCACTGCAACATCGGCAGTAGTAACTGTAACCCCTAACGGTTCTAACCGCTACTACTTCCGCGTTATCCCTAAGATGGAGCTTGACGCTTGGAGCATCTATGGCAACGACTATGAGACATTCAAATACATCTGCGAGAACCCTAACAGTGGCGATTATATCACATCTGGCACACAGACAAAAACTTGGACTATCCACCCAGAGATGGATTACGTTGCTATTGCCTTCAACTATGAGAACTGGAAAGATGTTTACGAGAAGGTAGCGGATGTTAAGCTCTTCACATACGAGTTCAAGACTCCTGAGGCCCCAGCTGTTGATCCAAACTCATTGTTCCTTACTGGCAACCTCAAAACTTACAACACAGCCTTCTCACTCGATGTAACACCTGCTCGTGGCGAGAATGCTCATTGGACATACTATGTATGGACAAAGACCTCATACGACGAGACTTTGGCAAACGAGCCTAAGAACAATATCGTAATGCGTAGCTGCTTCGGCCTTAACAATATTGCTGTAGCTCAGGGCTACGACTTCGGTACTATCATCCAGACCGACAAACTTGGTAAGGTTGGCTCTAACACTATCACTTCATACGAGACTCTTCGTCCAAATACTGATTATGTGGTAGTTATGTTCTATGTTGACCCTACTAACTCTGACCCAACCGAGATTTACGACTACAACTTCGTTGCAGTAGAGTTTAAGACTGTTGAGGCAATGAGCTCAGCTCCAGAACTACATGTATCAGAGCCTATCATCGAGAGCTCAGGCTTCGCTGGTTACAACGTAAGCTTCAACATCAAGGTTGACGAGTCAACAGTATTGCTTTCAAAGGGCGCAAACCTATGGAATGACGATCAGTTCGGTAAGTACTGGGATCCATCAGATTGGAACACAATCCGTGCATTCTGCTGGCTATACCCTGTAAACGATGAGACTCTTGCTCAGGCAAAGACAGATACTGGTTGCGTTATCTCTTTCTCAAGCGAGGGTGTAGCTGACTATGTATTCTTCTTTGAGGCAGAGAACGCTGAGGGTACTCGTACACAGCATGTTGTTCGTGTAACCCCTGACATGTTTGAAAATGCACAGTAATTCGTAGTTTATGAAGAGATTATTTCAGATATTTGCAATCGCAGCTCTCGCACTCGGTTTCACCGCGTGCGACGAGCCAAGCGATACACCAAATGATGGCGAAATCACCATCACACTGACTGGTGACAAGAGTGAGATTGTTGCCGACGGCATTGACGCAGTAGTATTCACTGCTTTGGTTAACGAAAAGGCTAACGACGAAATTCAAATCATCAATCTTAAGGACAACTCTATCGTTAACAACAATACTTTCACTACCATTACAGCTGGTGAATACTTGTTCAAGGCGATATACAATAACAAGAGTTCTAATCCATTCAAAGTAACAGCTACAGAGCCTACAACGCCTGTATTGCTACTTTCGGCTGATAAGCAGGAGATTGTTGCCGATGGCGCAGAGAGTGTGACATTCACCGTAACCTTGGGTGGCGAAGATGTGACTGCTGAGAGCACTATCACAAATATTGCCTCTAACGAGCCTATTCAGGGTGCGACATTCTCTACCGAGACAATTGGTGGCTATACATTCGTTGCGCAGTATGGTGAGTACACATCTAATGAGCTACTTATCAATGCTACAGCAGTACCTCAGAAGAACTTGACTATCAAGGCTTCAAAGATGCGTATTAAGGCTGATGGCGAGGATAAGGCGGTCTTCACCGTATTGTATGGCGAGGATGATGTAACCACCTCTTGTACAATCCAGACTACAACTGGCAGTGTAATCGAGGGTGGAGAGTTCACATCAACCACACCTGGCACATACAACATCTATGCTCTATACAATAACACACGTTCTAACACCATCAGCATCGATGCTTACGATCCAGCTGTCGCAGGTCAGTATGAGATTGGTCAGATTTACGATGTTAACGGTACTAAGGGTATGATCTACGCCATCAAGAGCGATACCTCTGGTAATAACTGGGTATATCTATGCTCTATGGATGAGGCAGATTTGCAGTGGTCTACTGAGAACGTGATGTGTAATTGCGTTAGCTCTAAGGGTTCTTGGAATACCTACGATCCATTTGATCCACAGTACTCTAAGGCTGATGGTGGTGTTCGCGACATCAACAACTACCCTGCATTTAAGTGGTGTATGGAGCACGGCGATGGCTGGTTTATGCCATCATCTACTGAGTTGCAGTGGATGTGGGATGCTATCTCTGAGGGCACACACAAATTTAACAGCCCAAGTGTTGAGAAGTACAACAAGATCCTCACAGATAATGGAGGTATGCCTTTCGTTGAGACATACTACTGGTCTTCTAACGAGACTGCTTACGATTCTATAGAGCTTATCGCCTTTATGGAGGATAGCGTTGTTTGTCTTGAGCCATACAAGAGTAAGCGCTACACCGTACGCGCAGCATATCGCTTCCAGATCTAACGATTATAGTCTACGATTTTAGGGGTTGTCCTTTGGGCAACCCTTTATTTTTCGTATATTTGCCATATGAATAAGAAAAAGAGTGAATTTGGATTTATCGGTGATATAGCCAAGCTATTTGGCACACTACCCCACCAAGGATTTGAACCTATTGGCGACGACTGCACAGTACTACCTATGGGCGATGAAGCTCTGGTGATGACTACAGATATGCTTATCGAAGATATCCACTTCCTACGTGGTGCATCCTCGGCCGAAGAGGTGGGCGAAAAGAGCCTTATGGTAAACATCTCCGATGTGGCAGCTATGGGCGCAAAGCCTATAGCAACACTTCTAAGCATAGCACTTCCAGAGTCGGCACAAGGCGAGTGGGCGCAACAATTTATGCATGGTTACTACGAGGCATCCAACAAGGAGGGCGTAGCATTGGTTGGTGGCGACACCACAGCCTCGCGCGACAAGATAGCAATTAACGTGGTAGCTATAGGTCGTGCGCCATTGGCGAATATCAAACGTCGCAGCGCAGCCAAAGTGGGTGATGCAGTATGCGTAACGGGTAAACTCGGTATATCATCCAAAGGATTGGTTGATATTATGTTTGGCGACCTCAATACCGCAGCAGCAAAGGTGCACCGCAGAGCTCAGGCACGCACCGCAGAGGGAACATTCTTAGGTAGTCGCGAGGAAGTGCACGCTATGATGGATATTTCGGACGGCATAGCTTCGGATATTAACCATATCCTTGAGCTCTCGAAGGTAGGAGCACGCATAGAGTTAAACAATATCCCTACCGACTACGATATACGCTACGCCACAACGGGAGGTGAGGACTACGAATTACTTCTTACCGTTGAGTCCAATAGCGTAGAGAGCCTTGCAAAGGCTCTATATGAGGCGACAGGGACTACTCTCACCCAGATTGGTGAGATCACCGATACAGGATATGTAGAGTGGTTAGAGGGCGGCAAGCCCACAGAGTTGGAATTAAAGGGTTTTACTCACTTTTAGTAAGCATCGAGCGTAGCAACTGCACACACTCCTTTAGGACCTTTAGACGAAGTATGCGTGCCAACAACAAATAGACAACACCACCGCATACTATTTCACACATAAGGCGTAGTCCAACACCCATATATGAGATATGGGGCATAATCAATACGATAGCGAAGTACATCGCTATAGCAACAATGAACGATGGTAGTAATGCCCTCACAAGACGCATTACACCAACATTAGCAAGGCGCACTGCAACACTGGTATTAAGCAAAAACTCTACGCCTGCCATTAGGGTCATACCCCACGCCACGGCCATAACGCCGCGAGGGATAGTGTAGCAGAGCACGGCGGTCATAATAACGCGCTTCACAACCTCCAAACGTAGAATCACACGGCCATCGCTGCGCACCTTCAACACATTATAGGCGAGAACAGCAAGAGGATAACATAAGCCAGAGAGTGCCAAAATCTCGAAAAAAGGCACCGTAGGCATCCACTTTTCGCCCAATAGGAACATAAACATATCCTCCGCAATAGCCACAAAGCCAAGCATCACCGGAAAGATTACAAAACCTAACATACGCACAATACGCTCGTAGCCATCGCCAAACTTCTTTTCATCATCGTTTAGCTCAGAAAGGGCTGGGTAGGTAACACCCTGCACCGCCTGCACCGTAGAGGTCACGGGAAGGTCCTTGAGCTTCTGCGCCTGAGAGTAGTAGCCGAGCATTGTCGTTGAGTGCATCTTACCAATAAAGAGCTGCGCTACATTATTATATATAGAGGCGATAAGGTCGGTAGCAAGCAAACGGAGGCTAAATGGCATCATCGCCCTTATAGCTCCGAAACTAAAGCGCGCATCGGTACGCCAACGACGAATAACCCAGAAGGCAATAGCTTTGATACCCATCATAAGCAGGCGCTGTGCCACCAAAGACCATATTCCAAAGCCTGCGACAGCCATTACAACAGCCACAACGCCACTTACAAGCGATGCAACAAAGACTATCTTCGAGAGTAGCGCAAAGCGGAACTCCTTGGTAAACATCACCGTTTGCACCACACAGAGCGAGTTTATAGGCAACACCAAGAATAGCACCGGTGCAACCGAGGCTATCTCACTGTGACCATAGAAGTTGGCAATATAGGGTGTGACAAGGATAAGTATCGCATAGAGAATTAGCGACACCGCAACATTAAAACTAAGGACTGATTTATACTCCTCATCCGAGGGGTTTTGCTTGCGGATTAACGTCTGCGAGAAGCCACTATCCACAATAGCTAAGGCTACAGAGGTAAAGAAGGTCAAAATAGCCATAATGCCAAAGTCCTCCGGCATAAGCTGGCGCGCCACGATGATGCTAACGACCATCTGTATAAGCATCGTGAGGAGCTTCTCCGAGAAACTCCACGCTATGCCTGAAGCGACCTTACTCTCCAACCTCCTCTCAGCCATACACTAACCAATAATATACTCCAAAGCAAGACGATAGGACTCCAGACCAAAGCCCATAATCGAACCACGCACAACAGGGGCTATAAGCGATACGTGGCGGAACTCCTCGCGGGCAAGAATAGAGGAGATATGAACCTCCACAACAGGTGTCACGATAGCAGCAATAGCATCGCGTATAACCACCGATGTATGGGTATATCCCCCTGCATTTAGCACCACAGCATCGTAGACACCATCGGCGCGCTGCAAAGCATCGACAATCTCACCCTCGATGTTGGACTGATAATAGTCGATGGTATGCTCTGAGTAACGTGCGCGAAGAGCCTCGAGGTAGTCCTCGAAGCTCTCACGACCATATATCTCAGGCTGACGAACACCTAACATATTAAGGTTCGCACCGTTGATAATTAAAATTTTCATCGCCTAATTTACTTTATATGCAAATCAGAGTGTGGATTAATTGATAGAATGGTGCAGATACAACGCTCAGCAAATTTTGAAGCGATGGGCTGTACTTAGATGTACTGCCCATTGCCACAATAATTTGTTAGCGACAGTAGATGCGCCGTTGTCTCAATAAAATTAGTACTCCTTAGCAGTAGCCTCGCCAGTAAGAACACGCAAAGCGTTCTCAGCCAAAGACTCAAGCTCGTTCTCACCTGGGTAAATCTTGATAGGTGCAAGGAACTTACAGTAGTCAACGATAATCTCGTTAACGCACTCGTTCCAAGCAATACCACCAGTAAGAAGGATAGCATCAACCTTACCCTTCAATACAACTGCCATCTCGCCAATAAACTTAGCAACAGAGTATGACATAGTATCAAGCATAAAGCGAGCCTCCTTATCACCTGCAGCAGCACGTACCTCGTTAAGCTCCTGAACATTGTTGCAGTTTACGTGGTCAACAAGACCGCCCTTACCTGCAAGAAGCTTCTTAATCTCAGCCTTCTCGTACTTACCAGAGAAGCAGAGATCTACAAGGTCGCCAGCAGGAAGAGTACCTGCGCGCTCTGGTGCGATTGGACCATCACCATCAAGAGCATTGTTAGTATCAATAACACGGCCCTGGCAGTGAGCAGATACAGAGATACCGCCACCCATGTGTACTACTACAAGGTTAAGCTCCTCGTAAGGACGACCTACCTCCTTAGCGTAGCGACGTGCGATAGCCTTCTGGTTCAAAGCGTGGAAGATAGAGCGACGTGGAAGCTCCTTGATACCACTTACACGAGCCATATCCTGCAACTCGTCAACAACAACAGGATCAGCGATATAAGCCTCAACACCTGCCTCGTCAGCGATACGACGTGCAATCAATGCACCAAGGTTGCTGGCGTGCTGACGCTTAGGTGCAGATAGGTCAGCAATCATTGTCTCGCCAACACGATAAACACCACCCTCGATAGGGCGCATAAGACCACCACGACCAATTACAGCATCCAACGATGAAAGCTCAATGCCTGCAGCCTTAAGCTCATCAAGGATAATCTCCAAACGCCAGTCAAGCTGGTCGGCTACAGTCTCAAAACGAGCAATCTCCTCTGCCGAGTGGCTGAGCTTCAAGACCTTAACCTGCTCCATATCCTGAAATAACGCCACCTTTGTAGATGTAGAACCAGGATTGATAGTTAATATATTATAAGCCATAATTATATGTTCTCTTTATCGTTAAACTATTTTGCTGACAAGCAAGCCAAAGCGATAGAGTACAACTTAGTCTTAGTTGAGTCACCACGTGATGTAAGCACACATGGAGCAGTAGGACCTGCAACCATAGCTGCCAACTCAGCGCCACCAAACTTAGAGCAAGCCTTGAAGAATACGTTACCAGACTCAAGGTTAGGGAACAACAAGCAGTCTGCATCACCTGCAACAGGACCTGTAAGCTTCTTAATCTTAACGCTCTCCTCGTCGATAGCAACATCGAGTGCCAAAGGACCCTGGAATAGACCCTTGCCCAACTCACCTGCCTGACCAAGATCTGAAAGCTCCTTAGCCTCAACAGAGCTTACAACCTTTGGAAGAAGCTGCTCTGATGGTGCGATAAGCGCAACCTTAGGCTCCTCGATACCAAGGTTATTAGCAGTTGTAAGAAGATACTTAGCAATCTGCTTCTTCTGCTCCAAAGATGGACATGGAAGAACAGCAACATCACTAACTACAAGAAGCTTGTGGTATGCTGGAACCTCCAATACAGTAACGTGGCTAAGAACAGTACCCTGTGGCAACAAACCCCACTCCTTGTTCAAGATACCACGCATATACTTATCTGTAGGCACTACACCCTTCATCAAAACGTCGTACTCACCATTGTGGACAGCCTTAACAGCGATCTCAACAGCCTTTACATCCTCAGACTCAGGGATAATAGTGTACTGACTCATATCTACACCCTCAGCCTCGCAAGACTTCTTAATCTCCTCTGGATCACCAACCAAAGTAACCTCAGCAAGACCTGCCTTAATAGCCATATCGGTAGCACCGATAGAGTGTGTATCCTGGCCATATGCCACAATCATCTTCTTCTTACCACGTGCCACAGCAGCAGCAACGAGCTCATCCAAATGCTTAATCATAGTTGTTTTAGGTTTTTATTGTTAGTTGATATTTTCATATACATAAAGCTATAAAAGTCGTATGGTGAGGCTAATTTGAAGCTACTCGAAGATTACCAAACCGCAGTTTACTCGGCGTAAATGAGGATTTGGAAATCGAGAGAGATGCCAAAGTAGCCCACCAGATGGCTTTTATTTTACAAGGCGGAAGGTATCCTTTGCAATCACCAACTCCTCGTCGGTGCAGACAACTGCAGCCTTAACGCGTGAACCCTCAGCGCTAATCTCGTAATCTGTACCTCGCTTACCACGGTTGCGTACAGCATCGAACTCAAGACCCATAAACTCCAAGCCCTGAAGAGCGTACTCACGAACCTCTGGAGAGTTCTCACCAACACCACCAGTGAAGATTACAAGGTCTACACCACCCATCTCAGCAGCGTACTCACCAATAAACTTCTTGATGCGGTTAGCATACATATCGCGAGCGATGATAGCGCGCTCGTTACCCTCATCGTATGCAGCATCGATATCACGCATATCGCTTGAAATACCTGTGAGACCCTGAACACCAGACTTCTTATTGAGCATATTATCAAGCTCCTTGTATGACATACCCTCCTTCTCTGCGATGTAAGTTGCAGCACCAACATCCATAGAGCCTGCGCGCGTACCCATCACAAGACCATCGAGTGGAGTGAAGCCCATAGATGTATCAAACGACTTACCATTCTTAACAGCAGTAACAGATGCACCATTACCGATGTGGCAAGTAACAATCTTAGAGTTTTCGAAGTCGAGACCGAACATCTCAGCACCTACACGAGCAACAAACTTGTGGCTTGTACCGTGGAAACCATACTTTCTAACGCGATACTTCTCGTAGTACTCGTAAGGGATAGCATACAAGTAATTGATTGCTGGGATAGTGTGGTGGAATGCTGTATCGAACACAGCCACCTGCTTGATACCTGGCAACACCTTCTCCATTGAGAGGATACCCTCAAGGTTAGCTGGGTTATGAAGTGGAGCGATAGAGTACAACGACTCGATCTTTGCCTTTACCTCATCATCTACAAGGCAGCTATCAGTGAAGAACTCGCCACCGTGAGCTACACGATGACCTGCAGCCTTAAGCTCATCGAGTGAAGAGATAACACCATGCTCAGGGTGTGTCAAAGCGTCGAGAACAAGACGAATACCTGTTGTATGGTCTGGAATAGGACACTTAACCTCATACTTATCCTTACCCTGAGGCTTGTGTGTAAGGTCACCCTCAGCAAGACCGATACGCTCTACAAGACCCTTGGCCAAGAGCGTCTGGGCATTCTCCACAACGTCAAGTACCTGATACTTGATTGAAGAGCTACCGCAATTAAGAACCAAAATTACCATTGCAATTATTGTTTAGTTTGTTTCAATGTTTCGATTAAAGAGTTAGGCTACACCTAATAAGCACACAAAGATAATAATTTTCAGCCAACTTTCCAACCAATTTCAAACTTTTTTTCCACTTCACAAAACAGATGATAAAATAACGATATTTTTCTATTCTTTTAGATGAATTTATTAACCCTATTATAATAATCAATATCATCCAAAATTCAACCATATATCGCATAGCTATAATTTGTAATTTTAGTCTTAAAAAGAATAAATATTCACAAAAGGTTTGAAAGTCGGGAATTAATACTTATATTTGCACGAATTACGCGCTGCGCGCACATAGCGCACTGGCGTAGAGAACTAAAACTTATACTACGATGACTACTGAAAAGAACAATCTTGCGGCTCTATCAGAGCCTGTCGGCAACACTGCCGAAGATGCGCAGAAGACTACAACTATTGAAGCAAACGAGGAGCAGAGTCTCGACAATGAGACTACAACCAATGCTATGACCGAGGAGTTTGCCGACGAGGAGGCTGCCCTTGCAGCTGAGGAGGCGGGCTTGGAGATTGGCGAGGAGACAGATGAGGAGGCTGAGGCAGCCTCGCACCACGACTCTCTTGCGAACCTCAACAAGGCAGAGCTTGTAGCACTACTCTCACAAAAGCTCGAGAACGAGCCTGTGCAGACGCTTCGTCCTGTAGTGGAGGCTATCAAGATTGCATTCTACAAGCAGCACCGCGCAAAGGTTGAGGCCGAGCGCAAAGCATTTATCGAGCAGGGCGGCAACGGCGAGGAGTTCACCCCAGCCGTAGACAATGACGAGGTACGTTTCAAGGAGCTATTCGCAGTATATCGTAACGAGCGCGACCTCCATATTGCTAAGCTTGAGGCAAACAAGGAGCAAAACCTCAAACTTAAGCTTCAGATTATCGAGGAACTTAAGGAGTTGATTAACTCCGACGAGAACACAAGTTCAACATTTGCTCGTTTCCGCGAGTTGCAGAGCAAGTGGAAGGAGATTGGTCTTGTACCACAGCAGAGCGTGAAGGATTTGTGGGAGACATACAACCTCCACGTTGAGAACTTCTACAACTATATCAAGATTAACCGCGAGCTTCGCGACCTCGACCTTAAGAAGAACTACGAGGCCAAGCTATCATTGTGTGAGCAGGCCGAGGAGCTAACCCTTGAGAGTCAGGTTGTGGAGGCATTCCGCAAGCTCCAAAAGCTACACGACGAGTGGCGCGAGACAGGTCCTGTAGCAATGGAGTATAAGGAGTCTCTCTGGGAGAGATTCAAGGAGGCATCAAGCCGTATTAACAAGCGCCATCAGGAGCACTTCGAGAGCCTTAAGAGCGAGCAGACAAAGAACCTTGCCCTTAAGACTGAGCTTTGTGAGAAGACCGAGGTCCTCGCTACTCGCACAATGCTATCACGCAAGGATTGGAACAAAGCAAGCGAGGAGCTTCTTGAGATTCAGAAGATTTGGAAGACCATAGGTTACGCCCCAAAGAAGGAGAACAATCGTATCTACGAGCGTTTCCGTGCTGCGTGTGACAAGTTCTTCGAGCATAAGCGCGAGTTCTACGCTGGCGTAAAGAGCGAGATGGATCACAACCTCGCTGTTAAGTTAGAGCTATGCGCCGAGGCTGAGGCACTATCTACATCGGAGGATTGGAAGCACGCTACAGATGAGCTTATCGCTCTTCAGGCACGCTGGAAGCAGACAGGTCCTGTATCACGCCGTCACTCTGATGCTATATGGAAGCGTTTCCGTGCAGCGTGCGACAAGTTCTTCGAGCGCAAGGCTGAGCACTTCTCATCGGTAGACTCTGTACACGAGGAGAACCTCCGACTTAAGCTAAGCCTTATCGAGGAGATGAAGGGTGCAAACATCAAGGAGGGTGGCTTCGAGGCTATTAAGGAGTATCAGCGTCGCTGGAGCCAGATTGGATTTGTACCTATCAAGCAGAAAGATGCCATTCAGAAGGAGTACAAGGCTATTATCGATGCTATGTTCGCTACCCTACGCTCATCAGAGCGCGACCGCTCGATGAATCGTTTTAAGGAGCGTGTGCAGAATATGAAGGGTGGCAACCAGCTACGCTCAGAGCGCGAGAAGCTATACAACAAGCTACGCCAGATGGAGCAGGATATCGCCCTCTTGGAGAACAACATCGGTTTCTTCTCTAAGTCGAAGAATGCCGAGAGTCTAATTGCTGACGTACGCGAGAAGATCGAGCGTGCTAAGAGCGATATGGCTGGCATAATCGAGAAGATTCGTGTTATCGACGAGCAGGAGACCAAATAATTTTGAGAATATACAAAAATAAGATACAGTTATGAAACTATCTAAACCAAAGTACATATTCGTTACTGGTGGTGTGGCATCATCACTCGGTAAGGGTATTATCTCAGCATCTATCGCGCGTCTACTTCAGGCTCGTGGTTACTCTGTAACGATTCAGAAGCTCGATCCCTACATCAACGTTGATCCAGGTACTCTAAACCCATACGAGCACGGCGAGTGCTACGTAACAGAGGATGGTACAGAGACCGACCTCGACCTTGGTCACTACGAGCGCTTCACCTCGATTCAGACAACAAAGAACAACAACGTAACAACTGGTAAAATCTATCAGTGCGTTATCGACAAGGAGCGTAGTGGCGAGTTCCTCGGTAAGACCGTGCAGGTTATCCCTCACATCACCGACGAGATTAAGCGCCGCGTACAGTTGCTTGGTGCAACAAAGAAGTACGACGTTATCATCACCGAGATTGGCGGTACTGTAGGCGATATTGAGTCTTTGCCATTTATCGAGTCAGTACGTCAGCTACGCTACCAGCTTGGCTATCAGAACACCGTTCTTGTACACCTCACCCTTATCCCATATATGGCAGCTTCGGGAGAGCTAAAGACAAAGCCTACGCAGCACTCTGTTAAGGAGTTGCTATCGTATGGTCTCCAGCCAGATGTTTTGGTACTTCGCTCAGAGCACAACCTTGGCGAGGATGTACGCCGTAAGGTTGCTCTCTTCTGCAACGTAGCTCCAGAGGCTGTTGTGGAGTCTATCGACGTGCCTACAATCTACGAGGTACCACTACGCATGCACGCTCAAAATCTTGATGGTGTGCTTCTTGAGAAGCTCGGCTTGGAGTCTACACAGGAGCCAGATCTCACAAAGTGGGAGGCATTCGTCGAGCGCGTAAAGAATCCTAAGAGCGTGGTAGATATCGCCCTCGTAGGTAAGTACACAGAGTTACCTGACGCATACAAGTCTATCAGCGAGTCGTTTATTCACGCAGGTGCTGTTAACGAGGTTAAGGTTAAGCTACACTATGTTAACTCAGAGCATCTTACAAACGAGAATGTTGCCGAGCAGTTAGGCTCAATGTCTGCGATTATGGTTGCCCCAGGCTTCGGTAACCGCGGTATCGAGGGTAAGTTGGTTGCCGTGCGCTATGCACGTGAGAACGACGTACCATTCTTCGGTATCTGTCTTGGTATGCAGTGCTCTGTTATCGAGTTTGCGCGCAACGTAATCGGTTGGAGCGATGCTAATTCAAGCGAGATGGCACAGACTAAGCATGCCGTTATCGACCTTATGGAGGAGCAGAAGAAGGTTACAGCTAAGGGTGGCACAATGCGTCTTGGAGGCTATCCTTGCCACTTGGCTGAGGGTTCAAACGTTCGCGAGGCTTATGGTGCAGAGAATGTTGTGGAGCGTCACCGCCACCGCTACGAGTTCAACAGCACATATCTTGCCGACTTCGAGAAGGCAGGTATGAAGGCCGTAGGTCTAAACCCTGACACGGGTCTTGTGGAGGTTGTGGAGATCCCATCACACCGCTGGTTTGTGGGTACACAGTACCACCCAGAGTACCACTCTACAGCAGCTAACCCACATCCACTCTTCGTGCGCTTCGTACAGGAGGCGTTGAAGTATCGCGATGAGCACACAGTAGCTGAGAACGAATAACACTCTGAGAATAGCTAAAATAGTCTTTAGGGAGAATAGGTAAAATGGGTATAATGGGGAGATTAAAGTTTTTCCCCATAATCCCCATAGTCCCTACTATCCCCATAAAATAGTAAATAACAACACTTAAGAAATGGACAAAAACACGATTATTGGTATTGTGCTGATGGTTGCCATCTTCGTAGGATTCTCATTCTACCAGAGTAGTGAGATGGAGGAGCAGCAGAAGATTGCAAACGAGAAGGCAAAGATTGAGCAGCGAGAGCGCGCAATGCGTATTGCAGAGGCTGAAGCAGAGCGTATGCAGGAGGAGGCGATGAGCGAGGAGGAGCGTTTTACACGCGACTCTATCGCAGAGGTTGAGAGAACAAATGTGGAGGTCGCTCGCCATGGTGCAACACTCTATGAGGCACGTACTGGTATTGTTAAGCAGGAGGTTGTTGCCAACGACTTTATGACCATCACATTCGACAACCGAGGTGGTAAGATTGTAGATGTAACCCTCAACGACTATACACGCTATGCCGAGGGTGAGCGCACAGAGCTTGTACACCTTATGGTGCCAGAGTCTATGAGTATGGGTATCAATCTACGCCGTGGCAACGAGGTTCTCAACACCAACAACTACTTCTTTACCCCTAAGGTTGAGGAGTTCGAGAACTACACAACCGTAACCATGACCTTGGCTATCGACCTTGATGCTTGGATTGAGTATGTATATACAGTACATCGCACTGGCAACAAGAGCCGCGACTATCTTGTAGACTTCACCCTCAAGCAGCACAATATCGATGCTATGCTTAGCAACCGTGACGAGATTGTACTTACATGGCACAACAAGTCGGGCAAGAACGAGCGTAGCTTCAGAAACGAGTCTATGGCAACAACCATCGAGTACTTCATGGAGGATGATGTCGAGGAGTTGGATGCCGATGGTGAGCGCGAAAAAGAGAAGGGCGTAGAGTGGGTTGCTTTCAAGCAGCAGTACTTCTCATCAATCCTTATCGCCGAGCAGCCTATGACTGCAGCCATGAGCTTCAAGAGCGCAAAGAATGAGAGCGAGGGCTACATCAAGGAGTTTGATGCAGAGATTGCTATACCACACGCCGCAGGCAGAGAACTTTACAACCTTGCCTTCTACTATGGTCCTAACGACTATAAGGTGATGAAGGATGTAGAGTTTATGGGCCGCACCTGTGAGCTTCAGAAGACTATCCCTATGGGTGGTACACTTATCGGCTGGTGGAATAAGTTGGTTACAATTCCTGTATTCCATTGGCTTCGAGACCTTGGTCTTGGCTTCGGTCTTATCATTCTTCTGCTTACAATCCTTGTAAAGGCAGTTATCCTACCTCTTACCTATAAGAGCTATATGTCTACAGCAAAGATGCGTGCTATACGCCCTGAGTTGGAGGCTATCAATGCTAAATATCCTAAGCAGGAGGATGCCATGAAGAAGCAGCAGGCAACAATGGAGCTATACCAGAAGGTGGGTATCAGCCCTATGGGTGGTTGCTTGCCTCTACTTATCCAGATGCCTATCTTGTGGGCTATGTTCCGCTTTATCCCTGCCAGCATCGAGCTTCGCGGCCAGAGCTTCCTCTGGGCAGACGACCTCTCTACATACGATAGCGTTGTGCAGCTACCATTCAACATTCCATTCTATGGTGACCACATCAGCCTCTTTGCCTTGCTTATGGCATTGGCATTGTTCGGCTACTCATTCATCAGCTACAAGCAGCAATCTGCAACCACAGCAGGTCAGCCAGGCGCTGGTATAATGAAGTTTATGATGGTATACTTTATGCCTATAATGATGCTCTGTGCTATGAACAGCTTCTCGGCAGGTTTGTGCTACTACTACTTCCTATCACAGATCTTCACAATGATTATTATGTTTGTGATTCGTCGTACTACTAACGACGAGGAGATACGCGCAAAGCTTATGGCACACAAACCAAAGAAGAAGTCACGCTTCCAGGAGCGCTACGAGGAGGCTCTTCGTCAGCAGCAGGACCAGATGACTATCAACCGCGAGCAGCGTCGCCATAATAATAGATAAGATACTAACTATTAATAAATAGGTAAGGGCATCTTTCAAAGGTGCCCTTATTTTGTTAAGTTAAAAGAGAAAAGTAATTGCTCTTTTCAGTTTTTTTTCTTATCTTTGCGCAATTGATAACCCAACATTTATCGTATGGCAATTAAAAATAATGTAATGATTGTACGCCAGAGACTTCTTACAAAACTTGTAAGCCTCTGGAATGAGGGAGAGTTGGTTGAGAAAATCGACCGAGTACCCATCGAATTTAGTCCTCGTAACTCGCAGGTGCGTGGTCGCTGCTGTATCCACAAGGAGCGCGCTGTATGGAAATACAAATCGCTTCCACTTCTTGGCTACGATATGACAGATGAGACAGATGAGCTTATGCCTCTATCTGCTTATGCTAAGATGGCCCTCGACCGCGACAAGATGAAGGAGAACATTATGTGCGTTATCGATGAGGCTTGCTCATCATGTGTACGCACAAACTATGATATCACAAACCTCTGCCGTGGCTGTGTGGCTCGCGCTTGTGAGCACGCTTGTCCTAAGAATGCTATCGAGTTCGACCCAGACACATCGCAGGGTAAGATTAACCACAAGGTATGTATCAGCTGCGGTAAGTGCTACGCTGCTTGTCCATACCACGCTATCGTTTACATTCCAGTTCCTTGTGAGGAGGCTTGCCCAGTAGGCGCTATCTCTAAGGATGAGTATGGCGTTGAGCATATCGACGAGTCGAAGTGTATCTACTGCGGTAAGTGTATGAACGCTTGTCCTTTCGGTGCTATCTTCGAGATTTCACAGGTATTCGATATTTTGCAGGCTATCCGCCGTGGTGAGGAGGTTGTAGCTATGGTTGCACCATCAATCCTTTCACAGTACAACGTACCTACAGAGCAGGTGTATGGCGCTATCAAGGCTATCGGTTTCAAGGATGTTATCGAGGTAGCACGTGGTGCTGAGGTTACTACCGAGAAGGAGACACACGAGTTTGCAGAGAAGATGGAGGAGGGTCAGCCATTTATGACTACATCTTGCTGTCCTTCATATATGGAGATGGCACGCAAGCACGCTCCAGAGCTTCAGAAGTATATCTCATCGACCTATTCACCAATGATTTACACTGCCGATATCGCACGCGAGAAGTATCCTAACGCTAAGCTTGTCTTCGTAGGTCCATGTATCGCAAAGCGTAAGGAGGCACGTCGTGAGGATTTGCAGGGCAAGGTTGACTTCGTACTTACCTACGAGGAGGTACACGCTATCCTTGGCGGTATGAACATCGAGCTTGGCGAGGCAAATGTTCACCCAGTAGAGTGCACATCACGTCGCTCAGCACACGGTTTTGCAGAGAATGGTGGTGTTACAGCTGCTGTTAAGGAGTTGGTTAATGGCAAGCTCGACTTCACAACATTGCAGATTGCAGGTCTTAATAAGAAGAATGTCGGTTTGTTGAAGGCTTATGGTAAGACTGGTAAGGCTCCAGCACAGTTCATCGAGGTGATGGTTTGTGACGGTGGCTGTATCTCTGGTCCAAGCGTCCACACCGCCTACGATGCTGGTGGTAAGAAGACCTTCGATACCGAGCTACAGAAGCGTTAAAAACCTATAGATGAAGAAATTAGTTGAGCGTTTAGTTCGAGATAAAAGGCTTGATGCCTCTGATATGGGGGAGTTGCTTAAAAGTGCTACCCAAGACTTGAACGTGCTTCAACAACTTCGTGATAATGCCGTCCGAATTGCGCGCCAGCAATTCGGACTTGGCATATATATACGTGGCCTTATCGAGCTATCGAGCTTCTGCCGCTGCAACTGTCTATACTGTGGTCTTAGACGTAGCAACCGCACAGCTGAGAGGTATAGACTCACGCAGGAGGAGGTTCTTGAGTGTTGCAAGGAGGGTTATAACCTCGGATTTCGCACCTTCGTATTGCAGGGTGGCGAGGATGGCACACACTCCGATGAGTGGTTGGAGACGCTTATTTGCCAGATGCGTAGCCAGTACCCCGATGTTGCCATTACGCTCTCGTTGGGTGAGCGTAGCGAAGCCTCCTATATTAGACTAAAACGCGCAGGTGCCAACCGCTACCTGCTACGTCACGAAGCGGCAAATGCAGAACTCTACGAGTCACTACACCCTGAAGGGCGTGGCATAGAGCATCGTATAGCTTGTGCTGAGGCTCTGAAACGCGCAGAGTATCAAGTGGGATTAGGTATGATGATAGGTGTCAAGGGTCAGACTATCGAGCACCTTGTCGAGGACCTCGCCCTTATCGAGCGTATGCAACCCGAGATGGTGGGTATAGGGCCATTCCTGCCACATAAGGCTACCCCACTCGGAGGCGAGCCAGCGGGAGACCTCAACCTTACACTTGCCATGATAGCCATCGTGCGTATTATGTTACCAACAGCCCTACTACCCTCAACAACAGCGCTGGCGACACTCACACCACGCGGTCGCTTGGAGGGTATCCTATCGGGTGCAAATGTCGTAATGCCCAACCTCTCCCCCTCGGATGTTAGGGCTAAGTACGCAATATATGAGAATAAAGCCTCGTGGGGCAAGGAGGCAGCCGAAGGTCTTGACGCCTTGGAAAAGGAGCTCGAAACTATCGGCTACCACATAGACTACTCGCGAGGAGATTTTAACAACCAAACTAACTGATTATGAGTAATATAAAATATGATGTAAAGTCGGAGAAAGCCGAGGAATTTATCCACGATGGTGAGATTCGCACCACACTGGAGTATGCTCGTGAGCATCGTGCCGACAAGGCCCTTATCGAGGAGATTTTGCAGAAAGCAGAGCTGGGAAATGGTATTACACACCGCGAGGCTGCAGTGCTTATCGAAGTGGAGGACAAGGAGATAGAGGAGCGTATGTACGCCATTGCGCGCCGCTTGAAGGAGCGCATCTATGGTAACCGTATCGTGATGTTCGCACCATTGTACCTCTCTAACCACTGCGTTAATGGCTGTGTCTACTGCCCTTACCACGCACAAAATCGCACTATCCCACGCCGTAAACTAACACAAGAGGAGATACGCCGTGAGGTTATCGCCCTTCAGGATATGGGTCACAAGCGCCTTGCCTTGGAGACGGGCGAGCACCCTAAGCTCAGCCCTATTGAGTACGTTTTGGAGTCTATCGACACCATCTACTCTATCCACCATAAGAATGGCGCTATACGCCGTGTAAATGTAAATATCGCAGCTACTACGGTAGAGAACTACACTCGCCTAAAGGATGCAGGCATTGGCACCTACATTCTCTTCGAGGAGACCTACGACCGCGAAGCATACGAGAAGCTACACCCTACCGGACCTAAGAGCGACTGGGCATACCACACCGAGGCTATGGATAGAGCTATGCTCGGTGGCATCGACGACGTTGGTGTTGGTGCTCTATTTGGACTCTCGAACTACCGCTACGATGTTGTGGGCATCCTTATGCACGCCGAGCACTTAGAGGCTCGCTTTGGCGTAGGTCCTCACACTATCAGCGTACCACGCATCCGTCCTGCAGATGATATCGACCCTAAGGACTTCCCTAATGCCGTAACAGACGATGTCTTCCGTCGCATTGTGGCAGTCTTGCGCCTTGCCGTGCCATATACTGGTATGATTGTATCGACACGCGAGTCGCAGCGCTCACGCGAGTTGGTGCTCGATGTGGGTGTATCGCAGCTTAGTGGTGGCTCAAAGACAAGTGTTGGCGGTTATGCCGAGGGTATCGAAGATGCCGAGGAGTCGGCACAGTTTGATATCTCGGACAACCGTACTTTGGATGAGATTGTAGGTTGGTTGTTGGAGTTGGGCTATATACCTAGCTTCTGTACAGCCTGCTACCGAGAGGGACGCACAGGCGATAGATTTATGTCGTTAGCAAAGCGAGGCCTTATTGGCAACTGCTGCGCACCAAATGCCCTTATGACCCTTGCCGAGTACCTCGAGGACTACGCCTCACCAAAGGTTAAGGTGGCTGGAAAACTTATGATTGACCGCCTTACGAAGGTCATTCCTTCGGATAAGGTACGCCAGATTACCGAGCGCAACCTTCAGGAGATTATTAACGGTAAGCGAGACTTCCGCTTCTAACGATTCAGAATATGCAGAGCGTATCTACATCTGAGCGAGTACATATCTCGGTCTTTGGACGCTGCAATGCGGGTAAGTCAACGCTTGTAAACCGTATCACAGGCCAAGATTTGTCGATAGTGTCACCTATTGCTGGCACTACCACCGACCCCGTACAGAAGGCTATCGAGATAAATGGTCTCGGTGCAGCTATTATCATCGACACCCCAGGCTTGGACGACAACACTACACTCGGTAGTGAGCGCATACAACGCACAGCAAAGGTCCTTGATAAGACAGATATCGCCGTAGTGCTACTTACCGACACCGAGAGTAGTGCCGAGGAGCGCATTATCGAGGAGTGTCGCATACGAGAGATACCCGTAGTTGTTGCCCTTGCACATATTGACCGTTTGGATAACTATCAAACATTGGTCGAAGCACTCTCGGCACAACTTGGTCGCAAGGTGCTTCCTATCAGCGCACTTACGGGTGAGGGCGTGGATGCTCTTATACAGGAGATAGTAGCTATCCGTCCTGCGGAGGAGCGCCTTATAACCGAGGGTTTCTGCAAGGCCGGCGACAGAGTACTTCTTGTAATGCCACAGGATAAATCTGCCCCTAAGGGACGCCTTATACAGCCCCAGGTGCAGACCATCAGAGAGCTACTCGACAGAGGTGCAATACCTATATGTTGCACCCCAGACCGTATGGCTGAGGCATTGGCAGCATTAGCCACACCGCCAGAGCTTATCATCACCGACTCACAAGCCTTTGAGGAGGTCTACAAACTTAAGCCTGAAAAGAGTGTACTAACCTCATTTTCAATACTCTTTGCGCGTTACAAGGGCGATATAGCACTCTTCGTGGAGGGAGTACGCGCACTTAAACGCCTTACGCCTACCTCACGTATTCTTATTGCCGAGGCCTGCACACATACACCTCAAAATGAGGATATAGGTCGTGTGAAGCTACCACGCATACTACGTAAGAAGTTTGGCCAGGAGCTACAAATCGATATCGTAGGTGGTGCAGACTACCCAGAGGACCTTACGGTATATGATTTGGTTATCCACTGTGGAGCCTGTATGTTCAACCGCAAGCATGTACTCAGTCGCGTACAACGCGCTCGTGAGCAAGGTGTTGCGATAACAAACTATGGTGTTATACTCGCAGCCCTAAGCGGCATTCTTGACCGTGTTCGTGTTGAGTAGTTTTGAACTTTTGAAAAAAATATATAACTTTGAAAAATTTATTTTGAGATGGATAAGATAAAGTTATTAGATCGCTGCTTCAAGACGATGATTCCAGCCGAGGAGATTGACAAGGCTGTACAGCGTGTTGCAGACCAGCTTAACGAGCGTTATGCGGGTAAAACGCCTATCTTCCTTGGCGTGCTTAGTGGCGCGTTTCTATTCCTTAGCGACCTTGTGCGTAAGACTACATTCGACTCACGCCTTGCATTCGTTAAGATATCATCATACGAGGGTACGCAGTCTACAGGCTCTATTAAGCAGCACCTTGGTATCGACTTCGATATCGAGGGCAAGGATATCATCATCGTCGAGGATATCGTGGAGACAGGTCATAGTATGAACTATCTTTTGGATTACCTCAAGGAGCGCAACCCAGCGAGTGTATCTATATGCACACTCTTCTTCAAGCCAGAGAAGTTTCTCTACGAGTACAACATCGATTATGTGGCTATGCCTATCGGCAATGAGTTTATCGTTGGCTATGGTCTTGACTACAACCAGATAGGTCGTAACCTTAAGGATATATACGTTTTAGATGAAGATTAATCCCGATTTGGAACTATTGGAGGGCGGTAGGAAGCTCCCTCTTGTGGAGGATTTCTACACCATTCAGGGCGAGGGCTATCACTCAGGCAAGCCTGCCTACTTCATACGCCTCGGAGGCTGCGACGTAGGCTGCCGCTGGTGCGATGCCAAGTACACCTGGAACCCAAAGATTTTCCCTCCTACAGCTATAGATACTATCGTTGAGCGCGCAGCATCGTGCTCGGCACAGGCTATCGTAATCACTGGTGGCGAGCCGCTGCTATACCCTCTTGGGATGCTTACCCGCGAGCTCCACTCACGCGGTCTTGAGATCTTCCTTGAGACCTCAGGCACTAACCCTATTAGCGGAGAGTTCGACTGGATATGCCTCTCACCTAAGCGCCAGATGCCACCTCTAACCGAGGCTTTGCGTCGCGCTGATGAGTTGAAGGTTATCGTGCAGACTAAGGAGGACTTGGAGTGGGCAGTAGAGTGCAGCAAGAAGGTAAGTTCAAAGTGTCTACTCTACGTTCAACCTGAGTGGAGCGTATATGAGAGCATCATCGGCGAGATGGTGGAGTGGGTGAAGGAGAACCCTCAGTGGAACATCTCTATTCAGACACATAAATTTATGCATATACCATAATGAGCAAGCAGGGCGGAGCTACAAATAAACAGCAGAGATATATCAACATCTTCTGGGTTACGCTGACGGTGGTCATCACCATCTGCACCATCTTCGTGAGCATCAGCACGTTGAGCAATATGTTCCGCACACGCTCACATCGCCGTGATGTAGAGCGCAAGATTGCCACATTGGAGCAGAAGATAGAGCAAGATAGCATCTTTATCGAGCGCATATCTAACGATCCTGAGTTTATGGAGGAGTACGCCCGCGAGAGTTTCCATATGCAACGCAAGGGTGAGACGGTATATATACTTGAGAAGTGAAAAGGGAAAGGGGAAAAGTGAAAGGTATGGTGTCTGCGACGCATATTTATAAAACTTGTGCGAAGCACTCCTTACCTTTCAGTTTTCAGTATTCAGTTTTCACTTTACACAATAACGCTCCTAATGGGGCGTTATTTTTGTGTTAATGGTTTAATAGTTAAAAAATGCCTTGCCTATTGAGAAACATCGACTCTTAAAAACAAATTTTTAGAGTGTTATGAAAAGAGATGTTTTATCCTATCTTGCTATCGCAGCGGTGTCTGCGGTGACAAGTGTTGCTACCATCGCCATAGCAACAAACAACAATGATGAGCGCTATCCAGAGGCTGTTACAACCATTAGCGACAACCCATTTTCCACTAACCACGCCGTAGATACGCAGTTTGCCTCGACTGTTGTGCGTGGCGAATATCCCGATTTAACATATGCTGCGGAGAATGCCGTTAAGGCAGTGGTGAATATCCAAGCCACCGTGACTATGGAGAGTAGGAGCTATCCGAGAGACCCATTTTTCGAATTTTTCGGCTACCCTCAGGGCGGTATGCAACGCGAGGCACAAGCGGGAGGTTCGGGTGTTATCATCTCCGAGGATGGCTATATTGTAACAAACAACCACGTTGTAAACAACGCCTCCAAACTACGCGTCACACTTCACGATGGCAGAGCCTTTGATGCTAAAGTTATTGGCACGGACCCTGCTACAGATGTAGCCCTTATAAAGATTGAGGCGGAGGGTCTACCTACCCTACCTTTCGGTTCGTCAGACGACCTACGCCTCGGCGAGTGGGTATTGGCCATCGGTTACCCTATGAACTTACAGTCTACGATTACTGCGGGCATCGTATCTGCTAAGGCGCGCCAGTTGGGAGCTATAGATGGGAATTCGGGTATCGAGTCCTTTATACAGACCGACGCAGCTGTTAACCCTGGCAACTCAGGTGGAGCGCTGGTAAACACTCGCGGAGAGCTTGTAGGCATCAACACTATCATCAAGACCTCTACAGGTAGCTATGTAGGTTACTCTTTTGCCGTTCCTGAGAGCATCGTTCGCAAGGTTGTGGTCGACCTCAAGGAGTCTGGTGTTGTGCAGCGTGCTGTGCTGGGCATATCATATCGCGCTGTAGACCAGATATTTATCGATGAGATGGGCGAGCAGACAGGTATCGATAGAATTGGAGGTATATATGTTGCCTCGGTTGTGGAGGATGGCGCAGCATCTAAGGCCGGCATCCGCAAGGGCGATGTGATTACTAAGGTCAACGACACTGAGGTCAACGACTCGGCGATATTCCTTGAGCAAATTGGCAAGCGTCGCCCAGGAGATAGCATCGATATCGAGCTACGTCGTGGTAACAAGGTTATAAAGACCTCTGCAACGCTCCAAAACCGCGCTGGTGAGACCTCGCTACTTGCTAAGGAGAGTGTTGATGTAGCAAAGGCTTTAGGTGCGAAACTCAAGGATGCACCTACGGAGCTATGTGAGGCGCTGGATATTAGAGGTGGTGTGCAGGTTACCGCTGTGACAAGTGGCGGAGTACTGGCGCGTTGCCGTGTTAGGGAGGGCTATATCATCACCCATATCAACGACCGCGCAATATCGAGCCTTGAGGATATCGACCGCATTACAGCAAAGATTACCAGCATCGACGGCATCTATCCTAACGGCCGCGCATCGAGCTATATGCTGGTGGAGTAAACAAACTGAAAGGTAAAAGGTGAAAAGTGAAAAGTATGGTGCGCTTCGCGCGAGAGGTTAAGTGAGGAGACTGGGGATAATGAATAAACTGGGGATACTGGGGCTTTCCCCAGACTACCCATAATACTCATACTACCCACAATCCCCAGCCAAAAGCCCCAAAAAGGCAACGCCTTTTAACAACACACACCTTACCAAGCCCCACGACCGAATTTTTGATTTTAGAGGAGCAGATTTGTTCTATCACAAAAGAAGAGACCTAAGGATAGTACAAGAAGTACAGCCTTAGGTCTCTTACTTTTTGAGATAGGACGAAGATGCCCTATACAAATCGAAAATTATCCGAGGTAGGATTTAAGTAGCTTGCTCCTCGAACTCTGACGGAGCTTACGAATTGCCTTCTCCTTAATCTGACGTACACGCTCGCGGGTGAGGTCGAATTTCTCGCCAATCTCCTCAAGAGTCATTTCAGAGCAGCCGATACCGAAGAAGTAGCGGATGATATCGCGCTCGCGCTCGGTGAGGATTTCAAGTGCACGCTCCACCTCGGTTGCGAGTGACTCGTTGATAAGACCGCGGTCAGCATTTGGAGAGTCGGTGTTTACAAGGACATCGAGTAGGGAGTTATCCTCGCCATCGGCAAATGGTGCATCCACAGAGATATGGCGACCAGCCACACGGAGGGTGTCGGTAACCTTCTCCTTTGGTAGCTCAAGCTCTGTTGCGAGCTCATCGGCAGATGGTGTACGCTCGTGCTCCTGCTCGAAGCGCGCGAATGCCTTGTTAATCTTATTTAGTGAGCCCACCTGGTTAAGTGGCAAGCGCACGATACGCGACTGCTCAGCGAGGGCCTGAAGAATAGACTGGCGAATCCACCATACGGCGTATGAGATAAACTTAAAACCACGAGTCTCGTCGAACTTCTCTGCAGCCTTGATAAGACCGAGGTTACCCTCGTTGATAAGGTCAGGAAGGCTAAGTCCCTGATTCTGGTACTGCTTTGCTACAGAGACCACGAAGCGGAGGTTTGCCTTGGTAAGCTTCTCAAGAGCCTCCTTATCGCCCTTCTTGATTCTTTGGGCGAGTTCTACCTCCTCCTCGACAGAGATAAGCTCCTCCTTACCAATCTCCTGCAAATACTTATCCAACGACGCGCTCTCGCGGTTGGTAATTGACTTAGTAATTTTTAATTGACGCATAAAAATCTATCTACTCTTACAACTTCTATTCCTTTATATCGTCCTATATACGCACAACAGGTCACATTTGTTTCACGCCCGTGCAACATTTTTACACTCTGCGGTAATTTTTTCTGTTTATCGGATGGTTGTTGATATTGTTTAGGGTGCTACGGTAACCATATATATAAAGAGAGAGGGTGTCCAACATTTGCTGGACACCCTCTCGACTTTAGATATTTGGTTTACAATCTATTCGCGTGAAGAGTTACAACATCCTTGCACTCATCCTCGAAATCCCAAACGAGCTCGCCATTAAGAGTTGTAGCAGCGTCGTATGTAAGGTTGAGTGAGCCGCTTGTGTTGCTAATGCCCTTCTCATCCCAAGCATAGATAGCTGCAGTAGCACCCTCTACAACGCAGTTCTGCAACTCAAGACCTACGGCAAATACGCCCTTAAGATGCATTGTAATGCCATAAGTCTCTCCCTCG
The DNA here is from genome assembly GCA_045656185.1 of Alistipes sp. Lineage (GTDB taxonomy): Bacteria > Bacteroidota > Bacteroidia > Bacteroidales > Rikenellaceae > Alistipes. The sequence goes on along the minus strand of JAZOQR010000057.1, from coordinate 14,321 downwards.
AAAGTACAGTTCTTAGCCAAGCCAACTTTACCACCATTGATTACAAGACCAATACCCTTTGCAGTGCCATTATTTGACTCGTTAACAACTGCATTCTCGATGAGGCCAACAGTTGCCTGGTAGCCAACCTCGATACCCTGGCTTACGCCGTTGATAGTTACGTTCTTGATTGACTCAACATTAGCACCCTGCTGAACAGCAATACCTGTAACGGTCTTGTCAGCTGTTGTGCAAGTAGCGTTGATTGTTACGTTCTCAACAGATGAGCCATTGAATGCCTTGATAGCTGCAGTGTTACCAGCGTGAGTGATTGTACCATTCTTAATAGTAGCACCATTCTTCAATGAGATACCACCCCAGTTGTTAGCTGTTGTGAGGGCGTGACCGCCAAGGTCTACAACCTGATTCTCACCAGTGATAGCCAACTGTGTTGAGCCGAAGTCGATATCTGCATCAAGAACTACAGACAAACCATTGCTAAGAGCCTCAGTAAGCTGTGCAGTAGTCGAAACCTCACGACGATATGATGCTGGGTAGTTAACGGTTACACCCTCGTACTCACGAAGGCCATATACGCCCTGACCGCCACCGAAGAGCTGATCGAATGGCAAGCACATATTGTGAGACTCGAATGACTCGTGAGTACAGTTGTCGGTGTCAATGCCGTCTGACCCCCAATCTGAAGCCTCTACACGCGTACACTTCCATGTGTACTCATCATCATAAGAGCCATGACCATTGCTCTTAAACTCGCAATAGTGGTAGTTCATCCAATCGCCGTAAGTTACAGTAACATTACTGCAAGTAACATTCTCAGCAACAGGGTTTGGATATGCGGTGCCATCAATGTTCTTTGTCTCGCGAATATTACCTATGATCATACCAGCTCGACGATATGCTCCCCACTGATAATTTGCACCAACATCATTGTATACGTCCAGCTTACAAGCTATTGTTACATTCTCGATGTTTACTGACATTGTGTAGCCACTAGAACTAGAGTTGCCAACACCTCCAATAAGACCACCAACAGGAGTATCATGAGAGTCCCAAAGGCTATGTATTGTCACATCCTTAGCAATTGTTATATCTTTAAATGTGAAGTTGCCGCTCTCAGCCCAGCCAAGAACACCACCCGTCTCGCAGTTATAAGCTACAACACTACCATTCTTAATTGTAATATCCTCGAATGTGCAATCGCCTGTAGCCCAGGTAGCAATACCACCTGCTTCAGAGCCATATGTTGCCATTGAAAAACTCTCAAGATTAATATTCTTGAATGTTGCATTATTTACCTTAGAGAAAAGACCCACTGGCTGATTGTAAGAGCCTGACAAATTCTGCTGATTAATGTTCTTAATTGTCTTGCCATTGCCGTCAAATGTGCCCTCAAATACCTTTGGAGTACCACCAGTGAAACCGACAGGTTTAACTGTTTTACCTGTAAAGTCAACATCCTCAGTAAGCTTTACTGTTTGGCCACTAAAAGTATATCCCTTTATTACTATTGAGCTAAACTGATCAAAATCAAATGAATTCTCAACAACATAAGTATTCACGCCATTCTCAACGCTACCCTTCATAACGGCATAGAGAGTATCATTGATCTTGATTGGGAGGTAGCCATCAGCCAAGAAGTTAGATGGATCCTGATCGAAGAAACCACCCTGAACATCCAAATCGTTTGCTGCAGCAGAAAGAGTCTTACTCTTACCACCAGAGAAGTTACCACCCTCGATAGTTACTTTAGAGCCATTTCTTACATTTACTGCGCTACCGCTATCAGCCATTGTGCCCTTAGGACCAATGAAAGTACCACCCTTGATAGTAACATTTGCGCTCTTACCGTCGTCACCAACATTCAAAGCGTGTAGTGTAGATGCGCTTACAGGATCTACCTCGAATGTACCACCGTAGATAACAACCTCACCAGACTCAACACGAACAGCGTGGCGAGCAGATTTGATCTCTACATTGTTCAATGTCAAGTCACCATTTGTTGTAATACCGCTAACGCTCTTATCTGTGTTTACGATAGTACCATTGTTTACTGTCAACTCAGCGCCATCCTCAACAACAAGAGCACCTGTCAATGTTGTATTAGCAGCAAAATCCAATACGATATTCTTACCAGCAGGAATAGTTAGAGCCTTTAGAGACTCTGGCAACTCAATATTTTCATTAACTGGGATAATGGTCTCAACGCCATCAGCTGCAGAATTGATAACATTTACAAGCTCGCTAACTTCGCTTGGAACAGCGTAATAACCATCAAACGCAGGATTAATCACAACATTGAAGTCATCAGCATAAGTAAGGATATTACCCTTGATAGTGGTAACATAGTTGCGCTGCACTGGAATAGGAGTATTGAAATCCTTCTGCACGTCGATCACCTCACCATTCTGGTCGCGAACAGTCATAGAGAAGTTTACAATCTCACCCTGCTCCGCCTTAGCGAAGAAGTAGTCAGTGAAGAGAGTCTTATTTGCACCAGTCTCCTCATAGTCAAAGATAGCTGTAGCCTCGTGAGTCTTATTCGCCATCTGCTTTGATGTAGGCATCTGAGATACAGCATTGAAGCCCTCGTAGTGTGGAGTTGTGTACTCAACCTCTACAGTTGTAGGCTCTACACCCATAAGTTCCTCCATATCTGTTGTGATAACTCGCAACTTAGCGAAAGGACGCTTTAGCTGAAGACGAATGTTTGCGTTACGCTTGAACTCACATACCTCTGAGCAAGTGAATGCATCACGAGTCTCATCCATAGGAGCCCACTCGTTGAGAGTGATTTCCTTAAGAGTAGTGCCAATAGTGTAGTGTGCATTTACCTTCTCGCCATTCTTAACAAGGTCTGCCCATACTACGAATGTGTAGTTACGGTTTGCGATGAGGCGTACATTGAATGATGCCTGCTGCTCATCAGTGTAAACAACCTGCATCTCCTTTGCATTCTCGCCCTTAGCATCGAACACCTGGAAGATGTAGCGAATGTCGTACTGAGTCATATCAACGTTCTCGAAAGCACCCAATGCGCTATCGGCACGAGTACCCTCTGGAAGTGATACAGTGATGTTTACATCCTGCTCACCACCAACATTAACGTCGAGACCCTCTGGCTCTGTCTGGCAAGATACCATACCAAGTACCAATGCCGCTAAAGCTAAAAATCTTTTCATTGTTAATAGTTTTTAAGTGTTAATAAAAAAATAAAAAATTGTATTCACTGCTAATCCCACATTCATCAATAGCTCTTAGATTAGACAATACAAAGAGCCCTATCGATAGTCACATCGATAGGTGTCGAGACACTAATTATGTGGAATGATTTTATAACTCGTTGATATACAGCAAAATACCCCCCCCCATTCAGAAATAGGGTGACAACAATCAGTATTTGTGCGATTATAAATCATACAAAAGTCGGGGTTAATATTATCGTATATGTAAGACAAAGTTAGTAATTTTTTCCTAAAGTGCACTCCTTTTTTCGAAAAATTTTCACTTCCCTAACGATTATTATATTCGCACACGCATACGAATAATATCTATATAGAACAATATTGGAGTATATATCGCCTCGTACATCCTCCCTATTTCGCATCATCAGAATAGAAAAATCCACTCTATTCAGCACCCAACTTTTTACCCATAAAACTCTGTTTTCGCCTCTACATTTGCTCCTTTTGCGAAAATATATTATCTTTGTAGATTAAAATTTATTTCGCTATAAAATTATGGCACATAGAAGCGGTTTTGTAAATATCATCGGCAACCCTAATGTGGGTAAGTCGACACTGATGAATCAGCTGGTGGGCGAGAAGCTCTCAATCATAACATCTAAGGCGCAGACTACACGCCACAGAATTATGGGTATCGTAAATGGCGATGACTTCCAAATAGTATACTCAGATACGCCAGGAATCTTAAAGCCGAACTACAAACTTCAAGAAAAAATGATGAAGTTCGTGCGTGGCGCAATCACCGATGCCGATGTACTACTCTATGTCACCGACACGGTGGAGGATAGCGACCGCTCGGCAGAGATTATCGAGAAGGTCAACCTCTCGGGCATACCTACTATCGTGGTTATCAACAAGGTAGACCTCACAACTCCCGATAAGCTAACAGCACTCGTGGAGAAGTGGCAGGCACTGCTACCAAACGCCATTATCGCACCCTGCTCGGCAAAGGAGAACTTCAACGTGGAGGGTGTATTCAACCTTATCCTTGAGCGTCTGCCTGAGGGCGAGGCATTCTACCCAAAAGATACGCTCACAGATAAGACTCTGCGCTTCTTCGCATCGGAGATTATCCGCGAAAAGATACTCCTAAACTACGACAAGGAGATTCCATACTCTTGCGAGATTGGCATCGAGGCCTACAAAGAGGAGCCTACAATCGACCGTATCTCAGCAACAATCTATGTTGCCCGAAACTCGCAGAAGGGTATCGTCATCGGCCACAAGGGCGAGAAGCTAAAAAAAGTCGGTCAGGCTGCGCGACACGACTTGGAAGCCTTCCTCGGCAAAAAGGTCTTCTTGGAGTTGTACGTAAAGGTGCAGGAGGATTGGCGAAACAACGACAACCAGCTTAAGCGTTTTGGATACGAACTGGAATAGTCAACAATTAGTAATTAGTAATTATAGTAAAGAGCGTTTATACAATTAGTTCGATAGTTTAGCGTTTGTATAAGTGATGAAGCGTGTTGCTGTCATACTGCTGTTTGTGTTGCTCTGCGCAATACCCCAAAAGGGAGTGGCGCAGTACAACCGCAACTATATATATTGGGTAGGTCAGCAGTGTATGGTGGACAACAAGTATCGCGAGGCAATAGATATCCTCAATGTCCTCATTCGTCAGGATGAGCGCAACTTTGACGCCTACTTCCTGCGAGGTATCGCTAAGTACAATATGGACGACCTGCTCGGTGCCGATGCCGACTTTACGACTGCCGTAAACCTCAATCCCGTATTCACCGGTGCCTTCTACTACCGCGCTATCACACGCACCCGTCTGGGTAACTACGACGACGCGCTGAACGACTTTCAGCAGGCTATAGAGCTGCGCCCCGACATACCCGATCCATACTATAGTCGCGGTGTCACAAGACTCTTAAACCAGCAGTTTGAGGATGCCATAGCCGACTTCAACAAGTATATTCGATACGAGAAACGCCACGTGCCCGCATACCTCAATCGTGGCACATCGTACCTCTACTTGAAGGATACAGCAAATGCCTACGAGAACTTCAACCTCGCAATACGCACAAACCGCGAAGAGCCAGAGAGCTACAACCGTCGCGGTGCACTTTATATGGCAGAAGAGCGATACGAGGAGGCTCGCGCCGACTTCAATATGGCTGTACATTGCGATAGCAACTACATCCCAGGACTCTTCAACCGCGCCCTTGCACACAACTACCTACATCGCCCTATGGAGTCGCTCAGAGACTTCGACCGCGTGATAGAACTCGACTCGCTAAACTCGCTCGGATACTTCAACCGCGCCATCGTACGCATCGAAATTGGTGACTACAACCGCGCACTTGAGGACTTCAATAGCGTAGCTATGCTATCACCAGATAATGTGCTTGTCTACTACAACCGCGCTATGCTACACACACGTCTCGGAGATATAGAGTCCGCTATTGCCGACTACACGCGCGCAATAGAGCTTTACCCCGACTTTGCAAATGCATACCTCGGTCGTAGTACGCTACGTCGCCTCAATCGCGATGTGAAGGGTGCCGAGAGCGACGAGCGAACCGCAGAACGCAAGATTGCAATGTACAAGTCCCGCCTAAAGGACTCTACATACTCGATATACTCCGACACGGCACAGCGTTTCGATAGGTTGCTCTCGTTCGATAGCCGCCTTATGGAGCGCGACTTCCAGCGCATAACATCGACCTTCAACCACGCTGGTAGCAACGCGCTGACACTAATACCAATGTTCCGATTTACACTAATAGAGGGCAACGATGAGGAGCAATTACGCACGCATAAGTTTAAGACACAACGTGTTAAGGACTTTATCTCCCGCATAGACAATCCTCTTATGCGCCTTGAGTGCCGACAGAGCAACATAAACCCCGACTCGCTTATCGCCATCGACCGCCGTATGGCTCAGGAGCTACGTAGTGTGACTGAGCCTACGTGGGAGCAGCTATTTATGCGCGGCGTGAGCCAGTCGCTAATCAAGCAGTATACCAATGCTGTGAACACCTTTAGTGAGGCTATTCAGCAGAACCCCGCAAACCCATTCCTATACATCAACCGCGCCACCACACGCGCCGAGATGATAGACTTTATATCCTCGATAGATAACTCCTACCAGAGTATCACCCTCGACTCCGACCCTTCGAAGCGCCTGCATAACAGCAGCACACGAACATACAGCTACGACGAGGCTATCGACGACGTAAACAAGGCTATAAAGCTCTACCCAGAGTTTGCCGAGGCATACTTCAACCGCGCCAACCTTATGGCCATATCGGGCAAGCTCCCTGAGGCCTACGACGACTATACGCGCGCTATTGAGCTCGATGGAAATATGGGCGAAGCATACTACAACCGAGGCCTTGTGCAGATTCTGATGAAGGATACGCGCAAAGGTTGCTTAGACCTCTCAAAGGCGGGCGAACTCGGCATCGAGATGGCATACCAAACACTCAAGCAGTTTAATATTGGGGAACATTAGTAACAGACAAATCATTTTATTAACCTATAAAACTTTTTTTTATGACTCAAACGATTCAAAGAAAGCTTAATGACTCGGCGTTTGCACGCTGGTCGGCGGTGATCCTCATCTCATTGATGATGTTCTTCGCCTACATGTTTGTGGATATCCTCTCTCCAATGAAGGATAACCTCGAAACAGCTCTTGGCTGGACAAGTACTAATTATGGTACTTATGGTGCATCAGAGTACTTCCTCAATGTATTCTGCTTCTTCCTAATTTTTGCAGGTATCATCCTCGACAAGATGGGTATCCGCTTTACAGGTCTTCTCTCAGCATCGTTGATGGTTATCGGTGCAGGTATCAAGTACTACGCCGTGAGCGATGCTTTTGCTCAATCTGAGCTTAATGCTACTATGACCAGCTGGGGTCTCTTTGACCTTCCGGGCACTGCTCTATTGGCTTGCCTCGGCTTTATGATTTTTGGTTGTGGTTGCGAGATGGCAGGTACAACAGTCTCTAAGGCTATTGCTAAATGGTTCAGAGGCAAGGAGATGGCTATGGCTATGGGTTTGGAGATGTCTATCGCTCGTCTTGGTGTATTTGCAGCAATGTGGCTTTCACCTATCGTATATAAGGCTGGCGGTTCAGAGGTATCAGCTCCTGTTCTCTTTGGAGCTATCCTGCTTGTGATTGGTCTTATCTTCTACTTCGTATTCTGCGTTATGGATCGCAAGTTCGACCAGCAGCTCAAGGCCTCTGGTGAGATCTCTGAGGAGGCTTCTGAAGAGGAGTTTAAGTTCTCTGACTTGAAAAAGATCTTTACAAGCAAAATGTTCTGGTTGGTAGCATTGCTTTGCGTATTGTACTACTCTGCTATCTTCCCATTCCAGAAGTTTGCTCCTGACTTCTTGGCTAAGACACTCAACGTAGATAGCGACACCGGTGCACAGCTATTTAGCTGCTTCCCAATCCTTGCTATGTGTCTCACTCCATTCCTTGGTGGCTTCATTGACCGCAAGGGTAAGGCAGCATCAATGCTTATGGTAGGTTCAATCATTATGATTGTTTGTCACCTAAGCTTTGCATTCTTGCTCCCAGCATTCCCATCAAAGGGTCTCGCTATAGCTATCATTGCCATCCTTGGTGTATCATTCTCATTGGTACCTGCAGCCTTGTGGCCTTCAGTACCTAAGATTATCGACGAGCGCATCCTTGGTTCGGCATACTGCGTAATCTTCTGGATTCAGAATATCGGTCTATTGCTTGTACCTATTATCATTGGTGCTGTGAACGATGCTACTGGCTCATATGTATTGCCAATGATTATCTTCTCATCATTTGGCGTTGCAGCACTCTTCATCGGTATGTTGCTCAAGAGAGAGGATAAGAAGAAGGGCTACGGTATGGAGCTTCCAAACATCAAGTAATTGGAGGTAATTACATACCTTATGTATAATAGGAGTTGTCCTTCGGGGCAACTCCTATTATTATAAGTGAAAGGTGAAAGGTGAAAACTGAAAGGTAAGGTGTCTGCGACGCATATAAAACTCATGCGAAGCATTCCATACTTTTCAGTTTTCAGTTTTCAGTTAAAAAAGTGTGATTTACTCTTGCAAATCACACTTTTTTTGTATCTTTGCCCCAGCATTGGTTCTCATAGGGCGTTGCGTCCTTAGGAGATTAAAAGGGAAATGGGTGTGATTCCCATACAGTTCCCGCTGCTGTGAGTTCTAATAAGGCTCTACGACATCATATTGTCACTGAGGATGTTATCCTTGGGAAGGCATCGTAGAGAAGAACAAGTCAGAAGACCTGCCATAGCGTTTATTACAAGATTGTGCCTGCGGCGAATGGGCTGGTCTGTGACTTGATATTTTTCAGGTTTACATACTACTTTGGAGGGGGAAGCTACAATTGTAAGTTGCTGTACCCATACCCTACCACCAAGCACACTTTTGTAATGTTAAAGTTTACGGAGAATGACCTTTTAACAACAACATTATGAGAAAGTTTTTATGCTTGGCTTTTGGCGTAGTAGCTACGCTGACAGCAATGGTAGGATGCACCTACGATGACGATGCTATTTGGCAGAGAATTGACAACCTTGAGGAGCAGGTGGAACAAAATCGTACCGACATTGCCACCCTCACAGCCCTTATGGAGGCAATGGACGAGGGTAAGGTGATAGTATCTACCGAATACACCGACGAGGGTGTGGTACTTACATTTAGTGACGGCTCGTCGGTGACAATAAAGAATGGCAAGGATGGCGCACAAGGTGAGCAGGGAGTACAGGGCGCACAGGGCGACTCACTATTTATCTCTATTGAGGAGACTGAGGATGAGGTGATTATAACGCTTGCAGATGGCAGAGTTATACGTCTTGCCAAGAGTGGCAATGAGGAGAAGCCAGAGGTGCCTCAATATGAGCTACGCACCCTTAGTTTCGAGCAGGAGCAGTGGAACGAACTCATAGATGATGTGCAGTATGGAGGCTCGTTGCTATATGCCACTGGAGGCGAGTACAGTTGGTATGACGAGGGTAACACCGAGCTATGCCACTCATTCGTAACGCCATATTGGACTGGTGGTCACGCCATATCGAACTATGCAATGGACGACTACGCAACACTGCCTGAGGGCTACTATGGCTGGTATGAGCTACAACTATCTGTGCTTGGCGGAGGATGTAACGGCTCGCGCAACTTTGCGGTACACAACGGCTATGCAGACTTCTACAACTCGCAGATTTACGATGCTTCGTTACAGGCTCTGGAGTTTGCCGATGGCGTGGAGCGCGTTGTGGAGTCGATGTGGATTACCAACACCTGCTATGTGCTTAACTCGCTAAGCTATGGCGACGGCTTTAACTCTCCAGCAACGGAGGAGACCTTTATCAAGGTTGTGGCATACGGCTACAACAACTTAGATGAGGAGGTAGGCAAGGCTGAATTTATGCTCTGCGATGGCATAGATAACATTGTCAGCGAGTGGACGAAATGGGATCTTAGCTCGCTTGGCAAGGTGGCAAAGATAGCCTTTAACTTTGAGGCTTCCAGCGACCAGATAGGCGACTACGGTATGAACTGTCCTGCCTACTTCGCCTACGATGATGTAGTAGTAAGATTTGAGAAATAGTTTAGATAATGAAACGAGTTTTAGAGTATATAATTGTGTGTGTGATGGTTATCATCTCCTCGTCGTGCAACATCGACGAGGAGATAACCACCTCGCTACCCCCAAAGATTATCATCGAGGGCAACGGCTCATATAGGGTGCGCCTTGGCGATGAACTACGCCTTGCACCACGCTATGAGAATGGCGACGAGGCAACCTATAGCTGGAGTATCGAAGGCGTTGAGTTAGGCAACGAGCCAACATACACATTTACCGCTCAGAGCAAAGGTACAACAAAGCTACTACTCACTGTATCAAACATTTCGGGCAGCGACAACAGGGAGTTCAACATAACCGTCATAGACATGTTTATGGTCTACGACTACACCCCTGCGCCAGGGCAGTTTATCGGAGAGCTAAAAACTGGAGGGTTCGATGGCACGGAAACGACACACGAGGATGCTATCGCATACGCCGAGAGCCGACTTACAGATGAGAAGTTTGTATCATTAGGCGCCTTTGGTGGCTACATTATCGTTGGCTTTGACTGCATCGTAGAGAATAGAGAGGGTTACGACTTTAGCATCGGTAGCAACTCCTTTGACGGCTCCTCAGAGCCTGGCGTTGTGTGGGTTATGCAGGACGAGAACGGCGATGGCGAGCCTAACGACACATGGTATGAGTTATCAGGCTCGGAAACAGGTAAAGCCGAGACCATTCAAAACTATACCGTAACATACTACCGCCCCGAAGCTAATAAGATAGATGTTGCCTGGAGCGATAATATGGGGGGTAGCGGCGTTGTGGAGTATCTCGAAGATTTCCATAACCAGAACTCCTACTACCCTGCGTGGATAGAGGCCGATAGCTACACACTTAGAGGCACGCTCCTAAAATCGCGAAGCTACGACAGCAGCGGCAATGGCTCAATGTGGGTAAACCCAGCCTTCGATTGGGGCTATGCCGACAACGCTTCAACGGTGGACAATCTCAATAGAGAAAACCTCTTTGAGATAAGCAACGCTATAGACGAGCAGGGTAACGCCATATCATTGGAGTATATCGACTTTATCAAGGTGCAGAGTGCCATTCAGCAGCAGTGCGGCTGGGTAGGCGAAGTATCTACCGAGGTGACATCATTCAAAATTATTGACTGTGAATAACTTAGCGCGACATATAACAATTCTCTTTTTGCTCTCTTTTTCGCTTTCGTGCATGAAGTGGGAGTATGGCTTAGAGGAGGAGTTCGAAGTTACGGGGGATGGCCTCTTTATCTGCAACGAGGGTAACTTCCAGTATGGCAATGCCACGCTTTCGTATTACAACCCTACGACTAAGAAGATTGAGAATGAGATATTTATGCGCGCCAACGCCATGAAACTTGGCGATGTGGCGCAGTCGATGATTATCCGCGATGGCATAGGCTGGGTGGTGGTAAACAACTCACATATTGTCTTTGCCATAGACATCAACACCTTCAAGGAGGTGGGCCGCATCACAAACCTAACATCGCCACGCTACATACACTTCGTATCTGACGAAAAGGCCTACATTACGCAGATTTGGGATAACCGCATCTTTATCGTAAACCCTAAGCGATACGAGATTACAGGCTACATAGAAGTCCCTGATATGACCATGGAGCAGGGCTCTACAGAGCAGATGGTTCAACAGGGCGACTACCTATATGTCAACTGCTGGTCGTACAACAACCGCATACTCAAAATTGACACTAAGACCGACGAAATTATTGCAGAGCTTGAGGTTGGCATACAACCCAACTCACTTGTTATGGACTGCAATAATAAGCTCTGGACACTCACTGATGGAGGATATAAGGACTCTATGTATGGCGAGGATAGTCCCGCGATATACCGCATAGACCCCGAGACAATGACTATAGAGCGCAAATTTGAGTTTCCCTATGGCAGCGATGCCTCGGAGATTATTCTCAACGGTGCTAAGGACAGGCTTTACTGGATAAACAAGGATATATGGGCTATGGATGTTCTCGACGAGGAGCTTCCAACACACCCTTTCATTGATAGTCAAGGTACTATATACTACGGCCTTACCATTTGTCCTCGCACGGGCGATGTCTATATTGCCGACGCCATAGACTATGTGCAGCAAGGTATGGTCTACCGCTACTCGTCGGAAGGGGAACCCATAGATGAATTTTATGTAGGTATTATACCTGGTGCATTTTGCTGGAAATAACACTATTACGGATGAAGAAGTTTCTTACCATACTCTGCATAATTCTCACTCCACTACTCGCCACAGCGCAGGAGAGCGACTGGGTGCGTAAGGGTATAGATATCCCCGAAGTACCCATCTACGGCAACCGCCCAATTAAGGAGATTGGAGCTCAGCAGACTAAGTTCGATACCATAGCCCTAAAAGAGAATATCGCCCTCTCAATGGCAGATGTCCTCACCTTCAACTCGGCAATCTTCGTTAAGAACTACGGCAGGGCAACACTCTCTACCGTAGCCTTTCGTGGTACGTCACCATCACATACACAGGTGTCGTGGAACGGAATGAAGATAAACAGCCCTATGCTCGGTATGACCGACTTCTCGATGATACCATCATACTTCATCGACGATGCTTCATTGCTTCACGGCACGTCGTCGGTAAACGAGACTGGCGGCGGCTTAGGTGGTGCTGTAAAGCTCTCTACACGCCCAGCAAATGCCAAGGGATTTGGTCTGCAGTACATTCAGGGTATCGGCTCGTTTAAGACCTTCGATGAGTTCCTACGCCTCACCTATGGCGATAACCATTGGCAGGTATCTACGCGAGCCGTCTACTCATCGTCGCCCAACGACTACGAATATCGCAACCACGACAAAAAGATGAACGTCTACGACGAGGATATGAATATCATCGACCAGTACTACCCCGTTGAGCGTAATCGCAGTGGTGCATACCGCGATTTTCATCTTCTGCAAGAGGTATATTACAACACGGGCAGGGGCGACCGCTTTGGTCTAAACGCCTGGTATATAGACTCTAATCGCGAGCTGGCAATGCTTACTGTCGACCACGGCGACCATACCGACTTCGACAATCGTCAGCGCGAAAACACCTTTAGAGGCGTAGTGTCGTGGGACCACCTGCGCGATAGCTGGAAACTCGGCACTAAGGCTGGCTACATCTATACCTGGATGGCATACGACTACAAGCGCGACTTGGGCAACGGCATCATGGCAAACATGACCCGCTCACGCTCACGCATAAACACCTTCTACGCTCAGGCAGATGGCGAGTACTACTTAGGTAAGAAGTGGCTGTTCACAGCCAACCTGTCGCTACATCAACACATTGTGGTGAGCGAGGATAAGAACATCATACGTCAAGATGGCAACAAGGCTATCGTGGGCTATCGCAAGGGTCGCCCCGAGCTGTCGGGCTCAGTGTCAGCAAAGTGGAAGCCAGTAGATCGCCTCGGAGTATCGTTGGTCATTCGCGAAGAGATGTTTGGCAGAGAGTGGACACCAATAATCCCTGCTCTGTTTGTCGATGGCGTAATCTCAAATAAGGGCAACGTAGTAGCCAAGGCCTCCGTGTCACGCAACTTCCGCTTTCCTACGCTCAACGACCTATACTTCCTGCCTGGCGGCAACCCCGACCTCAAAAAAGAGAGTGGTTGGACCTATGATGCCGGAGTGTCGTTTGCCATGGGCAAGGAGGGCATATACTCGCTCACGGGCTCGGCAAACTGGTTTGAGTCGTTCATCAAAGATTGGATCATCTGGCTACCTACGCCCAAGGGCTTCTTCTCGCCCGAGAACATCAAAGATGTTCATGCCTATGGCGTAGAGCTTAAGGGCAACCTCGACGTAGCCCTTGCAAAGGAGTGGCAGCTGGGACTTAACGGCACATTCTCGTGGACCCCGTCGATAAATACAGGCGAGCCACGCACACCTGCCGATAAGTCGGTAGGCAAGCAGCTACCCTACGTGCCTAAGCTCTCATCAACCGTCACTGGTCGCCTCTCGTGGCGTCGTTGGACATTCCTCTATAAGTGGTGCTACTACTCGGAGCGCTACACCATGTCGTCGAACGATATATCGCTAACGGGCAAGCTACCACCCTACTTCATGTCGAACATATCGCTTGAGAAGGTACTGGTATTCAAGTGGGCAGACCTCTCGCTAAAGGGCACCATAAACAACCTCTTCAACGAGGAGTATCTATCCGTTTTGTCGCGCCCTATGCCCGGCATCAACTTTGAGATATTCGTAGGCATAACACCTAAATGGTAGCCCAACAGAGAAAATTTCACATAAAAGAGCATATAGCTATTGCTACTCTAAATATTTTTTTGTAATTTTGTGCGCAACATAAAATTATAAACCTGATTGCTATGTCTTTTATCGATGAAAGGGTGTCGACAACAGGTCTCACATTCGATGATGTGTTGCTCGTGCCTGCCTATTCTGAGGTACTTCCTCGTGAGGTTTCGACTGTAGGTCGCTTCTCTCGCAATATTCAGCTTAACATCCCTATTG
>JAZOQR010000056.1:0-29451 GCA_045656185.1 Alistipes sp. | reverse complement strand
TGCGAAGTGCATAGGCTCACCTGCAAGCTCCTCAACCTCTGCTACCTCAGCAGCCTCAGCCTCTACAACCTGCTCTACTGCGACATCCTGTGCTGGAGCCTCGTTAGCATCCTGTGCGAAAGCAGCGCCGAAAGAGAGAGTGGCAGCTGCCAAAACCAAAAATAATTTTTTCATAATGTTTTGTTAGTTAAAATTTGTAATTTTAGTAGTTGTTTTCTCTATTTTTCTGTTTTTCTTAAACTTTTACCCATCTTATCCACACCAAGCAAACAACCCACAACATACCCTTATGAGCATTGCGGAATTGCTAAAACTAAGTGTCAATCAAACCTTTACACCTTTCAAAGCACATCAAACCCTCATTTGTTGCCACCTTATAAGGCAAATTATTGTGCGAAATATACGATTAAATTCCGAAAATAGCAACCATTTACAAAGTAAATTCGCCACGTAGTGGACTACGCATCAGGTCGAGCATTTCCGAAAGTGGCAAGTTTTTGCCTAAAACATACATCAACTTAGTAACCGCCGCCTCGATAGTCATATCGTGTCCCGACACCACGCCAGCCTCCTGCAACGCAAGACCTGTCTCGTAGAGGTGCATCTGCACAGCACCATCCTTACACTGCGACACGTTGACCACGATAACACCGCGCTCGATAGTCTCCTTAACCAAATCCACAAACCACTCCGAGGTAGGAGCATTACCCGCACCATAGGTCTCCAATACCACACCACGCGCACCACTCTCAAGGAGCATTGCACGAAGTGTTGCAGGGCGGATACCTGGGAAGAGTTTTACCACTACCACATCATTCGATAGGCTCTCGCTAATATGGAATTCACCCACAGAGTTAGATCCGAAGTTGGCGATAGCATTGTGGTTATACTGGATATTCACGCCCACATCGGCGAGTGGTGCGTAGTTGAACGAGGCAAAGGCGTTGAGCGCCTCGGCACTAAGTTTTGTAGTGCGGTTACCTCTAAAGAGTCTGTTTTGGAAATATAGTGCAACCTCTGGCACGAGAGGCGTACCATCCTCTGCGTGAGCACCCGCAATCTCGATCGCAGTGATAAGGTTCTCACGACCATCTGTTCTAAGAATACCGATAGGAATCTGGCTACCTGTAAAAATAACAGGTTTAGCGAGATTCTCAAGCATAAAACTCAATGCCGATGCCGAATAGGACATCGTATCAGTACCGTGAAGGATTACAAAACCGTCGTATTTATCGTAGTTGTCACGGATGATACGCGCTATATTGACCCAGTTTTCAACCGATACATTCGATGAGTCGATAGGGGGCTTTATAGTAAAGACCTCAAGGTCAACCTTAAGACGCTTCAACGATGGAAACTCCTCGTAGATGCCACTGAAATCGAAAGGGACTAAGGCACCTGTGGCCTCGTCTGTCTTCATACCGATAGTACCACCGGTATATATTATAAGTATTGACGATCTCTTCATAACTGAAGCAATGCAACTTTAGTGTCACACTATATCCTTACAAAGGTACGCAAAAATTGCTAATGAGAAACATTTTGTCCCCATTTTTTCGCTTTTTAGTGCGATTTAGTGCTCAATTGAGAAGATTTGCTTGGCTGTAGCAGTTGTAATTTGGTCTACACACTCGGCAGTTATACCGTGCAAATCGGCAATCTTGCCACACACGAACTCCACATATGAGGACTCGTTGCGCTTGCCGCGATGAGGCACAGGCGTCAAATAGGGGCAATCGGTTTCGAGAAGCAAGAGCTCTGTAGGTAGCTCACTTACAACCCTATCAAGACCCGAATTTTTGAAGGTCACAACACCTCCAATACCAAAGACAAAATCGCCCAGCGAAGCCAACTTCTTCGCCGTATCGACACTATCGGCATAGGCGTGAAATACACCCCTAAGCCCCCTACCACGATAGGTCGCAACAGCATCCAGCATCTGCCTATATGCAGAACGTGTATGTATAATAACTGGCAAGTTGTACGCAAGAGCCAATTCGAGTTGTGCGTGTAGCACCTCGCGCTGAATAGCATAAAAATCGCTACTCCAATAGAGGTCGAGGCCGATCTCTCCAACAGCATATAGGCGCATCGGTGGCTCTCGAAGTAGTCGTTCCACCATATCCAGCTCTTCCTGCCAGCGAGGATTATCGTTAACAGATGTAGGGTGTAGTCCTACTGTAGGCAGACATTTTGAGGGATTATCCTTCGCCAAGTCCAACATTCGCTGACGACTCTCCGAGTCGATATCTGGGAGTATCAACATCTCCACACCTGCATCCCACGCTCGCTGCAAAGCCGCATCTCTATCGACATCAAACTCCTCAGCATATATATGTGAATGTGTATCTATCATATTCTTTCGTATCGTTGACCAGGAAGCGTACGAATAACACCCTTTAGCTCTAAGCTCATAAGTATCATCATCAACTGCCCTATAGTTAATCCTGTTGCACTTATAAGATTCTGTATATCAAGCTGCTCTGCATTATTAAACTGCTCGAATACAAGACTCTCATTTGAATCCAGCGCACACACCGTATCATCCACTTCTATGGAATCCTTCGTCTTTATACAGTAGCGCTCCCAATCCATATCGCTTATAATATCCTGCGCTGTAAGTATTAGACGCGCCATACCCGAACGGATAAGGTTATTTGTTCCAAAAGAGGTGGCATCCGTAATACGTCCAGGCACCGCCATAACCACTCTACCATAGCCATCTGCCAAGGATGCCGTGGATAGAGAGCCTCCCGATGCCTGCGACTCTACGACTACAACGCCCATACTCAATCCCGCAATAATGCGATTACGAGCAATGAAGTGCTTACCATTCTGTCTACTCTGCGATGTTAGCTCCGACACCAACGCTCCTCCATTTTTGAGAATGTCCTCCGCCAACTGCCTATGTGGCGCAGGGTTTATATCTGGCAGAGCATTTGCCAAAACAGCAACACTCGGAACTTTGTGCGTTATGGCGGCCCTATGACACGCCGCATCAATACCATAGGCAATGCCACTTACAATGGTAAAGTTATCCACCTCCGAGGCCAGATCCTCTATAAGTCTATTTGTTATATGTTGTCCCGATGGCGACATCTCGCGAGTACCCACCATTGAGAGGGATGGTGCAGAGAGCACCTCTATATCACCCTTTACAAAGAGCACATGCGGACGATCTACTGTCTCACGCAGAGGTGCAGGATACTCTTTATCTGTGGCTGCCACCATACATATACCATGCCTACGACAATAGTCAACCTCACGCCTTGCCATCGACAAACCCTCTCCATTGACAATACCCTCGGCAATATCCTTGCGCAACCCCATATCAGCAACGAGCGAACCCACCGATGCAGAATAGACCGCCTCGGCAGAACCGTAATGGTCTATAAGATGCACCGCACCTCGCGCTCCTAAGCCTTGCACATATAGTAGAGCAATATCCTCGATTGTCATAGATTGGCCACAATTATTAGTATTGTTGGTAATACAAAATTACAAAATAAATATCAAGGATGCAAATAGAAAGTGAAAGGTGAAAACTGAAAGGTGAAAAGTGTGGTGCCTGCGGCGCTATATTTATAAAGTAAAAACTGAAAAGTGAACTTTGCGATTAAGGCGAGTGAAGAACAAGTTTATTTGTTGTTCCGAGCCGTAGCAAAGTCGAGGCATTACGTAGTTTTGCCTCAAAGGTGTGGTGCGCTTTGCGCGATGATTTATAAGGGTGTTAAAGGGAATCAGCTTGTACTAAACGAACAGCTATGCTGAGGAGCACAGGGACCTTTAACCATTTTGCTTCATCAAAGCGAGACTAAACAGCCCTCCCAGGGATGCACGACCGATTTTTGATTAGAAGGCTGCAGATACAACGCTCGGCAAAAATCCCGACGATGGGCTGTACTTGGCGTACTGCTCATTGTCGGGATTATTTGTTAGCGGCAGTAGATGTCTGCCTTATAATCGAAAATTACTCCTCGTCGGTGTCAGTGTAAGCCTTAAGAAGCTTATCCTGAACATCAGCTGGAACCTGCTCGTAGCTTGCAAACTTCATTGTGTAGGTTGCAGCACCAGAGGTTAGTGATGATAGAGATGTTGAGTAGCGATAAAGCTCTGCAAGTGGCACACGTGCGCTAAGGCGATCGAAGCCCTTATCAGACTCCATACCCATAATCATTGCACGGCGGTTCTGAAGGTCGCTCATAACAGCACCCATATAGTCACTTGGAGTAAGTACCTCTACATCATAGATAGGCTCCATAATCTTTGGACCTGCATTACGGAAGGCCTCCTTGAATGCGTTACGTGCAGCAAGCTTAAATGAGATTTCGTTAGAATCTACTGGGTGCATCTTACCATCGTAGATAACGACACGGATATCACGAGCGTAAGAACCTGTAAGTGGACCCTCATCCATCTTCTCCATAATACCCTTCAAGATAGCTGGCATAAAGCGAGCATCGATAGCACCACCAACGATAGAGTTGTAGTACTGAAGCTTACCACCCCAAGGCATATCGTACTCCTCCTTACCCTTGATGTTCACGGTAATCTCCTTACCATTAACCTTATACTTTGTTGGCTCTGGCATATCCTCGTAGTAAGGCTCGATAACCATATGTACCTCACCAAACTGACCTGAACCACCAGACTGCTTCTTATGACGGTAGTCTGCCTGAGCAACCTTAGTAATAGTCTCACGATATGGAATCTTAGGAGCGAAGTACTCAAGCTCCATCTTGTTTTCTGCAGATAGACGCTGCTTAAGGATATTTAGGTGATGCTCACCCTGACCCTGGATAATAGTCTGCTTAAGCTCCTTAGAGTACTCTACAAGGATTGTAGGATCCTCATACTTAGCATCGTTAAGCAACTTACCGAGTTTCTCCTCGTCGCTCTGCTCCTTAGCCTTAACAGCTGCACGGTAGCGTGGCTCAGGGAATACGATAGGCTCAATAGTTACAGGTGCAGATGGAGCTGCAAGAGTATCGTTGGTGCGTGTACCCTTCAACTTAACAGTACAGCCGATATCACCAGCCGAAAGCTCAGCAACCTTAACACGGTTCTTACCTGCTACAGCAAACAACTGAGATAGCTTCTCCTTGTTACCTGTACGAGAGTTTACAAGCTCCATACCCTCGGTAACCTTACCACGAACTACGCGGAAGTATGTAATCTCACCGATATGCTGCTCAATCTGGCTCTTGAACACGAATAGTGCAGTAGCCTCGTTGTCGTTAGCCAAAAGCTCCTCACCCTCAGTTGATAGGAATGCTGGCGCCTTCAATGGACCTGGGCCTACATTGATGATGAACTCCATAAGACGCTTAGTACCGATATCGCGCTTACCTGAAGCACAGAAGATAGGCATAATATCACGCTTAGATACACCAAGCTTCAAACCTGCACGGATGTCGTCCTGAGTAAGAGAACCCTTCTCGAAGTACAACTCCATAAGAGCGTCATCGTAAACAGCAGCTGCCTCAGCAAGCTCCTGGTTAAGAGCGTTAGCGCGCTCCAACTCGCTCTCTGGGATAGGATACTCCTCACGCTTACCATTCTCGTCAACAAACTTATACAACTTCATCATCAATACGTCGATGAACGAGTCGAAGCCAGCGCCCTGGTTTACAGGATACTGCACAATAACAGGCTTAACAGAAGATGCAGCACGAACACCCTCGAGAGTAGCATCAAAGTTTGCCTTATCGCCATCAAGCTGATTAACAACACCGATAAGTGGCTTGTTAAGAATGCGAGCATAACGTGACTGAAGCTCAGAGCCTACCTCCCAGCCGTTCTGTGCGTTAAGCACCATCACGCCAATATCACCCACCTTAAATGCTGAGAACAACGAACCACAGAAGTCGTCAGATCCTGGGCAGTCAATGATGTTGAGCTTGCGATCCATAAACTCTGTGAAGAGGGTTGTAGAATAGATCGAGCGTTTGTACTCGTGCTCGATATCTGTGTTATCTGAAATTGTATTGTTATTCTCGATACTACCCCTGCGGTCAATCACTTTACCCTCAAAAGCCATTGCCTCTGCAAGGGTAGTTTTTCCGGCGCCAGGAGCACCAATAAGAACGATGTTCTTAATCTCTTTTGCTGAATAGTTTTTCATAGTATATTAGGTTTTTTAGGTTTTTTCTTCGGTCTTAGGTTCTTGGTTTCGGAATATTTTGCACCCTCGCCAAGCCCTTAAGTGCCTTTGTGGAATATAAAGTTAAGCACTTTTTTCCGAACAGCAAAATAAATAACCAATTTTTTTTACAAATAGGTTATTTTCCTCGCTTTTGAGCGACCATCTACACCCTACTACATTTATATATATAGGTCACACCACTATTCACCCCAAAAACCATTCCGCTCGATTATGCCCGCAAATTGCATAATTATTCGCATTAAGGATTTTGTCTTTTTATAACAAAAATAGGGCGTGTTCACGCTTTGTGAACACGCCCCAAATTACTATAAAGCTAATATTGCTACTCTACCACCACCAACGATGGAGCTACAACGCTACGTGTCTCCTCCTGCTTTGGAAGCGAATCGTATAGCTTGCGAAGATCCTCAATATCACCCTTATTCGCAGCGGTAGGAACAAGACTCATACGCGCTATTCTACCAGACATACCATCTGCATCCAGAGCATATGCCAAAGCGAAGCACTCTTTATTCCAGTCCACTACGCAGAAGGTGTATGGGTGGTCAAGATCACAATTTACCCATCCCTCAAGATTTGCGGTCAATTGCCACATCACAGCATCTGGGAACTCATCAATATCTGTGAAGTCGTTACCATCACCCTTAACTGTAATAGCATGAAGTGATGATGCACCATCATAATTCTCGTATGTGAGAACTGCAATCGCCTTACCTGCGGTCACATCTGGAGCAGAGAAGATCGTACCCGCCTCATCGTCACCAGAGTAGAAGCCTACGAGCTTGATTGTTGGATGTATAGTACCAACAGTACCTGTACAAGCTACAGCGTCGAATGTAAAGCGCTTAACAACGTGACCAGTGTCGATATCAAGAGCATATACATATGCCATATACTCTGTATTAGGCACCAAGCCCGACAAGGTAAATACCATTGTACCGTTATCATAATACTGGTCAAGCACCTCAGCTACGATAGTTGTTGGGTCGAATTTCAAAGTTTCAGTATTGTAGAAGTCAAACTCATCGTTCACAGCCTTAATAAAGAGTTCCTCATTGTAAACATCCTTAGTGCAAACACCTAAAGCGTAGTAGATAGTTGGATCTGACGATGTTACAGTCATATTAAAACCATAAGGGGTGATATTTGACGCTGATACAGAGAACTCAACATCCTCAATGCTACCTCCAGGGAGTGCAGTGAAGGTCTCCATATATGCCTCAGATGTGATACCACCAGAGTAACCGAAGGCTATGATACAGTATTTAATACCTGCTTTTGGGAGGCTCTTAGGCTTAGTTGCGAAGTCGACAAAGCCCTTAGTGTTTGCCATTTGGCCCATAAAGCCTGGGCCCCACTGCTCCACCATATCTGTCATAACCTCCTCAGCGGTAGAGACGCCATCGTATGGCTGCACGATACATACATATGTATCCTTATCGTTAGATGGATCTACGGTGAACGATACATGCATCTGCTGCACATCGTATATTTGAATATCGAAGTACAATCCCGATGGTTCAGGATCGCCTGTAGTGTATGAGCCCTCGAAAATATCGGTAACGATAACGATACCCTCCTCATCCATAATCATACCTGCGATAAGGTAGTTATAATCAGTATTTGCAATCAAGCCCTCAGCGCCAATTCTCAAATCGCCATTATGTATCAACGCCATAACCACCTGCTCAGCAGTGTAGCCACCCTTCAATAGATTGTTAATCTCGTTCTGGAAGTAATCTTTGTAGAACGCGCCCTGACTCATCTTACCCTCGCCCTCACCAACGTATGTATCGTAGTACGCCTTAGGCATAGTGCAGATATAGTACAACATCTCCTTATCTGATGGCAATACTGTGAATGTTACATTGTTGTAAACTACACGAGTCTCAACCTCAAATGTAGCGTCACTCATCTCCACATCCTTAGTTGTGAATGCCTTCTTAACCAACTCTGTAGATGCCACATAACCGTCAATAGTGTAGTTCACACCGAATACAACGACATAATAGTCTGTCGCCATACTCAAGCCGGTATACTTAATGCCTTCAGCATCGCCACACTTCATAATCTCTGGGAGATACTCGCCAAGGAGCTTACCCTTACTACTTGCCTCTTCTGTCAAATGTGTAAAGATATCTTTAATGAAGAACTCATCCTTTTTATAAGACTCCACAACCTCCTTCTCATAGACTACACTAACATAGTCAATCGTAGGATTTTGAGGCGTTACATTAAACGTTACCGAGCCACGAGTGGTACCAGTGATATCCACCACAAATGGGGCATTTGGCTCTGAAGGCTCTACCGGGCCTGGCTTAGGAGCTGGCTTATCGACATCATCGCCGCCACAAGCTACTGCCATAAGAGCCATAATAGTTGCAAATAGTGATAGTAATTTTTTCATAAAGCGCAAAATATAAAAACTTTGAGACAAATATATGAATGATATTTTAATTGTGCAAAAAAAAAGCTCGGAAATTGGGAGACTGGGATATTCTGGGGATTATGGGGAGGCTGGGGAAACTGGGGCTATCCCCAGCCTCAAGCCCCATCAACACGCGTCGCAGACACCACACTTTTCACCTTTCAGTTTTCAGTTTTCACTTCGTAAAAGTTTGTATTTCAGTTTTTTTTACTACCTTTGCACTCCCAAGCAGGCACTTATGGGGTTGTAGCTATAGACTACAATTGAGTGGTGCCGAAGTTAAATTTTTAATTATCAAATACTTATGAAGACAATTCAGATTAACGGTACTACACGTAACGACTTCGGTAAGAAGTACGCTAAGGCAGCTCGTCGTGAGGGTCAGGTACCTTGCATCGTTTACGGTGGCGGTGAGGAGAAGGCATTTTTCATTGATGCTAAGGAGCTCGGTCAGCTTATCTACACTCCTAACTCATACATCATCGAGCTTAACATCGATGGCGTTGTAGAGAAGGCAGTTATGCGCGAGGTTCAGTACCACCCAGTACGCGAGCAGGTTCTTCACGTAGACTTCTACCGTGTTCAGGAGGGTAAGCCAGTTGCTGTTAGTGTACCAGTTCGCCTTACAGGTAACGCTGAGGGTGTTAAGATTGGTGGTAAGCTCCAGCTTTCAGCACGTAAGCTTACTGTTAAGGCTCTTGTTGAGTACATTCCAGACGAGATCGTTGTTGACGTTACTCCATTGCAGGTAGGTCAGACAATCTTCGTTGGCGATCTTAAGGAGGAGAACCTTACATTCATGACTCCAGCAACTACTGCTGTTTGCGCTGTTCGTGTAACTCGTGCATCACGCGGTGCTGCTGCTGGTAAATAATCGTTACATAGGTAACACCTTGTAGGGATGAAATATCTTGTTGTAGGGTTGGGCAATATCGGCGCTGAGTACGCCAATACCCGCCACAACATAGGTTTCAAAGTATTGGATGCCTTAGCTGAGGCATCCAATATCTCTTTTATGACCGCACGCTACGGCGATATGGCAACCCTGAAGCATCGTGGCCGCACCATCTACCTATTGAAGCCTTCGACATATATGAACCTATCGGGCAAGGCTGTAAGATATTGGATGGATCAGGAGCGCATACCACGCGAAAACCTGCTTATTATCTCCGACGATATCGCCCTACCATTCGGCACCTTCCGTATGCGCAAGAATGGCTCTGAGGGCGGACATAACGGTCTTAAGAGCATCACCGAGTGCCTTGGCGACAACCAATACGCCCGTATGCGCTTTGGCGTGGGCGGCGACTTCCCTAAGGGACGCCAGGTGGACTACGTGTTGGGCGAGTTCTCCGACGACGAGAACAAGGCTATGCCCGACCGCCTAAAGCTCTTTGGCGATGCGATACTCTCCTTCGTCTCAATCGGCCCCGACCGCACGATGAATAGCTACAATGGAAAATAGAAATGGTTGCCATAGTTTGGCAACCATTTCTGTTTTAATTAGTAATGAGTAGTGAGTAATTAGTAATGGAAAGGAGCAGAAGGGGCAGAAAGGGCAAAAGAGGCAAAAGGGATGGAGAAATAAATAATCCCCTTTTGGCCGCTATGGTCCATTGTCCGCAGACGCACGACTTTATAACTTACATACAAAAAAACAGCACCCCGAAGAGTGCTGTTTCTTACTATTTAGATTTAGGTTTTACTTTAGAGCAGGCTGAGCGCTACCACTCTCGCGTACAGTAAAGTAATATACGAAGCCCCAATCCTGATCTGCCTCTCTAGAGAAGTAAATATCATACAACTTAGAGTAATCAGAAACCGTAATATCAGAACCACCAGGATTATCGCTATAACCAGTTACCCAATTAGAGATATTATCAGTGCCATTCTTACCGAACCAGTATGTAGTTGTCTCCTCTGTAACCTCAGTCCAAGCATCCTGATGCTCAACTACAGTGTGAACGCTCCACGCTGTTGTTGAACCATCCCAAGATCCACTTGGCACAGTGAACATATTTTTACCATCTTTTGGAATTGTAAGGTCACCTGTCTGATTCCACTTATTGCCCCAGTTGTTTGCTGATGCGCTTGGATTCATACGACAGAAAATCACATTTGGATATGACTTGCTAGGCTGCTGAACAGCGTAGATACCATCCTTATTAGAATCTGTCATACTAATCCACTCCTCGCCATTACCAAAGAAGTAAGCTGCAAAACGAGCATTAGCCTGTGTCCAATTGCTATTAGGCTTAAGGAAGAGATAACCAGACTCTCCACCAGTAACCTCTGGGTGCTCAATGGTCACAGTCTTAGTTGTAGTACCATAAATCTTGAAACCACCTGTAGCCAACTTAACATTACGACGCACATAAGTATTGCTACCAGGAATCAAATACATTGCATCAAGATTCTCAGTATTCCAACCCTGATGTGCACCTACAATACCGAATGATTCGTGCTTAGTTCCCTCATAAGTACCTAGGTTGTAAACCTTACCTGCAACCAATGTAAGCTCCTTCTCTCTTACAGTCTCGTCATTGATAGTCAATGTGAATGGAGTTGTGAGCTCAACACCTGGCCAGAAAGCAACAAAGTGCTCACCGAAACCTGAGATAGTAACAGTGTTTGTAGGCTCACCGTTTGCACCGATAAATACATTAGCCTCAGTTGTAAGAACCACATCGCCCTCACCGTTGAAAGTGTAACGGAAGAATGATGTGTGTGCCTCAAGCTGAATAGGCTTCTCAACATCAAATGTAGTAGTTGTGTTTGTATAGAAGGCCTTCTTACCCTGAAGTGAGTTGTGACCATCTGCAGTGATTGTTACAACCTGACCCTTAAGCTCCTCAACACCCTCTGCGTTGCAAATAAACTTACCTGGCTCATTCTCCTTAGATACGAAAGTGTATGTCTTGTCTGCATACTTAACCAAAAGCGTCTCGCTACCCTCCCAAGTAGTATTCCAAACATCACCATCCTTCTCGATAGTTGCACGAGTATCGTTAACAATCTCAGCATAGAAAGACAAACCAGCCTCCTGAGCATTCTCAACATTCTCATTATTCTCTGTACAAGCTGCAGCGCCAATGATAACCAACGCAGCAAGCATCAAATTCCAAAACTTTTTCATTTTCTTTTGCTCTTTTTTTGGTTAAACATTGATTACCAGATTACATCCTCCTCACCATAAGTTGGACCATCGATACCCTCACCTGTTGAGACCTCAAAGCCTCGCTCAACACATACCTCTACAACGTAAGCAGCTGGTGCCTCGTAGTTAGAGTTTGCTGAGTTTGAATTAATAAACTCTCTTTTCATAGATTATAGAAATTTTAGATTGTAGATTTTCAGTATCGTACAAAGATAAATAATATTGCACAAACCGCGAAACAAATAACAATCTTTCGCGACGAAAGGTTAATAATCCGCGACGAACAAGCCAAATTCAACGAAGGATAACACCCCTTACCTATATATTATACGACATATAGACATAGCATCGGATATTGTAATTGGCTTATTTGTAGGGTGTTTTAAGCAAAATGGCAATAGCCTAAAAAAGTCTCTGCCCGATGCCAAAGCACCGGGCAGAGCAACTATTAAATATGTAGCAGTAGATTACTTAGTTGACCAAGTACCACCACCATTATCCCAAGTACCCTCAGTAACGGTGTACATATTCTTACCGTCGGTTGGAGTCTTAAGATCTGATGTCTGATTCCACTTGTTATTCCAATTATTAGATGTAGTACCAGGATTCATACGACAGAAGATGATGTTGCAACCATAGTCGTAACCCTCTGGAAGGAAGGCCTTGTAAGTACCATCACCGCAGTCGGTCATACTTACCCACTTCTCACCTGGAGCAGCACCCCATACATAGATTGCAAAGCGTGCACCAGACTCCTTCCAATTGTTGCTTGGCTTGAGATAGACAACCTTATCGGTAACCTCTGGCTCCTCCTGCTTTGGCTCCTCACCACTTACAGTCTGCTTTGCAGCAGTTGTGTAGTCAACACCCGCCTCTACAACATATAGGTTGTGGCTAACGTAGTCGAAGTAGACATCGTAAACGCCTGTCGCCTCAACGCACATATCTACACCATCCTTAGATGCCTCGATATAGTGGTTTGCCTTGATGTAGTTAACACCACCAGCACCATACTTATCTGCCCAATCTGTAGATGGCTTGCGTACAAGGAAACCATCTGCAGCATTAAGAGTTACATTCTGCAAAACCACCAGATTGTCAACATTTGTAGTAAGCATAGCAGTATCTGTCCAGCTACTGAAGACACCAAGAAGCGCCCACTCTGAAGCTACGCCAGGGATTACAGTATTCGAATCCTCTACCACTACAGCTGTAGCACCATCCTTAGTAATAACAACACTCTGTGGCTCAGTGCTCTTATCTGTAGTTGTGAAGTAGTAAGATAGAGTCTCACCGATATAGTCTATGCTCACTGGATATGTAGTACCCTCAATAAGAGCACCCTCCTCAGGAGTGATAGCCTCACCATTGTGTGATAGGTGAATATAGAGAGGATTCCACTCTGCGCGGTTATCGATAACGATATCTACGGTGCGGTCAGTAAACTCCTCAACAAGGACATATTTGAAGTGTTTGTTTGCTGGGTTGAAGTAGATATCAAACTTACCCGATGCTGTAGAGATGATATCCTCGCCCGACAATACAAGCGTATACTCCTTATCAAGCTCAGCATTTAGCTTGCCACCCTCGTAACCGTAGTTAGGCTCATCCCAAGTTTTGCCCTCAACAAACTTAAAGGCATCGCCCTTGAGGAGCTCAATACCATAGGCTACAAGCCAACCATCCTCAGCGTAATCCATAGCGACAGGGCTAGTGACATCCCAATTCTGGAAAGAACCAACAACACCCATAGATGCCTTAGGAGCTACATAACCATCCTTGTTGCCCCAAACACCTACAGACCAATCGAGAATGTAGTAGTAGTTCTCAGGCTCTGCACCAATAAACAAATCCTCAGTCTGATTCCAAACGTGGTTAGCCTCTGCCTCGCTATTCCAAGCAAACTCCTCATAATCAGGGTTCATACGGCAGAAGATCATACTCTTCATATTTGCAGGAACACGGCACTCGAAGATGCTATCACCATCCTCGTCAGTCAACTTAACAGATGCGCTTGCATCCTCATCATTGAAGAAGTATGCTGCGAACCAAGCATTTGCCTCATTCCAAACACCTGGGTTTAGATATACCAATGTAGGCTCTGCCTCGAATGCACCAAGCTCGTAGATACCACCAGCCTCAACAGTAAGAGACTCAAAACTCTTTACAACCTTACCGTCGATGCTAACAGCGATGCTAACCTCCGATGCACCATCAGCATAGAATGGCACCCAAATATCTGCACCTGCAGCAAGATTAATAACTGAAGTGTAGCCATTGCTGTTGCCTACGCCAGCAAAAATCATATCTGTAGCCTCAAGCTGCACCTCGTAGTCAGAAGACAAACGAAGGAATGAGCTCTCAACACCAAGAGTCACCTTGCAATCCTCAGGGAAAGCAGTATAAGAGGCCTCAAGACGAAGACCTGCCTTGCCCTTGTCGCTATCCACAACATTATCCTTGTGACCATGCCAAGAGGTGATTGCGATAGACTGTGCAGAGGCAACAGCCTTAACACCTGCATCTGTAGATGTAAATGTAGTCAACGCCTCTGGAGTGTTCGAGAAGAGGTACTCCTTACCATCGGCAACCACGCGAAGCTGATCATCGCCAGTCCATACAGCCTTCCAATCCTCACCATCCGCAACCATATCAACACGAGTGTTGTCAATCTCCGCCTCGAATGAGAAGCTCTCATTCTTAGAAGATGGCTCATTTGATAGACCATCCTCACACGCTGCAGCGCCCAATGCTATAAACGCTACAAGCATCAAATTCCAAAACTTTTTCATTTTTCTATATGTTTGTAAATAAATATCTCTGAGAATATACAAAAGTAGTGATTATCGCCTAAATAGCGCAACAATCGCCCATCTTTATTGATGAATAGGCGATTATTGCGGACGAACAAGCATATACAACCGAAGGACTACCCATCTCCTCGGTAACTATACCGTTATCTAACTTACAGCGGGAAAAGAACAGGAGCATCCGAGCCAGGAGTTCTTACCCAAACTCTACCAACCGATTCGAATAGGCTGAAGTAGACATCATATGTACCTGGTGTCACATAACAATTGTCCTCATAAGAATACATATACACAGGGTAGATATCGTCAACAGTAACCGAACAATTGCCACCATAGTTATCATCCCACGAGTTGTTTGATCGCATCTTAAACTCACCTGTAAGTGTCACGTTATAGGCGACATACATCTCTAATTCGCCATCCCAAAGCAGAGGTGTATCTTTGACACCATCCAAGCCCCAATTGTTGTGAGTGCCACACACACCCCACTCATCCTCTGTTGGGGCAGGTTTCAACGATGTAGTACCCTGCTCCGTTGCAGTGGTATAATCAACACCTGATTCCATAAGGTAGATACGCTCCTGAACAACATCAAAGTAGATATCATAGGTGCGCGAATAACCTACAGGGATATTATAACCACCTTGATAACCCCTCAGCCACTCATTTGGGAGAATGACTATAGGCTCAGCAGCACCATAATAGTTATCCCACGAGCCATAAGTCTTAATCATAAACTCATCGTTTGCGTTTAGTTTGAGTGAGCGCTTCACAAAGATATTAGGATCATTGGTTGCTGTCATATGCTCATCGCTCCAGCCATTGAAAGTTCCTGTCACAGCCCACCCAACGGTCTTACCATACTCCGTAGCATTGGTATAATCAACACCAGATATCATAAGGTAGATACGCTCCTGAGCAGCATCCAAGTAGATATCGTACGTATCTGAATAGGCTACAGGGATATTATGACCACCATGATAACCCCTCAGCCACTCATTTGGATTCAGAATAAGGCGCTCAATAGCACCATAATTCTTATCCCAAGAGCCCTTAATTTTAATTTTGAACTCATCACCTGCGTTAAGCTTAAGCGAGCGCTTCACAAAGATATTAGGATCATCGGTTTCAGACATAAGCTCATCGCCCCAATTATTAAAAGTACCAGCTACAGCCCACGTCGCCGGGTCTACAGATGGACCGTTTGGATTATAACCCGCACGATTCCACTCACCCGTATCCGTGCCCGTGATATAGAAGTAGTTGTATGGCACCACACCAATATCTGTGCTTGTTGTCATCGCCCAAATACGGGTATTTTCTGCATCGTTAGGACCAAACTCAGTATAGGCTGGATTCATACGACAGAAGAGAACGCTTGTCATACCCTCTGGGACCTCCGCCCTATAAGCACCATCGCCATACACACCATCAAATCCAACAGCTATGTTCTCACCGTTGTCATTCGCGAAATATGCCACAAACCAAGCGCCATCTCTCTTCCACTCGCTATTAGGCACAAGGTAGATATATGACTTCTGTGGTTCTGGCTCTGGCTCTATGGTTGGGGTAATCCTGCCGAGGGTATAGATAACACAAGGGCTCAACGCAAGCTCCTCGACAAACATCTCTGCCTTGCCAGCAACCGTCACTGTCAAAGATACCTTCTCAACACAAGGCTCAAAGGCAACCCATATATCATCACCAGCGCCAACAGTAACACTATTTACCTGCTTCTGGGCACTACCATCAACGCCCGAAAAGATTGCAGCATCTGCCTCAAGTGTTACATCCTGGCTACAAGCAAGACGGAAAAAGGCACTCTGGATGCCAAGGCTAACCCTACCATCCTCCGGAAAGAGCTCATACTCACCACGAAGGGCAAGACCTCGCTTACCAGCATCGCTATCCACAACACAACCACCATCGTGCTGCGTGGTAATCACTATGTTTGACGCCTCGCGCAACACCTCTGCGCCCTCAGCCTCAGCAACAAAACGACTTGGTCGTGAGGCTGAGTTTGTAAAGGTAAAGTTGCCCTTGTCGGATGTTACATAGAGTATATCATCGCCACTCCACACTGTCTGCCACACGCCACCGTTACTGATAACATCGGTACGAGTGTGGTCGATAGATGCTATAAACGAGAAGCCCTCATCCATACCATCCGAGATACCTCCATCAACTGTCGTACATCCCGCTATGCCCAACACAACATATAGAGCGAGCATCAAATTCCAAAACTTTTTCATTATTCTATCCTTTTTGAACACATACATCTATCCTTAACCGACAAGTAGACTTTGTGCTACTTATCTGCGCCAAGCACACCCTTCAAATTCTTGGCCCACACGCCTTTGGCACGCATAACCTGCTCGATAATATCGCGGACAGCACCGTGACCACCATTATACTCCGAGATATAGCGAGAGGCCTCGACAACCTCCATAGCTGCATCTGATGGGCAGACTGGAACACCTACAAGGCGCATACACTCAAGGTCTGGAATATCATCACCCATATAGATAACATTCTCTAAATCAATGTTATAGTCGGCGACAAACTCACGAATAGCAGCAACCTTATCCATACAGTTTAGGTAGTAACGGGTAACACCCAACATCTGCAAGCGGTTTTCGAGCATACGACCACGACCACCAGAGATAATACAAATCTTGAGACCCTCGCGGATAGCAGAGGCTATGGCGTAGCCATCTTTTGCATTATAGCGACGGATAAAATCGCCATCGGGAGTGGGTATAATACCACCATCTGTCATCACGCCATCGACATCTAAGACTATCGCCTCAACACGCGCTATATCCTCTTTGAAGTTTCCCATATACTTTCAGTTATATCTTTATAAATCTGGCTCTTAGATATATCATCCCCTAAGAGCGTTAAATGCTTTTCAGTAATAGTTTTATCCCCTCTAATAGCTGGACCTGTCTGCACTGCAGAGGGATTGCCAGAATCGATTGCCTTGTTTGCAGTCTCGGCAATAATCGGGTGCAAAAGGTCGAACGAGAGCCCCTCATTTGCAATAATATCATTGGCAATGCTATAGAGGTGGTTTGTAAAGTTATTTACAAAGACACCCGCAAGGTGTATCTGACCTCGGCGCGCACTATCGGCATACTCCACACGCGAACTTATACGACGTGCAAACATTGTCAAAAACTCAGCAACATCCACATTATCAGCCTCAATAAAGAGTGGAACATCTTTCAGACTAATGCTTCGTCCTGCACTAAAGCTCTGAAATGGATACAATATACCTCGCTGTCCCGGACGAGGGATAACATCCATACTTACACTACCCGCAGTATGCACCACAACAGCCTTCTCTGGGAAATTGTAGCTACGTACAACACTCTCCACAGCCCTATCGCTCACAGATATAATATAGATATCAGCCTCAGCCAACTGCATAGGGTTGGTACTCCAACTACAGCAACCAATAGATGCCACCTGTTCACAACGCTTAGCATTACGTGCCATAACCTGCAGAAGCTCCACATTAGGCGTCTCTGCAAGGGTGCGGGCAAAGGCCTCAGCAACATTGCCAGAACCGATAACAACCACCCTAATAGGCTGACTCCCGCTTGATAACTCCTCTATGCCACCTAAAATACCCATTTTTATCTCTTTATATGCACCACCCAAATATCTGAGTTTATTGTTGTTAATGCCATAATATGCTCCGAGCCAGCACGCATCGATGTAGCCTTACGCACAGCATCTACACTAAGCTGCGTATCGCGCTTTAGAATCTCCACACCCACGCCCTTGAACTCCTTTTTAAGTTGCTTTGGGTTGTAGCGCTCGATGCGCTCTATCTCGTAGACCTTTGCGGGTATCTGCTCCTCGGGAAGCGCCTCCGCAAAGGCATAGCCATTATTACTCCATATCTGTGCGTAGGGGCTAAACTCAGCCACGGCCACGCGCCCCTTCTGCATAGCCACATCGGGGTTTATCAAATATTTTGCCCCCTCCACATCGAGTGGTGCTAAGGTGTGCTGTGCTATTGTCGCCTCGAAATCGTACTCCCAAGCACCAACACCAGCAATGACGATACGTAGCACCTCCTTCAGTGCCTTTGTATATACATTTAACTCTTTGCACTCGCCAGCAATAGAGACAACCTCTACCTCGGAACAAGGGAAGAGCCTTCGCGCCTCCTCAACATCAAACAGCGGGGACAACTTAACGCCCAAACGATTGGCCACCCTCTCAATATGGGGCATCTGCTCCAACACATTTGGTGAACAATCCTCCATTCTCACCATCTTCTTACCCTCAGCTGAGCGACGATCAGGATCAACAAAAATCCAATCGAAATGCTCCACACACACACTCAAGTACTCCTCGGCAGTGGTTGTCACCACTTCAACATTCTTAATGCCAAGCAGCCCTAAATTGTACCTCACAACACGTGCTAAGACCTCATCTCGCTCCAGAGCTACCACCCTATCGAAGCGCTCGGCAAAGCTCATAGTGTCGATACCAAGTCCGCAGGTCAAATCGAGGAGACTGCCACCACTAATAGCCTTTACACAAGCACTCTCCTCACTCGACGATTGCTCGAAGGCGCGTGGCGGAATGATGCAACCTGCATTATAAAGGCGTGGTAGCTTATGTTTAGCGCGCTGCAGATACTTCACCTGAGTAGCCACCAACGAGGCATTCTCCACACGCCTATCCAACGCCACAGCCACAGGATCTCTCTCAATGTTGCGTAGCACACACTGGCGAAACTCCTCGGTAGCCATAATATCTATATCAGCATTGGACAACATACTATATCTCTTCTACTTAACAAACTTCAATGCACGCCACTCATCCTCCGATAAAGACTCCACAGGAGTTAATCCCAACGCCATAGCTGCATTTGTAATATCCTCAACATCGCCCGCAAGGAAGCCACTCAACAACAGCGCGCCACCCGGCTCCAAGGCTGCGACATACTGCGCGATATCGGCAAGGATAATATTGCGGTTAATATTGGCCACAACAAGATTATAAACTCTACCCGCAATGCTCTCCACCGTGCCGTGAATAACCTCGATGCGTTCAGCCAAGCCGTTCAAACGTGCCGACTCCTTAGCACTCTCCACCGACCAAATATCGATATCAATAGCATCGGCACTCTCAGCACCACATCGAAGTGCTGCCAACGAGAGCACACCCGTACCACAACCTACATCCAACATCTTGCCCGTAGGCTTTATGGCGTGAATAAGACGACACATTAGGCGCGTAGTCTGATGATGGCCCGAACCGAAGGACATCTGTGGAGCAACAACAATATCGATAACACCCTTCTTCGCAGGCTCATGGTGCGGCGCGCGAACAACCATAATATCATCTATCTCAACGCGCTCAAAGCCCGTACTCTCCCACTCAGCATTCCAATTTTCGTCCTCGATAACCTCCTCGCCTCGCAACTCGCCATACTCCGAAACCAAAGCAAGAGCCTCCTCACGACACTCAGTCCAACCATCGGCAAGGATATAGGCCCTCAGCACCACAACCTCAGCTACAACCTCCGTATCGAAACTCTCAAACGCAAAGTCGGCAAGGTAGGCAGTAAGGATATCAGCCATATCCTCACTCTGGCAGGCAACACTTATTTCGATATACTGTTTCATAGAGGTAACTGACTAAACGAAAAATTTGAAGATAAATACTGCCGCCAAGATATACATTCCTATGCTCAACTTCTTGCGCTTGCCGCAAAGAAGGTTGATGAGAACATAGCTCAGATGGCCAAATACAATACCATCCGAGATGCTATAGGTCAAAGGCATAAGCAATACACATAGAAAGGCTGGGATGGCCTCCGAGTAGTCGTTGAAGTCAATCCTAAGCACCGAACTCATCATCATAAGACCTACAAGCACCAATACAGGTGTTGTGGCAGCGGCGGGGATGGCCATAAAAATTGGGGCAAAGAAGAGTGCAATAAGGAAGCAGATACCTGTTACAAAGGCTGTCATACCGCTACGACCTCCCTCGTTAACGCCAGCTGCACTCTCCACATATACCGCAACTGTACTTGTACCCATCATAGCGCCCGCAGTAGTAGATATTGAGTCCACCATAAAAATCTCCTTAAGGTGTGGAATCTTACCATTCTTATCGAGCATATTTGCCTTTTGCGAAACACCAATTACAGTACCTATGCAGTCGAAAAGGTCGACAAAGAGGAGTGTAAACACGATGATAGCCATATCCTTAGTGAAGATACTATCCCATGTGAACTTCATAAATATAGGCTCTATCGATGGTGGCATACTAAAGACATCGCCTATATTGGTCTGGCCCAATGGTATACCTATGATGGTTGTGATTATAATTCCGAAGAGCAGGGCACCCTTCACATTCTTGACAAGAAGTGTTGCAGTTATGATGATGCCTATCATACTCAGTAGGGCTGGACCGCCTGAGAGGTCGCCCAATGACACCAATGTAGCCTCGTTGCTGACGATGACGCCGCCATTTTTAAGACCAATGAAGGCGATAAAGAGACCGATGCCGGCGCTGATGGCATTCTTGAGCGATGTTGGAATGACATCTACAATCTTCTCGCGTAGGTTGCTTACCGTAAGAAGTAGGAATACCAAGCCCTCAAGGAATACTGCCGTTAGGGCAAACTGCCATGAGTAACCCATAACCATACAAATGGTGTAGGCAAAAAAGGCATTAAGACCCATACCTGGCGCAAGTGCTAAAGGTTGCTTGGCGTAGAGTCCCATAAAGATTGTAGGCAGAGCCGACATCAGCACGGTAGTGGTGAAGAGCGCCCCCTTATCCATACCTGTCTCTGCCAAGATGCTTGGGTTTACCGCCAAGATATAGGCCATTGTAAGAAATGTAGTCAAGCCAGCCACAATCTCCGTTCGCACGGTGGTCTTCTGCTTGTCAAATCCAAAAAGTTTCTCCTTCATAATGTAGTGCAAGCTATATGTTCGCGAATATTCGTACAAAGATACGAAAAAAAGCTAAAAGTATGGTATCTGCAATGCATATTCCATAAAACTTATGCGAAGCATACCATACTTCTTCTATTTCTCGTTTTCACTTTTCCCTTTATATGCTAATCCTGCGGAGTCTTAAACCTATCGAGAAAAGCGATAAGAGAGGTATCACTATCGGTAAGTCCAAACTTCTGACGAAGGCGCGAGCGAGCAACATTTATGCTACCTGTACTCTGGTGCGTAATCTTCGCTATCTCCTTAGTAGATAGGTTCATATGTATAAACGTACATAGCTTACGTTCATTCTTTGTAAGGTTAGGAAACTCCTTCAAAAGATTATCGAAGAAGGTATCGTTGCTAAGAAGCGTCATCTCTACCTCTGCCCAGTCACCTCCCGAGGCATCACCCTGCTGAAGATAGCGAATGATGCGTCTTAGCTCGTTACGCATCTCGCGGATATCCGTTGAGTTAACCACGCTATTAAGTTCTTCGAGGATAGCATCTCTATTCTTCTGCTCCTCGAACTGCTGAAGTCGCTGAATCTTAATTATTTCGCTTTTGTAATTTAGTTCCTGCTCAGCCTTAGCATTAAGAAGTCGCTGATTCTTGCGCTGAAGACGATAGCGCGAAAGTAAGAGCATCGCCACAACAACCATAAGCACCATACCCGCGATATAGATACGCATCATCATACGGTGGTGCATACGCTCCTGCTCGTAGGCTTTCTGTTGCTCACGATGAAGCTGCTCCGTGCGCTCAATCTCAAGTTGATTGATAAGCGAAGAGAGCTCTACAATATTTTCGTTGTTGTGCTGGCGCGTATAGATCTCGGCAAAGAGCATAAGTGCCTCATAAGCCTCCTTGTAACGACCCTTGCTACGATATATATCCTGCAAAAGGAAGTAGGAGTGGACATTTTTAGAATCGAAATCACCCTCACCAAGAAGTTCCACTGAGCGAGTGATATCGGCAATAGCTCTGTTATAGTCGTTGCGGTTTAGGTGGTAAAATGCCGAAGCAGAGTAGAAGTAACCCTCCTCTTTGAAGTTACTAAGTAGAGGTCGAGCTCGCTCAAGATACTCTGCGGCACCCCCAATATCCTCATACGACAGCGCCAACATCGAGGCATTAAGGTAGACATTTATCAGCAGGTCATTGAAACCATACTCCTTACAAAGCCCCTCCGAGCGTTGCGTAATATCCGAAAGTTCCTCGTACGATAGCTGATAGTTAAAGCGGTTATTCATAGCGCGCACTGCTTGATGAGCCTGCTCGCGATTGCTATAGCTATTGGCTACACGGCTATTATACTCCAGTGCCGCATCTAAATCCTTATAATAGAAGTATGTAACACGCTCCAAAACAAGATAGGCCTCACGCATCGAGGTTGTATCACCCGACACCTCCGCCTCACGGAGCGCAGCAATACTACGACTAAAGGCATCGTGATAGTTATCGTTGCGAAGATAGATGCGACCCAACAGAGCATTGGTGCGCGTTAGACAGGCCTTTTCGCCCAAGCTCGCATATATGCGCGCCGACTGCAAACGATACTCCAGCGCCTTGCGATATTGATGCAAATGACCCTCGGCATACTCCGACATAAAGTCGTACACCATAGCCACATCAAGATTTATTGTCGCGGTATCCAAATCCGAGATAAAACGCTCGGCATATATGTGCGCCGAATCACGATTTGCATTGCGCAAGTTGCTAAACATCTCGAAATCTTGCTGCTGCTTGCGAGAACTGAACTGCTGAGCCCCAATATCTTGCACCACGCAAACTAAAAAAAGTGCGATAATGGCAACTATACGTTGTTTTGCTATGTAATTTTTCGTTGCACGGTTAAATATCATATTATTAGCCCTTTAAGTAAAAATGTTATACAAATGTAATGCTATTTTTTTGAAATGTAGCAATAAAATAATATATTTTTTTGCACAAAAAAACATTTCGTTATATTATTTTTGTGTAACGATTGAGGCGAATATCAAACTAAAACACACTAATACTATGAAACGACTTCTACTTTCACTCCTTACTTTGGCTGCTTTTGCTAGCTGCGAGAGTGACACTACAAACAACCCTCAGAAGCCTGATGTGCCACCGACACCTCCTGTTGATGAGACTGGCATCGTTATCTCTGTAGACCCAAACCGTCTCACCGAGTACCAAGTTATATATAGTATACATCCTCACGACAAGGATGCATTCTACTATTGCGATGTAATGTCGAAGGCTCGCTTCGAAACTGCCGATATCAACGAAATTAAGGCAGAGTTCGACACAGCGCTTCGCAACTACGCTCAGATGACTGGCGACACATACGAGGCTGTATGCGAGCAGATGCTCTTCTTGGGTGATACAGAGGAGTTCGTTAGCAACGCTGGCTACCGCGCTGACACAGACTTCGTTATCTTCTCATTCTACTGGACTGAGGACGACCTTATGCCAGAGGATATCTACACCACAGAGTTCCGCACACCTTCACACTATGTATCACCAGAGAACGTGGAGATCGCATTCTCTAGCATAGATGCATACGAGATGACCGTTAAGTGCACACCTACATCTAATGTTGATTGCTATTACTACTACTTCGAGGAGACGGCAAAAGTAGAGGCTATGCTTGCAGGTTTAGAGGATGTAAATGCCTATATGTCTTA
This sequence comes from Alistipes sp., assembly GCA_045656185.1. GTDB lineage: Bacteria > Bacteroidota > Bacteroidia > Bacteroidales > Rikenellaceae > Alistipes. The sequence goes on along the minus strand of JAZOQR010000056.1, from coordinate 5,241 downwards.
CCACGCAATGAACGTAGGTACAAAGAAGGTCGGCGAGCAGACAATGGCTCAAAAGGGCCTTAAGCCTGAGACATCATACACTGCCCTACTTATGGTTATCGACAAGGATGGTCACCGTATGCAGACCTCTGCAACGCAGACTACAGCTGCTGTTGAGCAGTTTGAGCGCGTTGAGTCTCCATTGTTCGAGAGTCTTCTTGGTGAGTGGACTGGTGTTCAGACCATTTACGATGGCTTTAACGAGCCTGCAGAGAACACCTTTACAGTAAACATCGTTACTGGTGTTGATGACTACGACTACAACTATCGCGACAACAACCAGCTTCTTGCATTAGTTGACGGTTGGTGCAATGTAGCATACTACAGCGTTACCGACCTTATCAGCTACGAGATTGAGGAGCCAGAGCTTAAATGGGGTCCTAAGTGGGTTATCGATATCGCTGAGGGTGATGTAATCACTATCGACGGTCACGCACGCTACTCAGTTGTAGGCTGGCAGTTCTTCGGTCAGAGCTACATACTTAGCGCAAATGCTGATAGCGGTGAGTTTAATTTGGAGACAACTCTTAATGTAACACTATCAGAGGATGGCAACACCCTTACTATCTCATCACCATTGGCAGGTCATTACCCATCGTTGGGCTACAACTTCGAGGATCTTGCTTGGATGGCTCAGGGTTATGGTCTATCAGATATCGTTCTCACACGTAAGTAATTGTTTTGCATATATATAACTAACAAAATACCTGAAATTATGAAAAAGTTTGCTTTATTGCTTCTATCAGCCCTTTGCTTTATGGGTTGTGAGAATTTGTTTCAGAGCGAGGATAGTACTACACAGCCTACCATAGCTCTTGAGAAGGTCTATGTGACAGCTACCAGCGTAACTTTCAAGGTTACAACCACAAATGCGACAGAGGCTTGCTATATGGTACTCGGCGACGAGGAGACAAGTCCATCACTCGACACTATCCTTGAGAGCGGAACTGCTGTTGCCCTTAAGGGTGGCGTAGCAGAGGTTACTGCTACAGGTCTTACTGCAGAGACAGAGTATAAGGTTGTTGCTGCAGCTAAGAATGGCTCAAACAAGGCTGGCTCAAACACTCTCTATGTAACAACAGCTGAGGCTGATACTTTGGATGTTGCTGTAGAGCTTGTAAACGTTGCACACGACTCTATCAACTTCCGTTACACTGTTACAGGTGCTGAGCGCGCTGCATACCTTGTAATGTACGCATCGAAGGATACTCCTGAGGCTTCATACGTATTCCTCAATGGTGAGGAGTTGAACCTTGCTTCTAAGGAGGCTGTAGAGGTTACAAACTTGGAGAATGTTAAGGAGTACCGCTTGGTTGTTGCTGCTGCAGATGCTGAGAACAACACCGTTGTACGCGATCTTACCTTCACAACTAAGGATGATCCTGCAAATGTTGTAGAGCACAACTACACTCGCGTTAGAGGTTCAAAGTATGGCTCTAACTACTACCTAATGTTCTCTTACGAGGATGCTAACGAGGCTGATAACTTCGCTTACAACGACAAGACTTTGTGCCTTGACTTCTACGGCGACCCTGATAAGGATTACCTTCCTGCTGGCACTTACGAGGTTAAGGAGTCTACAGAGTGGCCTTGCCTTAACTCTATGCGCTACTCTACATACGGTTACGACAATGGCGTACAGCTAAAGAGTGGTGCTGCAGTTGTTACTATCGATCCAGAGACTAAGGCTTACACATTCGAGATCGACATCTACCTAAAGGATGGTCGTCATATGGTTGCACACTACACTGGTGATGTAGACAATATGCCAGTTGTAGATAAGGTTACTATCGCTACTACATGCACTAACGCATCTGCAACTACTAACGACGAGGGTAAGAACTGGGCGTTGACACTTTCTGATGCAGAGGGCAACACCGCAGTATTCTATGTAGCAAATGCTTACGAGGCTAAGTATCTTGCTAAGAACAGCTACACTATCAACACATCTGACGAGGAGCTTTCAGCAAGTTCATTGGCAGCTGAGGCGGGTCAGTTCGACAGCGCTACTTCATACTTCGTTGTTGCTGGCGATGCTACTCAGTACAAGTTTGCTAAAGGTACTCTTAACGTAGATATCGACTGGGCAAACCAGAAGTATATGATGACATTCTACGGCAAGTTGGAGAATGGCTACGAGATTGAGCTTCAGTTCAACGATGCTGTTGATGGCATCTCATTGAAGCAGTCTTCTGAGATTGTAAGCGTAATGTTGGATGTTGCTACAGCACGCTCATTCGAGGACAATACAAACTGGTATATGACCTTCACACAGAGCGTTGAGGGTGTAGAGAAGTATCGTCTTATCCTCGATGCATTCTGTCCTGCAATGCCTTACCTTCCTGCTGGCACATACTCAACAGCTGGTGCAAACGATGGTCGCAGACTAAATGCCGATGGCACAACACTTTACGTTGCTGGCGAGGGTCAGTACTCTCCAGTTGAGGCCTCAGCAAATGTTACTATTGATATGTCTGCTAAGACCTACACATTCAACATCTCATTCAAGATTGAGGATGGCCGTACATTCGCATTCGCATACGTTGGCAAGGTTGACGGTATGGAGATCGTAGAGGCTGAGGATGTGCCAGACACAATCAACTGGACATCTGTGACTGCAAAGCATTGGTATAGCGACAACTGGCAGCTTGTTATCTCTGACGAGAGCGGCGAGTACAACTTGGAGCTCGACCTTCGTTGTGGCGATTCATCAGTTAACTACCTCCCTACAGGTGTTTACGGTCTTAATGCCTCTACTCCAACATACATCGACGGTAACTACAGCAAGTTCAATGGCAACTCTAAGGCTTTCAAAGCTGCAACTTTGAATGTAACATACCTTGAGGCTACACAGACCTACGAGATTTCGTTCGATGTAACTCTTACCGACGACCGCAACCTTACTGGTAGCTACACAGGTGCCGTTGCAGGTTCTCCAAAAGCTTAACTCCAAAGTCATATACGATGTCTAACAAAACATGACAGCGACTATGAGAAATATATGGTTAATTCTATGTTCTGCTCTTACCCTTACACTCTTTGCAGGGTGTAAGGGCGATGAGCCAGCAACCACAAACGCCTCTCTCGAGTTCGACAAGAGCGTGGTGGAGGCTACTGCTGACGGTGGCACTTTCGAGATTGCATACACCCTTAAAGGTGTTGCCTCTGGTGCCGAGATTACGGCTACTGCCGAGAAGAACTGGGTGCGTAACGTAGATACATCGCTCCCAGGCACAATCTCTTTCACGGTAGATGCGAGCTACGAGACTAAGGAGCGCAAGTGTCGCATCGAGGTTATCTGCCCTGGTGTATATCCTAACCCTATAATCACTGTTAAGCAGGCAGTAGGTAAGGAGCACTCTATCAAGCTTGAAGCTGTAAAGGTGGGCGCTACAACCATCACAATGGATGTTATCCCACAGGATAAGAATATGCCATACATCTTCATCCTCGGCACTGGCAAGTACTTCGAGGAGAACGACGGCGAGCTTATGTACAACGACGAGGCATTGTGGGCTAGCGATATGGAGATTTTTGAGAGCTTCGGCGCAACTTTTGGTGGCGACGCATCTACTGGTGCCGCAGCCTTTATGTACTCTGGCGATTTGTTGGGACACCAGTTCACTGGCGTAACCCCTGGCACAACATACGTTGCATACGCATACGGTTTTGACAAGGAGAACTTGAAGCCTCTAACCGAGATTTCACGCCTTAAGATCACTACAACTTCTGTTAACGACTACACCCTACACTTCGACTTCAACGTGGAGGTTGACGGTCCTAACGTAACTATCGACATCGCACCTCAGGGCTACGATGGTTACTACTATTATGGTGTATTCTGGGCGAAGGATGTAGCGGGTGCTACTCCTGAGGAGTTGCGCGACCACTGCGAGAGCACTTGGGAGAGCGAGAAGGCATACTACTCATCATTCTTCGATACTACCGAGGAGGGTCTACACTTCATCTTTAACGAGTTGGCGTTCCGTGGTCCTCAGCACTTGGAGGTCGAGCTCGATGCCAACACCGAGTTTATCCTCTGGGCGTTCGGTATGGATGACGAAGCGTTGTTGAACACTACACCAGAGTTCTACAACTTCAAGACTGGCAATGTTAAGGCTTCTGAGAACATCTTTACCCTCTCTGTACCTGAGATTCACCCTCGTAAGGCTACTGTAAAGGTCGAGACTACAAACGATGATACTTACGTAGCAACCCTTGTTGCTGGCGACCGCTTCGAGAACAATAGCGACGCTGAGATTATGGAGTACATCCTTACAAACTTCAGTGTGCAGTACGCCTCTGGCACAAGCAGCGACACTGCAACTGGTCTAACACCATCTACCGAGTATGAGTTGTTGGTATTCGGTGCTCAGGCAGGCTCTCCAACCACAGGTCTTAGCCGTCTTAAGTTCACCACTAAGGAGGTAGAGTATGCTGATCTCGACTTTGAGCTATCGATTGGCAACTACTACGACGGCTCTGAGCTTGCGAAGCTAAATCCAGACTACGAGGCATACTCGGGCTATGTTGTAGCACCTGTAACAGCTACCGTAGACCAGAACGCTGTAGCCTTCTACTTCAGCTATATGTACGCTCTTGACTATCCATATTATATATATGAGCAGCTTATCGAGGGTCTGCTTGCAGATGGCGAGGCGGAAGAATTGACATCATACTACGTCTTTGAGTTCGATACTGCATACACCTTCTTCGGTGTTGCTGAGGACAAGGATGGCAACTTCACAAAGATGTGGGCATCTAAGGATACCACATTTAAGCGAGAGAACTGCGCACCAGCTGAGGAGTACTTCGCCTCAGCCTCAACAAGCGGTTTCGATGCCTCAAAGAAGAGCGCTCTACGCTCAACTACGGGACTACTAAGCCTATAGTTGCGTAAGAGACTATAACAAATTAGGGCAACCTTTTTCGGGCAACCATTATTTTATTTTAACTGATTGATTTTCAGTGTTTGTTTTTACGAAAATTGCGAAATCCTACATAGAAGACTACATGGAGGTTGTGGTTAAATCCATTTCCCGACGAGTAAAATGTGTATAGCAGTTTTGAAAGTACGGCTCTGAAATCGAGCATCTTTCGCTGATGCGCTATGTGTAGGGATGTTCTACAAATTAGGAGATAAGTTAGTCTTTGTCGGCAGATTTTGTTTCGGTCGCTTTTGAATTTATTTTGGCATCTTTC
>JAZOQR010000055.1:0-7361 GCA_045656185.1 Alistipes sp. | reverse complement strand
TTATTAGTGATTAAGAGTGCATCAAGTCCTTGTTCTCTGGCAATTCTTCGCCATATTTTTATTATGTCCGTACTTACTCCGTATTTTAACGAGGCCTGCACCAAAGTTAAGTGATTTTTCTCAATATCAGATAGAATGTGATGCTTTAATGCTCCATCGGCGCGAATATTTTTCTTGCGATGCAGAACTTTAGTACCTTGTTCTTGGTAGAGATGCCAAAGATAACTTAACCTATTTGCTCCAATACCATAATTTTTAGCAATTGATTTGACCGAGTAACCGTCTTCGAGCATCCTCATATATTTGAGTAATGCTACATAATCGTGTTTTTTGCTCATAAAGAAACCCCAAAAGTTTTTTGTCCAAACTTTTGGGGTCACTTCAAAGTTGGGGCAGGTGATTCGGGTGCGGTCTCACCGAGGACAACAGAGTCGGCTGGTTCGGTAAGAGCCTCGTCGTCAGCGACCTCAACCTGCTCGCTTAGTACAGCATCAGCATCTGCCGATGTTGGCTCTGCGGCAGAACGCATAGAGGTATAGTTGCCATAGTTGAGTATAGCGAAGGCAATTACCACAAGAGCAGCAACTGCAAAGAGTGTTCCTAAAAGTCTATTCATAGTCCTCCTTTATTTCAGTTTTAGTCCACCCGCGCGTAGCTCCTTCACGGCACGGAGCATAACATCGTCGATTGGGTAGATATTGTAGTAGTAGCCCGACTCGTCACCCAAAGCATTGCGACCAATATAGGCGCGTATCTGCGTAAGCAACACATTACGCGACGCCTTAAGATCGGCATCCGAAGCCGTAACACCATGACGCTCGGCATAGGTCAAGAACTCTTCAATAAGGTCAGCACTATCAAGCACCGCATTGAGCTGCTCAATAGTTGTCACCTTATCGAGCTTATCGCGATTATTGTCGGCAAAATCGATGGTATAGCGATATAGGATATTGGCATCCCACACCTTATTATAGAAGTCTGACACCTTGGTAGTATCCACAGGGATAAAGATATCTGGCATTACACCACCGCCACCATAGACAACACGACCAGCCGAAGTGCGATACTCCTTGCTCTTATCCAAATGGATAGAGTCTGCCGAGAAGAGCTCGTGGTGGTTGATACGATTTATCAAGTCCATCTGGTACGATAGCTCGTCGCCATTGGTATATGGGCGCTGTATCGAACGTCCCGAAGGGATATAGTATCGAGCAACGGTAAGGCGCATAGCAGAGCCATCGCTAAAGGGCAACTGAGCCTGCACAAGGCCCTTACCAAAGGTGCGACGTCCAATAACCAAACCTCGGTCGTTATCCTGAATTGCACCCGCCAAAATCTCACTCGACGAAGCACTTAGCTCATCGACAAGAACTGCAACATTGATATCTGTATAGCGTCCCGTACCATCAGAGTACTGGTTGATACGTCGGCTATGGCGGTCCTCGGTATATACTATCAATTTACCACGCTCAAGGAACTCGTTGAGGATATTTACCACCTGATCGAGGAAGCCTCCACCATTACCTCTAAGGTCTATAATTATGGACTTCATACCCTCCTTCTCAAGGCGCTCTAAGGCGCTGCATATCTCTGCGTGTGAGGTACGCGAGAACTGCGACAGACGCAAATAGCCGATGCCAGCGCTCTTATCGAGCATAAAGGCTGCAGTAACGCTATGCACCTCGATAGCAGCACGCGTAATATTGATATCCACCAACTCCTCTACCGCCGAACGCTTAACCGAGAGCTTAACCTTAGAGCCGCGAGGACCACGCATAAGGCGCACCATAGAGTCCTGACTAATGCCCTGACCTGCAACATCCTTATTATCAATGCGTATAACACGGTCACCAGCACGCACACCTGCCCTATCTGATGGACCTTGTGGAATCACACTGAGCACCGTAATAGTATCGGTCATAGCATTGAAGACGATGCCGATGCCATCAAATTCGCCCTCCAACGACTCATTCACCGACTCGAACATCTTAGCGGGGATATACTCCGAATGGGGATCGAGCTCAGAAAGGAGCTTTGGGATGGCCTTCTCGTATATCGTATCGAGGTCGATTGGATCTACATAGTTGTTGCGAACAGAGATAATTGTCTGCATAAGCTTGTCGCCACCCGACATAATATACTCCAACGCCGCCATCTCCTGCGACACCTGCTCCAGACTATCCTCATACTCGTTGACACTCGCCGACATACCTGCGAGAACGTGCTTAACATGGTTGCGCTCAACAATGCGACCTACCATATAGCTGCTTCCAACAGCACACAATATAATAACCACAAGCACCGCCACACGAGCGATAGACCTCCTCTTGTTCTGCTCCATTTTCCCTGCTATTTATTCTTAAAGCTATATGTAAGTCCAACGCTCAACATCGACGAAAATTGTAGCTTGTTAACCTCCGCCTTATTGTAGTAGAGCTGGAAATATATCTGTGTTGAGAAGTATTTTGTAGCCTTGATATCTATGGTATTCTCCCAGCGCAGTGTTGGGAGAATCAAATCACCCGAATAGAGGCTTGTAACCCAACCATAGAAGGAGTAGGCTGTGGTGCGGTAACGCAACCAGCCATTATCACCCCACGTACGGTCGAAATCCAACTGCACAGAGAGACCACCCTCATACTTTGCACGATGCCCCTCAGGTACACCATAATTCATATCTACATAGGCATCACCATCGAGTTTCCTGGTCTCTTGATCATGACGATAGGTTGTACTCATCGCCACAGGCGCAAGGTTGACCTTCAACGGAAAACTCTTCGATGGAAGCACATAGGTAAAACCGACTGAGGCATCCAAATATCCAGGTGTCATAAAGTTTGAAACACGAGGATGGCTTCGCTCCTTATCGCCGCGGGCAGCGTAGCCAGGGGCAAACTGTGTACGGAACTTAATATTAGCGCCATAGGTCCAATCCTTAACCATAGCCCACTGTGGAGCAGTAGAGAACGATATCTCATCTACATTCTTAAACCACACATTACTCTGCACACCTTCGTTTAGCTCCATCATCATACGATTGTAGCCAAACTTTGCCGAAGCAGTATTTGTGAGCGAGAAGCGGCCACGCTTATACGTGTGCAGGAAGTTCGCACTGGCAAGAATAGTCACCGTATTTTCTCCCGCAGCCTGCCATGTATCGCTGAATGCTGTCGACGAACCGTGAAGATTGGCGGTGAAGTCGATGGTGTTGCGCTCCTTACGCAACGCACGACGCTCAGCACGATATGCCGCATCTGAGAAGTACTCAGCATCCACAGCCTGATATTTTAGATCATTCTCAAACTCCTTCATACCACTCTCTGGAACAACATCATATATCGACACCTGTGCTGAAAGCGTGCCACAATATGCTACCATCGCAACCAAAGCTATGATTAATCTCTTCATATTATTTAAGTATTAGTCATCATTGAAATCTCCCACAAAAATACAATTATTTTTGATACTTACCACCTAAAAAATCGAAAATTTTTCCTATCTTTGTGATTGAAACATAACTATAGAACAGAGATAAATATGAAATATTTTGGAGCACATGTAAGCGCATCGGGCGGCGTTGAGAATGCCGTTAAGAATGCCAAAGATATTGGGGCTACAGCATTTGCCCTATTTACCAAAAATCAGCGACAGTGGATAGCACCTGCGCTAACACCTCAGCAGATAGCCACCTTCAAGGAGGCTATGGCAGAGGCTGGATTTAGCGCTGCGCAGATTCTACCTCACGACAGCTACCTTATCAACCTCGGACACCCCGATGAGGATGGTCTGCAAAAGTCGCGCGAGTCCTTCTTCGAGGAGATGCAGCGTTGCGAGCTTCTCGGTCTGGACCGCCTCAACTTCCACCCTGGAAGCCACCTCAAGCGCATCAGCGAGGAGGAGTCATTGGAGCGCATTGCCGAGTCGATAAATATGGCATTGGAGCGCACTCAGGGAGTTACTGCCGTATTGGAGAATACTGCGGGACAGGGTTCAAATCTCGGCTACAGGTTCGAGCATCTGGCCTATATCATCGACCGCGTGGAGGATAAGAGCCGTGTGGGCGTATGCCTCGACACCTGCCACTCCTTTGCTGCTGGCTACGACCTACGCACCAAGGAGGCGTGCGATGCTACATTTGCCGAGTTTGACAGGATTATCGGCTTCAAATATTTGCGCGGTATGCACCTCAACGATGCTATGCGCCCACTGGGTAGCCGCATAGACCGCCACTCACCTATGGGCGATGGCGAGATTGGCATCGAGTGCTTCAAATATATAGCCAGCGACTCTCGCTTTGACAACATTCCGCTTATCCTTGAGACCCCCGACGAGGAGCGTTGGGCACAGGAGATAGCGCAGCTAAGAACCTTTGCAGGTATCTAACTTTTGACAAAGATGAAGTTTGTAGAGCTACTTCTTATCGCCGTAGGCTTGGCAATGGATGCCTTCGCTGTATCCGTAGGTAAGGGACTATCACTAAAGAGCGTACGTCCACAACACTCCATGAGTGCAGGTTTGTGGTTTGGTGGTTTCCAGGCACTTATGCCCATTATTGGCTATTTTCTCGGTTCGAGCTTTGCCCATGTCGTAGAACGTGTTGACCACTGGGTTGCATTTGGTCTGTTAGCCATTATCGGTCTAAATATGATTCGAGAGACACTCTCGGACGATGACGAGAAACTGGATGCCGACTTTGGCTTTCGCAAGATGTTTATAATGGCTGTAGCAACGAGTATCGATGCACTAACTATCGGTATATCAATGGCTTTCCTCAACGTTAACATTTGGATTGCAGCCACTGTAATTGGTGTTGTCACCTTTGCCTTCTCTGCTGCTGGCGTGTCTCTCGGCTCTAAATTCGGAGCTAAGGTCGGAGCTAAGGCGGGCATTGTTGGTGGAGTGGTGCTTATTGGCTTGGGCATTAAGATACTAATCGAGCACTTAGGCTTTATTTAGCCCAACTCCTCACAGAGTAAAAGAGAGAGCGAACTCATCATTAGACCGAGTTCGCTCTCTTTACTATTAGATATTGCCCTCGCTACTTAGATATCTGCTCAAACAATATCTTTGCAATATCGGTATTCTCAACTATGCCGTTAATACACTCATTAGCCGCACCATAGAGATATATAGGTATCATAACTCCAGAGTGTCCGTTTGTTGTCCAGCGGTACTCTACACCCTGCTCCGCGAGATTGAAGTTGGCATCGGCACTTACGATGCTAAGACCTCCCGTTTCGTGGTCGGCAGTAACTACAACAAGGGTCCCCTCGTGGCTCTTGGCATACTCCACAGCAACCTCTATAGCCTCCATAAAACCCTGCATCTCAACCTGTTGCGCCTCAGCATCATTGGCGTGACCCATACCGTCAATCAACGAGCCCTCGACCATAAGCACAAAGCCATTATCCTCACCTCGCGCCTCTAAAAGGCGCCACGCCTCGCGTGTGGCATCGGCAAGATATGAGCCAGAGTTTGAGCCCACCTCCCAGTCGGATAACAGAGCCAACGTACGGCTATCGCCACACTGAGTTTTAAGCTCCGTAATATCCTCAACCAGAGCAAAGCCGCTACTTGCAATAACCTCCTTTGCCTTATCTTGGTATCGCTCCTTAAAGTGACCCATACCGCCACCAATAGCAACGTCGAGTGTGCTACCTACAAGCTGCTCGGTAATAACACCGTAGTTGTGACGGTTCTCGGTGTGGGCATAGAAGGCTGCTGGCGTAGCGTGTTGCAGATAGGTGGTAACCACAACACCCGTAGCCTTACCCTGCGCCTTAGCCACATCCATCAACGACTCCACCGCCACACCATCGGGTGTGCAGCCTACAAAGGTGTTGTTTGTCTTATATCCCGTTGCGAGGGCTGTGCCAGATGCCGCCGAGTCGGTAACGCGATTATCTGCCGAGTAGGTCTTTTGCAGAGCTACATTCTCCGCTTGGTCAAATATTGTGGTGTTGTATCCACTCTTTAGCTGCATCATCGATACAGAGCTAAGACCCATACCGTCGCCTATAAGATAGATGATATTCTTGACCTCCTGCGCCGATGCAACGCCGAGAGTGAGCATAAATGCTGCTATTGTCGAAAGGATGCGAATCATAGTTTTAAGCCTTTATTTTTGCAAAATTACGCCAAATATCCTATCTTCGCAATAGTTTCAGATTAAAATATTATCTCTATGGCAGAAGTACGCATAGCCGAGGATTGGAAGGCCGTTATAGGTGAGGAGTTCTCAAAGCCCTATTTCGAGGAGCTGATTAGCTTTGTCAAGCAAGAGTACGCCACATCGCAGATCTTCCCCGCAGGGCGCAATATCTTCCGCGCCTTTGATAAGTGCCCCTTTAACAAGGTTAAGGTCGTAATTATTGGTCAAGACCCCTATCACGGTGATGGTCAAGCTAATGGCTTGTGCTTCTCGGTCAACGAAGGTGTACCCTTTCCGCCATCGCTAAAGAATATCTTTAAGGAGGTCTACGATGATGTCGGCACACCTATCCCCACCTCAGGTGAACTCGACCGCTGGGCAGAGCAGGGCGTGCTTCTTTTGAACTCCGTGCTTACGGTTAAGGCACACAACGCCGCCTCACACGCAGGCCGTGGCTGGGAGATATTCACCGATGCCGTAGTCCGCGCTATAGCCGAAAGGAAGGAGGGTGTTGTCTATATGCTCTGGGGTAGCTACGCCCAGCGCAAGGGCGCTATCGCCAACCCACAGAAGAACCTTATCCTCCACTCGGTGCACCCCTCGCCACTATCCTCTTACCGCGGCTTCTTCGGCTGCAAGCACTTCTCTAAGGCAAATGAATATCTCCGATCGATTGGGAAGGAGGAGATTGTGTGGTAGATAGCAGCGACTAATAGCAAAGGGCAAAAAGGGTCATAAAGGGCGCAGTCAAATGGGTTACTATGAGTTACTATGAAACCCATCTGAACTCATCTGAACTTATCTGAACTTATAACACAAACCGACCTAAGCACCACAACCGAATTTCTTGTCAGAAGGGGTCAGATGCAACGCTCGGCAAAAAAAATGCGGATGGGCTGTACTTTGGCGTACTGCCCATTGGCGAGATAATTCGTTAGCGGAAGTAGATGATCCCTTATCGCGAGAAATTAATTTCTTGTCAGAAGCCGTGAGATAGGGTGCATCACAAAAGAGACCACTCTGGGATAGTACACGAAGTACAGCCCAGAGTGGTCTACTTTTAGGGATGTGGGGCTGACTAAAAAGTAACTTAGCCAGCCCCCATAATGTACTGACCCCAAAAAGTTGGACGGATTAATAAAAAGATTTTTATTGGTAAAGAGTTCGGTATTGTACCGGACTCTTTCCGTTTAATTTTAGTTTTATACGG
>JAZOQR010000054.1:0-4226 GCA_045656185.1 Alistipes sp. | reverse complement strand
ATCTTGGGTATAGATGCCCCAACCGATATTGTTGCAGGCTTTGATAATCCACTATATTCCGTGCAAGCAGATAATATGTACAAACTACTCCTTGCGGTTCGTAAAGCAACAGGTGTTGTGGAGTGCTATCCATTTGGCGAGGCACACCATCTTATAGTTGATGCAGAGTTCGATATTGGGCAATTCAAGGCGGAACTTGCCGATGTGCAGGGTTTGTGGATAAAACCCGCCGAACCTACCATTGAGGATATGTTTATAAAACTGATGAAACAATGAACGACTACATAATATCTGTCAGAGAACTAACAAAATGCTTTGGCGACTTTACCGCTGTCAATCGCATATCGTTTGATGTTCGGCGAGGTGAGATTTTCGGTTTCTTGGGTGCTAATGGTGCAGGTAAGACTACGGCTATGCGTATGCTCTGCGGATTAAGTTACCCAACTTCGGGTAGTGGTACGGTGGCTGGCTGGGATGTGATGCGCGAGGGTGAGCAGATAAAACGCCATATCGGCTATATGAGTCAGAAGTTTTCGTTATATAACGACTTGACAGTTTGGGAGAATATAAGGCTCTTTGCTGGTATCTATGGTCTGTCAAAAGCCGAAACCGAGCGTCGGGCTGCCGAAGCCCTCGTAAGGCTCAACTTCACTTCGGAGCGTAATACCCTTGTAGGCTCGTTACCGCTCGGCTGGAAGCAGAAGTTGTCGTTTGCCGTAGCAACCATTCATCGTCCCGAGGTGGTCTTTTTGGATGAACCTACGGGTGGAGTAGACCCAATCACACGCCGTCAGTTTTGGGAGATGATTTACGAGGCTGCCGATAATGGCACGACTATATTTGTTACCACGCACTATATGGATGAGGCGGAGTACTGCTCACTAGTATCCATTATGGTTGATGGCGAGGTGCGTGCACTTGACACCCCTGCACGCCTTAAAGAACAATTTGCTGCAGAGTCGATGGATGAGGTTTTTCGCATCTTGGCTCGTGGCGCAAAGCGAGGAGAGTTGGTATTATGAAAAATAATTTTCTGTCGTTTGTTAAGAAGGAGTCGTTACACATACTACGAGATGTGCGCACGATGATGATTGTGCTGCTAATTCCCGTAGTGCTGATGATACTCTTTGGCTTTGCCATATCTACCGAGGTGAATAATCTCAATGTGGCAATAGTCGCTCCTAATCGTACGGAGGGTGTAAGACAAGTGGTTGAAAGGCTCGCAAACAATCCATATTTTACGGTTATCGACTACGATAGCAGTATTGATATAGATAAGGTGTTACGCAGTGGCAAGGCTGATGCTGTTGTTGTCTTTGATGAGGATTATGAACATTTGATAGCACAGCGGGCAGAGGGCATAGACACCCACCCTGCAATACAGTTTATATTTGATGCCTCAAATACAAACATAGCACAGACAGGCGCGGTATATTTGCAAAATGTAGTATCGGCAGACCATACACGACAAGAGTTGATAAACCTTCATTTGCTCTACAATCCACAGATGAAGTCGGCGTACAACTTTGTGCCTGGCATTATGGGACTTATCTTTATCCTAATATGTGCGATGATGACATCCGTGTCAATCGTACGAGAGAAAGAGATGGGAACAATGGAGGTATTGCTCGTGTCGCCAGTAAGACCTATCAAGATTATACTTGCGAAGATGATTCCATACTTCGTGATTTCGTGTATAAATCTTACGACCATACTGCTCATTGCTCACCATCTGCTTGATGTGCCAATGAGTGGCGGTTTGGGTGGAATTATCACAATCTCGTTAATCTACTTAATTCTCGCCCTTGCATTGGGATTGCTTGTATCTACGCTTGCCTCTTCGCAAGTCGTTGCACTGCTCATATCTGCAATGGTTATGCTACTGCCAATGATGATGCTCTCGGGAATGGTATTTCCGATAGAAAACCTACCTACGGTATTGCAACCCCTGCCATATATCGTACCTGCACGATGGTATATTGAAGCCATACGCAAGATGATGATTATGGGATTACCCCTCTCGGCAGTAGTAAAAGAGGTGCTTATTCTTATACTAATGACCTTTGTGCTTATGGGTGTATCGCTCAAAAAGTTCAAAGATAAACTCGAATAGTCTATGCGACAACTATTTATATTGATACAAAAGGAGTTTACGCAGATTTTTCGTAATCCATTCCTTCCTAAACTCTTTATCGTCTTTCCTGTGATGATAATGCTTGTTATGCCGTGGGTAACAACGATGGATGTGCGTAATGTCAGTGTGGCAATTATCGACGAAGATGGATCCACGCTCTCTCACCGCATAACAAGTGATGTTCGTGCTGCCGAGTATTTTACTGTTAATGATGAAGCAACGACACTCGATAGGTCGCATAGTCTATTGGAAGATTGCCAGATAGATATAATCCTGCAAATACCCAAAAATTTTGAGCGAGATATAACAAGCATCAAGCCTAAAAAGTTGGATATATCTACCAATGCTGTAAATGCAACAAAAGGGTCACTCGGAAGCCAATATCTTGTACAAACCATAGCATCTACTCTATCTAAATATATGGGCGAGCAGGGCGCAACTCAACTCTCAGACCTTGTTGTGGTGCAGAATCGCTATAATCCTACGCTGAACTATCGGTATTTGATGATTCCTGCACTGATGATTATGCTTCTGATTCTTATCTGTGGTTTTATGTCAGCGATAAATATCGTAACCGAGAAGGAGAATGGCACCATCGAACAGATAAATGTTACCCCGATAGGTAAGTTTACCTTCGTGCTCGCCAAACTTATTCCTTTTTGGCTAATAGGACTCTTTGTTATCACTGTGGCGATGTTTGTGGCGTGGTTAATCTATGGTCTGGCACCTCTCGGCTCATTGGGCAATATCTACTTGGCGACAATTCTCTTTATCCTCGGCTTCTCGGGATTTGGTGTCGTAGTGGCTAATATCTCGGATAATATCCAACAAACGATGTTTGTGATGTTCTTCTTTATTATAATCTTTATGCTATTGAGTGGTCTGCTAACACCGATTAGTTCAATGCCCGAGTGGGCACAGAAGTTTACAATCATTCTGCCTCCTCGCTACTATATCGAGATTATGCGTGCTGTATATTTGAAGGGAACGACCTTTGTGGATATGTGGCATAACTTTGCAGCACTCGGAGTATTTGTTGTAATCTTCAATCTTCTTGCTACCATAACATATAGGAAACGGACATAAAATGACAATGGCGACCGAAATTAAAGGTAGTGTTCGGGCACTCTCGCCTCATTTTCGGGCTGTTTCGGGTAGTTTTTGACATAAAAAAGACCGACTGGACTGTCCAATCGGTCTTTGTAATTTGTTGATATTTAGTTTTTAACCTTTATCAAGCGACTAATACTCCTCCTCGTTAAAGTCATCTTGGGGTCTCCCTACTACTTGATAGACAACTCAATACAACCAACTACCCCGTTGGAGCAGTGTGTGGGCAGTATTTGGCATATTGGGCAATGCTGAAACACATCTTTAATTACCCAAAAGTTGCCCAAAAATCAACTACTCTTATTCTTTCAAGAAGGGCAACACAACAAATAATAATTTTTATTTTTTGTTATACCGAACTTTTTTCAGTTCGTTAGATTACGCCGAAATACTTCTCAAAGAAACCCTTCAACAACACTATCTATCCGTCAAATAGATTTATCTACCACAAACAGCACATTAAATATCTCCGATGCGAGATATAAGTCTATATGGTGGCTTTTTAATGTATTACTACTATCTACTCAAGATACTTCCCCCAATCGGAATTAGCATACACCTCCTCACAACCCATTGGAACAATTAGATTCTCAAACTTATCAAATGAGTCATCAATCTTTGGTGGTATTTTAGGATAACATACTATTGTGTCTATGTCACACATAGTGTTAGTCAATATATTGCGACAACTGAATGCCTTATTTCCAATCTTATTTACACTGTTGCCAATCGTTACATTAATTAGGCCTGAGCAACCACAGAATGCCGATTTTCCAATCTCTGTTACGCTATTGGGAATAGTTATGCTTATAAGACTTGAGCAACCAAGGAATGTTCTATCTCCAATCTCTGTTATACTATTGGGGATAGTTATGTTTGTAAGGCTTGAGCAACCCCAGAATGCACCATCCCCAATCTTTGTTACACCATTGGGAATAGTCACACTTGTAAGGCTGTCGCAATCACAGAATGCCCACTCTCC
>JAZOQR010000053.1:0-12626 GCA_045656185.1 Alistipes sp. | reverse complement strand
CCTGTGTGAGAGTTACAGGGTCGCCATACTTAGCCGTTGGCACTTGAAAATCTGCAACATTACCGTCAATGGTCACACCGTAACGCTTTCTGCACCAAGTAAAGAAGAACTTTATATTCGATAGTATCTTAGAAATTGTATTACGGTTCTTTTTTCTTGTGCAATGAGCTTTACTACGAGCATTGTCATTCATCTGACCCTCATCTTGAATAAGGTAACACATAAAGTCTGACAATAAACGCATATTGCAATTCTCAAATGTGATGGGGCGGTTGCGTGAAATCTCAAAATTCTTAAAATGGTGAAGGGCATTCATTCTTGTCTTATTTCTACCGTGAGACACCGTTGCATCCATATAGAATAGTTCGGCTAATACCCATAATGGGTTTTCACCCCTCTTACATTCGACGGGATTATCCTCCTCAACCTGCTCTTTGGTCTTTTTCCCGACCTCCATATCTAAGATTTCGATTAACTCCTCACGGGAAATGTCTTCTCTCTCCTCAGCTAACAGTGCTAATCTACTTGCGATTAAGTCCAACTTCTTATTCACTTCGGAGAACAATACGATAGTTGTCTTTCTCTTGGCATACGCATTACGATGAATACCGTACGAGCGATTGCCATCTGCTTTGTAAGCTTCAACCGCACTCCCGAACCACGCATTTTTCTGAGCTGAATATCCTGTATAGTAATGAATGGTCGCACCTTTATTTATCTTGATTAAAGCACTGATTTGATAATAAGGCTCTGTGCTTACAGCCTTCTTCGACACATAGACATTCTTCTTGATGTCTAATCTAAACTTAATAGAATACTGCATAATATTTAATTATTTTGTTAAACATTATGCGTTTCACATTAGAAAGTAAAGTAAAAATTTAGACGCTGGCGTAAATTTTGATTTTTACGCCCATTTTTTCGTTTTTGTTGCGATGTTTAACGAACTTTAACGAAGTTGAAAACACCATTTAAGTTGTGCCCAAAACGAATTCCGATGCTTAATGATGTCTAACAACCTTCAAATTCCCCCACGCTTCAGACCTCTAAACGCTACCTGATTTGGGTGGCGTTTTTTTGTTTTCATAGTGTTGATTGTGGCAAACAGATTGATGCCCCAAAGCAAGAGGCCCAAGGCACACTTGAATGGTGGTTGTGGGGGTCGTCTTTTCGTAATCTATGTCGATTATCAGCTATCGCCTATAGTGGCTCAGCTCAAGCGGGGGTTGAAGGCTACATGGCGAGATATTATCTGCTGTTGTCCGCGACACCTCTTACATCTTTTGACATCTCATTGATAGCCCCACCCCAAATTATCACAACGGTTGACCGTCGCGCCGACTCACATATTTATGCAGTATGTGGATTTTTTTTCTACTACTATCAATTTCTTAGCCAGAAATTTGGAAATTTCAAGGGGGGGGGTAAATTTGTTGTGACAATCATAGCGTTGATTTACGCGTATGGTAATCTTCAGATATATAACATTATTGGACTATATACACCATATACAAATAGAGTTATATTTAACAAAATTCGCAATAATAGCTTATGGCATACACTATGTATATTAATGACAATCTACGATTTAGCACAAAAGCACAAAAAAAAGTTTAAGTTTAATAATAATTTTATATAAATTTACTTAACTTTGTATTGGCAAAAATCCGAGATTGCACCCAATATAGTTTTAGCGACATATTGTTATAGGAAAAATTTACCAAAAAATACTAAAACTTCAAATTAACAGTTATGAAAACTTTCAAACTATTCGCTCCATTGTTCACCGCAGTGGCAATGTTGTTAGCAGTGGCTTGTCAGCCAGAGCCCACCGACAAGCCTAATCAACCCGATGAGAAGTCTTGCTTTACATTCGAGATTTTGGAGACTAACAAGACCTCGGTATCTTTCCGCGTAACTCCTCTCGCCGAGGAGATGCCATACGTGGTTATGATTACTGACAAGGCTACGTTCGAGACCTTCGAGAGCATTGATGCCTATATCGCAGATGACTTGGCATGGTTCAATCAGCTTGCCACGAACATGGGTATAACACTTGAGGAGTATCTCGCAACAGTCCTCACTACTGGCGTTAAGGAGGATAGCGCCGAGGGTCTCACTCCTAACACCGAGTACTACCTCTATGCTTACCATCTTACAGCCTCTGGCGAGGTGGTTTCTGACTTCGAGTACAAAGAGTTTAAGACTGCAGCTCTCGCAACATCTGACGCCACATTCGAGGTTAGTGTTAGCGATATAAGTTACAATAAGGCAACTGTAAATGTTGTGCCTTCATCATCAACTGCAACCTACTTCGTAAACATTATGAGCGAGGAGCGTTTGGCCGATTTTGGTGAGGGCGCTGAGGCCTATATCAACCACCTTGTAGCCCTCCGAGACTACTACCTTGGTATGAATGCAACCACAGAACAGATGATTGCCAACCTCTGCTATGCAGGTGAGAAGTCGCTCACCGTGGATGACCTCAAGGCTGGCACAAAGCACTATGCCTATGCCATTGGTGTAGATGACGAGTTCTTGCCAAATACCGAGGCCTTTGTTTTCGAATTTGAGACCACAACGGCAGAGAGCTCAGGACTCTCTTTCGAGGTAGACTTCACAAACTTCTACTATGACCATGTAGATGGCATTGTGACCCCATCGAACAATGACGAGACATATATCTGCTCTATACAGACTGCCGAGTCGCTCACATGGTATGACAGCGAGGAGGAGTTCATGCAGACACTTCTCGATGACCTTGAGTGGTGGTATGGCGGCGTGGAAACAGCTCTCCACACAGGTATCACCGACCTCTCGACATTTGGCGGCCTCTACCCCGAAACAGAGTATATCGTAGTCTGCTTCGGCTATGATGAGACACCCACAACAGAGCTCTTCACATTCCCATTTACCACAACCGAGGCTTCGGGCAATCCTGCAGATTTGACCGTAGAGTTTGCTATCGACTATGAGCAGCTATCACACAACACAGTATATGTAACCGCAACACCCTCTGTTGGTGCACACTACTTCATGTCATACATCTCGACATCTGACCTCGAGTACTATATCGAGGAGTATGGTAGCCAGGATGCAGCACTCATAGCATTTGCAAATGAGGAGATTGACTATGGCGCAGATTACTTCTGGTGCTCACGCGCAGAGTATCTTACTGACATGGGCGCAAACTTGGGTACATACACCATGATGTTCAACCAGCTAAATCCCGCAACCGAGTATATCATCTACGCTGTGGCTGTAGATATTAATAGCGGTGATGTCGTAGGTGAGCATGTATCAGTGAGCGAGGCGTTCACAACTCTTGATAAGGTTGTAAGCTCCGCAGCTGTAGAGTTTGAGTTTGGCAACTACTACGATGGTTCGGCTCTTGCCGACCTCGATCCCGAGCGTTTCCTCAACTGCAAGGGCTATGTCGTAATGCCATATACCGTAGTGCCAAATATTGATGCTATGAATTGGTACACAGGCTTCTACGATGGCGACTACACAGAGTGGGGATGCACCGATGAAGACATCTACGCGGAGTTGATTACATACGGCTATGAGTGGGGATCAGATCTTGTATCGCTCAATCGCGAGAGTGGAGTTGCCGTTCTACAGTATGATGCTGCATACACATTCCTTGGCATTGCTGAGGACTATGAGGGCAACTTTGGCCATGGTACTATGAATGTCGTAACACTTAGCAGAGAGGGCGTATCTCCTGCTCAGGAGTTTATTGACAGCCTAAATAAGCAAGCACTGTTTGCTAAGCCACAGGCTATGGCCTCTCGTAAAGGCAAGATGCCTGTTGTGCGCAAATAATTAGTACTATATATGTGGTAGAGAACAACTAAAAGGTTGTTTTGCCATTACCCTTGCCCATAATTAGTATGTTTGTCAAGGCGTAATAATACGATAATAGGGATTACCTTCAAAAGAGCAATCCCTATTATCGTATCTATAGCAAGCGATTACTTCGCTAATTCGCAAGCAAACAGGTCATCGTCAGCCCCCCCATAAGAGTTGATTTGACACATCTACATCTTCTGCACGCTTCAGACCTCTAAACGCTACCTGATTTGGGTAGCGTTTTTTGTTTTCATAGTGTTGATTGTATGTACAACAGCGCCTTGCTCACCTTGGACACAGGGTTGCGAGAATAGATGAGGTTAATCGTCTACTATTTAACGATTCGCTCGATATATGAAGTGTAGTCCTTTATGACAGGTTTGTAGTCCTCGTGAGCCATTAGCGTTGATGAGATTATAAAGTCTGCCGTTGAGCGATTGATAGCTGTAGGCACATTATAAAGTGTTGCCAGACGAAGTAATGCCTTTACGTCCACATCGTGTGGCTGTGCCGACATTGGATCCCAGAAGAATATAAGCACATCTATCTCATTATTCGCAATCATCGCACCTAACTGTTGATCGCCACCCAAAGGGCCTGACTTAAGCATCGTGATATCGAAGCGTGTATTTGCGCCCCCCTTACCGCGTCGCTCCATAAGAGTATCAGCCACTATACGGCCAGTTGTACCAGTACAAATTAGGCGGTGAGCAAGGAGCTTCTCCCAATTCCAAGCGACCCACTCCGCAAGGTCGTGTTTCATAGCATCGTGAGCGACAAGCGCTACTGTTAATCTCTTCTCCATAATTCAAACATCTTTTATTCTAAACTCTTTCCTCTTAATTACGATGCAAAAATAGTGTAACAGTGTTTCGTCTTGATTACTATTGTATTACATTTTTATTACATATTAAAAAAATCTGCCCGACCTAAAGCCGAGCAGACCCTCTCCAACGGAGAAACACCCAATAAAAACTAAAAGATTTCTTGACTTACAAGCCTTGCATCACGCGATGCCTAAGGCTCTAATTTTCATAGTGCAAAGATGTAGCTATATTTCAAAGTACACAATAGCTAATTTTAGGGAAATTTACACATCTGATATCCCATAATATTGGGATTTGTAAGGATAAAAAATTATCGTTATCTTTGTAGGTGATAAATATATATATAAGTATAACAACAATCGATATTGATACTCAATGAATAAGAGTCTAAATAGGGCATACCTACCATCATTCTCACCAGAGATGCAGATCTTTGAGCTTGCGGAGGCTGCGCCATCCGTACTATCTATCTTCTCGCGTCTTGATATTCGTCTACCCTTTGGCGATATCTCGGTGGAGCAGATGTGCAAGCGCGAGGGCTACACTACGGAGCTATTTTTGGCACTATGCTCGATACACGCTTCGGAGAGTTTCCAGCCCTGTACCGAGCGACTTACCGTAGAGATGCTACCTGAGGTTATAGGCTACCTACGCGCCTCACACCGCTACTATGCCGAAAAGATGCTACCACACACCTCTGCACATCTGCAAGAGATATTAGAGCACTGCGACAACCTATCTCGCAGTATGCTACGACGTTTCTACGACGACTATATGCAGTATATCGTAGACCATTTCCACGCCGAGGAGGAGCACCTCTTCAGCATCATCGACAGTGCTACAGCGCGTGAGGCAGACCTTACATTGCTCGATCTTCCGCACGATGACATCGACGACAGGTCGAATGACATCGCCTCGCTTATATTTAAGAGCCTTCCAGAGGATGCCCCAACAAAGCTACGCATCGTCACCCTGGAGCATATCTACGCACTCCGTGACGACCTACGTCGACACAATAACGTGGAGCGCTACATCCTCAAGCCTTTAGTGGATAAATACCTTAAAACAGGCAACCTATGAAACTACAACGAGTAGCCATCGTGGAGAGTTCCGCCATAATTGCCGAGGGCATAGCCACAATACTTGGACGCACAAATAGAGTCGACGTGGTGGGTATATACAACTCCTTAGCGGATATTTTGCCACTTGTAACCACCTCGAAGATAGATGCTATCATCGCCGATGTTGCCCTCTACCGC
Organism: Alistipes sp.; assembly: GCA_045656185.1. Lineage (GTDB taxonomy): Bacteria > Bacteroidota > Bacteroidia > Bacteroidales > Rikenellaceae > Alistipes. Next base: position 6,685 of record JAZOQR010000053.1, on the reverse strand, counting down.
CAGTTAGAGGAGTGCGACTACCTCGACGACATTGCCGTTATCGGCATTCAGAGCGCCTTGTGTAGCGAGGAGGTGTTGCGCAAGTTCAACGCCATAATAACCACTCACAACACCCCAGAGGTTATCGAGCGCACCGTATGCGACACCATCGATGCACCTAAGGAGCGCGACTACAGCGACAGTCACGAACTCTCGGAGCGTGAGCGTGATGTATTGGTGCTTGTGGCGCGCGGTCTTACTAATAAGGAGATAGCCTCCAAGTTGGTTATCTCACCCCATACAGTAATCTCGCACCGCAAGAATATCGTCCACAAGACAGGTATTCGTTCGGTTGCAGGCTTGACGGTTTATGCTGTACTTAATAAACTCATAGATAGCGAACAATTATAATGAAAACAGAACTTTGTGCCTACTCCGTAGATGCTTGCCGCATCGGAGCTAAGTTGGGTGTTGACCGTGTAGAGCTATGCGCCTCACCCGCCGAGGGTGGCGTGACGCCCTCACTTGCAACTATTGAGCGTGTTGCCGAGATTAAAGGCTTAGACGTAAGCGTGATGATACGCCCTCGTGGTGGCGACTTTCTATACTCCGACGACGAGTTTCAGACTATGCTCCGCGATATTGAGCACGCACGCAATGCGGGAGCTACAGGAGTAGTATTTGGCATCCTCACAGCAGATGGCAAGGTGGATATTGAGCGTACCCACGCCCTTGTTGAGGCTGCGGGCGATATGGAGACTACGTTCCACCGCGCTGTAGATATGACTGAGGACTATATCGCTGCTGTAGAGGCTGTTATTGAGGCTGGCTGCAAGCGCATCCTCACCTCTGGAGGTTACGATAAGGCTATCGAGGGCAAGGATAATATCGCCCGTGCTGTGGAGATTAGCCGCGGCCGCATCGAGATTATGGCTGGCAGTGGCGTTGTGGCTGCCAACGCCAAGGAGCTTATCGACTTAGGCGTTGATGCTCTGCACTTTAGCGCAAAGACTATGGTGGCAGGAGGTATGCAGTACCGCAACCCTCGCATCTCTATGGGTGGTAGTTCGGCTGTAGATGAGTTTGCCATCCGCACGGTCGATATAGATGAGGTTGTTGAAATACTTAAACTTATAAGATAATGAAACTTAGACTTTTACTATGCGCATTGGCGAGTGTGGCTATTGCACTTGCTGTAATTCTATGGCCTGAGGAGACTACGCCATACGATCAGAACTATGACCCAGCAAACGACAGGGAGCTTACCGATATTATTGCGCAGTCGGAGCGCGGTGCCGAGCTTGCAACACTCATCTCCGAGACCCCAGATGCTGAGAAGCGCGATATGGCATTCCTTCTAAAGAATATGCCAGAGTTTGACCGCGAGGGTATGGATCTTGAACTTTTGAAGGAGAACGTTACCTATGCAAATATCGCTCGTGCGAAGTACTCTTGGGCTAAGGCAGTACCCGAAGATGTATATCTTCACGATGTACTACCCTACCACGTTGTTGACGAGGTGCGCGATGCATGGCGTAAGGAGCTATACGAGATGTTCGCTCCAGCCGTTGACACTTGTGCTACTATGTACGATGCTATCTGCGCTGTAAATGCCAACATCCCACGCCTTACAGGTGTAGACTACAATACTAAGCGCGAGAAGACCAACCAGAGCCCTAAGGAGTCTATGCGCCAGGGTATGGCTTCGTGCACAGGCTTAGCTATCTTGCTTGTCGATGCCTACCGCGCAGTAGGTATCCCTGCACGCTTTGCTGGCACTGCATCTTGGCACGACAACCGAGGTAACCACAGTTGGACCGAGGTATGGCTCGATGGCGAGTGGCGAGTTACGGAGTACTACTTCCCATCGAAGCTCGACCATCTATGGTTTATGCCAGACGCCTCGAAGGCAGATGCGAACAACCGCACATACGCTATCTACGCCACACGCTTTGGTAAGGCTAAGGATTGGTTCCCTATGGTATGGGCAGATGGCGATATAGAGGGACGTCCTGTGGAAGAGCTACCACAAATCGTTGGTGCAGAGAATGTTACTGAGCGCTATAAGACCCTTGCATATGAGCAGTACACCCGCCATATCGAGGCTGGCACACACACCTTTATCAAGATTGCGGGCTACAAAGAGTTCGGCAAGACTGAGCACTCTGAGGACCGTGTAGCTATGGGTGTTGATATCTTCCACGGCACCGAGCAGATGGGCGGCGGTCTTACAGCAGGTCCACTCCGCGATATGAACGATATGTTCTCAGTCCTTGTGGAGAAGAACCGCACCTACCAGCTACGCTACTACAATGCCGACGGTGAGCTCCAACTTATGAACGTAGAGCTTGGCGAGGAGCCTGTGACAGTGGCAATATACCTAAATGCGGCAAATTAGAGGAGAATAAACCACAACCTAACCAATAACGACTATGGCTCTTATAATATGTAAAGAGTGTGGTAGAGAGATTAGCGACACTGCAACCTCTTGCCCACACTGCGGCTATACAAACAGCTCCAAAGTAACGATTTACGGTTACACCGAAAACTTTGCTATAAACCCTAAAGCAGATGTATATATGAACGGCAATCTTGTTGGCAGCGTAAGCCGAAACGACAAGATTGAGCTTGATATTACCGACACGTGCGAACTAAAAATCAAGTGTAGCCTTCGCTCTACTACTTGCACTGTCCGCCCAGGCGACTGCGTATTGCTATCTTTCGACAGAGTAACAGGCGCACTATCGGCAACGGCTACTACGAAAGAGAATATCTCTACCGAAATCAATATCAAGAGGGGTAAAGATAGCACTAACGTGATATGGATAGTTATCGCCTGCGCCACACTCTTCATATTAGGTCTTTGCCTATCCTCACTATAGAATCAACCATTAGGACGAAGCTCGTAATACAGGAGCATACATATAATTTAATCAGCGCACTTTCGATGAAAGTGCGCTTTTTATTAATTTACAATGGCTAAATAGCTACGCATATTGCACAAGATTAAGGTATATGGTTGCTAAAATTATTACTAATTGCTAATTTCTCACCGCTAATTAAAAAAAATAACTATCTTTGTAGTTGATATATTGCCGTAGATGTGGGCATACAGATAAATATTCAAATTCAACGATATATTTTCTATTAAAACTATTAAGACTATGTACGGAAAATTTCAGCAGTATTTGCAGAATGAGTTGGCAGAGATTAAGGCTGCCGGTTTGTACAAGACAGAGCGTATCATCGAGTCACCACAGCGTGCCGAGATCGATGTTGCTAACCGCCCTGTATTGAACTTCTGCGCTAACAACTACCTCGGTCTTTCAGACAACCAGCGTCTTATCGACGCAGCTAAGAAGGCTATGGACGAGCGTGGCTTCGGTATGTCATCAGTACGCTTCATTTGCGGCTGCCAGGATATGCACAAGGAGCTTGAGAAGGCTATCGCTGACTACTTCGGCACTGAGGATACTATCCTCTACGCTGCTTGCTTCGATGCTAATGGTGGTGTTTTCGAGCCATTGTTCACAGCTGAGGATGCTATCATCTCTGATGCCCTCAACCACGCATCTATCATCGACGGTGTACGCCTCTGCAAGGCTCAGCGCTACCGCTACGCTAATGCCGATATGGCAGAGTTGGAGGAGTGCCTAAAGCAGGCTCAGGCACAGCGTTTCCGCATCATCGTAACTGACGGTGTATTCTCTATGGACGGTAATGCTGCTCCACTTGACAAGATTTGCGAGCTCGCAGAGAAGTACGACGCTCTTGTAATGGTTGACGAGTGCCACTCAGCAGGTGTATTGGGTAAGACTGGTCGCGGTATCACAGAGTTGTACGACCTTCGTGGTAAGGTAGATATCCTTACTGGTACTCTTGGTAAGGCATTCGGTGGTGCTGTAGGTGGTTTCACTACAGGTCGCAAGGAGATTATCGATATGCTTCGTCAGCGTTCACGCCCATATCTATTCTCTAACTCATTGCCACCAGCAGTTGTAGGTGCATCTATCGAGATGTTCAAGATGTTGGAGGAGAGCGATGCTTTGCACGATCAGCTCGTTGCAAATGTTGAGCACTTCCGCACTAAGATGGTTGCTGCAGGCTTCGATATTAAGCCTACACAGTCTGCTATCTGCGCTGTTATGCTCTACGATGCTAAGCTATCACAGGACTTCGCTGCAGAGTTGCAGCAGGAGGGTGTATTCGTAACAGGTTTCTACTACCCAGTAGTTCCAAAGGGCCAGGCACGTATCCGTGTTCAGGTATCTGCAGGTCACACTACTGAGCAGCTCGACCGTTGCGTTGAGGCCTTCATTAAGGTTGGTAAGAAGCTCGGCGTGTTGAAGTAATCGACCCCCGATAAATAATAAGCCCCGTAGGCATCTACGGGGCTTATTATTTAAGCTGAAAACTGAAAGGTGAAAACTGAACTTTTCGATTAAGGCGAGAGCAGAGACAACAGGGACAGCAGAGACAGCAGGGACAACAGAGAAATTTATTATCATTCTGATGATACTCTGTTTCGCTGTGGTCTCTTTCGTCTCTGTGGTCTCTGTGGTCTCAAAAAAAACCTTCCCAAGCGCGAGACCCAATTTCTTGTCAGAAGGGGTCAGATGCAACGCTCGGCAAAAAAGCCACCGATGGGTAGTACTTGAACGTACGTCCCATTGGTGGCTATTTTTGTTAGCGGCAGCAGATGTGCCCCTTATCACAAGAAATTACTTCTTGGTCACTGCAATCTTAAGCGCCACCTCATCAATCTCGCTCTCCACCACAAATGCACCAGCTGGTGTAGAGACAGCCTTGACATCTACAGCAAGGGTCTGCTGGGCGATGTAGTCGGCGAAGCTCTCAACAGCAGGAGTTGTAAACTCGGTAGCCTCAATCTCAACAGAGATCTTATCGGTAACCTCGAAGCCAGACTCCTTACGGATATTCTGGATACGGTTTACAAGCTCGCGGGCAACACCCTCACGACGAAGCTCATCAGTAATAGTGATATCGAGGGCTACGGTTAGCTTACCCTCAGATGCCACAAGCCAGCCTGGCATATCCTCTGATGTGATATCGAAGTCGGCAGGTGTAGTAATGAACTCAACACCCTCAACAGTAAGAACTGTCTCAGGATTGCTTTCAACAGCAGCAATCTGCTCCTGAGTGAATGATGCCACAAGGGCTGCAACCTGCTTCATATACTTACCGCACTTAGCACCGAGGGTCTTGAAGTTTGGCTTAATACGCTTAGTGATGATGCCAGTGGTATCGGTGATGAGCTCGATATCCTTAACATTCACCTCGTTCATAATAAGCTGACGCACAGCCTCGATGTGAGCAGCCATATCCTTATCCAACACTGGAATAATGATCTTTTGAAGTGGCTGACGAACCTTGATATTAACCTTACGACGGAGTGCCAACACCATTGAAGAGGTACGCTGTGCAAGCTGCATCATATCCTCCAACTCGCTATTGATAAGTGCCTCGTTGCACTTAGGATACTCGGCAAGGTGCACGCTCTCCTCTGTGTGGCGGCCGCTAACGGCGTTAAGATCCGTGAAGATGCGGTCGGTGATAAATGGTGCGATAGGCGCAGCCAACATCACTACAGTCTCCAAGCAGGTGTAGAGTGTCTGGTATGCAGCCAACTTATCTGTTGTTAGCTCACCACCCCAGAAACGCTTACGGTTAAGACGCACGTACCAGTTCGAGAGGTTCTCGTTCACGAAGGCATCGATACGGCGTGCTGCAGGTGTTGGATCGTAGTCCTCAAGATAGTTTGTAACATCCTTAACAAGGGTGTTAAGCTCCGAAAGAATCCAGCGGTCAATCTCTGGGCGCTCCTCAACAGCAACCTCAGCCTCCTTACCTGTAAAGCCATCGATATTTGCATACAACGCGAAGAACGAGTATGTGTTGTAGAGTGTACCGAAGAACTTACGACGACACTCATCCACACCATCAACATCGAACTTAAGGTTATCCCAAGGCTGTGAGTTCGAAATCATATACCAACGGGTAGCATCGGCACCGTATTTTTTGAGTACCTCGAATGGATCTACGGCATTGCCCAAACGCTTAGACATCTTGTTACCGTTCTTATCCAAGACAAGACCATTAGAGATGATATTCTTGAAGGCTACAGAGTCGAACAACATTGTAGCGATAGCGTGCAATGTGTAGAACCAACCACGAGTCTGGTCAACACCCTCAGCGATAAAGTCTGCAGGATAGATCTGATCGAAGCCCTCCTTATTCTCGAATGGGTAGTGCACCTGAGCATAAGGCATAGCACCAGAGTCGAACCATACGTCGATCAAGTCTGGCTCACGACGCATAGGCTCACCCTTAGATGATACCAATACGATGTTATCTACGTATGGACGGTGTAGGTCGATGTTGTCGGTAGAGTAGTTCTCCTTCGACATATCGCCCACCTTGAAGTTCTTGTATGGGCTCTCGGTCATCACGCCCGCAGCCACAGCCTTCTCAATCTCGGCGATAAGCTCCTCAACAGAGCCTATACACTTCAACTCTGAGCGATCCTCAGTAGCCCAAATTGGGAGTGGAGTACCCCAGAAACGTGAACGTGAGAGGTTCCAGTCGTTGATATTCTCAAGCCACTTACCGAAACGACCAGTACCTGTGCTCTCTGGCTTCCAGTAGATAGTCTTGTTAAGCTCCATCATACGCTCACGCAACGCTG
>JAZOQR010000052.1:0-6628 GCA_045656185.1 Alistipes sp. | reverse complement strand
ATACTGCCTGTATATGTTGCAAAGAGCGATGCTCCGAAGTTCTTGGTGATGTAGTAGTTGGAGCTTAGATAGCCGTAGTGGTCTGGTGAACGGAACATCTCGCGTTGAGGTGTTACGCTGTCGCTCCACTGCTCAGGCTCCACGTAGCGGCTCTGCTGATAGGTGTAGCCAAGCTGCACATCGAAGATGGATGGTATGCCGAGCTTTGTCTCTATGGTGAAGCCTCCGATGGTTGCACCCGCAGCATTGCGACGCTCGTTGACGATGATGCCATCTTCATTCGTGCCAATCTTCTCAAGTGTAAACACATCATCGAGGATGGTGTAGAAGCCCTCAAGGAGGATGTTAGCCTGTAGGCGACCGAAGTTTCGGTAGTAGTCTGCCGAGAGGTTGAACGAGTGCGAGTACTCTGGACGAAGAGTCTTAGATAGCTCGATTATCGACACCGTGTTGTTGAGGGCATCGATATGTAGGTCCTCGTTATATGCCTGAGGTGCGCGGTAGCCACTTGAGTAGCTGGCGCGTAGACCGAGGTCCTCGATAGGGCTGTAGCGTACCGTCACACGTGGCGAGAAGATAGGCTTGTTAATCATATTGTGCTTATCGAGGCGGAAGCCTACCAGAGCGTTAAGCTTGTCGCTCTTCCACTCGTTCTGCGCAAAGAGACCGTAGACGTTTGTCTGCTGGTCGATACGGCGGTTTGTGGCGATGTAGTAGTCGTTCAAGGCGTTGTAGTTATACTCAAAACCCGTTGTAAGCTCCGCGGGTAGAATAGCCTTATATTTAAGTGTGTACTGCGCACCACCCACAAAGGTCATATCGCTGGTAGTACCATAGGCATTGGGGTCGTTTCCTGCACCGAAGTAGCTCGAACGACCAATATTCTGTGCCGAGATGTAGGCACTTGCTCTATGGCGTAGGTTGGGGAAGTAGTCGAAGCTGATGCTACCACCGTCGATATTGTGGTCTACCTGCTCGCATAGGTCTGCCATATGTGGCGCAGCATCGAGGTTGTTACCGCCACGACGGTAGTCGTGGATATGGTGATACTCGGCATTTAGGCGTGAGTGTGCCGAGGTCTTGTAGTAGCCACGGAAGCCTACGGTCTCGGAGCGTAGGCGTGTGATGTCGCTGAAGGCGTCGCCATTGCGGTCGTAGCCGTCACGGTTCTTCACCTGACCGAAGATGTATGCTCCGAGTTTGTAGTCATCCGATACAAAGGCACCTCCCAACGAGCTATTTATATCGGGTGTGCCATCTTCCATAATATTAGTGGTATTCGAGAGCGATAGGGTGTTACGGATAGGGTCTTTGGTGATGATGTTCACCACGCCACCAATGGCATTTGAGCCAAAGAGTGCCGAGCCACCGCCACGTATTACCTCCACGCGCTCGACCATAGCTACGGGCATAAGGTCAAGACCGTAGACACCAGCCAACGACGAGAATATAGCGCGGCTGTCGAGCAGAATTTGAGAGTACTGGCCCTCCAGACCGTTGATGCGTAGCTGTGGGGCACCGCAGTTACCGCACGTGGTCTCCACGCGTAGTCCCGATTGGAAGTTCATAGCATCCGAGAGGTTTGAGGATGCTGTGCCCTCGAAGAGCTTTGATGATGCTACATTCACCACGGTAGCTGTCTTACGGCGGTTAGTCTCGTTGCGCGTAGCGGATACTACAATCTCATCCACAAAGGTTGTTGCCTCCCGAAGCGAGAAGTTAAGCTCCGTTGAGGTGCCGAATTGTGCGCCGTACTGCAAGCGCTCGCTCTGGTAGCCTATGGCAGAGACGACGATTGTATGCTCACCCACAGGGATGTTGTTGATATTATAGTGTCCCGTGCCGTCTGCTGCGCATCCGATAGTTGTGCCCTCGATAGATATTGTTGCGTAGGGTATATGCTCCTTGGTGTGTGCATCTACGACGTGTCCAAAGATGTTGGAGTCGCTATTCTTAGGGCGTATGCTGTGGTGTGAGTCGCGAGCCTCGATATGCTTTGTTGCAGGGATATCCTGTGCCGATAGGGTTGTTGCTAAAAGTGATAGTAGTAGTGTAAAAATATAATTCCTCATTGTTCCGATTTGTTTGTGTTACCTTTTGCAGTGCAAAGGTAGGTGTATAAGCACAACGACACAATCGCCATTGTGCGCTATATTTGTAGTGTAAAGTCCCCACAAATAGGGGTTGAAAGTGTAGAATCGTAGGTCTTAGACCAATGAGGGAGGTGCTCTGAGTGAGCATATGGCGCTGTCTGCAGAGTTATATAGCTCGTAGCAGACGCTATTGTAGAGTGTTGTTTGTGTTGTTATACAAGGCTCAACGCTTATAGTCGATATCGCTATGTAATCGCTATTTGCAATGCGTGAGATTGTCTCAAATGATGCTGCCGAGTGGCTGTGCGATGTAGGAGAACCACTGAAGGGGTGGGAGTGTACGATACTCCTGCCCTCGATGGTATGGGTATGGATAAAGAGTGTACTACTGCCCAGATAGAGACCTATCGTGAGCAGTAGTAGAAGTGATATTATCCTCTCCCTGCGACGCATTAAACCTCTGATGTGAACTTAAATGTTATATCTTTGAAGTTCTCCTGTGCAAGGGCTAAGGCGTAGCTTGTGTCTGCGAGGAATACATCCCTGCCGTGCTTGTCGATAGCCATATTTGTATGCTTGCGGCGCTTGAAGTCGCTTAGCTGTGCCTCGTTCTCAGACTCTATCCAGCAAGCCTTGTGGATGGAGATAGGCTCCCAGCGACACTTTGCACCATACTCGTGCTCCAAGCGGTACTGGATAACCTCAAACTGGAGTGCACCCACCGTGCCGATAATCTTGCGACCATTAAGCGATGAGGTGAAGAGCTGTGCCACACCCTCATCCATAAGCTGGTCGATGCCCTTAGCAAGCTGCTTGAACTTCATAGGGTCGGCATTCTCGATATAGCGGAAGTGCTCTGGTGAGAATGATGGGATACCAGTGAACTTGAGCTTCTCGCCCTCGGTGAAGGTGTCGCCAATCATAAACGTACCAGTGTCGTGTAGACCTACGATATCGCCTGGGAAGGCCTCGTCGATAACCGACTTCTTCTCCGCCATAAAGGCTGTTGGAGAGGAGAATTTAAGCTGCTTGCCACTGCGCACGTGGAGGTAGTTCTTATTGCGCTCGAACTTACCCGAACATATCTTCATAAAGGCGATACGGTCGCGGTGGTTAGGGTCCATATTTGCGTGAATCTTGAAGATAAAGCCAGTCAACTTATTCTCCGAAGGCTCTACTATGCGTGTCTCGGTAGGAGCTGTGCGTGGTGATGGCGCGATGCGGATAAAGCACTCCAACAATTCGCGAACACCGAAGTTGTTTACCGCCGAGCCGAAGAATACTGGGGCAAGCTCACCCGCAAGGTAGGCCTCGCGGTCGAAGCTGTCGTAGACACCCTCCACAATCTCGACGTTCTCGCGTAGCTGGCCTGCGAACTTCTCGCCTATATATTTGTCGAGGTCGCTCGATGCGAGGTTTGAAATCTCCACCGTTGAGGCATCAGCAGTCTGACGCTCGTCAGAGGTGAAGAGTGAGATATTCTTCTCGTAGATGTTGTACACACCCTTGAAGCTATCGCCCGAAGATATTGGGAATGCCAATGGGCGCACACGAATCTTTAGCTCGCGCTCAATCTCGTCGAGGAGGTCGAAGGGGTCCTTTGATGGGCGGTCGAGCTTGTTTACAAAGACGATAACCGGAGTGTTACGCATGCGGCATACATCCATCAAACGGCGTGTCTGGGTCTCCACACCCTTAGCACCATCAATAACGATGATTACCGAGTCTACGGCAGTAAGAGTACGATATGTATCCTCGGCAAAATCCTCGTGACCAGGAGTGTCAAGAATGTTGATTTTGACATCCTTATACTCGAAGCCCATTACGGATGTAGCCACAGAGATACCACGCTGACGCTCAATCTCCATAAAGTCGGATGTGGCACCCTTCTTAATCTTGTTGCTCTTTACGGCACCAGCCACGTGGATAGCACCACCAAAGAGCAGAAGCTTCTCGGTGAGGGTTGTCTTACCAGCATCAGGGTGCGCAATAACTGCGAATGTTCGTCGTCGTGTAATCTCGTCTATTAGAGCCATAGTGCTTTGTGTTTGTTAATTAGCGCGCAAAGATACAAAAAAAAGTGAACTTTGCGATTAAGGTGAGAGCAAAACAAGATTTTTTTTTGTTTTGCCGAGCCGTAGCAAAGTCGAGGCATTACGAAGTTTTGCCTCAAAGGTGAAAACTGAAAGGTGAAAAGTGTGGTGTCTGCGACGCTATATTTATAAAACTTATGCGAAGCATACATTACTTTTCAGTTTTCAGTTTTCAGTTTTCACTTTATATTATCTCTTCTCCCCAGTAACACCAGTAACACCAGTAACACAGTAACAAGGGGGCACGCCCCGTTACGATGTTACTTTGTTACTCTGTTATACTCCCATCTCAGTGCCTCAAAATACCAGAATATCTTAACTTAATCAAAATCAAGACATTTAACTTTTTGTGTAAAAATATTTATCAAAATACTTGACAAAGGCGTTTTGATGTTGTATATTTGCAGTGGCATTCAGGCTTAATCTTAGCCGTTCCACTGCTATTTCTTTTATTTATATCACATACTAACAACTTAAAAAACAACACTATGAACAGTAGTAATCTAACTGTGTCAGGCCCTTTGGGTACTGACGCATCGAAGTCAAGTAATTTGACTAATGCTCAGCTTCTTAAGCGTGAGGAGCTTAGACGTGCTGAGGAGTATGTAAAGCCCTATATCGTAGATATGTCGAGGGATTTACCCGAAGAGCAACCAATAATATCTATTGATGGCTGTTGTATCTGCTCGCGTGGTAATATCTCGGCTATATGTGGCGAGGCAAAGAGTAAAAAGACCTTCCTTGCCTCTGCCCTTGTAGCCTCGGCAATGGCTATCCCTCTCGACAAACTTAATAATTTTAAGAGTGTCGATAAGGATATGAATATCAATGTATTGTGGGTAGATACCGAGCAGGGTGAGCGCCACGTACGCAGAGTCATAGATAGAATATCTGAGATGACTGGTGCTAAGATGGGAGGTTTGCTATCAGAGCCACGCCTTATGACCCTATCCCTTAGGGAGTTAAGCCCTATGGATAGATATAAGGTAATGATGGAGGCTGTAAAGCGCTATCCATTTGACCTGATAGTTATAGATGGCATTGCTGACCTCCAGAACAACACTAACGACTTGGAGGAGAGTGATGCACTGGTAGGTCTGCTGATGGCGCTAAGTACCAAGACTAATACACACATACTCTGTGTATTACATACTAATCCTGGTAGTGATAAGGCACGAGGCCACCTCGGCTCATCACTACAACGCAAGGCTGAGACGGTGATATTTGTACACCGCAACGGCGAGTGCTCAGTGGTGGAGCCTCAGTTCTGCCGTAATGAGCCCTTTGAACGCTTTGCCTTCGCGGTAAACGAGGAGGGTATCCCTGAGATATGCGATATACCTCAGAGTGGGGAGATAGATATCAATAGTCGTATAGTTGATATTCTTTCTACCGAGTATGGAGGTGTCATTGAGCGTGTGACACTATGGAAAAAGCTTGTTGAGGCACTGGGGCTTAACGGCCCTACGGCTAAGATGCGCGTGAAGCGACTTATCGATAAGGGATTGCTCGCGGCTGATGGTAACCTTGTGCGCATACCGAGTAACAAAGTAACAGAAAAACAGGGCGTACCCCCTTGTTACTCTGTTACTGATGTTACCAATGTTACTGATGTTACCGATGTTTCGTGCTCTTTGGGCGCTGAGCCTTTGCAGGGGAGTCTTGCCCTCGACCTGCCCTCGCCACGCCCGCAGTATTATGGCCATTACGACGAGGATGATTGCCCCTTTTAACCCCCAAAAAAGAATTGAGCTGCCCAAATGGACAGCTCTACTCTTATCTGATTGGGTATAACCCAATGCGATACTAACGAGTGCCTATGGCTCTCGATTAGTTGTACTTGAATGTTGCCTCGTCTGATACAGTCAACTTCTTGCGACCCTTTGCACGACGAGCAGCCAATACCTTGCGGCCATTAGCAGTAGCCATTCTCTGACGGAAACCGTGCTTGTTAATTCTCTTGCGGCGAGATGGCTGGTAAGTTCTTTTCATTGCCATAGTTGTATCTGTTTTTTATTGTTTTTGTTCCGTTTAACGCTTCTTTTGCGAGGTGCAAAGGTACAACGATTTTTCGTAATTGCAAACAATTCTGCAAAAATATTTTGTTTTTTGCATTCGATTTACCCTTTTAGTCCTCAAAAAGGTTGAGTTCACCACGCTCGACCTTGCCGTAAAGGGCTGCCAACTCACCAATAGAGGGCGATATCACAGCCAAGGTGTCTTCGATAGCCTTCTCGCCACTGCCCTTGATACGGTAGAGCATCGCGGCATACAGGGCGCGAAAACATAGCTCCGTATCGCTAATATCGTCGTTATCGAGAATCGTGCGCAAGCGTGGCAACTCTGCCGCAAGGCGCGCATATGTCACGCGGTAGTGCTCACCCACGGGGAGCTTCATAAGCTGCAAATGGAGGTTGTGCAAATCGGCAACGAGGTGGAGTG
>JAZOQR010000051.1:0-27128 GCA_045656185.1 Alistipes sp. | reverse complement strand
GCGAACTCCTCCAAACGGTAGTCAATCTCCTTCTTCAAAAATCTAAGATTTGCCATAATATTTTGCGTTTAAGTTAAATTCCTATTATGCAAAGATAATATATTCAAATCTTATTTGCAAATATTTATAAAGGTATGTTCTAAATTATTTTTTGTTTTTCTATTTGCACGATGCTGGACAGCAACACTCCGATGCAGCACCGCAGTCGATGATAATGCCGTCCCACTCGTTGAGTATTACCACCTTGCCCTTGTGGTGCTTGTCTTTGTGGTGCTTGCCCTTGTGGTGGTCGGGACGCTCGTAGTGCTTGTGGTGGTTGTGATGCTTTTGAGGCTTCTCCTCCACGATGTATTCCTCCACAATAATCATATCGGCAGGGGGTGTCGAGGTTGGCATATACTCGCGCTTGTCTGTTACCTGATCTTTGGTGTAGGCAATGGTAATGGTAGCCTTGCGCATATCTGGTAGAACATCGCTCTTAAGCCAACTCCACGCCTTGTTTTCGCGCTTTAGTCGGTGGTCTATGGTCATAGGCTCCTCGTTGGAGTTCACGATGCGCACAAGGTCGTTGCGATTGTTTAGCGATGAGTGCTCTATGGCATCGGTTGTTGCACTCCAAGGCTCTACTTCTGAGGATATGGCGATATTGTATCTCTCCAATCCGTAGCGCTTAGCAAGCATTGAGCTTAGTTCTTTGGCGCGCTTTTGAGCCAATGTGCTATTGAATTTTGTTGTGCCATCGGGTGATGCGTAACCTGTTACGGAGATTTTAGAGATATGGACCAACGAATCCTTTTTTATCTCATTGAAGAAGCTATCCAAGCGCGCCAACACTTCGCTGTTGTCCTCAAATCCCATCACGGCATCTGAGGAGTTTATGGCGTAGTGAATCTCATAGTTGGCGTTCTGTGGTGTGCCATCAGTGACTATATATCTGCGCACGATATAGTCGCCATCCCTCCACTCTGCCGTCATCTTCCTTGATGTCTGCTGAGCAAATATCTCTGTACTTATAAGCGCTAATGCTGCTGTTATACAGATAGTTCCAAGTTTAAGAATTCCTCTCATAGTCGTAAAATTTTTGGTTTGTACTGGATGCCATACCAAGAATTATACCAATAAAAGCAGACTATGATGGATTATGTGAGGTGTAAGAAATAAAGAATTTAGGGAATTTAGAGAGATTAGCGGGTCTATAATCACAACCCCCATAATTTCCCTAAACTCCCTAAACTTCTAAGTAATTGCTAATTACTAATTAGTTACTGGTGCTCTGGGCGGAGTAGGTCCTGTACAACCTTTACAGGTGAGAAGGTAGAGATTGGTACCTCCACAAAGATTGTATTCCAGTTTGCCATTGCGCCATTCCACAAGCCTGGTAACTCCTGAGCGCGTAGTTCGCGACCACCAGCCGACTTTGAAGAGATAAAACCTGTCTTAGGGTCGGTGTACTGCTTAAGGTCGTACTTTGTGCCGTCGTAGCGCTTAACACCACAGACAAGGTCTACAGGGTTAAAGTGTGTGGCCTCCTTCATAAGGTGCATATCCTCCTTGGCAATCTGGCTCGACTCGGCAATCTGCAACTGCTCGCGACCCTTATCGTCGCCAACCCAGAATGGGCCGCCACCAGGCTCACCCTCATTCTTAACTATACCGCAGACACGAATAGGGCGGTCAAGGGTCTCTATAATAAGCTCGTTAGATGCGTTCTCAGGAAGTTTGCAGCATAGCTCCTCGTTTAGGAAGACCTTAGCCTCGGCATACCTATCCTCGCCACGCTCCAAGGCGCGAAGAAGCTCGAAGCTACGCTTCTGCAAGCGCAACAACTCGCCTGCAAGGACACGCTTATATGTAATAGTATCAGGCTTGCGTTCGTCGGTGGTTACATTGTCGATATTCTTAACGAAGATAATATCTGCATCGAGCTTATCGAGGTTATCAATTAGGGCACCGTGACCTGCAGGACGGAATAGAAGAGAACCATCCTCGTTGCGGAATGGGGTGTTGTCTGGGTTTACAGCGATAGTATCTGTGGCTGGGCTCTGCTCCGAGAATGATACGTCGTACTTGATGCCATACTTCTTTTCGTAGTAGCTCTGTCGCTCCTCAAGGAGGCTCAAGAATCCAGCCTTATGCTCTGGTGATACGGTGAAGTGAATAGCCGCACGCTCTCCATCTGAAGCGTATAGGGCTGCCTCCACAAGATGCTCCTCGACAGGCTTACGCGCCCCCTCCTTATATGCGTGGAAGGTTACCAAACCCTTTGGCTTTGAGCCGTAACCGAGACCATCTATAATAATGTTGCGTACAACATCCTTATCGTCAATCTGAGGCTTTAGATACTTTGCTAACTCGGCAAAGAAGGCAAACTTCTCAAGGTTTGTAATAAGCTTGTCGATACCTGCGGTACGCTTGTCGTCGTTTACATACTCAAACAACTCCTTAAACATACGCGTTGCAGCGCCTGATGCTGGTACGAACTTTATGGTTTTAATCTCCTTAGCGTGGCTATTGTATAGCTCCTCGGCATTGTGTAGCTCCTCCTCGCTAAGTTGGCGAACACCGTCGCCACTGGATGCTGCTCGCACCACTGGGAGTGATGGGAAGCCGTTACGGAAATTGTCAATCTGCTTCTCCACCTCGGCAACGCTAAGACCGCGAGCCTCTATTTGTGAAATGTCGTTGCGTGTAAACATAGCTGTATAGGTCTAATTATTAATAAATTCAGTACATTATATCTCGCTGTAGGAGTAATAATGTTAGAATTAGTCCCCAAATTTAGTAAAAAATTTTTAACTTTGCACTATGAAACGGATATACAATAACATAAATCTTGCCAATCGTAATAGTTTTGGTGTGGTGGAGAGTGCTGCTACACTCGTAGAATTTGACACGGTCACCGATCTAAAAGAGTATTTTACAACCGAGAAGCCAGAGAGATGGTATGTGCTTGGTGCGGGTAATAATACACTCTTTACGAAGTTCTACGACGGCGCTATTATTGTGCCTAAGAGTAGTGCACGTACAATTCTTAGCGATGATGAGGATAGGGTATGTATCCGTGTTGAGGCTGCACACGACTGGGACGAGTTGGTGGCGTGGAGCGTAGAGCAAGGGTTGTGGGGCATAGAGAATTTGTCAGCCATACCGAGTTCTGTAGGTGCTGCGCCGGTGCAAAATATCGGTGCCTATGGTGCCGAGGTTAAGGATGCAATCACGGTTGTGGAGTATTTCGATACTCGTACGATGGAGGTGGTGCGTCTAAGCAACGAGGAGTGCCGTTTCGGCTATCGTGAGAGTATCTTTAAGCAGGAGCTTAAGGGCGTAGCTATCATTCTTGCTGTTGAGTTTAGATTGAGTCGTACGCCTCGTCCAAATCTCGGATATGGTGATGTTATCAAGGAGGTTGAGGCGCGTGGTGGCGCTACGCTTTCAAATATTCGTGAGGCTATATGTGCTATTCGTAGTAGCAAGCTTCCCGATCCAAAGGTGCTTGGTAATGCTGGTAGCTTCTTTAAGAATCCTATTGTTGAGCGCGAGGTGGCGGATGGGCTATTGGAGCGTTATGTAGATATGCCATACTATCCCGTAGCGGGGGATGAAACGAAGGTGAAACTCGCTGCTGGCTGGCTCATAGATAGGTCGGGATTGAAGGGCTATCGAAAAGGTTGTGTTGGTGTGCATGAGCGTCAAGCGTTGGTACTTGTGAACTATGGTGGTGCTACGGGTGGCGATGTGATAGCTTTGGCAGAGTATGTGTGCGGTGAGGTTAAGAGGTGTTTCGGTGTGGAGATATCGCCTGAAGTAAACATTTTGTAGGATATGTTGTTGCTTGATGGTTTTGAAAAATATATAGAGGAGAACGAACTCTTTTCGCATAATGATAAATTGTTACTCGCCGTATCTGGTGGTGTCGATTCGATGGTGATGATGGCGTTGATGTCGGCTGCTGGATATAATTTTGGCGTTGCACACTGTAATTTTCAGCTTCGTGGTGAGGAGAGCGACGAGGATGAGCGTCTTGTAGAGCGTGAGGCAAAGCGCCTTGGCGTGGCCTTCTACAATAAGCGCTTTGATACTACTGCTGAGATGGAACGTACGGGTGAGTCTATGGAGATGGCTGCGCGTCGTATTAGATATCAGTGGTTTAGAGAGTTGTGTGATGAGTATGGTTATTCGGCTATAGCCATTGCCCACCACTCCAACGACTCTATCGAAACCTTCTTTATAAATATGCTTCGTGGTACAGGCCTACGAGGTTTAACGGGCATAACCACACAAGTTGGACGTGTGGTGCGACCTATGATGTTTGCCACACGTAAGGATATTCATGACTACGCCATTGCACACCGCATCCCATTTAGGGAGGACTCCTCAAATCGCTCAACGAAGTATCTAAGAAACAAGGTGCGCATTGGTCTTGTGCCGATGCTCAAGGAGATAAATCCGCAGTTTACGACTATTATGCGCCGTAATATTGCACGTCTTAGTCAAGCACAGGATTTTATTACTTCGGCAATAGGTATTGTTAAGGATGAGGTGCTTGAGCATAATGGCGATATTCACACCTTGAGAGTGGGCGATATCCGTCCTACACTGCCTCGTAACTATGTGATATATGAGATTCTAAACTCGGAGTATGGCTTCAAGGGTGATGTTGTGGATGCACTATGTCACGCCTTGGATAGTGATGCTACGGGGCGTAGGTTCTACTCGCGCGAGTGGGTTGCAGTTGTTGATCGTGGCAATGTTGTGATTGCTCCAATTGCGGAGGAGGATAGTTGCGAGTGTGTTGTAGAGAGAGGTACGGTGCGCTCATATATCGGTGGCTCGGTGCTCTATTATGAGTATTGCAATATCGACTTTATAGACACCCTTGATCAGGGGGATAATGTGGCATTGCTCGATGCCGATAAGCTAAAGTTCCCACTTAGGGTGCGTCGTTGGCAGGAGGGCGATTGGTTTGTGCCTTTCGGAATGTCGGGTCGCAAGAAGTTGAGCGACTATCTTATCGATAAAAAGGTCTCTATGGCGGAGAAGTCGCGTCAGTTTGTATTGCTTTCGGGCGATGATATTGTGTGGGTTGTAGGTCGTAGATTGGATGATCGCTATGCCATTACCCGTAAGACCGAGAATGTATTGAAGGTTACCCGTTACACTCTATAGTTTATGGCAAAGACAATAAAGTTTAGTGAGGCTTTAACAAGCTACAACGCGATAATGAAGGATATCGCAGAGCGTCGCTTTGCACCTATATATCTATTGTCGGGTGACGAGGGTTACTTTATTGATACTATTGCTGACCGCCTTGCAAATACAATCCTTAACGAGGCAGAGCGCTCGTTTAATCAGGTCGTTGTATATGGTGCTGATAGCGATACGGGCAAGATTGTAATGCTCTGCCGTCAGTTACCTATGATGGGCTCGTATCAGGTGGTTGTTGTGCGTGAGGCTCAGCAGTTAACAAAAATTGAGAACTTAGTACACTACACCTCATCGCCTCAATCGTCGACCATTCTTATCCTCTGCTATAAGAATAAGGAACAGGGACGTGGTATAGATAAGCGTACGGCATTCTATAAGAGTTGTGCTAAGGCAGGTTGTGTCTTTGAGTCGGTGCGTCCACGTGATTATGAGATAGATCAGTGGTTATCATCCTATATCACCTCTTGTGGACTAAGCATCCAGCCTAAGGCTATGGCGATGCTCAAGGAGCATGTCGGTATGGATATTTCGCGCATCGTGACAGAGATTGATAAGCTCAAGGTCTCGATGAATGCCGATGATAAGGTGGTTACCGATAACCACATTGAGCAGTATATTGGTGTGTCGAAGGAGTTTAATGGCTTCGAACTTAACGATGCCGTTATGAAGCGCGATGTAGGTCGAGCGATGCGTATTGCTGAGCACTTTGCGCACAATCCTAAGAGTTATCCAATTACGCAGACTATTATGTTGCTCTTTGGTCAGTTTCAGCAGCTTTTCTTGTTAAACTATCATATGTGGCAGTCACGCAGAAGGGGTATTCCTATGCCGAGCGATACGGAACTTATGGTAGGTGTGAGAGCCAATAATCTCTATGCTCTTAAGGAGTTGAAGGCTAATATCGGACGCTGGAATGGTCCGCAGTTGTTCCGTGTGTTGGGGCTTATTCGTGAGTATGATGCTAAGAGCAAGGGTGTAAATAGTGGCGGTTTGGATGGTGGTGAGCTATTGAAGGAGTTGTTGCTAAAGATATTTATGCAGTAGGGTATGAAGTTGCTTGTATGGAGTGATGGTAGTGTAGTCGATGCTTCAGAGTTTCGACTATCGCATCCATTTGTCATGCAGCGAATACATACGATTGGATATAAGGCGTTTAATGTAGCGCAACATATCGACGTTATGCGCAGAGCCTCGATTGAGTTGTTCGGTTTTGCATCGCTGTGTCGAGCGGAGGATGCCGAGCGTATTATCGAGCAGTTGACCAAGCTGTCGCGTATCTCACCAACCCTGAGTTGTGCTGTGGTAATGCGCCTTAATTCGATAGGAGAACTATCGTTTGAGGTGGAATCCCCATCCTATTATGCCGGTGCTTCGCTTAGTGTGAAGCGTCCCAAGGGGGTGTTTTTCACCCTTCCACAATCGGAATATTTATCGCAAAATTCGGCGACTGTAGCCCTTGATGCTATGTACGATGCGCGAGTGCAGAGTAGGGGTGATATGGCTGTTTTAGTAGACCCTCGTAAGGAGATAATTAGCCGCCCTTGGTTGCCTATTTTTGCTGTCTATCACAACACGGTATATACCCCAGTGGAACACGAAACGGTTGAATATTGTGCTGTTCGTGATGCTATCCAAAGTGCTGGAGTAAAGATAGTTGTACGTCCTATCCCTGCGGAGGCGTTGCTACGTATGGATGAGGTCTTTGTAGCTGATGTTATGGGTATAACATCGCTATCATCTATAGAAGAGAATAGGCTCCTATCCGTTGTTGCTATGCATATAGCAAGTAGGATGGAGCCCAAGTTATAATGCCTATTTTCGGGGCGTTTCCCTAAATATTGTCTAAGGCGTAGAGGTATGCACCAAGCGATACAGCATTGCTTGCGCCTATGTCTGAAATTGTTACACCGATGCGCTTCTCCGGATCGTAAACAACCTCCTTATCGCTACCATAAACCTTGATTTTCTTTGAGTTGCCACGTGCAAATTTCTCAAATTCCTCCTTATCATCAAGATTGTAGACGCTCATCTGTACGCGATTGAGACTATCGCCTGACATGGTCGAAATTTTTGAACGCATCTCCTCCAAAAGGGCTGGCATAAAGTACTTTGATGCGCCAGCTAAACCTCCACCGATAACGATAACACCATCCATAAGTGTTACGGCTGTAGCCATAGCATCGCCCGCCACACGACCCTGTGTAGCGAAACTCTCCTTTGCGGCCTCTACGTTACCCTCCATCTTGCCCTCGGCAATGTTGAAGATATCGCGTGGCTCAAGCTCGCGCTCATCGCCCGAAAGTTCTCTGTATACGCGCTTTACGGCACGAATAGCGATGCCATCTTCTACGATGTATTGAGGCTTGTCGCGGTGCTTTAGGCAGAAGACCTCAACGCACGAGTTGTCACCAAGGTTTAGCTTACCATCCATCACAAAACCAAAGCCAAAACCAGTACCAAAGGTGAAGCCCAAAAGGTTGCGATAACGCTTTGTTGATCCCGCCTCCTCAAGCATTCTGTTGATGCGAGGTAGTGCGCCACCAGCAGCCTCACCATAGGCAAAGAGGTCGGCATCGTTGTTTATAAAGACTGGAATTTTGAAGTGCTCCTCAAGCATAGGTCCAAGTGCTACGCCATCGCGGAACGATGGGAAATTTGGTAAGAAGCCGCCGATAACACCATTGCGATAGTCTGCTGGGCCAGGGAAGGCAAAGCTAATAGCAACAGGCTTATGAGGTAGGGTAGCTATAATCTGCTCAAAACCCTTAACCAAGTTGCTTAGGCAAAGGTCAAGGTCGTGTGCCTCAGATGGTAGTGTTATGCTCTCTGCACAAGGTTTACCACTCTGCATTGCACCAAATACGAAGTTTGTGCCTCCAGCGTCAAGCGTGACGACGATAGGCTCTGATACTATATTCTGTTTCATAACTTAGCAAAGATATACATATTTTTCCAAAACTTGCAACATTTTGTTAAATATTGAAAAATGTGCATAAATAACTAATAAAAACTATGTTAAATAATTGTCGGTTATAAAAAATAAGTGTATATTTGTGAGATTTTAGCAGAATGTTGTCTAAGGAGTGTGCAGGATAACATAAAAATGCAAACAAAGAAACAACAAAAAATAATATATAAAACTTAAAAATTACGAATTATTATGGAGAACAACAAACTTCAGGAGCTTACGCAAAAGCTCTATAACGATGGCTTGGAGAAGGGTCGTTCTGAGGCGGAGCGTTTGGTTGCCGAGGCTAAGGAGGCTGCTGCTAAGATTATCGCTGATGCCGAGGCTGAGGCTGCTGCTATTGCTAAGGCAGCACAGGATCGTGCCGATGATGTAGCTAAGAATGCTATGACAGAGATTACACTCGCTGGTCGCCAGGCTGTTTCAAAGATTAAGACAGAGCTTGCAGAGGCTGTGATTATGAAGTCTACAGGTGCAGCTGTTAAGAATGCAGTAATGGATGTTGCATTTGTAAAGGATATGTTGCTTGCTGTTGCAAACAACTGGAACTCTCAGACTGTTGATGTGTCGCTCGTGGCATTGCTATCGGAGGAGAAGCGTGCTGAGTTGGATGCAGTGATGAAGCAGAGTGCTGAGGAGCTTGCTAAGGCAGGTATCGAGGTGGGTTACTCTAAGGATGTTAAGAGTGGTTTTAAGCTCGGTGAGAAGAATGGTGGTTACTACATCTCATTCACTGACGAGAGCTTCGATGCATTGCTTAAGGAGTATCTCCGCGAGAAGGTGTCTAACATGCTTTTTAAGTAGGCCATGTTCTCTACGGAGTATTTCTATTTGGTTGCGGGTCTTCGCGAGTGGGCGTTGGACTCTGATACCAAAGGTTTTGATGTTGGCGAGATAAAGTCAGAGATTCTTGCCGAACTATCAAAGCGCGATCGTAAGGCTGTGGAGCTTCTATATGCCTACTACGATTGTGAAAATCTTATCGCTTATCGCAATGGTCGCGAGCGATTCTCTACACTTGCTAACCTTAACGCTGAGCAGTTGGCGGAGGTCTTTGAGAATCGTAATTACTCTCTACTTCCAGCAAATATGGCTCGCGTTGCGAAGTTGTATGTTGAGGCAGAGGATGAGGATCGCGATACAGATATCGTTCTTACTAAGAGCTTCGAGCACGCATTGTTTGAGGCTTACTACAATGATCTTGCAGCATCAAAGTCACACTTCCTAAAGGGATGGGGTGAGTTTGATCGCAACCTTCGCAATATTGCAGCTGCTGTTGCTGCGCGCGAGGCTGGTCGTGCGGTTAAGGATGTAGTGGTAGGTAGCGGTGAGATTGTTGAGCAGCTATCGCGCTCATCGGCAGCCGATTTCGGTTTGCGTGGTGAGTTGCCATATATCGATGCAGTTATTGCGGCTGTAAGTGACGAGAAGAATATCGTTGAGAAGGAGCGTAAGATTGATGCTATCCGCTGGTCGGAGGCTGAGGAGATTGCCGTATTCGACTTCTTCAATGTAGACTATATCCTATCGTACCTTGTCAAGGTAAATATTGTAGCACGTTGGACACTTCTCTCACCTGAGGTGGGTCGCCAGATGCTCAATCGTTTGATTAAGGAGCTTGATGCCAAGGAACTTGTGAATAAACAATAAAACTATATAGACGAATGAAAACATTAGGACGTGTAAACGGTATTATCTCGAACATCGTGATCGCCAAGGTTGACGGTCCCGTTGGTCAGAATGAGATATGCCACGTATATTGCGGCGATGTCCGTATGATGGCTGAGGTCATCAAGGTCATAGGCGATGAGGCCTATGTACAGGTTTACGATAGTACGCGCGGTTTGAAGATTGGTGATAAGGTGGAGTTCGAGGGCCATATGCTTGAGGCTACACTTGCTCCAGGTCTTCTATCTCGTAACTACGACGGTCTTCAGAACGATTTGGAGAAGATGGATGGTTTGTTCATCAACCGTGGTTCTATTACTGATCCAATCGACTTCGATGCTAAGTGGGATTTCAAACCACTTGCAAAGGCTGGCGACAAGGTTACGGCTGGTGACTGGCTCGGAGAGGTTAAGGAGCAGTGGGTGTTGCATAAGATTATGGTACCTTTCGTAATGCAGGGTAACTACACCGTAAAGAGTGTTGTTGCAGCTGGTACATATAAGGTGACTGATACTATCGCTGTTGTTACTGACTCTGACAACAACGAGTATAATATTACAATGGTGCAGAAGTGGCCAGTTAAGCAGGCTATCCGTTGCTTTACTGATAAGCCACGTCCATCACGCGTAATGGAGACTGGTGTTCGTGCTATCGATACATTCAACCCACTTGCTGAGGGTGGTACAGGCTTTATCCCAGGTCCATTTGGTGCTGGTAAGACTGTGCTTCAGCACGCTATCTCTAAGCAGGCAGATGCAGATGTTATCATCATCGTAGCTTGTGGTGAGCGTGCAAATGAGGTTGTGGAGATCTTTGCAGAGTTCCCTGAGTTGGTAGACCCTCGTACTGGTCACAAGCTTATGGAGCGTACAATCATCATCTGTAACACATCTAATATGCCTGTTGCTGCACGTGAGGCATCTGTATATACAGGTATGACAATCGGTGAGTACTACCGTTCTATGGGATTGAAGGTGTTGGTAATGGCCGACTCTACATCTCGTTGGGCTCAGGCTTTGCGTGAGATGTCTAACCGTTTGGAGGAGCTTCCAGGTCAGGATGCCTTCCCAATGGACCTCTCTGCAGTTATCTCTAACTTCTACTCTCGTGCAGGTCTTGTGAAGCTTAACAATGGTCAGACAGGCTCTGTAACATTCCTTGGTACTGTATCTCCTGCCGGTGGTAACCTTAAGGAGCCTGTAACCGAGTCTACAAAGAAGGCCGCTCGATGCTTCTACGCTCTATCACAGGGCCGTGCCGACTCGAAGCGTTACCCAGCTATCGATCCACTCGACTCATACTCTAAGTACTTGGAGTATCCTGAGGTTGTGGAGTACCTCGATGAGCATATCGAGAAGAATTGGGTAGAGAGCGTATATGCTGGTAAAACTATTATGCAGCGTGGTAAGGAGGCTAACGACCAGATCAACATCTTGGGTGATGATGGTGTACCTGTAGAGTACCACGAGCGTTTCTGGAAGAGTGAGTTGTTGGACTCTGTAATTTTGCAGCAGGATGCCTTCGATAACATCGATGCTAACTGCCCTATTGAGCGTCAGAAGATGATGTACAATATGGTGTTGGATATCTGCCGTAAGAAGTTCGACTTCGCTATTTTCGATGAGTGTTCTAAGTTCTTCAAGGAGCTTATCTACTTGTTCCGTCAGATGAACTACTCAGAGTGGAAGTCTGAGCAGTTTGATAATTTCCGCTCTCAGATTGAGGCTTTGGTAAATAGTAAACTTGCAAAATAAGGAGCGCATATTATGACAACAAAAGCATTTCAGAAAGTATATACTAAGATTGATAATATCACCAAGGCTACCATTACACTTCGTGCTACAGGTGTAGGTAACGACGAGCTTGCTACTGTAGGTGGTCGTTTGGCTCAGGTGGTAAAGATTATGGGTGACAAGGTTACCCTTCAGGTGTTTGCAGGTACTGAGGGTCTTGCAACCAACTCCGAGGTTGTGTTCCATGGTGAACCACCTGTATTGCGCGTGTCAGATGCTTTGGCAGGTCGCTTCTTCAACGCTTACGGTGAGCCACTTGAGGGCGGTGAGCAGATTGAGGGTGAGGCACGTGAGATTGGTGGCCCTACAGTAAACCCATTCCGTCGTATCCAGCCATCGGAGCTTATCGCTACTGGTATCGCTGGTATCGACCTTAACAACACCATCGTATCTGGTCAGAAGATTCCATTCTTCGCCGATCCTGATCAGCCTTACAACGCCGTTATGGCGAATGTGGCACTTCGTGCTAAGGCCGATAAGATTATCCTTGGTGGTATGGGTCTTACAAACGATGACTTCCTCTACTTTAAGCAGGTATTCGAGAACGCCGGTGCTTTGGACCGTATCGTATCATTCGTGAACACTACAGACAACCCTCCAGTAGAGCGTCTTCTTGTACCAGATATGGCATTGACCGCTGCTGAGTATTTCGCAGTTGATAAGGGTGAGAAGGTGTTGGTATTGTTGACCGATATGACCCTTTACGCCGATGCTCTTGCTATCGTATCTAACCGTATGGATCAGATTCCTTCGAAGGACTCTATGCCAGGTTCTTTGTACTCAGACCTTGCAAAGATCTACGAGAAGGCGGTGCAGTTGCCTAACGGTGGTTCAATCACTATTATCGCAGTTACAACACTTTCGGGTGGCGATATTACACACGCTATTCCTGATAACACTGGTTATATCACCGAGGGTCAGCTCTTCTTGCGTAACGATACCGATACTGGTAAGGTTATCGTTGACCCATTCCGTTCATTGTCTCGTCTAAAGCAGCTTGTAATTGGTAAGAAGACTCGTGAGGATCACCCACAGGTAATGAATGCCTGCGTACGTTTGTATGCTGATGCTGCTAACGCTAAGACTAAGCTTGAGAACGGTTTCGACCTATCGGATTACGATGAGCGTGCTTTGAAGTTTGCTCACGACTACTCAGAGAAGTTGCTCTCTATCGACGTAAACATCGAGATCGAGCAGATGCTTGACACTGCTTGGACATTGTTTGCTAAGTACTTCTCTAAGGGTGAGGTTAGCATCAAGCAGGAGCTTGCGGAGAAATATTGGAAAGCATAATAAAAGACTATGGCAATCAAATTTCAATATAACAAGACCTCTCTCGGTGAGCTGAACAAGCAGCTCAAAATCCGAAAGAACGCCCTTCCTACCATTAAGAGTAAGGAGAGTGCGTTGCGTTCGGAGGTTAAACGAGCGAAGGACTCTGCATTAGCTTTCCGTAAGGAGTTGGATGAGCTTATCGCTCAGTACGACTATATGGTACAGCTATGGGGAGAGTTTGATTGTGATCTTATCCGCATCGTTGATGTTGAATTAGCATCGCAGAAGATTGCGGGCGTGCGCATACCTATATTAAATGATATAGTCTACGAGGAGAAGGCATACGACCTCTTCTCAGCCCCAGTTTGGTATGCTGAGGGTATTAGAGTCCTAAAGAAGATGTCACGTCTCGGCATTGAGTTCGAGGTGTACAATCGAAAGATGACGCTTCTTGACTATGCGCGTCGCAAAACTACTCAGAAGGTAAACCTCTACGAAAAGGTGCAAATACCTGGTTATGAGGATGCCATACGTAAGATTAAGCGATTTATGGAGGATGAGGAGAACCTAAGTAAGTCGGCTCAGAAGATTGTGAAAACTCGTCAGGCGCAAGCCGCGGCTATGGAGGAGCCTAACAATGATTAGTAAGATGATTCGCTACGACATCGTGCTTTATGCTGGTGAGCAGGAGCGCTTTGTAAATGAATTGCGTGAGTTGGGCTTGGTGGATATCACCACTACTGGCTGGGAACCATCAGAGGGCGATCGCTCGTTGTTGATGGATATCGAGGCTCACCATAAGGCTATCGATGCGCTTAAGGCTTTTGCCGATAGCGAGGAGTACAACGCCAACGCTATGGCGTATGCTTCGGGTGACGAGGCTTATGAGTGCTACGAGGAGGCTCGCGAGAAGCGTGCGCAGCTCCAGCAGGAGATTGCTCGCTTGGAGAAGCTTGCCGACGAGGTTGAGCCTTGGGGTAGGTTCTCTGCGGAGGATGTTGCTCGCCTTGCAGCGCGTGGCGTGTCGTTGCGCTTCTTTATGGCGCAGGCGGCAGCCTACGACAAGCTTTGTGCCGAGGATAATGGCTATACAATTGCCGAGATTGCTCGTTCGCAGTCAGCCGTATACTTCGCTGTTGTGACAACTGATGATAGTGCTGTTATCGTTGATGGTCAGGAGGTTCGCCTTCCACAGACCGATAGCGCTACTATGCGCGAGGATATTGCGCGTTTGCAGGCTGAGGATGCACTTCTTGATGAGGCCTTCTCGCGTGCTGCAAACTCACGCACCCTAATCGAGGCTCGCTGTGGCGCTCTTAAGGAGCAGTTGCAGGGCTTGAAGGTGGATGCCATGGCACAGCGTGAGGCTGATGGTCGCCTTATCATCCTTGAGGGTTGGGCTGAGGCTGAGACCGCTGAGAAGGTAGATGCTTTGCTCAAGGAGTATCCAAACCTTATCTACGATCGTCGTGATGCTACTATTGACGATGAGGCTCCAGTGAAGCTCAAGAACAACAAGTTCGCTCGTCTCTTTGAGCTTATTGGCTCGATGTACGCATTGCCTAAGTACGGTACTTTGGATTTGACAGCTATCTTTGGTCCATTCTATATGCTCTTCTTCGCCATCTGTTTGTGCGATGCGGGTTATGGTTTGGTGCTTTTGTTGGCTGGCTTGTGTCTCTTGTGGAAGGGTGGCGAAAAGTTGCGTCAGGCAGCGTGGCTATCTGTGGTTTGTGCTACGGCAACCGTGATTTTTGGTACCTATGCTAACTCATTCTTCGGTCTTTCGATTTCGGAGATGATAGGCTACGGTCCTGGTGAGCCTACGCCATTCCTTGACTTCCAGCAGGACTTCTTCTCAATATCATTGGCTATTGGTGTAGTTCAGATTTTGATAGGTATGGCTATCAACATCTATATGAAGGCTAAGCTCTTCGGCTTCACCTCTACCTTTGGTCTGTTGGGATGGTTTATAATCCTACTATCGGGAGCTTTGGCTATTGGCCTACCGATGTTTGAAATGGGTATTCCTGGTTTCGATGCTGGCTCTCCTATCTTCTACGGAGCTATGGGCTTGGGTGCAGTGTTGATGTTGCTTTTGAACAATGTTAAGCGCAATCCGCTTATCAACCTTGGTTCGGGCCTTTGGGATGCTTATAACAACATTACAGGTCTTTTGAGTGATGTATTGAGTTATATCCGATTGTTTGCTATCGGTTTGTCTGGTGGTGTGTTGGCGCAGGTGTTCAACTCTCTTGCGATGGGACTTTCGGGTATGGGCGATATTGCTGATGGTACACCTTGGTATGGCTATATCTTGCCTGTTGTAGCTGGCTCGCTCATTTTGCTCATTGGTCACGGTATCAACCTCTTTATGTCAGCGATTTCGTCATTCGTACACCCTATGCGATTGACCTTTGTTGAGTTTTACAAGAATGCAGGCTTCGAGATTGGTCAGCGCACCTTCGATCCTGTAAGAAAGATGAATAAATAGACTAATAAATAATTAACAATTAAAACATTTTAACAATTATGAATTCAGCTTTAATTTTGGCTTATGTGGGCGTTGTCCTCATGGTCGGTGTTTCAGGTTTGGCATCAGCAGTAGCAACAGCACGTTGCGGTATGGCAGCAGTAGGTGCTATGAAGAAGAACAAGGGTGCTTTTGGTAGCTACATGATTCTTTCAGCTCTTCCTGGTTCACAGGGTCTTTACGGTTTCGTAGGTTACTTCATGGTAAGTGGTCTTATCTATGAGGAGATGCCTATGCTTACTGCAGTAGGTATCTTTGGTGCAGGTTTGTTGATGGCTATCGTAACATTGTCTTCAGCATTGTACCAGGGTAAGGTTTGTGCTAATGGTATTGCTGCTATTGGTAACGGTAACGATGTAATGGGTAACACCCTTATCCTTGCTGCGTTCCCTGAGCTTTACGCTATCCTTGGTGTAGCTGCTACCTTCCTTATCTCAGGTGCTATCGATCCAGTTGAGTTGGAGAAGTCTAACGCTCAGTATGCTGAAAAGATGACCGAGTATTATGCAGAGGTTGCTAAGGAGGTAGCTGAGGCAGAGGCAGTAGAGGTTATCGAGGTTGCAGAGGATTTTGAGTTTGCTGAGGATGCAGAGTACTTCGAGGATGAGGAGTAACAACAGATAGGCCACCGAAGTGTGGTATCTATAAGAGAGAGGTCTTAGGTGTTTACCTAAGACCTCTTCTTTGTTACGATGTGGGAGCTACTAATTTCTATCGAAGTATTCAAAGAAGCGCTCTTTGTAGTTCTCGCCGAGGGGAATGTACTCGCCATTGTCCAAGAAGATGCGTCCCTTCGTATAGCTCGATATGCGCTTTAGGTTAACTATATATGAGCGGTGCACGCGCAAGAAGCTATCCTGAGGTAGTGCCGACTCCATATTCTTAAGACGGAATAGGGTAGTGATTGTTGAGTTACCCTCGATATGTAGCTGTACATACTCTCCCGCGCTCTCCAAGTAGACGATATCGGCCACGCGCACAAGCTGAGTCTTGTAGTCTGCCTTTACCGATATAAACTCCTTATCGGCATTCTCTGCCTCGCTCTGAGTCTTATTGCTCTCTGCTATTTTGCAACGTTCCACAAGGTCGACAAGTGAGATGACCTTCTGCGAGGCCCTCAAAAACTCCTCGAATGAGAATGGCTTAAGCAGGTAGTCGATGGCATTTAGCTTGAAGCCGTCGATGGCGAACTCTGGGTGTGCCGTAGTAAAGACTATGTGGTGCGCTGTATCGAGCGAGCGCACGAAATCGAGACCATTCATATCTGGCATATTGATATCGACAAAGATAAGGTCTACTTTAGTCTCAGCTATTACCTTTTGTGCCTCTTTAGCACTACGGCAAGCTGCTACAAGTTCCAATTGCTCCGACTTGTCGATATAGCTCTTAATCTGTCGCAGAGCCAAAGGCTCGTCGTCTATTGCGATACACTTTACAATCATATTATCTATCTATTATAGGTATTACTAACTCTACGGAATAACTCTTATTATCACTGTCGTCTATTGTTAGCGTGTAATGCTTGCCAAATAGCATCTCCAAACGTCGTGTGATGTTACTAAGACCGATGCCACTATGCTCGGTGTTGTTGTTCGCTTGGCTGTGACGACTATTTGTTACTATGCACGCAAGCTCATCGTCGAAGGCGATGATATCGATCTTGATAAAAGAGTTTGCGTCGTAGCTGATGCCGTGCTTAAAGGCATTCTCTACTAATACGATAAACAACAATGGAGGTAGCTTAATCTTGCGGCATAACACAATATCGGGTTTGTTAAACTCGATATTAACATCGTCGATAAAACGAATACGCATAAGCTTTATGTAGCTATCGATAAACTCCACCTCTTTGTCGAGAGTTGTATGCTTTTCGCTTGAGTCGTATAGTACGTGTCGCAATAGATGCGATAGCTCTACAACGGACTTTTTAGCCATTTCGCTGTCGAAGTCTATCATTGCGTGGATGTTGTTTAGCGTATTCATCAGAAAGTGTGGATTTATCTGATGCTTAAGATACTCCATCTGCGACTCGATAGCCTCCTTTTCGAGTAGTGCCATACGCTGTGTTGTCACCAAGGTACGATAGTATAGCTTAATCATCGAGTTGATGCCTGCGATTACAATACCCAGTAGCATATTCCAGTATATCTGCAACTCGTTGAAAGAGAGCTGACCGATATCATTGTGTGGGGATAATAGTTCCGCATTTCCAAATACGGCTACTACAAGGAGTATCAACGATACTGTGTACCACATATATCGTTGGCGCAATAGTAGGAATGGTGCGAGGAGGTAGTTGTTTATTAGGAATATGATGTAGTATGGTATTATCTTACCCCATATCGTAAGTACGTCGCTGAGCTCAACAGGGTTGTCCGATATAAGTTTGGTGTATATAAATGGTACAAGGAATATGGTTGCCCAGACGAGGACATACGCCATATTCTCGCCCACCTTAATTCGTCGTATGATACTACCAATTTTCATAGCTATGAGGCAAAGATAGCAAAAAAAGTTAAAACTGAAATGTTAAAACTGAAAACTAAAAAGTGTGGTGTCTGCGACGCGTGTTTATAAAACTTATGCGAAGCATACCTTACCTTTCAGTTTTCAGTTTTCAGTTTTCAGTTCACTTTACCTTTCACCTTTCAGTTTTTTATGTATCTTTACCCTCCGAAACTAATACTACTATGGCCAAGAAGATAGATAAGACCAATGCTGCCCGTTTGTTGGATAGGGCAAAGATAGCCTACGAGCTTGTTCCATATACTGTTGACGAGGATAACCTTGCTGCCACGCACGTTGCCGAGGAGCTTGGCGAGGATATAGCTACTGTATTTAAGACATTGATACTTCGTGGCGACAGAACGGGCCACTTTGTCTGCGTTATCCCCGGCGATAAGGAGGTCGATTTGAAGGCTGCTGCTCGCGTCTCGGGCAATAAGAAAGCCGACCTTATTCCTATGAAGGAGTTACTCCCTACTACGGGCTATATCCGTGGTGGCTGTAGTCCTATCGGTATGAAGAAACCCTTTCCCACATTTATACACTCCACCTGCACACTCTACGACACTATCTATATAAGTGCGGGAGTTCGCGGGCTACAGATTGCCATTGCCCCCAATGATCTAATAGAGTTTGTCGGTGCTACGGTGGCTGATATCGTCGCTACTGAGGAGTAAACCACCACCTATCCCCATAAAAAATGCGCTCGACCATTCGGCCGAGCGCAAGTTTTATAGGTTATTGTAGTTGATTACTTTGCAACAACCACACCGTTTGCGTTCATCTCATAACCCTCTGCAATATACTTCTTTGCCCAATTCTGAGCTCCTGCATCGGTAAACTTACCACCCTTAACAACCTTAGTGCCGCTGTAGTCTGTAAATGCGCTACCGTTATTGGTATTGAACTCACCGCCTTCGATAGTCAATGTAGTGGTTGTTGAATTAATGCGGAAACCGCCATTGAAAAGACCACCCTTAACAATTACCTGAGCAGTGCTATTCTGATCAATCATAGATGATGTCCAACCAAGAGTTGAGCGACCATCGGCAATGCTAAATGTACCGCCGTTGATTGTTACGATAGAAGAGCCTGACGCCATCAATGTTGCGTTACCCGCATTGTCGTTGTGGAAAGTACCGCTATTGATAGTTACCTCGCAGTTCCAAGCATAGATTGCGTGACGTGAAGACTGCTTGTGGCTGATGTTTGCATTTGTTGCAGTCATCTTTGAGCCACTTGTATAGAGACCACACTCAACAGTTGCATCTACAACAGAAATCTCACCACTTGCATTGTTTACTGAGTAACCAACAACATCGCCAGTACGTGTTACAGTACCATTCTTGATAGTAAGATTTCCACCATTATTCTTAATAGTATTCATATCAACAGCCGCAAGTGTCTTGCCGTTTAGGTCAAGAACTACTGTCTTACCCTCTGCAAGAACAATAGTCTCAGATACGGTGATATCTGCACCAAGAACGATGTTACCACCCTGCTCAAAAGCTGCCTTCAAACCAGCCTCATCCATTACGCCGTCAACGAGTGTCCAACGACCATCTGCGCCCTGAGCTGCAACCTTGCCCTCTGCGATAACTACGCCACCGTAAGAAGTAACGACTGCAGGATTTGCAGAGAAATTACCACCGTTGATAACGATGTTAGGATTTGGCTGAATACCGAGGTTATTCTGATAGTCGATAACGGTCTTTAGAGCGTTGAATGTACCATCATTGATAACGATGTTTGAAGCTGTGTCACCGAAGATCAAGCCACGAGCATGAGTAGCAAGAGTATTCTCACCGAAGTTGTCATTTGAGAATGTACCACCCTTGATGATAAGTGTACCACCAGAGTTTAGAACACCAGCACACCAAGGGCCGTGTGATGTACCCTGATTGTTAGCCTCCTCTGCTGTGATGCACTCAGTTGAGTAAGTACCGCTATTAACAGTCACTGTACCGCCACCATTTACAGAGATAGCCATAGAGTTATAAGGAGCAGTGTACATACCCTTCTGCTCAACCTTAACATTGGTCAACTCAATAGTACCACCAGCAGACTCAATACCACCACCATACTGTGAGTAAACCTCAGTATCAGTAATAGTAACAGTAGTACCAGTACAAGCCTTTACATTTAGACCATTACCACGATAGTTATATAGTATTACATCCTCCAAAGTTACATTTGCAGTACCCTCTGTACGAACTGTACCATAAGCACCAGAAGAGTAGTCGCCCGCTGCTACCATAGTACCATTCTTGATGGTTACTACAGATGAGCCGTTAACCTTGAAGTTACGATTATTGGTATTTGCACCATTAGAAACTGTGAATGTATAGTCATTCAAGTCAATAGTGATATTCTTATCTGTAATAATAACACCATCCACCTGCTCTACATCTGCAACAAATAGAATTGTATCGCCATTCTGTGCTGCTGCAACAGCCTTCTGGATAGAAGTATAGCCCTCCTCGCCAATCTTGGCAACATCAGGCTTAAGACCAAGAGTCCAAAGACCGTTCTCAGCCTCTACCCAAGTGTAATCCTCGTTGATAAGAGCCTCGTTAGTAGCCTCCTTAGCCTCAGTTGTGAATGTACCGCCAGTGATGCAACCCTTTGCACCCTCCTTGTTTGTGTCATAGCAGCCAACCTTGGTGTTGAACATACCACCTGTAATAGCAACATTAACAACATTAGTGTTGTTGGTGATATATATAGATGAACCATCGTAACCTGCTACAGGAGAGAAGTTACCGCCATTGATAGTAAGGCTTGAAGAGCCATTACCTAAGCCCTGCATCCAAACCTGACCCAAGAATGTACCGCCGTTGATGATAATCTCACCACCTGCTGTGAAGTCACGCAATGAGCGGAACTGTGTAGATGCGATAGTACCGTCTTCAACTACCACCTTACCCTCATAGTTCTGGATTGCAATATTTGTATCGTGGTTTACATCGCCATTAACACAACCATTGTGACGAATTGTTGCGTTGTCGATAGTAAGCACACCTTCACTGCGGTTATCAATAGTGTATGTACCCCATGTAGAGCCACCACCTTCTGCAGTGTTTGTAAACTCAACGATACCACCACCCAAGATTGTAAGGTTACCGTTGTTTTTAATCATAGAGTAGCTTGCGTCACATGCCTTAGACTGGCAGATAGTGTAACCGTTAAGGTCAAGAACAACCTCCTTGTCAGCAGGAATAAGAAGAGCATAATCCTTCGCTGCACGTGTTGCAAGTGTGCCAGCGCTTAGAATATCGTCAAGGTTGATATTGCCACCAAGCATAATAGTTGTCTCAACGTTATCTGTAGCCTCGTTGATCAACTCCTGCAATTTACTAGCAGTCTCAGCATACTTAACAATCTCCTCGCCTGCAAAATCTGGCTTAATCTCAACAGTGAAGTCATCCTCGTAAGTAAGGATATTACCCTTGATAGTAGTCAAGTAGTTGCGCTTTACTGGAATTGCAGTATTGAAACTCTTAGGACCGTCGATGATTGCAGTTTCTGCGTTATTACCATTGAAAGTCTGGTCATAAACATACATAGTGAAGTTAACGATATCGTTCTCTCTAACAAATAGGTAATCAGAGAAGAGAGTCTTTGTTGTTGCACCAGGCTGTTCATACTCAAAGATAGGAGCTGATTCGTGAGTCTTTGTGCTCAGTGCATCACCTGCCTTACCCTCAACAGCGTTGAAAGTCTCGCGGTAAGGAGTTGTGTACACAACCTTAACCTGAGTAGGCTTAACACCCATAAGATCCTCCATATCAGTAGTCACAACGCGCAACTTAGCGAATGGACGCTTTAGCTCAAGAGTCTTATCGATACCATTCTGACGTGAGAATGGAAGAAGCTCAGAGCAAGTGTATGCATCACGAGCCTCATTCATTGGAGCCCACTTATCTTCATTGATAGAGATATCCTCAAGAGTCTCACCAATATTGTAGTGTGCAATTACCTCCTCGCCATTCTTAATAACAAGGTCAGCCCATACTACAAACTTGTAGCTACGACCAGGAATAAGGCGTACTGGGAATGATACACTGCGCTCATCGCTGTAAATGAACTGCATAGCCTTCTCATTCTCGCCATTTGCATCGAACACCTGCAAGATGTAGCGAATGTCGTAATCATCGAAATCAACGTTACCAAAAGCACCCAATGCGCTGTCGGCACGAGTACCCTCCGGAAGTGATACAGTGATGTTTACATCCTGCTCACCACCAACATTAACGTCGAGACCCTCTGGCTCTGTCTGGCATGATACCATACCAAGTACCAATGCAGCTAAAGCTAAAAATCTTTTCATAGTTAATAATTGTTAATTGTTAAATGTTAAAAATGTATAAATGGTTAATTATATGTTCGTGAAAACGCCAAAGTTGTGCCAAGATACAAAAACTATACCCCACGACGTGGCTGTCGCAGGGTGTCTATACCGAGATATGGATGGTGTTTATGCTTGTAAGTGGTTGATATACAGCAAAATCCCCCCCCCATCAAAAGATATGATAGAGGTGAGTAGCTAACAGAGTATGTAATAGAATTAATCATACAAAGCATCAACTTGCGAAATATCTATGCAAAGATAAGTAAAATAATTTTAATTACACCCACTACGTGGATATTTTTTTGTAGACATATTTGTAGACACTCTGCTATACGACCTAAATTGAGCGTTTATATCTATTAAGGGCGCATCCGAAACCTCCGAATGCGCCCCCGTCGATAAAACCTAACTTACTTAACTTAATTTTACTATGGTTGATATTTATGTCTACTTCTTGAGTAGTATGCTCTCAATTAACTCTTTGAGCTCTGCCTTGCTCTTGCCTCCAGCCTGAACCGTAGGTACATCGTTCTTTGGAATATAGACCAATGTTGGTATAGAACGCACCTTGAAAATCTTGGCAAGCGTCTCCTCCTCGTCTACATTAACTTTGTAGATGTCTACCTTGCCTGCATACTCCTCAGCTAACTCGTCGATAATTGGCGATAGGCGTTGACAAGGACCGCACCACGAGGCGAAGAAGTCGATTAAAGCTGGTCTCTCTCCCAAAAAGTTCCAGCCGTTAGCCAAATCCTCAATCTTTGCAATGCGGTTCTCGAAACCGCCCTTTGTTAAATGAATTGCTCCCATAATCTATATCTGTTTTTATTGTTATCATTTGTTTTACGATGCAAAAATAACGCAACAAAATGAATCTATCAAACAGATATTGTCGAACAGGTTATCGAAATAATCGATAAAGAGGCTGAATAAAAGTCTATTTTGTCGTTATGCTCGCCCTCAAAATGCTCATTTACGCTTAGTAAACTCCGCTTTTTCGGCCATCGCAAGCCTAAAACTAGATCTTTTATTCAGCCTCTTAGGTAATGTAAAGGGGCTAAGTATTCCTCTTGGCGATAAACCAAGGGTTATTGAGCGACTCCTTATTATAATATAGAGGTTCGCCAGCGGGGTAGCTGAATGTGGTGCCGCCCGCCTCGCTAAGGATAAGCTCTCCTGCGGCGGTGTCCCACTCCGACGTGGTTGTGGTGCGCACATAGTAGTCGACACTGCCATCGGCAAGAAGGCAGAACTTATACGAGCTACCTTGCTCTACGATTTCGATATCTGGGTGCACGGTGCGAAGCTGCTCGATATGGTGGTGTGTCTCTGGTGTTTGGTGAGAGCGAGAGAGGGCCACGCGGTAGTTGCTATGTTGGTTGCTTGCAAGAGGCAGCCTCTCGATCTCTCGGTGAATATCGTTGTAGGTGTATTCTGCCATCTCATTAGGCTCAACACCCTCCATTACCCAAGCTCCGTGACCTCGCTCAGCGATATATATCTTATTGTGGTATGGCACATATATCACCGCGCTGATGCAAACATTATTCTGCATAAGTGCGATGTTCACCGTAAACTCATTATTACCCTTGATAAACTCCATCGTGCCGTCCAGAGGATCCACCAACCAGAATAGCTCCCAGTTGCAACGCTCATCATAGAGCATCTCGCGCCCCTCTTCCGATAGTATTGGTATGCGTGTCTGGCCCAGCGCGCGCTTGATGGTGTCGTGCGCCATACGGTCGGCAATGGTGATAGGGGTGTTGTCGCTCTTGAGTTGCACGTCGTAGTCGGTGCTACTCTTGTATATCTTCATAATGGCAGCTCCAGCGCGCACAGCGGCATTGAACTGCTCGGTAAGCAGATACTCTCTAATATTGCTCTCTATCTCAGCGGTTGCCGACTGTGTGGTTGTGGTATTCTCTAATTCTGCCATTTTGTAGACTTTTGTTTCAAAGTTAGCAAAAGTTTTTGGTATATGCAACAACCCTTGCAAAATATAGTAACATATATCCATAACTATGCCATTATACCCCGTGCCACTTCGTTTAATAAAAAGTGTCATAGACTATACATTAATAAAAATATATGGCAAGAGTTGCGATTATAGCGGAAATATGTTATATATTTGCATATGGACATTTATGTTTAATCTTGTAATTACTACTTAATATGAATGCATCGTTTAGAAAACTATTGTTGCTATGCGCTGTGACGGTATCTGTAGTTGTGGTTGGATGTGGTGATGATGATGTTAAATCTCAGACGCAAAATCAGCAGAGAGAGGTTGAATTTAAGGTCGAGGATTTGCAGTATGATAGTGTGATGGTAACTGTAACACCGCCATCAGAGGATATTGCTTACTATGCCTATCTCCATCCAGATGTTGAGGATTTTATGGGACGCGAACCCGAAGAGATATACCTTGATATTCGCTATGGCGATAACTTCGATGAATCTCTACAGGTGGGTACGCAGACTCTAACTTTTGATAACCTTATAGGTCACTCTCGC
Organism: Alistipes sp.; assembly: GCA_045656185.1. GTDB lineage: Bacteria > Bacteroidota > Bacteroidia > Bacteroidales > Rikenellaceae > Alistipes. The sequence continues at coordinate 2,316 of JAZOQR010000051.1, read as the reverse complement.
TACCGAGTGGTCTACTTTGCTTTTGATAAGGCTGTAGGGCAGAAGATTGGAGATATAATCTACTCCGAGCCCATCGTTACGCCTGATGCTCCAGAGTTGTTCGATATTGAGGTGTCGGATATTGAGGGTATGTCGGCGAGGATAACCATCACGCCTCCGGAGAGTGATATGCGCTATTTCTTCTGGCTCTATACGATGGATAGCTATGAGCGTTATCAGCATTGCAACGACTATGAGTTGTTGAGATACGACTACTCGTTCTGGCTATATATCTCGCAGTTGTATAACTATAGCCTTGAGGAGGTGATAACTATGGATACTATTAAGGGTGAGGTGTCGTTATCTACGGATAACATACTCTACATAGCAGAGTGGGATACCGAGTATCTTGTGTGGGCGTATGGTATAAATACAGATGGTACCGTTACAACGCCAATTACACGCGAAGTATTCAAAACATTAGCACCAGAGCCCTCTACGATGACCTTTGAGGTGCCAAATATCGAAACTGAGTGGTACGAGCAGACCACATCTGAGGGTTTGTTGCGTGGTTGGGTGGCAAAGGCGACCATTAAGCCATCAGCAAAAAGTGAGAAATATTTTGTAACCATCACAAATAAGGATTGGTATGATTGGTACTTTACAAGTGATAATGATGGTCGTAGTGACGATGATTATATCGCCCATCAAATCCTTATAAACACATCAAAAACATCTACCGAGGTAGTCTCGATGTGTAAGAGTGGAGACTTCGTGTACGACTGCTTTGTGGAGCGTGAGATTTTGCTAAAGCCCGATAGAGAGTATGCCGTATTTATCTTTGGTATGGATGAAAATGGTGCTACTACGGAGCTTAATGTATTCCCGTTTACTACGCCATCAATGCCACAATAATAGTAGTGTAAAACATATAAAGATTATCTAAGTTATGAAATATCTTATGTCAATATTGGGTTGGGCTATGTCTGCATCAATGCTATTTATGGTGGCATGCGGTGGGGAAGACAAGCCTGAGAACGATGCGCCTGCAGCAGAGCTTGAGCTAAATCTAATCGTGGGTGAAGTGACACCATCTACGATAGATTTCACTATAACACCAAACTTGGATGGTGCTACATACTATGCTAAGGTCTGCCTTGCTGAGGAGCTTAGCTCGGAGCGTGATATCGCTAAAGAGGTTGCGCTCCTTATTATTGACCAGATGCCAAGTGTGGGCGTAAAGAGTTTTCAGGCTGCCGACCTTAAGGCAAATAAGGAGTATCAAATCCTATACTTTGGCTACAATGCCGATGAGAAGAGATATACCACACATTACTTTGTAAGTGAGGTTGTAAAGACCTCAGTGGCAGAGATTACAGGCGCTCTTGAGTTGGATGTGGTAGCGGGTAGTGAGACCTGGCGTGATGCTCTGGTTAAGATCGTACCATCGAGTAGTGATTTGGAATATGTCTTTGGATTTATGCCGAAGGCTGAGTGGACACAAAAGTATGCTACTAATCCTAATTTGATTATTCAAGATCGTATTGATGGCTGGCTCTATGATGTGGAGTGTGGTATAGATTACTTGCCAGAACTCGATACTTGGCAGAAGTATATGCATCTATGTCAGAATAGTGGTTCACAGACAATTTCGGTCGCGGAGTACTACAACTTGCGCTGGGCGGAAGAGTATGTGGTCTATACCTTCGGTATGAATGATGATGGCGATACAACGGCAAATGTTGTTGTTGAGGAGTTTGCTACAACCACGCCTGTAGCCTCTACCAACCAGTTTAGTATCGAGATAGGTGAACTTACTGCATCATCAGTAGCCTTTACCGTGACTACAACCAACAACGATCCATACTTCCTAACTATACAAGATAAGCGCTATTTGGAGCGTTTTGGTGATGGTATGCCTGAGAGCTGGGAGGATATGATTTTTGACCTTACATTTAGCAAGACCGATATGCAACTCTCAAACAACATATTTACAGGTACACAGACCTTTACCAATGCATCTATAAGTAAGAATATAGATACATTCCACGAGTATCAGATTGTTGTTTGGGGCTTCAATAATGGTCCTACTACAGAGGTCTATTTGTCGGATGTCTTTCGCCCTGCAGATGCCGAGTAGATTATTTTTGTAAAAAAGATTATTGGAACGCTTGCGGAATGAAAAAATATTCGTACATTTGCCGCGCTAAACATTCAATTTTTAGATTAAATGTACGTAATAGTAGAGATCGCAGGTCAGCAGTTTAAGGCTGAGAAGGGTCGTAAGCTCTATGTTCACCGTCTTCAGGGAGAGGAAAACTCTACCATGAGCTTCGA
>JAZOQR010000050.1:0-11416 GCA_045656185.1 Alistipes sp. | reverse complement strand
TCTTATCACAAGAAATTTCTTGTCAGAAGGGGTTAGATGTGGCCTCGATAAAGAAATTGCCCCAGATAGGACATACTTGGCGTATTTCCTATTTGGGGCAATGATTGAGAGGTCGCAGATGACCCCTTATCACAAGAAATTAAGGGTTAACCTCAAGCAGCTCCACCTTAAACTCCAACGCCTCGTTAGGGCCGATATCTGCACCAGCACCATTCTCGCCGTAAGCAAGCTCTGATGGGATCCAAAGGGTAATCTGACCACCAGCCTTTACAAGCTTCATACCCTCAGTCCAGCCCTTGATAACGCCGTTAAGTGAGAATGAGATAGGCTCATTGCGCTCGTAGCTTGAGTCGAAGATATCGCCAACACGGTTCTTACCCTCGTAGTTTACAAGAACTACATCTGTATCAGCAGTTGCCTGAGCACCTGTACCCTCGCGGTCGATGCGGTAAAGAAGACCAGACTCTGTCTTCTGCACACCCTCCTGCTTCTCAACCTCAGCAAGCCACTTCTCTGAGAGCTCTGCATTCTCCTTCAAAGCCTTCTCGCGCTCAGCCATAGCCTTCTCGCGCATAATCTCAGCGTGGCGCTGGAAAACGCCCTGCATCTGAGCCTGAGTCATACGCATAAGAGAGTCGATATGCACTGGCTCCTCAACCTTCTTTGCATCCTCGATAGCCATAAGAACCTGATCCATATTGATATCAGCCTCTACGCTCTTAACTGCAGCACCCATATTCTTACCGAACATAGCAGATACCTTCTCACGAGTGAACTCCTCGTTGAAAAGCTCTGGCAATGCTGGCAAAGTATCTGGCTGGTCGCTACCAATCATATCCTGAGAGCGCTTTGCATACATATAAGGCATAAGCATAGTGTACTGATACTGCATCATCTGATTGCGTACCTCCTTAATCTCCTCGCCCTCGATATCACCACTCTTGTAGAACTCCTTGATGTTCTCAATGATAACCTCACGGTCGAAATCGAAATCCTTCATACCGAGGCTAAGGTTAAGACCGAGGTCTGCGCCAATAGCATAAGACAAAGAGTCAGTGTAAGTTGACTCTGCTGACAATGGCTTACTTGTATTGCCACTGCCACAAGCAACTACTGAAAGCGATGCAGCAACAACAGCTGCGCAAGTTAAAAACTTTTTCATCTTAAATAGTTTTGTTTAAGTTTATGTAATAATATCTATTATCTACTCTATGCCTACATATTTATCTTTGGCACACATAGCCATTGACAAAAAAACATAAGCGCGCAAAGATAAATAAAAAATCGTAATGTTAGCACCTCTAACAAGCAAATATTTTTATCACTGTATATATGCGACAAGATATACCTCCAGTGGCGTATATTTCGAATAGTTTTAGTATATTTGCACTATAAATATCAGAAGCGAGTATGGGAGTAGATAGAAATCTAAGAAACATAGAGAGCGACAAGGAGTTTGAGAGCCGCATACGTCCGCAGGCGTTGCAGAACTTCTCTGGTCAGGATAAGATTGTCGCCAACCTCAAAATATTTATCAAGGCGGCACTGATGCGTGGCGACTCGCTCGACCACACCCTACTCCACGGCCCTCCAGGACTCGGTAAGACCACCCTCGCGAATATTATCGCCAACGAGATGGGTGCACAGCTTAAGGTGACATCGGGACCTGTGCTCGACAAGCCGGGCGACCTCGCAGGATTGCTTACGAACCTCAACCCTGGCGATGTACTCTTTATCGACGAGATTCACCGTCTAAGCCCTATTGTGGAGGAGTATCTATATTCGGCAATGGAGGACTTCAAAATAGACATCGTCTTGGATAAAGGTCCTGCAGCACGCTCCATACAGATTGAGCTTGCACCATTTACACTTGTGGGTGCTACAACGCGCAGTGGTCTGCTAACATCACCCTTGCGTGCCCGCTTCGGCATAACATGCCACCTTGAATATTACGATGCCCCAGTGCTTGCAAATATCGTAAAACGCTCAGCATCGATACTCGATATCTCTATCGACGACGATGCAGCCTTGGAGATAGCCCTACGCTCACGCGGTACACCTCGTATCGCCAACGCTCTACTACGCCGTGTACGCGACTTTGCGATGGTCGAGGGCGAGGGACATATCGACGTGGAGATTACACGCATAGCACTGGCAGCGCTCAATATCGACGCGCGTGGCTTGGATCAGATGGATAACAAAATCCTTGCAACCATAATCGAGAAGTTCAACGGCGGCCCTGTAGGTCTTAACACCGTGGCTACAGCCGTGAGCGAGGAGGCTGGAACTATTGAGGAGGTCTACGAACCATTCCTAATTAAAGAGGGATTCTTAAAGCGCACACCGCGTGGTCGCGAGGCCACAGAGCTGGCGTACAAGCATCTTGGCTACGCCTACGACAACAACCAAGAGCAATCCCTATTCTAAGCATCGAATAGAGCATTGCAATATAACCTATTCAGCATTAAAAAGACTCGGTAACCGTTATGCAGCTACCGAGTCTTATTTTATGCGATAATATCTAAAATCTTCGTGAAGTCGTCGACGATGTAGTCCGCCTTGGCCTCGACAAGCTCCTCGCGGGAGGCATTGCCAAAGGTGACGGCAATAGCGCGGACATCGGCGCCGTGAGCCATAGCCACATCTACGGGCATATCACCCACAACAAGCACGTCAGAGGGGCTATAATCGAGCTCTCTGAGCGTCTTTAACACAGGCTCTGGATCTGGCTTATGCTTCGAGACGTTATCCGAGCCGAGAACGTAGGGAAAATATCTAAGAATACCCATACGCTCCAAAAAGAGAAGCAACGACTGCGACTGGCGCGACGAGGCGACGCTCATCTTGATACCCATAGCATCTAAGCGGGCAAGGGTATCGCTAACACCTGGAAAGAGTTCGGGCGTAAGCTCCTCGACACTCTCCATAAAGATCTCGCGGTAGGCATCAACACAACGCTTAGCAACCTCGGCACTCACATCGGGATACATAGTCTTAAAGCTATTCTCAAGCGTAAGACCAATAGTCGAGGCACACTCCTCGTCACTCTTAACAGGCAACCCCACCATCTGCATTGTGCGCTGCATAGTAACGATGATATTTTGGCGTGTATCGCCCAATGTGCCATCGAAGTCAAATATTATCAGCTTTGGTTTCATATATCGTTATATCTAAAAAGAAATGCAAATGAGCAACATAAACGTAGCCCATTTGCACTTATGTTATTCGCAATAAAGATTAGAAGTACTTAATAACCTTATCCTCAATCGCAGAAATTAAATTATTGGCCGCTGACGATGCTCCGATGCGGAATAGGTCGGTAGTGAGCCACTCTTTGCCCAAGACCTCCTCGACGATGGTGTAGTAGAGCGCAGCATCCTCAGGAGTCTTAACGCCACCAGCAGCCTTGAAACCGACCTTGCGACCAGTCTCGTTATAGTAATCCTTGATAGCGTGACACATCACAAAGGCAGCCTCTGGCGTAGCTGCAACATCAATCTTACCCGTAGAGGTCTTCACGAAGTCAGCACCAGCAAACATAGAGACAAGTGAGGCACGACGGATAAGCTCTGGAGTCTTAAGCGCTCCAGACTCGATGATGACCTTCAAGACAACATCCTTCGCCTCCTCACGCAAAACCTCAACCTCAGAGGCAGCCTCAGCCTCGTGACCACAAAGCATCATACCAGGGTTAAGAACAATATCTACCTCGTCAGCTCCATTCTCGATAGCCATAGCAACCTCCAATGCCTTCACCTCAATGAAACTCTGCGACGCAGGGAACGCACCAGCAACAGAGGTAATACGCATAGGCGTACCATCTATTTCAAGACCTACAGTCTCCACAAATGGAGGGTAAACACAGATAGATGCTACGTTAGGGATATCTGGGAACTTCTGGTAGAAGTCAACAGCCTTGCGCACAAACTCTCGAACAGACTCCTCGTTGTCGTTGCACGAAAGTGTTGTAAGGTCAATTGCCGAGTAACAGAATTTGTAAACATCAACATTACCGTTGCGGTGCGCTGCCATCTTAATTTTGGCAACCTCCTTTGCCACCTGAGCCTCAGTTGGGGCTGGTGCGTATCTCTCTAATTCCTTTGCGTAGTCCATAACTATCTTTTTTGCAATCACAAATATAAACATTATTTTTCAATCACGCAAACGCCTAACACGATTTTTAAGAGCCTCAAAACAACAATCAAGAATCAGCAACCACACAAAGGCTGCCATCTCATAGCCACAAGCTATACAAACATTTCGCCAGAAGAGCAAAAATTCTTCGCATACACAATGCAATAAATATGCTGTGTTATTACATATTTATACAAACTGCATCCAGCTCAAATTTCACACTATATATAAATCGTACATACGCGCGCGCGAGGAGCTTAGAGAACAGCCCACAACAGACATAAGAATAAGGAAGAAAGAGAGACATAAGAGAGAGAGAGTCAGCCACAAGGGAAGAGACGAAAAAGCGCACTCGAAGAGGAGTGCACTATAACAAATCAAACAGCCAGCAAACTACTCTTTAGCATCGTAGCTTTCAAACGAGCCATCGGTATAGAGAACAATAACTCGCCTTGGCTGTTTTACGCAATTTTGATTCGACAACTTTTTGTCTATGTTTTCATTTTTTAACTCAACAGAACTCGCTGAGATTTCAATATTTTTTGGCTGCTCGAAAAGAGGAGCATCGACCTCAGCACCAAAATCAGAGAATAGAGGGGTGGCAGCAGGGTATGATGGAGCACCTGTGCGCAAGAACTCCTCGCCATCCAACAAGAGCCAATCTGGGTTAACATCGGGGAAGGCACGAAGGATTTTAACCACAAAATCGTAGCTTGGTTTGTTGCGACCAGACCTAATATGAGAGATCGCTGAAGCCTCCACACCGAGAGCTTTTGCAAGTGACGATGCTGTTAAGTTGTATTTCGCACACAAAATTTCGAGTTTTTCCTTCATCTTTCTTATTTTTTACAAAGATACAAACTTTATTTTTGTAAAGCAAATAATTTTTACAAAAGTAACAACGAGACAATTGTTAATAACTATTACATTTGTAAAATAGTAAATTATAGTTAAATCAACAAAATAAATCTACCTCTAATTAGATTAACATCAAATAGTATTAGTTACTGATTTTATGGATATTACATAATAATTAGTATCAATATTTTACAAAAGTATAAAATAACTCACTTTTCGCATTAACAACTAAACCTATATCTATATAATAACCATAACTGACTGATATTAGGGAATATATAAAATAATATCAAGCGATTTAACAACGCAAATACATCCTGAAAAGTGTGGTTCAATCTGAGTTCAATTAAGATTACATTTGTAACTATTAACAGTTATCGACAGTGGAGATATGTGTTACATTTGTAATATCAACACTCTTTACAAGATGCAAGTCTAATTATATTTGTAAATATACAAGTGTAAATTTTACGAAAATATAGTGGATAAAGTGCGAAAATCACGCGAATCGCGATGTGTTGCGCTGGAGTAGAATATTATGTTAAATAATAAATGGGTAGTGTATGTTAATAACTACACTACCCATTGTATATCAACTCTTTACAGAGTTATCAACAGCCCCTATTACTGCAATGAAGCTGCTATTTCTGCGAACTCTTCTGGAGTCAAACTAAGCTTCTCACGCTTGAAATCTACATCATTTTCGGTATTCATAGGCACCAAATGGATGTGTGCGTGAGGTACTTCGAGGCCCAAAACCACTGTTGCTACCTTTTTACACGCTGTAGTTGCCTGAATTTTCTTCGCAATATTCTTAGCAAAAACTATCATCTCCTGAAGTTCACCGTCCTCCAGATCATAAAAGTAGTCAACCTCGCGCTTTGGAATTACCAAAGTGTGTCCCTTAGCCAAAGGTGCAATGTCAAGAAATGCGAAGAATTTTTCGTTCTCCGCAACTTTGTAACAAGGGATCTCCCCCGCTACAATTCGTGAAAAAATCGTTGCCATAATTAAGTTCGAAATTTAGTAAAATTTATATCCTTTTTACGAATACCCTATTTTCAGGTACTCTCAATCTCTTTCTCTCCTTCAACTCGCCCCTTTCACTCCAAAATCACGTTACAGCTCTTAGAAAAATCGAGACGATATTAGCTCTATTGTACCACCCTACTTAGAACACCAAAGCACAGCTTACAGGGCAAAACTACAATCAAGTACTGAGCAGTCGCTTGACCTTATCCATACCCTTAATGTGGCGGATATTATCCAACAGAACATTTAGGTTCTCGATGTCGCGAACATATATACTAATAGTACCCTCGAAGATTCCATCGTGAGAATGAATACTTATAGTGCGCATATTTATGTTAAAGTCGGTAGTAATAACCTTAGTCAAATCGAGGATAATTCCAGCGCGATCCATACCCTGCACCTCTATGGTTGCCAAATAGGAAATTGCGCGCTGCTGCGACCACTTAATTTCATTCTCGTTGATAATATTTTCACCAGACTGGGCAGCAAGCTTAATAAGCGTGTCGCAAGTAGACTTGTGGATTGTGACACGTCCCGTCTTTGGATCGCGGTAGCCAACCACCTTATCACCCGGTATAGGCTCGCAACACTCCGCCATAACATAGTCGGGTTCTGCACCCCTATCCTCGCCACTACGTGCCGTAGCATCGAGCGATGGTGCTACATCATCAAGGTCCAAATCCTCCTCCTCACTATCGCTACTACCCGGCAACAATAGCTTCCAGAACTTCTGAATCTTAGTTGAGGAATTCTCCTTAAGTATCGCACCGAGGTTGTCAAGCGAGATGATACCAGCACCTATTTTGCTGTACAACTCATCCTTATTTTTGCAGTCATACGCAGGCATTAGCTTACGCAACACACGACCACTAAGCACCACATTATAGCGCGATAGATGCTCCTCCAGAAGCTGCATACCATACTCCGCATTATCATCGCGCTCGCTCTTAAGGTAGTCTTGAATCGCCTGTCGCGCCTTGCTGGTCACCACAACATCCAACCACCCTGCCACTGGATGAGCACTCTCGGCAGTAATAATCTCCACCTGATCGCCCGTGTTTAGGCGTGTCGAAACAGGCATCATCCTATGGTTTATCTTAGCACCGATAGCGTGACTTCCTACCTTCGTATGTATATCGTAGGCGAAGTCCAACACCGAAGCACCATAGGGCAGCGAGCGAGCCTCACCCTTAGGGGTAAAGACCACAATATCGCTCTTATATAGCGAGAGTTTGAAGTTATCCAAGAACTCCATAGCATTCTCCGAGGGGCTGTTTAGCGCCTCACGCACCTTTCTAAGCCATTTATCCAGGCCATCCTCCTCCTGCGAAATGGAGGCGTGCTTATACTTCCAATGTGCCGCGAAGCCACGCTCCGCAATGTCATCCATACGCTCCGTGCGCACCTGCACCTCTACCCAAATACCATCAGGTCCCATAACCGTAGAGTGCAGCGCCTCGTAGCCATTCGACTTAGGGATGCTTATCCAGTCGCGCAGACGGTCAGGCTTAGGGGTGTAGATATCGGTTACACAAGAGTATATCTGCCAGCACTGCGTCTTCTCGGAAGGGAAGGGCAAGGCCTTGAACACAATGCGTATAGCAAAGAGGTCGTAGACCTCCTCAAATGGAATGCTCTTACGCCGCATCTTGTTCCAGATGGAGTAGATACTCTTTACACGAGCCGTCATCTCATACTGGAACTTATTTCTATCCAACACCGCGCGTATAGGAGCCATAAACCTCTCGATATACTCCTGACGCTCGGTCTCGGTATCATCTATCTTTCGCTTAATCTCGGCATACTCCTCCGGAAAGCGATAGCGCATACACAAATCCTCCAGCTCGCTCTTTATGGCGTGCAAGCCCAGACGATATGCCAATGGCACAAAGAGGTAGATGGTCTCGCTGGTAATCTTTATCTGCTTATGGTGAGGCATAGCCCCCAACGTGCGCATATTGTGCAGACGGTCGGCAATCTTGATGATGATAACACGCACATCATCCGAGAGCGTGAGGAGCACCTTACGGAAGTACTCCGCCTGCTCGGTGCTATCGGCATTGAATACGCCCGCCATCTTCGTAAGGCCATCCACCATCGAGGCTATCTTTGGCGAGAAGATGCGCTCAATATCCTCCACGGTGTACTCCGTATCCTCCACAACATCGTGCAACAAGGCTGCCACAACCGACTTCTTACCCAGACCTATCTCCCTGACGGCAATGAGTGCCACTTCGATAGGATGTATGATATATGGCTCACCCGAACGACGACGCACACCCTTGTGCGCCTCCTTAGCAAGGAAAAAGGCCCTCTTTATAAAGTCCCAATCTCCCTCCCTGCGACACACCTTATGCTTGTTGCATGCATCCTGCAACTCCTGCCACTTCTGGGCAATCAATATCTCGTCTTGGGGTGAATACTCCATATTTTTTCGTTTTAGCTACATATACCAAAGCACGACTACCACGTTAGTAGTCGTGTTGGTAAATCGTTATAAAACAGGTAATTAATAATTACTAATTACTAAATTACTCGTTCTTATGCTCCTGCATAGCCTCTCTTACGCGGAGCTCAATCTCCTCCATAAGTTTGGCATCGTTCTTCAACGCCTCCTTCACAGCATCGCGTCCCTGACCAATCTTACGATCGCCATACGAGAACCACGAGCCAGACTTCTTGATAATCTCAAAATCTACGCCAAGGTCGATAATCTCGCCAAGCTTTGAGATACCCTCGCCAAACATAATATCGAACTCAGCCTTCTTGAATGGAGGTGCCACCTTGTTCTTCACAACCTTCACCTTAGTGCGTGTACCGAGCTGCTCCTCGCCATGCTTGATAACCGACGCACGACGTATATCTATACGCACCGAGGCGTAGAACTTCAAGGCGTTACCACCAGTGGTAGTCTCAGGGTTGCCATACACAACACCAATCTTATCACGAAGCTGGTTGATGAAGATACACACGGTCTTAGTCTTAGAGATAGAGGCTGTCAACTTACGCAACGCCTGCGACATCAAGCGCGCCTGCAGACCCATCTTCGAGTCACCCATATCGCCCTCAATCTCAGCCTTTGGTGTAAGCGCCGCAACAGAGTCAATAACGATGATATCGATAGCACTCGAACGAATCAACGAGTCAGCAATCTCCAACGCCTGCTCACCATTGTCTGGCTGCGATACGAGCAAGTTGTCGATATCTACGCCGAGCTTCTGCGCATAGTAGCTATCAAAGGCGTGCTCCGCATCGATAAAGGCTGCAATACCGCCCGACTTCTGAGCCTCAGCAATAGCGTGAATAGCAAGTGTAGTCTTACCTGACGACTCAGGGCCATAAATCTCAATGATACGTCCCTTAGGGTAACCACCCACACCGAGCGCCATATCGAGCGTCACCGAGCCCGTAGGAATAACCGGAACATCTACCACCGCATCGCTCGACATACGCATAATAGAGCCCTTGCCAAAGTCCTTCTCTATCTTATCCATCACCGCAGACAGCACCTTTAGCTTGTCTGCATTTACCTGTGTCTTCTCTGCCATAATTATATCTTTTTTATCCTATTCAAACTCCACTATGCCCTACTCCTTGTCGAGCAACTTTATAATCTGACCATACGAGTCCTTGGTATCCACCTTCTCGATAATATGGCTCACGCGAGCCTCCTCGTCAAGCAGGAATGTGGTACGCACAATACCCATATACTCCCTGCCACACATCTTCTTAAGTTGCCATACTCCCAACGCCTCCGATAGCGAGTGGTCGGTGTCGGCAAGCAGGACAAAATTAAGCTCGTGCTTCGCGCAGAAGTTCTGGTGCGACTTCACCGAATCGGGACTTACACCCACAATCTTGTATCCTCTACGCTTCAACTCCTCCTTGCCATCTCTGAGGCTCTTAGCCTCCAACGTACAACCCGAAGTGTTATCCTTTGGGTAGAAATAGAGCACCGTAGGCGAACCCTTGAGGTCGTTTAGCGAAAAGTCTACACCCTCGTTGGTTACGCTCTTGAACTCTGGGATCTGCTCCCCTATCTTAATCTTTATATTTGCCATAATATCTTCGTTTATTTACTTTTTATGTCTCAAAGTTACTCTTTTTTTTCCAAACTATGAAATATAACATCAATATTGTTCAGAGTATTTTTCTATATTATTATAGGCAATACTTATACTATGCCGAAATATAATAAGCCTACTCTACGGTTTGTATCTGCACCTGACTAAAAAACTCATTGGCGCTATTATTCAGACGCGCCCGACACTTAGGGCAACGGATAGCACACTCAGTATCTATATTGCTGTAGATATTAGCCGCATCAACCATAGACGCACTGCGCGGAAGGGATGTTTTATACTCGGTACGCGAACCACAATGCGAGCAGTTTATAATGTAATTTAGTCCCATAGTCTAATTGTTTTAGGTGTTAGTATCTGTTTCACGATGCAAAGTAACCACCCAAAATTGACAATTAGCGTCAAGAGTAAAAATAGTTTATTGAAAGGTATCAATCACGGTTATCACAGAGGAAGAGAGGGGTGTCTGTTCGCGTTCATTCGTTCATTTTCCCTATGTAAATGAATGAATGAACAGAATAAAAATGGATTACTCAGTAAGTACGGTACACAAGTACCTCGCTAAAGCGAATTAGTAGTGTTCGCGTTCGTTCGTTTTCCCTATTAATTCGAACGAACGAACAGAACAAAGAGAGTATCAATATATATATTTATATCAATGAGTAGATATAGATATATACTTGAAAAGTATAGAGAACTCAGTAGGAGATATACTTATCCTCAGTGTGGTATAAAATACACTATATATACTGAGAATAATATATATAATATATATAATATATATAATATATATATTATAATATCAGTGATAATGTAGGTAAGTGTAACCGCTTAGATAAATGCGGGTATCACTATACACCTAAACAGTACTTCGCTGATAACCCTCACAAGCGAGATAAGTCCCTCGTGGAAGATGGGTCGTTACGACCCTAAGGTTACCACTTAACCCCAAGACAATACTTCACTGATAATCCCCACAAGAGAGATGAGTGTTCATTCATTCATTTACATAGGGAAAATGAACGAATGAACGCGAACAGATACTCCCCCTCGCCACGCACCAATGAAACTGAAAACTGAAAACTGAAAGGTGAAAAGTGTGGTGTCTGCGACGCGTGTTTATAAAACTTATGCGAAGCATACCTTACTTTTCAGTTTTCAGTTTTCAGTTTTCACTTTATTTATTGTCAGAAGGGGTTAGATTTGTTCTATCGCAAAAGAAGATCCCCACGGGATAGTACACTTCAGTACAGCCCGTGGGGTCTTACTTTTGGGATGGGACAAAGGTATGCCCCTTATCACAAGAAATT
>JAZOQR010000049.1:0-53399 GCA_045656185.1 Alistipes sp. | reverse complement strand
ATTTGCGCAGTTTTCTGACGCACCTTATTTGAATGACGATTTGGCTGTACGCCCAGTACTATCCAAATCGTCATTCTTCATTGCGGCACGCCATAAACTCTGCGCAAATAGAAAAATTGAGAGACCGAAGATTTGCTCCTTGAAGAGGTGGCTATCTAAACTCTTTCCTATATCTGCCGTTTTATCGGTGTTTAGTGAGCTTAACTGCTCTGTGTAACAGAGGAAAATCGTGCAAGTCGAGTGCAGAGGGAATCTGTTCACTATGCCGAGACGCCGCCAATTTAAGCCGAGAAAAGATTGCGAAGCAATCCTCGGCAAGTTAAGCTTATTAGTTAATCCTATTACATTAGTATTTTAGCTAGCGAAGTCCTTAAGGTCGTTTATTCTGTTGGCACACTATAAATTCTGCGTAAATAGATAGACCTAAGATCCTTATTTGAACAGGTGTTTGCAAACTCTTAAGGCTTAATGGTCAAAATAGTGTGAGTAATTACTTGGTTATTGTTTTATATTTTTCTACCTTTGCATAAGGCATACTATTAAACTAAATGCGATTATCTATGAAAAATGTTCTTTTTTCTCTTCTGGTATTGATTTGCGTGGCTTGTTCCAAAGAGATAGATCTTGGATATCCTGCAACTATAACATTCTCATCCGATGGTGGAGAACAGATTATAAGTAGTAGTGAGCCATTTTATGGAGCATATATTCAAGATTATAATAGTGGAGCTAATGGTTCCGTGTCACCTGAAGATGATATGGGCAATATCTATTCTACATATAAGTGGTTAACTATCGTCTATAACGAGCAGGATAATATATATGCTAACGAGCTTAAGATTATTGCCGAACCAAATACTTCGGGTAAGTCTCGTCAGTTATGGATTGAATTATACAGCGGTCCAAACTATCAAGTGGTAAATGTTAAGCAGAAATAGCTATTATCGCTAAAATATCAACTCCTCAAAAGGATATGATGCGAAAGCAACCTTTTGAGGAGTTCTGTTTTAGGTGATGATACTAATAGTGTCGCGAGTCGTTGTTCATATTGGGGATATTGTTTTTTAATCATCTACCTTAAAAATCGTGCAAACTTTAGAAAACCAACTATTTGCCCCGATTTTATCTACTAATTTTGACCATTAAGCCAGATGTTTGTAGAAGCTATTTGCGTTGCCTTGCAGGTATTAAAAATAATACCCGTGCTTCGGTGGGTGGAGTGAGGAACTTAAGAAAGTTAAAGAGGCCAGAGAAGTTAGAGAGTTTAAGGCTTATTGGTTAAAATAGTATATATAATCGGGATGGTTTATGAGATAGGTATCTATATAAGGTCAATAGCGTGTTTATAAACGCCCATTGATATTCAGGGGGTTGTGTAGATTGAAGGGATAGTTTATCTTTGTTTTACGTAAATCAAATAAATATATTCCTATGGATAGAGTTGAACAGATGAACACCCCTTTGTGTGGTGCAATAATTGAGTATATGTCGCGCAGTTGTGATACCACGGAGGAGTTAGTTACCAATGGTTACGATATAATGTGTGTTCTTAGTGGGTCGTGTAGTTTCTTTGTGGCTGGTGAGGAGCGTCGTATATATGATAACGAGATACATATCTTTAGTCATGGTAGCCATCTAATATCTAATCGTGTGGGTAGCGATGGTGTCTTTCGCAATATTCTTATTCACATAGACAAAGATCAGCTATTTGGGCGTGTGCGTCACTCTTCGCGCGAGCAGGAGCGTTTCGAGCAGGCTATCCTAAAGGGTATATCTTCGAATATCTCCATAGATGAGTTAGCCGATATATGTTGTCTTTCGGCATCAACGTTCAAGCGTAGGTTTAGGGAGCGTTACTCTGCGTCGCCACACAAGTGGTTTCTTGGCTGTCGTTTAGAGATTGCTGCGATGATACTTCGCCAGACGGATGTTCCTACGCGATATATTGCTTCGATGTGTGGTTTTATCAATGTCTCACACTTTATTGCCACCTTTAAGCGTCGTTTCGGCACTACGCCGTCGCATATAGCCAGACAGGCGGAGTTGGGGTAGTGGCTATTTATGCCACTCCTCCAGTTGCTCGCCGAGGTAGTTAAACATCGATTGTAGTTCGCCATCGTGGACGATACTAATGCCGTCTGTAGGGTTATATACAATAGAGGTATATTTAGGCTCGATGATGTAGCGCCCCTTGCGGTCGATAATCCCCATCTTGCTATCTTTAAGTTGCACGACAGCACGGTTACAGCTAAAGTCAGTGGCCCATAGGTAGTTATCAGCAATTATAACATTGTCGTATCTATCTTTGAAGCCTACGCCATTTTTAGATGTAAACCTTCGGCACGACTCTACGATAGGGTAGACAATATTACCATCGCCATCGGTGGTGATGCTATATAGGCGTTGTTGTTCGAGGCTCTTTATTGTAGGCTCATCGGGTATGGCTAAACTATTGATGCTGCGTTCAATAGCCATAAAACTATCTTCATCACCTCCAAAGCCGCGTTGCAGGTTATAGTTGTAGATACTATGCCATTTGTAGTCGCTGTCTATAACGATATTGCTAAGACTCAGATTGTTATGGCTTAGATTTAGCCCCTTGAGGCGTGTTTGAAACTCCTCAAAGCCACGTAGTAGTCTCGACTTTGAATAGGTATATATTGCCTCATTGAGTCTGATGCCTTTGGGCATACTCTCCATAATAAGGCAGCAGCTACCGGTGCTAAGACCGCTATATAGTATCTCGTTCTCTAAGATGTGCAGATCGCAAAATGCAAGGTCCTTAGCGCACGCTACAGCCTCGCGGACCATTGTAGAGCCATTGGATGTAATAGGGGCATAGAAGAGGTAGTCGTTATTATCGATGCTACCCTCCAATGTAGCGACGTGTTTGTTACAAAGGAAGGTTTCGGGATCGCAGATAATGTTGTGGAGTGTACGTAGTCGGCTCTGCGGATATTTCAGGCTACACAGAAATTGCGAGGTGGTGCAGATATCCATATTATATATATTTATTACAGCTCTCGGTGCCTATATCTGCCAGTGTGAGTATCTCGCCCATCAAGGCGTTGCGAGCAAAACATTTGTATGGACGTTGGTCACCACACCCTATGATATCCTTGATGATATATTCCAGCTCTTCGGGTAGTGTGCTCGACATATCATATAGCATCTGGCAGTCTGAATCGTGGCTAAAGTTGTCGCACAAGGTGGGGAATAGTATGTTCTCCGTCTGGTCGCTCTCACTTGCTAAGTAGATATTTATAATTAGCGTCGTACCATCCTTAGTGCCGATGTTATCTATCTCTTTAGCTATATCAAGTAGCTCCATTTCCTCGGCATCGCCACAGCAGCCATCTGTGATATTTATAACTATTGGAGGAAAACTCCTACGGTTAAACGAGTCGTCGCACCATTTAGATATTAAATCCTTGATATGCACAAATGCCTCATACATTGGGGCTATACCGTATGCTTTAGGTGTTACCCATTCGTGGAGAGTCATAGGTATAGTGCTATATGAGCCATCCTCCTCCTTTTGTACGATGTTGTAGCACACGGGTTGTGGTATTGCATCGTGGAGCTTGTTTATATGAATCATACTATTATCCTCGTCTGCGATGATAGGCTCGATGCCATCGCCAGAGTATCGCAAAACGGCAATATCGTAGTAATCGCGTATGCCTCCTGCGCGTGTTGAGCGCATAACAAGTTCGTCTATTGCGAAGTTGGCAATAAGGGCTGCGGCCTCCATCTTGCGCATACGTGTATTGTAGAGCATAGTCCACTCTTGCATAGATATGGAGCTATCTATGGCAATTACAATCGCTGAGCGCGACATTCGTGTGATACTGCGCTGATACATATCTTACAAGAGACGGTAGGTGCGGACATCTGATCTCAGACACATATTTTTGTAGTCGACACCATCGACGATTACTAATCCAGGTCGCTTGCCAACCTCGATGCTACCCTTCATAGCATCTATACCAAGTGCTTTAGCGCCATTTATGGTGGCATAGCTTAGGAGTCTATTGAGGGGTATATCGCCCAATAGGAGCATATTATCTGCCATTGATAGTTTGCGTGCTGAGGCTAAAGAGTCTGTGCCGATGGCAATGTTTACTCCCATCTCTTCGAGCATCGCTACTGGTGGACGCAGGTTGGATATATAGCGGTTAGACTCGGGGCATAGTACCCATGTCGCTGAGTTCTTAAGAGCTTGCTCTATGGTGGCAACATCCTCCTTTGTGGCGCAGGTGGCGTGTACAAGGAGTACTCTACCACACATAGGCACGCAGTTGGCTATGCGCTGTGACGGTGTGATGTGGTGTAGAAACTCGCACTCCCAGCCCATTCTACTATACCACTCATTGAGCGAGCCTTTGTGCTGATATAGTAGTGCTTCGTTCTCCGATTCGAGGAAGTGTATCGAGAGTAGGGAGCTATACTTTTGACATAGGTAGTTGAACTCCTGCTCCTGTACCGAGTATGTAGAATGAGGTGTGACACTTGCATCTGGATATTGTGAGGCAAGTGTTTCAAGAGTTGTAGTGTCGTGATTGTTGAGTCCAAAGAACTCGAACATCGTCTTATATTCGATTGGTGAGTGCTCCTTGATGCTCATCGCAAGGTCGTCGTTGGCAATATCTGCAACCGCCTCAATGCCCTGCTCCCACATTATAGCATCTGCTATCTTAGCTGCCTGCAATCGCTCTTCGAGAGTGAAGTTGCCTCGTACACGACCTATCTCCGAGGCAAATGTTGCATAGCCACCACCCTCGGCAATAGCACCCCGAAGATAGGATAGCTCGAGGTGGCAGTGGGCATTTATCATACCTGGAATAAGGATGCCAGGGTAGAACTCAACGTGGGCCTCGCGATCTATATTGTCGCAATGTTGTACCGCGGTTATGGTGCCGTCGGCATCAACGTCGACGATGATATTTCGTTCTAAGCAACCATTAATGAGTGCGTAGTGCGATGTTATCCTGCGTTTCATGAGATAGTGAATCTATGAGTGTTGAATCGCGTTGCTCGACAATATCTATTGTATCTCTTGTAAAACCAGTCATAAGGTCGTTGTTGAATATTGTCAGGTTTAGTTGCTCCATATAGAGGCTATCAACAGAGATTTCTGTAGGCAGCACGCGTACAATCTTGAAGTTGCGGATAGTGATATCTGGTAACTTAGACTCCTCATTCGTAGGATGGTAGTACATATTCACAAACAACTCCTTATGCTGTGTGTCGGCGTTAAATTTACGTGTATAAGTGCCCTTGCGGTAGCGGCTGAGCATCATCGTATGGCGGAATGATTGCGTAGAGTCGCTTGTAATAAGGTATGCCTCGACACGTGAGTTGCGGTTTTCGTCGAGGGTATCGATAAGATATTCAAACGACACGGTGTACTCGCCAGCTACGAGGTCCTTAAGCCTTATTCGAAGCTTTGTAGTATCGCGGAACTCATCTGCGCGGATAAGAGTGTCGCTGTATATGGTGCGGGTGTAGGTGCGTTTAGCGAAGTTGTCGATTGTATCGAGGACAACTATTTTACGCTGCTCGGCCTTATACTCCATCTCCAACTTACGACTTACATTTTGCATAATATCGCTGATGCGAGAGCTCTTGCGCTCGTTGATGGTAGTCAGCGTGTGTTGCAGGTCTCTCATTGTGTAGCCATATCGTTGAAATATTGGCTCATAGATATATAGCGAGTCGGAGGTTATATCTGCCTCCGCAATATAGGCATTTGCCACAAAGGCATCGTGAAAGATCTTCACCAGAATATTATCTGGAATAACCTTTGGCCCTGAGCAGGCTACAACTATAAGTGATAATATGGCTATGATAGCTCTCTTCATTCTCATATAGACCTACTTTAATCTTGATTTTACGGTTAGTGTTGATATTACGGTACCCATCGTCATTACAATTGCTACGACAACAACTATATCTATAACGCTAAGGCTTACGGGGTAGCTCTCCAAGATGCTACCACCTGGAATCTTAACAACGCCATAACTCTTCTGTATAAGCGTAAAGCCTATGCCGAGCAGAGTTCCAAGAAGTGTTCCTGCCGATGATAGAAGCACGCCCTCACCGATGAAGATGTTGCATATAAGTTTATGTGATGCTCCCATGGCGCGTAGTGTTGCTATGTCGCGACGCTTCTCGGTCATAAGCATCACCACAGAGCCTACAATAGCAAATGTAGCCACAAGGGCTATCAGTGCACCGATAAGTACGATGGCAAACTTCTCCATTCTGAGGATGGCATTTACCGAGGCATTCTTCCTATCGCGTGTGAGAACATCAAACTCCTCGCCTACGACAGTCGAGAGGCTATTGGCAATATGCTTAGGGTTGCTCTCTGGAGCGATTTTTATCGCCACACCTGAGATCTTATCGGCATAATTAAGCAACTCTTGAGCTTGCGCTAAGTCGATGAGTGCAACGCTCTCGTCTATCTGTGCATTTGCCGATATTACACAACCTAAGCGTGTTCGCAGCTTCGATATGCCACTTGTTGGTAGCAGCGTGGAGATCTGTTTTCGGTTCAGTGCATATAGCTCAATCTCGGTGCCGACACCGTATGCACCTAAGGATGATGCCAGGGATGCACCAAGAATAATATCTCCCGACGAGATGGCATCTATATGGCCTTGAACAACATACTTGTCGAGAGTCATAACATCGAAGTAACTACGCTCCACGCCACGAATATGTATCGGGTATTGTCGCCCCGATGCCGATGCCATTATGCTCTGCTCGATAAATGGTGTTAGGCATACCACACCATCTACAGCGCTAAGAGACTCAAAATCGAGAGCCTCTTCGTGGAATGTCTGACCGCGTTTGGCAACAATCTCAATATCTGCATCGAGGGCTGTATTTAGCTCCTCGATGTTGTCGGTAAGACCGTTGAACATAGCAAGGAGTATTATCATCGCTGCGGTGGGTACGGCCACAGCTACGAGGCTCACCCACGCAATGATGTTTATCACCGAGTGTGACTTCGGTGAAAACATATAGCGCAGTGCAAACCTCCTCCAGAGCATACCTTCGTCAGATTACTCCTTTAGCAAGTTGTCGATATTTTCGATATACTCCAATGAGTCGTCGATAAACCACTCCAACTCAGGTACTATCTTGAGCTGGTTGCGAATGCGACCACCAAGGAGTTTACGCACATACCAACTCTTCTCCTTAATAGCCTCAAGTAGAGCAGTGCTACGCTCGAATGGGAAGATGCTGATGTAGAGCTTAGCGTATGCCAGGTCTGGGGATACGCGCACGGTGGTTACCGTAACGAGTGAACCACGAATTGTATCTGCCAAATCCTTCTGCAAAATCTCAGCTATGTCGCGCTGTATCTGTCGCGCAATCTTCTGCTGTCTTGTACTGTCCATATCTTAAATGTTTATTACGTTATTATCTTCGTGTTGAACCTGGGCGTGCGCTCCTGCCGCCGCCTGCGTTGCCTCTCTGCTGACCGCCCTTATCGTTGCCACCCTGAGCACCTGTCTGCTGCGAGAAGTTGAAGGAGTCTAAGCCTCGCTCCTTTTTTGGACGCACAACGAACCACTCGTCAAAGCCTCGTGCATCGAAACGCCAACCTAACGTAACGAGGAAGGTGAGGTTATCAATAGGAGAACGTAGTGGCTGGTATCCAAATGGATTTGGACCACCATATCCACCATCTGTGTCATAAGAGTAGTACTTATTGCGGTTTTTCAAGATATCCGAGTAGCCAAAGTCGTACTTCGCCTTTATACCAATCTCCACCTGGTCGAGGAGTACTGCAAAACCTGCGCCTCCAGAAAGACCGTAGCCGAAGCGGTTATCGCGAGGTATCTTCCACTCATACTTGCCACCAGGAAATCTATTGTTCTGGTACTCGTATGTCGACGAAATGTTATATGAGAATACCACAGCTGCCTCAAGGTAGAGTCTTAGGCGGTTGTGTACCGCGTAGACGTGAGGCTGCCAAACGAAAGGCATCATAATGGAGTTAATTCTACGAGTATAATATTGGTAGTGGTGTATCACCTTCTGGTTACCAAAGTCGTCAACGATAGTCTCTGGGTTATCATAGTAGGCGAACGAGAAGCCTCGCTGAACATAGTCTAAGTCGAGACCAATAGCACCTACAAAGCGAGGCTTAGGACTATAGAAACGCCACGACACACCAAACGACTCACATCCCGAAACAGTCTTAGTAACCTCAGCAGGGTAGAAGCGAGCATACGATAGGCCACTACCACCCGTAATGGATAGAGTGTGCTGTGCTGTAGCACGCTCGGAGCACAGTAGCGATATTGCTATAATTACTCCAGATAAAATTAACCTTATATCTCTTGTCTTCATTGTCAAAGTTCTCTCTTGTCACACTATCGTTGTATATTTCCGCCCATAGAGCCATTGCGTAGGCCACCGCCACCTGTTGAGCCGCCCAAGCCACCGCCGAAACCTCCTGTTGAGCCGCCACCAAGACCTCCGAGTGAGCCACCCATACCGCCAAAGCCCATACCAGAGCTCTGGTTATTCTGCTTATTAGACTGCTCCTTACGCTTCTTAGCCTCCTCCTCGGCAAGCTTCTTAAGGCGTTCATCCTCCTTGTCGTTGAGGAGTTTTATCAACGACTCCATCGTTACAGGTGCAAAGAGTGCGTCCATATTGACCTCTAAGTCATACTCCCAATTCTCCTTTGTGGTGATAACCTCCAAACCATCTTCATTCTTGAAGATCTCGGTGCGCTCAGGCTGGCGCATAAGCACCATATCGCCAGTATCCCACTTGCCATTGGCATTCATATCCTCCACCACGCGGAGCATAATATCACCTGGTGTAACGTAGTCAAATTGATACTTGCCTGGGGCTACGTTACTAATCTCCTTTTGCACCTTACCCTGAGCATTCGTGAGCTGAAGGATATACTTCGCTTGTGGATGTGTGCCACTGACATTAATATTTACAAGGGCAAACTTATCGGGATCGGAGCCGGTGTACGAATATTTTATGGTATCGTTACTCTCGCGCGCTACATTCTCGAATGTTCCAGCAGGTATTAGCAATTCGTACTTAGCCTTTGGAGTCCACTCGGTATGTAGACGATACTTCTGACGATTAAGTGTGTCCTGAATAAAGTGGAACTTTACATCCTGAGGCTCGGTAATCTGTTCCGAGGTCATAGTCATTGATATCGCTGCAGTATCGAACTTTGTGAGCGGGTAGTCGAACTCCATTGTAAATTGCTTATCTTTGTGGTAGTCGCCCGATGAAGGGATGGTAACCTTGAATGGGTTAGGCACCTCTGGCTCTACCCACTCCTCGCCATTCTTCTCGGCCTTCTCGCGCTCCTTCTCCAACTCCTCGCGCTTCTTACGCTCCTCCTTTGTCTCAACCTTTACCCACGCCAAGCGTAGCTTGTCGGTAGTCTCCACAAGGTTGTTTATAGAGTCGTGCTTGAAGTATGTAATCTCACCCTTGATGGTGTCGGGCAACTCCTCTGGAGCCAAATCGAACCATAGGGCAACGGTATCCTTACCTACGGTCTTAGGATCGTAGATAACCTTATCTTCGGGTATAGAGTCGAAGCGGATGCTTGTAACTTCAGGGTTTGGCGCTCCGAAGTACAACATCGCCTTATGTTTGTTAAGACGCTCCTGTGCCGATAGTGTCTGACGTGTAAAGCGACGATCCATAAACATACGGAAGTAGAGCTGTGGATCTGCCGAAGGGTATTGGCGTAGAGAGTCAAACCAGATGTAGAAGCCTGGCATATTCTTAGGGTTGTAAACCGTGTCGAGGAAGCCGATTTGGTCTATCGATGGTTCATACTCCATATTGCCATTTGTATCCTCGAAGGCGTAGATGCGGTAGTCTACAGGCTTAAGGTTTTGGGCAATGAAGATACCATTCTTCTCGGCACGTGCTATAACCGAAGGCTTATACTTAAACATTGTTGAGTCCCAATCCTTAGGCTGCTCCACCGAGTCTGCCATAAAGAAGTAGATGAAGGACTTGCTTACAGAGTCCGCCTTGTAGGAGTCTGCCGTATATCCCGACATATACATCGAGTCAATCTCTGGACCTGTAGAGAATACATAGCGCATCGAATGGAGAGGGTTACCCTCGTTGTTATCCAATATAGAAGAGCCAAAGTTGATGGCATAGGTTGTATTTGGCTTAAGGGTATCCTTGATAGTTACCACGATAGCCTGACCACGACGCACCACCGAAGGCTTCTTCTTCATCGCTGGAGATGTGTATAGCTCCTTTTGTAGGTCTTTGATTTGAACATACTCGTTGAAGCCAATCAAAATCTTTGGCGTATGTAGTGTGTCGATATTTGTGGTGAAGTTGTTCGGCTCCATATAGAGGATAACAGGCGGAAGAGTATCCTTTGGACCTCCCGTTGGTGTCATCGTTGAGGCGCACTTAGTAAGTAGTGCTCCACCAAAGAGTAGAACTATCGCCGCAGATATCAGGCGTGTGATGTTTTGTACGATGCTATTATGTTGTCTCATTCCTAAAATCTATGATGCTTTATTCGTTGTTTTCGTTACTCTCCTCTTCCTCCTCTACTGGTACAAGAGGCTCACGCGCCTGGTCTGGGAATGGGTTTGTCATATCCCAACCATTTGCCGAACCGCTCTTTTTGAAGGCATAGAGGTGTAGCTGTGTCATAACCTCTGGGAGGTTTACAGGGGTCTCGTAGAAGCGTGTGGCGTAAATTTGATTACTCTTATCTACAACCACAAGGAAGGTGTATCTCGACCATAGCTCCAATGTAAGCTGATACTCTGCCGCGGGATCGTAGGTGCCAAACACATCTGGCTGCGATAGGGTAATGTTGGCATTATCCTTATTTGTAGCGACGCGGTTTAGGGCATCCTCCCATGTTGCCACCTCCCATTTTGTGCCCTTCTCCACGTAGAAGGCATAGGCCTCGATATCGTGCGAGGTCTTTAGAACGGGATCTGTAGAGACATTCTGCGAGTATAGAGCAATGCGAAAACGTGTTCCTTGCTTCTCCTCCTGAAAGCATCCCACAATCGCAATAATGGCAACGAGGATGGCTACTATTTTGGTTAATCTTCTCATAATCAAACTACTTCTTAATATTCAGTGCCTCCAGCATCATCTGCGGAGTCTTGCTAAGCTTAGGATGCTTGCGCTCTGGGGCAATATCTGCCACGGGGCGCAGTGCATACTCTCTTTCGTCTAAAAAGTGGTAGGGTATGGTAAGCCTACTATCGTCAAACGTCATATCGCCATAGAAAATTATATCTATATCGATAGGACGTGAGGCGTAAGCCTCACTTTTTTGCTCCTTCACCCTCTGCTCCACCTCGCGGTCACGACCAAGCAGTGCCTCGATAAGGTTTATGCGTCGCAGCACCTCGTAGGCATCGAGGGTTGTGGTAATCTCCACCGCCTGATTTACAAACTCCCTATCGGAGGTAAAGCCATAAGCCTCGCTACGGAAGCTCTGCGATGTTTTAAGCACTCTGCCCACCGCCAGGTCGATAATCGTGATAGCCTTGCTAACGATGCTCTGAGCCTCGCTATCGTTAGACCCCAACAACAATATAACACTCTCCCCCATCACTGTGGTAGGCGGTTTATCTGCTTCGACACGGCAAGTGCGAAGTGGGTAAATACTATGCGTGGTGCTCCATTCTGCGCTATTTGTAGCATTGCACGCTCTATCTCCTCCACCAGAAACTCGATATTCTGGTTGCCGATGTATGGGGCAAAGTTGCGGCAGAACTTCTCCTCCTCACCCCAGAGGTAGCTCAAAGAGCCAAGACCTGCGTGGAGCATATAGCTCTCGCGAAGTAGGCGCACAGAGTGGAGCAAAAACTGGCGCTGACCCTCGCGTGAGAGTGCTGAGATGTCGTCTGCCCACTCGAAGAGCTCAAGGTGTTTGTCGTTGTAGCTTAGGCGCATTAGGCGCACAAAGAGCTCGAAGGATGTGGCGCGTATCTCGTCGGTCTCGCCGCGCAGAAGCTCCCTAAGCTCAAGCATCGAGCCATTTGCCAAGCGCGCCATGGTATGTGCCTCATGTTCGCTTTTGCCCTCCGCCATGGCGATGCGTTTGAGTGTTTCGATATCGATACGACCAACAGATACTTCTTGCGTGCGCGAGGTTATGGTTTGCAACAGAAGCTCGGTATGCTCCGAAACGAGGATAAAGAGAGTCTTTTCCCAAGGCTCCTCCAAGATTTTGAGAATCTTATTTGCAGCCTCCTGGTTCATCGCTTCGGGTAGCCATATAATCATCGCCTTATAGTCCGACGAGTAGCTCTTAAATTGGAGCTTGCGGATTATCTCCTCCGACTCCTTTGCCGAAATAAGGCCCTTCATGGTCTTGCCAAGGTCGAGCATCGAGTACCACTCCTCGGCTGAGAAGATGCCGCTCTTAGAGTGCCATATCTCGCGCCATTTGTCGATAAACATATCGCTTGTAACCACCTCGCCCGACTTCTTCTCGCGCTTGTTCACGGGGAACACAAAGTGTAGGTCGGGATGGGCAAGAGCCTCTATCTGCTGGCACGAGGGGCATACGCCACACGAGTCGCCATCGTGGCGATTTTTGCAGAAAAGGTATTGCACATAGGCAAGGGCAAGGGGCAACGTGCCAAAGCCAGCCTCGCCACTGAAGAGTTGCGCGTGGCTCACACGTCCAGCATCTATCTGTGCGCGCAATCTCGCCTTTAGTTCGTCGTGTCCTATGATATCAGCAAATCTCATCGTATAAACCTTCCAATTACAGACTTTGCCAGTCTCTTAACATCAATCTTCTCACGCCATACAGCATAGCATATGGCTGCGATAAATAGCGCCACATTTCCCGCCACTGCGATACCACCACCAAGGGGCTTGATGCACAACGTAGAGAGGGCATATGCGATACCGCCCACCAAGAAATACTCGCCTATGCGAGCTAAGTCGTATGGTATAGGGTAGTGCTTCTTGCATAGTAGGTAGCTCCACACAACCATAGCACTCTCTGCTACAAGGCGTACCCACGCAGCACCGCGATAGCCCATCTTAGGTACTAATGCGAAGCTAAGAGCTACGGTGATGACAAGGCCTAAGAGGGTGATTGTCATTGCATATTTGGTCTTCTCCTCGCGCTTATACCAGAAGGAGAGGTTGAACCATATGCCCGCCAAAACATTCGATAGAAGCACGATAGGCAGAATATCGATACCCTCGCGGAAGTCGCGACCTACGATTAGTGCGAACATATCGCTAAAGAGTGTGATGCCGAGGAATATCACCATCGAGGCGATAACAAAGTACTTCATCGAGGCTGCATTTGCCTCCTTGAACTCCTCCTTCTTGAAGCCTGCAAGGAAGAATGGCTCGGCAGCCAAGCGATACATCTGCGTGAAGAGTGTCATCACTACTGCAATCTTGACGATAGCACCATATATACCGAGCTCCGCCATTGCTGTAGTCTCTGGTGTGAGGTACTTAATCATTTGGCGGTCGATGAACTCGTTTGCCGTACCCGCAATACCGCTAATAAGCAGTGGTAGCGAGTAGACAAGTATCCTACGCATAAGTCCTCTGTCGATACGTGGGATAACCCTATTTGTGGATGGTAGCAACGCCAACAGTGTAACCACACTCGCAATGAGATTGGCTATCAGCACCCAGCCAACACCAAACTCTGTGGAGTATAGTCCCGCCATACCGAAGCCAATGGCGAGTGTTACATTTAGTAGTACGCTCAGGGCTTTGAGTAGCACGAAGTGCATAGCGCGACCTTGCTCTCTAAGGCGCGAGAATGGTATCATCGCAAAGACATCGAGCATAACTATAGCAGCTACGATGGTGACATACTCCGTATGCTCCACATAGGCTGCACCCATAGTCTTTGAAATAGGAGTGTTGAATAGCCATACTGCAACAAAGAAGATTAGCGCATTTAGCGATGTGAGGCCCCATGTTGTTGCAAAGACTCTTCTCTTATTCTCTGCGACATTGCCACCCTCCTCCTCGGCACGTGTGGTGAAGCGGAAGTAGCTCGACTCCATACCCATAGAGAGTAGCACCAATGCGAATGGGATAAGTGCATATATATCCGTCACAATACCATACTCTCCTTGGTCAAAGATGCGAGTATAGTATGGTGTAAGCAGATAGTTCAAAAAGCGGACAACTATCGTGCTGATGCCATATATTGCGGTTTGTTTTGCTAACTTCTCTAACATATCTCTTCTGCGCACCTAAATATATGCGCATATCGCGACAAAGTTAGTAAAAAAAAGTGAAACGTGAAACGTGAAAGGTGAACTTTGCGATTAAGGTGAGAGCAAAACAAGATTTTTTGTTTTGCCGAGCCGTAGCAAAGTCGAGGCATTACGTAGTTTTGCCTCAAAAGTTAGGTGTCTGCGACGCGTGTTTATAAACTGAAAACTGAAAAGGGGCAGAAGCGGCAAAAAGGGTTTTACTAATTACTAATTCCCCTTTAGGCCTCTAAGGCCCCTCAGGCCCCTTAAATTCCCCTCAGGCCCCTTTCTCCTTTCAGCTCTCGCTTCTTACTTTTTACTTTTCAGTTTTCAGTTTTCACTTTTCAGTTTTATTTGTATCTTTGCCCTATAAACTATTTCAAAGATGGGCATAACACTAAAATATAGTCGTAGAGCTACTCACGAGGTTAGCTTTGCAGGAGTAAAGGTGGGAGGTGGTAATCCTATATCGGTGCAGTCGATGACAAATACCCCAACTGCCGATGTTGAGCGTACCGTGGAGCAGGTGGTAAGCATTGCCAATATGGGTGCAGATATCATCCGCCTTACGGCGCAGGGAAAGCGTGAGGGTGAGGCTCTGAAGCCTATTATGGAAAACCTTAGAAATAAAGGTGTTAGCGCAGCTATTGTAGCCGATATTCACTTTACGCCAGAGATAGCGATGATGGCTGCCGAGGAGGTCGATAAGGTGCGTATCAACCCTGGTAATTTCCGCACGTCGAATGGCGAGCTTAGTCGCCTTATAGAGATATGTCGTCGTCGCGGTGTGGCGTTGCGCATAGGCGTGAACCACGGCTCGTTGGCAAAGCGCATCTTTGATGAATATGGCGATACCCCTGAGGGTATGGTGGCCTCGGCAATGGAGTTCTTAAGAATGTGTCGTCAGGAGCAGTTCGATAATGTTGTAGTGTCGATGAAGTCGAGCAATACCCGCGTTATGGTGCACGCCTATCGTCTCCTTGTAGAGGCTATGGAGCGTGAGGGTATGACCTATCCGTTGCACTTGGGCGTTACCGAGGCTGGTGATGGCATCGAGGGACGCATTAAGAGTGCTGTGGGCATAGGTGCTTTGCTTGCCGATGGTATTGGCGATACGTTGCGTGTGTCGCTTACCGAAGCCCCTGAAAATGAGATACCTGTAGGTCGTATGATTGTCGACTATGTGTCCAAGCGCGAGGGTGAGTTTGAGGTGGTTAGCGATGTCGACTATATGCCTACTGAGTTCCGCGCTCGCACATCTGCGAAGCCTGTTATTCACAGCGAGATAACACCAGAATATCGCGTTATTGAGGCACTTTCGGCCAACCCTACGCACGAGTGGCGCGCATCCATCCTAAATAGTGCTGATGAAGCTCCTGTGGTGCTACGTCGTCGCTATGAGGAGAGCGACAAGGAGCGCGTTGCAATATATGCGGCGATGGATATGGGAGCGCTTCTTATCGATGGTCTTGCCGAGGGTGTATGGATTGATGCCCCAGCGTTGAGCCAGGAGGAGATAGAGGATATTGAGTTGATGTTGTTGCAGGCATCGCGCTTGCGCTTCTCGCGTACCGAGTATATCGCCTGCCCAAGTTGCGGACGTACGTTATACGATATTCAGACCACTTTAGCGCAGATTAAGTCGCGCACCTCTCATCTTAAGGATTTGAAGATTGGTGTTATGGGTTGCATCGTCAATGGTCCTGGCGAGATGGCAGATGCCGACTATGGTTATGTAGGCTCCTCGCCAGAGCACATAACCCTCTATCGAGGTAGGGAGGTTGTGGAGCGCAATATCCACCAGAGCGAGGCTATAGACCACCTTATCGATATTATTAAGAGGGATGGCCGCTGGCACGAGCCTGAACTATAACTCTGATAGTCCCGTAGTACCCCGATGTCGTTCAAATCCTATAAGGCGCGTGGCGTAGTGCTTGGCACCCTCAAGTATGGCGAGAAGGGTGTTATTGTGCATATGCTTACCGATGTGGCGGGTCGCCAAAGCTATATGGTGCAGGGGTTGCGCGCTACTGCTAAAGGCTCAAAAATGGCGATGCTGCAACCGATGTTTGCTGTTGAGTTTGAGGGACTTGTGTCGTCTAAGATGTCGATGCACCGTATGAAGGATTTGGTGCCAGGTATCGTACTGCACTCCACTCCTTTCGACGTTCGCAAGTCGACAATGGCGCTCTTTATGGCGGAGGTCTTATATCGCTTTATCAAGGAGAATGAGCAGACTTCGGAGTTGTTCGACTTTGTGTGGGCATCTGTGGGTGCGCTGGATGCTCTGGAGGAGGGTATATCGAACTTTCATTTATGGTTTCTTGCCAACCTTAGCCGTCTATTAGGCTTTGCTCCAGACAATGAGTATATTGATGGAGCCTGGTTTGATATTCGTGAGGGACATTTTACCACTCACGCGCTCTTCCCAAGTATGGCTCTCACACCTGAGAATGCCCGTATCCTCCACGATATGTTAGAGTGTGATGTTCGCTATCTCGGCGAGATAGGTCTCAACCACAACGAGCGCACGAGCTTCCTCGATGCGATGCTCCGCTACTACGCCTTTCACTTCGACGCTATACATTCAGTGGAGTCGTTGCGTATATTACGCGAAGTATTTTAAGAAATTGTATAGCAGGGTTACTTTGGCGTTATGCTCGCTCTCAAAATGCTCATTTACCCAAAGTAAACTCCACTTTTTCGAGCATCGCAAGCCTAAAATTAACCCTACTCTCCAATTTCTTAGTCTCGTTATTTATCGTTGTACTCCCCCAAAATGCTCATTTATCTTAAAATAAAGAGTTATCTCCCCAGATTTTATTATATTTGCGTGGCGTATTGTTGATTATAGTGTGAAAACAGAGTTCTACATAGCACATAGACTCTCTAAACGAGAGGCGGGAAACAAGGCGGGCATTATGGAGCGCGTGGCTGTGGTGGCTACATCCGTAAGCCTTGCAGTGATTGTCATCACCCTATCTGTAGTTATTGGCTTTAAGCAGGATTTGCACCAACTTATCTCTGGGGCTACGGCAGATGTGACGATTACTGCGCCTCAGAGTGGTGGTGTGGTATCGAGTGTTGGTATCCCACAATGCGATGCTGTGGAGGAGCTGTTGGCAGATAGTCGTATCGAGCGCAGGAGTCGCTTTACAACAAAGGAGGGAGTTCTCAAAAGCGATGACAATATTGTCGGCATCCTTCTAAAGGGTGTGGACAGCCTCTATAACACCGATTTCTATGCAGAGCGCATTGTTGAGGGGCGTATGCCAGAGCTTGGGGGCGAGCCACGCAAGAAGGAGATACTGCTCTCGGAGCGTGTGGCGCAGAGGATGGATGTTGTGGTTGGCGACCGCATAGAGATGGTATTTGTGGATGACCAGAGCGGTGTTTTGCGTGATAGGTTTGTGCTGGCAGGACTCTACAATACGGGTGTGGAGTTTATCGACAATAGCTACGCGATTACCGATATACGCAATGTGTCGCGCCTTTACAACGAGGATATGATCACGGGCTACGATGTGTGGCTTAAGGAGGGTGTAGATACCGAGACCTTTGCCAAAGATATGGATTATAGGATGCTGGAGCTATATTTTACCGATGGTATTAATATCGAAGCATTCTCTATCGAGCGCATCTTCCCAAATGCTTTTGGCTGGTTGGCCACCCACGATGTTACGGCGCTGGTGGTGGTGATAATTATGATTGTGGTGGCGCTGTTGAATATGACAACATCGCTTCTAATCATTGTTATGGAGCGCCAACGTATGATTGGTGAGCTTCGCGCGTTGGGTATGCGACGCGGTTCGGTTATACGACTTTTCGTATTCCGTGCGTTGTTTATATTGGGCAGAGGTGTGATATGGGGCGTGGTTTCAGGTCTGGTGTTGGTTGCGATACAACATATTTGGGATGTTGTACCATTGCCTTCTGAGGGTTACATCTTGGATGCTGTGCCTACGGCAATGTGTTGGGGCTGGTGGATAGTCACTATTGCGGGTGTTGTTGCTACAACGCTGCTATTTATGCTTATCCCAGCCGCCTTTTCAACGCGAATATCGCCATCGGTAATTATGCGTTACGAGTAGAAAATATAGTTTATTATGAAACCATATAACGAGGAGCAGAGTAAAAAGGAGCAGGTGGAGATAATGTTCGACAATATCGCACCTACTTACGATAAGTTAAACCATATTATGTCGTTAAATATCGACCGTGTATGGCGACGTCGTGTGATGCGCATTGTGCGTCGTGCTAAGGCGCACAAGATTATGGATGTGGCAACGGGTACGGGTGATCTGGCTATCGCTATGGCAAAGCGTGTTGACCGTACACAAATCTTGGGCGTAGATCTTTCGGAGGAGATGCTTGCTGTAGCACGTCGTAAGGTGGAGAAGCAGGGCTTGGAGGAGCGTATTATGCTTGCTAAGGGCGATGCCGAGAATCTTGATATGGTCTCTACGGAGAGTATTGACGCAGCCACGGTGGCCTTTGGTGTGCGCAACTTCGAGAATATAGAGCGTGGTCTAAGTGAGATATATCGCACGCTAAAGCCTGGTGGCAAGCTTGTGGTGTTGGAGTTCTCGATGCCTAAGAATAGGTTTGTACGCTGGATCTATAGCCAGTATGCCCATAGGCTCTTGCCTCGTATCGGTGGTATGATATCTAAGGATAAGCAGGCATATACCTATCTTCCTGACTCGGTGGAGGAGTTCCCATCGCCAGAGCGTTTTGCCGAGATATTGCGCGGTGTGGGCTTTAAGAGTGTGAAGACTCGCTCGCAGAGTTTTGGTATAGCCTACATCTATGATGCGACAAAATAGTTGGGTATGAGGAGTTTGCGAGGATTTGTGGTTGCAGTATGCTTTGTGCTACTATCACTTGTGCGTGTTGAGGCTTGTGGTGGTGTGTCGGAGCGCCTTACTTTCGAAGGTTTTAAGCGTGTAACACACCTTTCAACATCGGGTATGAACCTGTGGGTTGAGGCAACAAATCATAGTTGTTGGCGTATGGTCGTCACCGAGGCAGAGGTCGATATATATGTTGAGGGTTCGAAACGTCTAACCATATCACTTAGGGATAGGGTTATGGTGCCTCGTAAGGCGACATCTGAGGTGCTGGTGCCACTAAGGATTACTTCGCACTCGATGTTCTCTATAGTGGGAATTATAGGTCGCATTGCTATGGGGAATAGGGATGATATAACCATTAACTACCGCCTGCGTGGGGGTACACCACTATTTAAGCGTACATTCGCCGCAGAGAATGTGCCGGTGGATGAGTTGCTCAAGCGGTTTAATGTCCCAGAGAGTGAGATTGGAATTTTGAAAAGCCTTTTAGATTAGTAATTTAGGATAGTATGAGATACTTTATTTTAATCGTTGCGCTATCTCTTGGCTTTACAGCCTCGGCGCAGAATGTGGAGCGAGTTCGTCATAATCTGCTAAATGGCACAGAGCGTGGCGGTCGTGTTGTTGTCTTAGAGGGCAGTGGTGTTAGTGAAGCTGTATCGGCTGTAGAGTCGCAGCGTTATAAGACAGAGGTTAGTGGCTACCGTGTTGTTATCTTCTCGGATAATGGACAGTATGCTGGCGATAATGCTAATGAGGTGTTGGAGGGCTTCAAGAGTAGCTATCCCAATATCAGCGCATACTTAGTCTACGAGAGCCCATACTTTAAGGTCTCTGTTGGCGACTGCCTATCTATGGAGGAGGCGCAGATACTTATGTCTAAAATTCAGGGTAGTTATCCAACAGCATTCCCACGTCGCGAGAGTGTGCCGTTGGATGCGTTGACCGCACCTATCAACTATAAGAAGGAGCCTGCAGATAGCTTGTCAAGCCCCATTATAGAGGTTGTGGAGCAGATATAAATTGTTCTTTTTTGTTCCAAAAGTTGGAGGAATAGAATATATTTGCTAATTTTGCGAAGATTAAGAATAAATATACGTCGAATATTCGCTTTTTATTAATTTAATAATTTTGTTATTATGAAGAAGATTTTTACATTGGCAGTATTGTTTGCTGCTGTTGCTATGGTATCTTGTGGTGGTCAGAATAAGAAGGCTAACGATGCTACTGCTGAGGTTGAGGCTACTGCAACTGAGTGCTGTGCAGAGTGCGCTGAGAAGGAGTGCTGCGAGGAGTGCACAGAGAAGAAGGCGTGCTGTGAGGAGTGCGCAGAGGTTAAGGAGTGCGCTGAGGCTTGCTGTGCTGAGGCTCCAGCTGAGGCTGAGGCTTGCTGCGCTGAGTGTGCTGACTGCGAGAAGAAGTAGTCTTTACCACTTAAATTAATATGGGGCGTGTCCGAAAGGATGCGCCCCATATTTTGTTTGTTGTGCCACTGCTACTTCTGCTTGTCGAGCTGCTGTCGCACCGACTCCTCGTGTATAGCACTGAAAATATCGCCTATAAACTTCGGTGACAGGTTCATAGCCTCGGCACGAGCCTCTGCCGCAAGGAGTAGTTCGTTGTAGCGGTCGTGCTGCACCACGGCCATATTGTGCGCCTGCTTATACTCACCTATGGCGCGCGCTATCTCCATACGCTCCGAGAGTAGCTCTATGATGCGGCTATCTATGGTGTCTATATGTAGGCGGTATTCGCTGAGGGCATCTCTGCCAACAGGTGTGCGTCGCCACTGTAGCGTGGAGATAAGTCCCTTAAGTTCTGCAGGTGTAATCTGCTGTGCAGCATCGCTAAGAGCGCACTCTGGCGTAGGATGGCACTCTATCATAAGTCCCTCAAAACCAATGTCGAGAGCCTGTTGCGATAGCTGTGCTATAAGGTCACGACGACCACCTATATGACTTGGATCTGAGAGTATTGTCAGCTCTGGTAGTCTGCGGTGTAACTCGATTGGCACAGACCAATGAGGGGTGTTGCGATAGGGTGTTGTCTGCTGTGTGCCGAAGCCACGATGCACCGCAGCAAGGCGGCGAACACCGCTATTGTATATGCGCTCAATCGCACCTATCCATAGATCTGCATCTGGGATAACCGGATTTTTGATTATCACCGCAGTCTCTACACCGCGCAGCGCATCGGCAATCTGCTGTGTGGCAAATGGATTTGTCGTTGTACGCGCACCTATCCATACTCCATCAATGCCGCTCTTGAGTGCCTCTTCAAGATGCTCTGGTGTTGCCACCTCGGTAATGACCTTTAGCCCATACCTCTCTTTGACCTCGCGCAACCACTCCAACGCCTCCGCGCCTATGCCCTCGAAAGAGCCAGGCTTAGTGCGTGGCTTCCATACGCCAGCACGGAAGATGCTGATACCTGCGGCTGAGATGTCGCGTGCGGCAGATAGTACCTGCTCACGACTCTCGGCACTGCAAGGACCTGCAATGTAGAGTGGCTCGGATGTGATATCCGAGAATAGGGGTTTAAGGTCTGTCATAGTGGCTACTCCTCTACGATTGTGATTGAGAGGATAAGGTCGCCAGGACGAATATCGTCGATAACATCTACACCCTCTACAACCTTACCGAAGCAGGTGTGTACGCCATCGAGGTGCTGGGTGTTCATACGGTTGTGGCAGATAAAGAACTGTGAACCACCAGTGTTAGGACCACGGTGTGCCATCGAGAGAACACCACGATCGTGGTACTGACGCTCGGCGCGTGTCTCGCAAGGGATAGTGTAGCCTGGGCCACCAGTACCATCGCCCTTAGGGCAACCGCCCTGAATTACGAAGTCTGGAATAACGCGGTGAAATGTAAGAGCGTCGTAGAAGTGGCTCTCGGCGAGTTTGATGAAGTTTCCAACAGCGATAGGTGTCTCCTTCTCGTAGAGCTCTGCCTTCATATCGCCCTTCTCTGTAGAGATAATTGCGTATTTCATAATTTTGTATCTTCTTAAATAGGTTATAAAATCGCTGTAAAGATACTCAATTTGTTGCGGAATACAAAATATTTGCAATATTATCTACTTGTAGTGTGCTTGTTAAACATCGTTATAAATACTAAAGATGTAATTTAATATAAGCCTATAAAAGTATATAACTAAAATATATTATAATTAGCAACTGGAGTTAAAGTTATTTAATCTCCTCTCACTGTTGTGGAGGCGCTATTGTGAATTGAGATATTTTGATTATATTTGTGCTATGGAGAATCTTCTAAAGAAGATTTTTTCGATTTTAGCAGTGCAAAATTAGCATACCGAACAATATGAAGGGAATAGTTTTAGCGGGCGGTAGTGGCACAAGGCTCTACCCAATAACTAAGGGTGTTAGCAAGCAGTTGCTCCCGATATACGATAAGCCGATGGTATATTATCCGATATCGGTGCTTATGTTGGCGGGAATAAGAGAGATCCTTATTATCTCAACGCCTCACGATATTGATGGCTTCAAGCGTTTGTTGGGCGATGGCTCGGACTATGGTGTTCGCTTCGAGTATGCTGTGCAGCCCAAACCAGAGGGTTTGGCGCAGGCTTTTACTATTGGTGCTGAGTTCATTGGCGAGGATAGCGTCTGCTTGGTCTTGGGTGATAATATCTTCCACGGTGCGGGTTTTGCCCCTATGCTCCGTGAGGCGCGCCGTGTGGCAGAGCAGGAGCAGCGCGCCACAATCTTTGGCTACTGGGTAAATAATCCCCAGCGCTATGGTGTAGCGGAGTTCGATAACGCGGGGCGCTGTATCTCCATCGAGGAGAAGCCACAAACGCCTAAGTCAAACTATGCCGTTGTTGGTCTCTACTTCTACCCAAATAGGGTTAAGCAGATAGCGCAGGAGATTAAGCCTTCGGCACGTGGTGAGTATGAGATAACCTCTGTAAATCAGACCTTTTTAGAGGCTGGGGAGCTGAGTGTGCAGACTCTTGGGCGAGGCTTTGCGTGGCTCGATACGGGTACGCACGACTCCCTCTCGGAGGCATCAACCTATATCGAGGTTTTGGAGAAGCGCCAAGGGCTTAAGGTGGGTTGCTTAGAGGAGATTGCCTACACGCAGGGTTGGATTGATGAGGCTAAGTTACGAGGGCTTGCAGAGCCTATGAAGGGCAACCAGTATGGTGAGTATCTGCTTAGCTTGATAGGCAAAAAAGGACAGACATATTAGTTTGGTATGAGGGTTATAAAAACCGATATAGAGGGCGTTGTAATCATTGAACCCGAGGTGTTTGGCGATAGCCGTGGTTACTTTATGGAGAGCTTCTCGCAGAGAGTATTCGATAGTGAGGTTGTGCCAGTGTGCTTCGTGCAGGATAATCGTAGCTACTCACGCTATGGTGTTGTGCGCGGTCTGCACTACCAGCGCGAGCCATACGCTCAGAGTAAGTTGGTAAGTTGCGTTGTGGGCAAGGTTCTGGACGTGGCGGTAGATATCCGCGAGGGCTCACCAACATACGGAAAGCACGTAGCTGTAGAGCTATCGGCAGAGAATCATCGCCAGCTATTTATTCCGAAGGGCTTTGCGCACGGTTTTGCGGTGCTTAGTGAGGAGGCTCTGTTCGAGTATAAGTGCGATGAGTTTTACCATCCTGAGGCAGAGTGTGGCATAGCGTGGGATGATCCAAATATCGGTATCGACTGGAGAGTCCCAAAGGGGGATATTATCTTGTCGGCAAAGGATGCAAACTATAAAAATTTGTAGCTTTCGATGAGGGTTTTGGTTACGGGGGCAAATGGTCAGTTGGGTAGTGAGCTTAGACTCGTTGCCTCGGCGGACTATATCTTCACCGATATCGCAGAGTTGGATATTACGGATGTGGATGCTGTAGCTGAGTTTGTCGAGCGCAATAGGATAGATACGATTGTAAATTGTGCCGCCTATACCAATGTGGAGCTTGCTGAGGAGGAGGGCGATATTGCTGAGCGAGTGAATACCACGGCAGTGGCTATTTTGGCAGGGGTGGCAAAGCGATACAATGCGAGATTGATACATGTCTCCACTGACTATGTGTTTGGTGGTGAGCACTTTGATGCTCCGATTAAGGAGAATAAAACGCCTGCACCGTTGGGCGTGTATGGCAGAACTAAGCTTCTGGGCGAGAGAGCTATTGCTGAGTCTGGGTGCGACTATGTTATCCTTCGCACGTCGTGGCTCTACTCGGCTTTTGGTAAGAACTTCGTAAAGACCATTCTGTGCCTTGCCTCCAAGCGCGAGGAACTGCGTGTTGTTAGCGATCAGATAGGCTCACCTACTTATGCGCGGGATTTGGCCAAGGTGATAGCGCAGATATGCCAGAGTAGGGACTTCGAGGGCGGTATCTATCACTACTCCAATAAGGGAGAGATATCGTGGTACGACTTTGCGCGAGCTATCGTCGAGATTGGAGGCGCGGAGTGCAAAATATCTCCCTGCACAACAGCGGAGTATGGAGCTAAGGCCCCACGACCAGCATATTCGGTACTCGACACCTCAAAGATTTGCAATGCCTTGGGGTGCGAGATTCCTCAGTGGCGCGACTCACTTACGGAGTGTATAAACAAGATGATGTAGTATGGCAAAACGAACAATAATAATCACTGGTGGCGCAGGCTTTATCGGAAGCCACGTTGTGCGCCTCTTTGTGAATAAGTATCCAGAGTATAATATTATCAATGTCGACAAACTGACCTATGCTGGTAACCTTGCCAATCTGCGAGATGTGGAGGATAAACCCAATTATAGGTTTGTGAAGATGGATATTTGCGACTATGATGCGCTTCTTGAGCTTATGCAGAGGGAGGGTGTTGATGGTGTTATCCACCTTGCTGCCGAGAGCCACGTCGACCGCTCTATAGCCGAGCCCTTTGCCTTTGCAAGGACAAATGTTATGGGTACACTCTCGCTTTTGCAGGCGGCAAAGGTCTATTGGGAGAGTTGCGAGGAGAGGTACTTGGGTAAGCGTTT
Organism: Alistipes sp.; assembly: GCA_045656185.1. GTDB lineage: Bacteria > Bacteroidota > Bacteroidia > Bacteroidales > Rikenellaceae > Alistipes. Next base: position 28,304 of record JAZOQR010000049.1, on the reverse strand, counting down.
CTACCATATCTCCACCGACGAGGTGTATGGTGCGTTGGAGTTTGATGCAAGCCTCTTTACCGAGCAAACGAGCTATAATCCGCATAGCCCATACTCGGCAAGTAAGGCTTCGTCTGACCACTTTGTGCGTGCCTACCACGATACCTACGGTATGCCTACGATAGTTACCAACTGCTCAAATAACTACGGCCCAAATCAGTTCCCTGAGAAGCTCATCCCGCTCTTTATAAGCAATATCCGTCAGCGTAAGCCACTGCCAGTGTATGGCAAGGGTGAGAATGTCCGCGACTGGCTCTATGTTGAGGACCACGCGAGGGCTATAGACCTGATATTTCACGAGGGCAGAGTTGCCGAGACCTACAATATTGGAGGCTCTAACGAGTGGCGCAATATAGACCTTATAAAGGTTGTTATCAAGGCTGTAGATAGCCATCTTGGTAATCCTGAGGGGTACTCTTTAGACTTGATAGAGTATGTCACCGACCGCTTAGGTCACGATGCGCGTTATGCTATCGACTCGTCGAAACTATGCGATGAGCTTGGCTGGAGCCCTTCGGTACAGTTTGAGGAGGGTATCGACCGTACGGTGCGCTGGTACTTGGAGAATGAGGCGTGGCTCGATGATATTATCTCGGGTAACTACAAACGTCGTAACAACGAATATTTAGAAGAAACTAAAAGATAGAGTTATGCAAGCAATTATCTTGGCTGCAGGAATGGGTCGCAGGTTGGGTGAGCTAACCAACGACAATACAAAGTGTATGCTCCAGGTAAATGGAGTGCGCCTAATCCATAGAATCCTTGACTCGATATATGAGACAGGTATACGCAGAGTAGTTCTCGTGGTGGGCTACAAGGCGGAGAATGTAAAGCAACTCATTGGTAATGAGTATCGTGGTATGGAGATAGTCTATGTGGAGAATAGCGTCTACGATAAGACAAATAATATCTACTCGTTGTTCCTTGCAAGGGAGTATCTTATGGCTGATGATACGCTATTGTTGGAGTCAGATCTCATCTTCGAGAGCCGTATTCTTACAAAGATTATCGACCACCCATATCCAACTCTTGCCCTTGTGGATAAGTATGAGAGCTGGATGGATGGTACGGTGGTGACTATCGACGAGGAAAATAATATTGTTGAGTTCCTTACGAAGGATAAGTTCAAATATTCGGACATAGAGCGCTACCATAAGACGGTCAATATTTATAAATTTAGCAAGGATTTCTCTGAGACTCACTATGTCCCATTCCTTGAGGCATACTGCCACGCCTTGGGTAACAACGAGTACTATGAGCAGGTGTTGAAGGTTATCACCTTGCTCGACGAGTCGCCGTTGAAGGCGTTGCCACTTAGTGGAGAGAAGTGGTATGAGATAGATGATATTCAGGATCTTGATATTGCATCAAGTATGTTTGCGCCTACCGACGAAGAGCGTTATAATGCTATTGCCTCGCGTTATGGTGGCTACTGGCGCTATCCTCATATGCTTGACTTCTGCTACTTGGTGAATCCATATTTTCCACCTCAGCAGATGGTCGACGAGCTTAAGGCAAGCTTCGATGTCTTGCTTCGCGAGTACCCATCAGGTATGCGTGTAAATAGCCTCTTGGCGGGTAAGTATTTTGGTGTTAAGCAGGAGTTTATCGCCGTAGGTAATGGCGCTGCAGAGCTTATCAAGGCCTTTATCGAGCGACACACCAATAAAATTGGCGTTATCTATCCAACCTTCGAGGAGTACCCTAATCGAAGCGACAAGGAGCGTATTGTATCATACTTGCCTACGAATGCAAGTATGCAGTATGATGCTGATGAAATTATGAACTTCTTTGGCGATAAGGAGATTGGAACACTCCTTCTTATCAATCCAGATAATCCTTCGGGTAACTATATTCCTTATTCAGATTTGTTGCGACTAATAGAGTGGACCAAGCAGCGCGGTATAAGCTTTATTGTCGACGAGTCGTTTGTAGATTTTGTCGATACAGAGGGCGAGTTCTCGTTGTTGCATAACGAGGTATTGGAAAATAATAGGCGCCTCTATGTTGTGAAGAGTATCTCGAAGTCGTATGGTGTGCCAGGCTTGCGCCTTGGAGTTTTGGCGAGTGGCGATACCGAGACCATTGCCCGACTAAAGAAGGAGGTGGCTATTTGGAATATCAACTCCTTTGGTGAGTTCTATATGCAGATTTACGAAAAGTATCATAAGGACTATCTCAAAGCGTGTCAGCTATTTAGAGAGGAGCGCAAACTCTTCTTCGAGGAGCTACGACAGATACCATATCTCCGCGTTATACCTTCGCAGGCAAACTACTTTCTCTGCGAGCTTATGACCGATAAGTTTAGCTCTAAGGAGTTGGCGGTGCGCCTACTTACTGACCACGATATCCTTATCAAGGATTGTTCGGGTAAGTCGGCATTTAGTCGCGGTAGCTATATCCGCCTTGCGGTGCGCGATAGGAAGGATAATCACAAACTTACTGAGGCATTAAAAGAGTATATCTAAGCATATGAAAAGCATAACAAACAGTGAGATTGTTGCCCTCAATATCTCGGCAACAGAGTGTGTAAATTGGGTGCGTGAGGCATTTGTAATGAAGAGTGAGTGCCAGCTGCCAGCTAAGATTTCGGTGCATCCTACAGGTAACGACTTCTTCACAACGATGCCGTGTCTGCTACCGAAGGAGTATGGTCGTTTTGGTGCGAAGGTGGTCTCTCGCATTGTGGGTCGTGTGCCAGCCCTAAAGAGCGATATGATGCTCTTTGACTCGAATAATGGTGAACTATTGGCATTGGTGGATTGCGACTGGATTACAGCGATGCGCACTGGTGCTGTGGCGGCCCTCGCTATAAAGACCTTCCGCAACTCGATGGCTAAGGAGTATGCCTTCATAGGTCTTGGAAGCACTGCCCGTGCAACGCTAACTTGTTTGTTGGAGAGCTGCAGCGATGAGGAGCTTAACATCCGCCTCTTTAAGTATAAGGATCAGGCAGAGAAGATTGTTGAGGAGTACAAATACTATAAGAATGCTCGCTTCTCGATTGTGGATAACACCTCCGATTTGGTGCGTGGTGCTGATGTTGTGGTGTCGTGTATTACCGATGCAAGTGGCTTGTTGGTTGAGGACGAGAGTCTCTTTAAGCCAGGTGTCTTGGTTGTGCCTGTGCATACACGCGGCTTCCAGAACTGCGATACAACCTTCGATAAGGTCTATGCTGATGATACAGACCACGTTAAGGGCTTCAAATACTTCTCCGAGTTCAAGGAGTTTCACCAGATTGAGGAGGTGCTAAAGGGTGAGGTTGCAGGTCGTGAGAGCGACTCGGAGCGCATCCTTTCATACAACATTGGCCTCGGTCTGCACGATGTGTTGTATGCTTCGCGCATCTACGATATGTTGAAGTAATATCAGATAGAGCCTATGATGTGGAGGGCAAGGTTTGTGGCGATTTTCGGGGTGCTGATGTTGCTATGTGGCAGGGTGTCAGCGCAGGAGATAGACTACGACTACCGTGCCTACAAATTCTATAAAGATGATGAGCCGCTACTTGTTTCGTTGGAGGATACATTAAAATTTGAGATTCCGAGGGCAGGTTATGTTGCGAATATAGCGCAGCGCTCTGAGTATGCGTTGCGCTCGTTGAATTATCGCAATATGGGTGAGTGGGGTGCTGATGGCTACTCTATTGGTAAGCACGCGATAGATTATACCACTGCCCGTATGCTTTCGCAATTAAGAGTCTATAGCGAGGTGGATAGAGGTGCTGTAGGCTCTGCAATATACTCTACAAAGGTCTTTGATCCAAATGGTAGGTTCTACCGCAGTCGGTCGCTTAGAGCGGAGTTCTCTGGTAGGGGCTATACTGCGGGTATATCATATTACGGTGGCTACAAGCCAGAGTATAAGGGTCTCCTACTGAAGGATGGTTGGGCATTTAGGCATGCTGTGCGCTTGGCTGGTGGCGACGACCTCTATATTGATGGAGTATCTGCAAATATGGTAGATATCTCGTTTGGAGCCTCTTGGTCTAACAGGCGAAATAAACTGAATATATTTGCTCTGCTACCTATTTCAGAGCGTGGTTTGCGACGAGCCTCTGTTGAGGAGGGTTACTCGCTTCTTGGCAATAGATTGTACAATCCGTTGTGGGGTGTTGACAATGGCGAGTATCGCAACTCCCGCGTGGCAACCCTTGTTCGTCCAGAGATTATTGTGGCGTGGGATTATAGGTTGACAGTATCTACGACTATGCACCTCTCGGCAGATTTGTACTACGCGATGGAGGGTGTTACGTCGCTCGCGTGGTTTGATGCTCCTACACCTCTTCCAGATAACTATCACTATCTTCCATCATACTACGACTATCCAGCAGATAAACAGTATGTTACCGATGCTTGGCTAAGCAACAATATGCACTATACGCAGATTGACTGGGCTGGTATGCGTCATACCAATGCCCTGCAACTTGATGGTCATTCGAGGTATGTTGTCGAGTCGCGCAGAGAGGGTGTTGCTAACGGCGATATTTTGCTTGCGTTTGACTCGAAATTGCAGAGCGTGAATGTGGAGTATGGTCTGCGTGTAAACTATACTAACTGTCATAGATATAAGTTGTTGGATGATTTGTTAGGTGGAACCCATATCTTGGATTTGGACTACTATATAGTTGATGATGCCACGCAATATAACGGCACACATAACAATCTGCGAAGTGATGATTTGGTTGTTACTGAGGGCGAAACCTTTGGCTATAACTATGCACTTAGGAAGTTTGAGAGCGAGATCTTTGGTCGTGCCGACTGGGAGTATGGCGATATGCGCTTTTTGGTGAGTGCCAATATTGGCTCAGAGCGTGTTTGGCGTATGGGATACTTCGAGAAGGAGTTATTTAGTGGGGAGAGGTCGTATGGCAGGTCGCAGAGTGTGGCTTTGTTTCCGTACACCTTCGCTTTTGCGTCGAGTTATATGTTGGATAATCAGATATTTGGCGCATATATTGCTATTGCTGAGGAGTCGCCTGAGCAGGATAATCTCTTCTTCAATCCAGAGTATAATAATCGTGTTGTGTCAGACGCTACAACGGCAAAACGTCGTGTTGCAAAGTTTTCATACTCCATAACGCCAAATCCTACTCTAAGGTTTAGTGCGCTGCTTTTTGCTAATCATCTTAAAGACAACGTTGAGATGGTTAGATGTTACGATGATCTTTCGGGGCTCTATTCGAATGCCATTATTAAAGGCGTTTCATCGCTCGGCTACGGGTTGGACTTGGGTGCAGAGGTGAGCTGGAATGCAATGTTTACATCAAATTTTAGGGCGGTGCTCTCCTCGTATCGCTATTCGGATAATGCTGAGCTGAGTCTATATTCTAACCGTGATAACTCACTTATAGCCAATTCGGATGTTATGATTGAGGGTTGCCATCTGGGCGGTGCAGAGTTTGCTGCCTATGGTGATATCACCTTCCGTCATGGTGAGTGGTCGGCTACAGCGTCGCTCGCGTGGTGTGATGGAGGTTACCTTACCCCTTCCTATATTCGACGTGCGGAGCGCATTGTTGGCTTTGCGATGTCTAAGGAGGAGCGCGCAGCACTTGTGTCAGAGAGGGATTTGCCCTCAGCCTCTGTTGTTGATCTGTCGCTGTCACGAAGAGTTAAGCTAAAGAGTGGTACGTCGCTTAGTGCTATGCTGTCAGTAAGAAATCTTTTAGGTGACAGTTGGATTGTCGGTGGCTACGAGTCGAACCGTATTCGTTGTGTCGAGAATGGCTACCATACCCGTATATTCAAGTCGGCAGATATGGTAAACTACTCCTATCCACGTATGCTATATCTCTCGCTAAATATGTGGTTTTAGATGAAAATAGACCCCAAAAATGCGATAAATTAAAACTATTGAAAAAATTATTGAAAATTTTTAATAAAATATTTGGTTGATTAAAACATAATACTTACCTTTGCAGCGAAGTTTTAAGGTTCATTTAGGTTAGTAGTTTTAGGTTGGCGAGGCTAATCGGAAGGTTGTGTCAAAAGTTGCACGCTCCGCAGAGGTGCAGGTTTTGATACTAAGGTAGCGAAAGCTACTGAAAACCTTTCGGTGGTCTCTTTTTTTGTGTCTATGCTCCTAAATTTGTATAGGCTGCGCTATGAGTTGGTGTCGATAATGCCGTAATACAATTAAAGCCTGCCCCCCCCCTTAAGAATGAGTAGTAATACCTATTATTAGCGTTGCGAAGGGTATAAAACATTCAAAAGTTAGCGATTGTTTGAGAGTTTAGGAATTTTATACTACCTTTGTGCTTTGTACGCGCGCGCGTTGCGTGTGTGTTATATATGGTAAAAGCGATGAAGAGGAGTTACACAATAGGCTTTGATGCCAAGCATGCCAACAGAGGTAATACTATGCAGAGCAGCTATGCGCGCTTTGTGATAGATGCCCTATCGAGTGCATGTCCTAAGAGTGCCTACTTCCGTATGTATATCGAGAAGAGTGAGCCTCATAGCGACTATGAAGCATTGGCGGAGAGGCCAAATGTGGAGTCTATGGAGCCAGATGGTATGTTTTGGCGTAAGTGGTCGTGGTTGTGGCGTATGTGGCACATAGGTCGCGACTTAGAGCGTGGCGATGTGGAGCTCTATCATGCGCTTGCAGGTTTGGTGCCTCTGGGTCTTGAGCGTCGTAATATTCGCTCGGTGGTGACAGTGCATAGTCTTGAATTTTTGCGCCTTCGACGACTCTTTAGTCCAATATACAACTTCTATCGTCGTGCGATAATGCTTTCGTCGATGCGTCGTGCCGATAGAATTATAGCTGCAAGTGAGTGCGTTAAGCAGGATCTTATGCGCTACTTACGTATAGATGCAGATAAGATTGATGTTATCTATGGTGGTTGTCATCGTCGCTTTAGCGAACCAGTTACGGAGCTTGAAATGGAGCGTGTGAAGGAGCGATACAACCTTCCAGAGCGCTATCTTCTTGTTGCGGGAAGGCATAATGCTCGCAAAAACCTAAATCATATTATCGAGACCTTGCCACAGATGGATAGCGATTTGGATATCGTTATTGTAGGTCGTGGTACGTCGCATACCGAGAATCTTGTGCGTAGGATGAAGACTCTCGGTGTGGAGGACCGTGTGCGCTTGCTGTATGGTGTTGCCGACGAGGATATGCCTGCGATATATCATGGTGCTACAGCATATCTTATGCTATCGTTGTATGAGGGCTTCTCTACAACTATTGTTGAGGCTTTGACAGTTGGTGTACCTGTAATTGCGTCACGAGGTTCAAGTCTTGAGGAGGTTGGTGGTCCCGACTCGATATATGTGAAGCCGGGCGATCAGGCGGCGTTGTTGGCGGCTATAAATAGTGTTGTGGAGAGCGAGGAGCTACGACAGCAGATGATCGAGAGGGGTAAGGAGTATGCGCAGAGATTTCGTCCAGAGGTTATTGCATATAACCTTCTAAACTGTTATCGTCGCATTGGTATAGATATTCCGATGTAGCAAAAGAGTAAAATTGCATCTATATACAATATGTTGATATATAGTGTGTTATAGGATAAAGTGTAAAATTTGAGCCAAATACTATGGTCATTTTGACAAAAAAATAGTATCTTTGGCGGTCGCTATCGGTGATAGCGTTGGAAAGAAAATAGTGAAATACAATAGATATTGTTATGGAAAAAGTTACTAAAATCGTGGTTATGGCAAAGCAGGTACCCGACACTCGCAATGTGGGTAAGGATGCTATGACTCCAGAGGGTACGGTAAACCGTGCTGCTCTTGCCGCAATCTTTAATCCAGAGGATTTGAACGCCCTTGAGATGGCGCTTCAGCTCAAGGATCGTGTAGGCAATGCTACAGTTCATGTCCTAACAATGGGACCACAGCGTGCTGCAGATATTATTCGTGAGGCAATGTTCCGTGGTGCTGATGGCGGCTATTTGCTTTCAGGTAGAGAGTTCGCTGGCTCTGATACATTGGCCACATCGTATGCATTGGCTTGCGCACTTCGTAAGATAAACCCAGATATCATCGTTGCTGGTCGTCAGGCTATCGATGGTGATACTGCACAGGTAGGTCCTCAGGTGGCTGAGAAGCTCGATCTTCCACAGGTTACATACGCTGAGGAGCTTGTAGATGTTAAGGAGGGTGAGATTACTATCAAGCGTCGTTTGGAGCGCGGTACTGAGGTTGTGGTATCTCCACTTCCTGCGGTTATCACCGTTAACTCATCGGCTAAGGAGTGTCGTCCTCGTAACGCAAAGCGCGTGATGAAGTTCAAGTATGCGCTTGCTACATCTGAGCTAGCAGAGGCAGCAGAGGAGCGTAAGGCATTTGTTGCTGAGCGCGACTACCTACATATCATTGAGTTCTCGGCAGCAGATGTAAATCCAGATCCTGAGCAACTCGGTTTGGCAGGTTCGCCAACAAAGGTTAAGAAGATTGAGAATGTTGTATTCCAGGCTAAGGAGGCTAAGACTCTCACCGCAGAGGATAAGGATATCGAGGCTTTGATGCAGGAACTTATTGCGAGCCACACGCTCGGCTAATCAAAGAGTTAGAAAGTATGAATAACGTATTTGTATATATCGAGATTGAGGATAAGGAGATTGCCGACGTATCGTTGGAGCTTCTTACCAAGGGACGCGAGTTGGCAAACACCCTCGGTGTGCAGCTTGAGGCTGTAGCTATCGGTAAGGATGTAAAGTGCCACGCTAAGGAGTTGGCAAAGTATGGTGCTGATGTTGTTTGGGTTGCAGACGACGAGATCTTCGCACCATTCCGTACACTACCACATACTGCTGTTATGGTTGGTCTTATCGAGCAGGAGAAGCCTCAGATTGCACTCTTCGGTGCGACACCTGTAGGCCGTGACTTTGCTCCACGTGTATCTTCAGCTCTTCATAGCGGTCTTACAGCAGACTGTACAGAACTTGTGATTGGTGAGCATAAGGATGCAAAGAGTGGTAAGGAGTACGATTCGTTGTTATACCAGATTCGCCCTGCCTTTGGTGGTAACATCATTGCTACCATCGTTAACCCTGAGTGCCGTCCTCAGATGGCTACTGTTCGTGAGGGTGTTATGCGTAAGGAGGAGTTGGCTACGCCTGCAGCTGGCGAGATTCGCGAGATTAACTGGAAGCCAATGGTTAAGGATACCGACCTTGCAGTGCGCATCGTAGAGCGTCACATCGAGGAGCGCAAGATTAACATCAAGGGTGCTTCGATTATCGTTGCTGGTGGTTACGGTGTAGGCTCTAAGGAGGGCTTCGGTCTTGTTCACGAGCTTGCAGCGGTACTTGGCGGAGAGGTAGGCGCATCACGTGCAGCTGTAGATGCTGGCTTCACTGAGCACGAGCGTCAGATTGGTCAGACAGGTGTTACTGTACGTCCTAAGCTCTATATCGCTTGTGGTATCTCTGGTCAGATTCAGCACACTGCAGGTATGGATGGCTCGGCGATGATTGTATCTATCAACACCGATCCAGAGGCTCCTATCAACAAGATTGCAGACTATGCAATTGTAGGCAGCGTTGAGGAGGTAATCCCTAAGATGATTAAGTATTACAAACAGAATTCAAAGTAGTAAGCGATGGCAAACTTTTATTTAGATAATAAGGATCTACAATATCACCTCTCTCATCCTTTGATGAAGAGAATTATTGAGCTCAAGGAGCGTAATTTCGCCGATGCTAAGGTTTACGATTATGCACCACAGGATACTGAGGATGCGTTGGACTCATATCGTCGTGTATTGGAGATTGTGGGCGATGTGTGTGGTGAGGTTATCGCCCCAAATGCTGAGGGTGTAGACCACGAGGGTCCTCGCGTTGTTAACGACCACGTAGAGTATGCATCTGGTACTGTTCGCAATATCGAGGCTTTGAACGAGGCAGGCTTGGGTGGTATGACTCTACCTCGTAAGTATGATGGTTTGAATATGCCTGTAACATGCTTCGCTATGGCTAACGAGATGGTTGCTCGTGCAGATGCTGGCTTTGAGAATATCTGGGGCTTGCAGGATTGCGCTGAGACTATCAACGAGTTCGCTACAGAGGAGATTAAGCAGCGTTTCTTGCCTCGCGTATCTGCAGGTGAGACCTGCGCAATGGATCTTACCGAGCCAGATGCTGGCTCAGACCTTGGTGCTGTGATGCTCAAGGCATCGTGGGACGAAGAGGGTCAGACATGGCGTTTGAACGGCTGTAAGCGCTTCATTACCAACGGTGATGGCGATATCTCGTTGGTGTTGGCTCGTACTGAGGAGGGCACAAAGGATGCGCGTGGTCTTTCGATGCTTATCTACGACAAGCGCGATGGTGGCGTTAAGGTGCGTCGTATCGAGAATAAGCTTGGTATCAAGGGCTCACCTACCTGTGAGTTGGTATTCAACAATGCACCTGCAGTGTTGGTTGGTGACCGCAAGATGGGTCTTATCAAGTACGTTATGTCGTTGATGAACGCTGCACGTTTGGGTATCTCGGCACAGTCTACAGGTTTGTGCGAGGCGGCCTACCGCGAGGCGTTGAAGTATGCCCAGGAGCGTGAGCAGTTTGGTAAGCCTATCATTAAGTTTGCAGCCGTTTCGGAGATGCTTAAGAATATGGAGGCTAAGACTATTGCATCGCGTGCATTGCTCTATGAGACAGCGCGTTTTGTGGATATCTACAAACAGTTGACCCATATCTCTCACGACCGTGCGTTGGAGGCTGAGGAGCGCCAGGAGATGAAGTTCTACAACCGCCTTGCAGATGGCTTTACTCCATTGGCAAAGATGTTTGCTTCGGAGTATGCTAACGAGGTTGCTTACGACTCTATCCAGATTCACGGTGGTTCGGGTTATATGAAGGACTACGCTTGTGAGCGCCTATATCGTGATGCGCGTATTATGAACATCTACGAGGGTACCACACAGTTGCAGGTAGTTGCTGCTATCAACCACGTGACTAAGGGCACATACCTCGAGCAGATTATGCGCTACGAGGAGGTTGAGCACAGCGAGGCTACTAAGGCTATGGCTGAGAAGCTTGTAGAGTTGCGTAAGGTTTACGAGCAGGTTGTTGAGCGCGTTGAGAGCCTTGATAAGGAGACTGCAGGCTATAAGGACTTCCACTCACGCCGCTTGGTTGAGATTGCTGGTTATATCATCATCTCACACATCCTTCTTCGTCAGGCTGACGAGATGGCTGAGGAGTACCTTAACCCAGCTAAGATCTTCGTTAAGTACGCTTCGAAGAAGATTACCGAGGCAGCATCTTACATCAACGAGTCTGAGACTTCAGATGTAGAGTTGTTCCGCTAAGATACGATCTATATACAATAGAGGAGAGTGAATAAAAAGTGTATTTTGTCGTTACGCTTGCCCTCAAGATGCTCATTTACGCTCAGTAAACTCCGCTTTTTCGGGCTTCGCAACGCCGCGAGTAAGCGAGAGCAGAGACCGCTTGCGGACTATGCCGAGCGTGAGCGGTGAAAAGGGACTTAAGCCTAAAACTACATCTTTTTATTCACTCTCTTAGGTTATGGGGGCTGTCTGAGTTATCGGGCAGCCCATATTTTTATTATCTGGGCTAAAGGTGTATGGTATCTAATCAAAAAATGTTATATTTGCACATCTAAGAATATAGTGAGATGTCATTTACAAAGTATATATATACTGTACTAATATTGGTATTATGTGCAGTTGCTGTGGTAGCTTGCGAGGATGTGCAGGAGGAGAAGGGTCCTACGGTGGAGATTGAGATCCCAGGTGATGAGCCGCGAGAGCAGTCTACCTATACAATTATGTATTATGCCTCAGGTGGTGGTGCTGAGGATGCTTTGGCTGGTCGTGGCCTTGACCTCGCTATTGAGATGAGTATAAGCTACTTCGAGCGTCGTCCGTTCAAGCGAAATGTTAAGTTTACCACTTGTATAAAGTGGTCGAAAGATTATGATGGTAAGTATACCGATGGTGAGGGTAATACCTATCGTATGTTCTTAGATAGCGAACATACGGACTTCAATTTTGAGCAGATAGGTGATAACAGTTATGCTATAAACGAGCCAGAAAATATTGCAGAGTTTATACGTTGGAGCAAGGAGGTTGCACCGGCAGATAAGTATATCATTGTCTTCTCGGGTCATGGTAACGGTTGGCACCCTGAGGTGGGCATAAACGATGCTGTGGAGAGTACACGAGGCATCCTCCGCGATACCGATACGGGACGTTACATTAGTTGTGCGGAGCTAAATACGGCCCTTGAGATGGCAGATACCGATTTTAGATTGATATTCTTGGGATCGTGCTTGATGAATACCATCGAGTATATAACAGCCCTCTCGCCATACTCGGATTATATCCTTGCCTCAAGCCATATCTCAATAATGTTTACTACGGAGTTAAACTATCTGGTCCTTATGCTCGAAAGAGATATGGAGGATGACAGCGATGAATCCTTTGTTAACGGTATACATAGCTACCTGTATCAAGATATTAATACCACTATCACAAATACTGACTATATCTACGAAAATATCGACTTTATACTGACAGATTGTCGTAAGGTGGATAATATTGTCGAGGCAACAAAGGAGTTTACAGATACTATTATCGCCCTCTACGATGAGAATGATGCAATCGGTGAGGAGGCCTTTACGGCAAAGTATGGCGCATCTATAGCAGATATGGAGCAAAAGATGGCCGAGTCGTACTTCTTCTTAGGCCAGTATATGAGTGATAAGGAGATTTATGAAACGGAGTATCTGCGCCAGTCCTTCACATACGACCTCGGAGATATAGCGAGCAGGGCGGCATCGGCACTCAATTGTGATGAGTTGAAGGCTAAGGCGGAGGCTATACACAAGGTGTCGCAGGAGGCTCAGTCGGTGTGCTATGCAACGATATTGGTAAATAAGAGCAACCTACATCATAGCGTAGTCTTTACCAATGCTGAAAAGTGGGAGAAGCAAAACTACGACGAGTCTGGCTATGAAGATGGTGTCTTCGACCAGCGCACAGGCTGGAGTAGACTGTTAAAGCGTAATAATGTGCCGCTAAAGTTTTAATGTCAGCCCATAAAATCACAACACGTCGCGCTCTATGCGAAGATGCCGAGATTATTGCCAATGCCGTAGCATTTGCAATCGGCGACGAGTGCGCCTTGCGAAACTATTGTGGCGGTAACTATATTGCTGTACTTGCAGAGATCGCCCGTGGCGATGCAACGCAGTATAGTTGGCGTAATGCTATTGTTGCCGAGGTTGAGGGTAAGATTGTGGGCGCTGTTGTGGGTTACGATGGCGCGCAGCTATATGCTCTTAGAGAGGGTACTTTTGCCATTCTTAGCCGCTATGTCGGACGAGTGCCCAATATCGTTGACGAGACCGAGCCTGGAGAGTACTACCTCGACTCTGTGGGAGTGTGGCCAGCATATCGTGGTATGGGTGTGGGCAGAGCTTTGGTTGAGGCTTTCTGCGAACGAGCCTTTGGCGAAGGATGCGACCGCGTAGGACTTATCGTCGATAATGAAAACCCTAATGCAGAGAGACTTTATGCGTCGCTCGGCTTCCAACGTGTAGGTACAAAATCATTCTTTGGCCATCAAATGTGGCACCTGCAGCGCGAAAAATAGAAAAATTGCGGTGCGTGCTCTTAAAATATTGGGACAATTCTATAAAAATCGTAGTTATTTGAAGCTGCTTCAAATTTATGATATTGCGATTTTGTGAATTTTTGTAGACAGATACAACTTTTAGCAAGAAAAAATGAGTTTTACTGCAAAATTTGCATCGCGAGCTAACTACCTAATGCTTAATATGTTAACGTCATCGGGTGAAATGATGAATAAAAAAAGTGAAAATTTTTTGCAAAAAAGTTGTAAAAAAATTTGCAGGATAAAAAAATTGTAGTACCTTTGCACTCGCAATCGAAAAGGTTGTAATCGTAAAATTTTAAGGTGTTAGTGTTGCGGAAATAGCTCAGTTGGTAGAGCACAACCTTGCCAAGGTTGGGGTCGCGAGTTCGAGTCTCGTTTTCCGCTCCAAGTCCAAAAGTCTTGAGGACAAAATCAAGCAAAACCCTTTGAAACATCGTTTCAGAGGGTTTTTCATTTGTTGTCGGTCGGTATCGTTCCGACACTGTGGAGCCCCTACCCGACATAGCCCGAACCTCGAAGTGTCCCTCCGAATATCCGCAGTGAAAATAAGGGACACTTACTCCGAAATGAGGGGACACTTTGATAATTTTTCGGCTTTGCACAAACTTTTCAGGCTGGCAGTTGCCTACGCTTTCTAAAAAAACAGTCAGATGAAAAGTACATTCAGAATCCTATTCTACGCAAAGTGGGAGGCAAGCGACGAGGCAAAGATGCTCCCAATCTATGTTCGCATTACAATCAACGGCACAAAGGCGCGTTTCAGCCTTAAAATCCGTGTGTCAGAGAAAATCTGGGACGCCAAGAGTGGTCGTGCCATCGGGCATAGCCACGAGGCCCTGCAAGCCAACCGCTACCTCGATAGCGTTGTTACACGCATCAATACCATATATTATCGCCTATGCGAGCAGAGCGAGGCTGTAACAGCTCAAATGGTGCGTGATGAGTTTCTTGGCGTGAAAGCACCAAGCAAGACACTGCTTTCGGTATTCGCCGAGTTCAACGATAGACAAGAAAATCTTATCGGCGTGGATATTACGCAATCGACATTCAACAAGTTTGACTTGACTTTTCGTCGCTTGGAGGAGTTCCTGCGAGTGAAACGCAATCGACCAGATATCCCGGTATCGCTGGTTGATAGAGATTTTGTGCTCGACTTTGAGGCCTATTTGAAGGTCGATTACCACCTGCAAGCCAACTCTGCCGAGAAGTTGATGCGTATCTTCAAACGCATTACAACGATGTGTTTCAAGAGCGGACTGATGGCGAAAGACCCATTCTGCGATGTGCGCTTGAAGAAGGTCAAGAAGGATAGAGGCTACCTGACTCGACACGAATTGGAGCTGATACTCAACTACAAACCAACGAAGAAACGATTGGAGAAGGCGCGCGATGTCTTTGTATTTTGCTGTTTTACGGGGTTCGACTACTCGACTACCGCATCATTGACCGAACAAAACCTTGTTTTGGCTGACGACGGCTCGATGTGGATTGAAACGCACCGAGTCAAGACCGGTGTGGCATCCAAGGTCAAGCTGCTCGACATACCGCTTTCAATCCTGAAAAAGTACGAACCAACACGCATTAACGGCTATCTACTGCCCGTGTTGAGCAACGCCAAGTACAACCTCTACCTCAAAGAGATAGCAACCGCATTGGGCATCCAAAAACGAGTAACCTCGCACCTGGCTCGACACACATTTGCCACTACTGTAACCTACGCTAACGGAGTATCCATCGAGTCGATTAGCAAGATGCTGGGCCACACCAAACTCGCCACGACCCAAATCTACGCCCGCATTGTCGACCAAACGGTCAGCCGAGAGATGGATAAGTTGTCAGCAGCATTAAGCGGTACGAGTTTTAGCCTCAACGGCGGAGGTTCGGATGAGGAGTAGCAGTGTTGTATAATGGGAGCGTATTATACGCTCTCATTTAATGACACTTTGTCTAGCACAAAATTTCTGTATAGCTTAATAAATTATTATTCACTACAATATACTCTCAAATCTACATTCCCCGTTTCTTTTAGGTATTGCGAAATGCCACCGAGCAATATCAATATATCATCAGAAGCATTAGTTTTACTCAAAGATGGTTGAACGATATTAATAAATAGTTTTACCTCCTTTTTCCATTTAGCAGCAGCAGCTAATTTTTCCAAATCATCTTCGTCCCCCTTCAGCAATCTAGAGCAAGTTTTATTTTTATATTTTTTTATTTTGCGAGCAAATAAATGGTCAAATAAACCTTTTTCTGATTTATCCTTCCATCTCAATGATTTCTGAGCTTGTCCACATACTTCATAAAAATTACCTATTTGATTGGATACAACACCTCCTGTTGCATATTTAAGATGGTATAAATGTATCTCAATACATGTATCAGAATCCTTAAAACCAATAAGATCCGCTATTTCGCCACTCCCATCGTCATCATATAAAATATCAAAATCGTTTTCCACATACTTAGCAAAGAAATATTGTATAGAATCTTGCTCATACGGATAAATACCTTGTGATTCTTTGTGCAAAGACACTCCTTGCCAATCAATTGCATTTAAAAACTCTTTTGCAATGGGGGAAACCGCATTTTTTAATTCAACATATATTGTTCCTTGGGATTGGGCTCCATTAGCATAATATATAATAGGGGGATATTCTATAAAATATTGACAAATATCTTCATATGATTTTCTTCCAAAAGAAAAACGAATCTTTGGTCCTAATTTTTGCTCAATATCAATAGTACTACCCTCTTGTTCTTGACTAGATTTGAACGACATTATATATTTAGCTTCAATCTCTCCCAATTTAAGGGCAAACTCTATCGATTCATATGTGTCAGAGTCCAAAATTATTAGTTCTGCATCATAAAATGTGTATGTTTGATTTTGTGTATGTAGTTGGTAGTAATTATCGGCATGAATAAACATATCAGGAGACCATTCAATTGAAAGAGGTCTAATATTAGGGAATTTATCAATTGAGCTATATGATAAAGTATTTTGTAGAACTATATTAGGATCTATAGAATTATCAGCTACCAACTTTCCTACGAGTTTGCACCAATCTATATATTCCTTTATATTCCCTTTCATATAACTCCAAATCTTTCCCTTAAGCGAACAACCGATACTGATTTTCTTGCCATCTCTGTATCCAACTCCAAAAATATTATTCTTGAGGTATTTACCTTGCTCTGTTAAACTTAATCCATCTTGGACGCCTCTACCAAAAAAAGACTGAAACATAACATCTCTCGCATATACCTTTCTCGCGCCAAAATTCATCACAGATAGTCTAGAGACCCCATAAAAAGCTCTAAATACTTGCTCACCATTTACTAATGTATAAGAATCTCCAAAAATGGCTTGTACTAGATCGTTACAACTAATTCCTTCTATAGAGGTATTAATATAAACATGGTTGTACTTAGGAGTCTGCTCCCAATGCATTACTATAATACCCCAAACGACATTGTATATATCATCAAAACGCCCCCAATCAACGGCCTCCTTGCGACCTAATACAATAATCAATGTGTCCTGATTTTGACTGCTATAATGATAGTCATAATTAGACATATTTATAACTTCTTTCCATTTATGAGGGTTCCAAGTATTTGAAGTTATACGATATATTGTGGTGCTTAAAGAAGGTTGCACATTCTGTAATGAAATAATCGAATTGTCAATATTGTCAAAAGATGATATAAAATCCTTAAATTCAACTTCTTGAGCAGTATTATTATCATTAATTAATGGCAAAAGAGTATTCCAATCAGCATCTTTGGCATATAAATCGCGCAGCTCTTCATCAATAGGAGGATATGCGATATTCGTAATAAAACTCGCATTACCAAGCTCCTTATACGAGGTTCTCGTAAATCTACCGATAAATTGAAGAGTAATGGGAATAGATTGTCGTTCATCGTGTATAGCTGCGATTTTCAGTTCTGGAAGATCAAAGCCTTCACCCAACATGTTGACACACACAATTATTTTGTGCTTTTTACTTTGAATGTCCAACATCGTTTGTTTCATATTAGACATTCCACTATAAATAACTACGGGAGAAAATTCCTTATATTGCTTATAGTATTCAAACACTTCTAACGCTCGTTTTTTAGTAGCACATCGAGCCATAACAATATGATTATAGCCAGATTGTATGTCTAATCGTAATTGCGAGATTGCGCTTTCGGCAATTCTCATATCGGCAGTTTCTTTGTTGTACTCCCGAATAGGTATAAATTTTATTGTTTTGTAATACTGTTGAGATTGTGCCTCTTTTAGAGGAAAGTTATATATGAACTCGCCACGCAATCTCTTACCATCATTACGGAATGGTGTTGCAGTAAATAATGTAACTTTTACAGGATCAATTTTTTCAATGAAATTTTTCCAAGTAATAGCCTCTGAATGATGTGCTTCGTCAATAAATATGTGAGAAATTTTGTGAGACAATAAATTGATTATACTCTCTGAACACTCTGAGATAATATTCATTGTTGTAATAATTACATTGCTCTCATCTATTAGCCTATCCCAATCAGCAATATCTGTAATACTATGCTTAATCATAGCCACATTAGGATACAAACAATCGCTTGCAATTGCTCCAACCTGTTTAAGGATTCCTAATGTCTCAAATTTTCTTGCAGTTTGTGTTCTTAATGCATCGGATGGAACAACCACTAGTAGTTTGTTGCACTGATTTGCCACTAGGACACTTAACATTGTCTCTGTCTTACCCGTTCCTGTAGGCATAACAATAATACCTCGATCCTTTGGATGTTGATTATAAGACATGTATGCATAAATAGCCCCTAACTGAGGGATACGAAGTCCTTGTAAGCCTTTGTCGAGATCCTCTTTCTTGTAGAAAAATTTCCCACCCCAAGAATTCACAATATCATACGGTGTTATATCTGAAAATGATGGATGTTTTATCCATCGGATACCTTTAAGTTTGTTGTTATTAAATAAAGCCCTTGTTGGTTTTCTGTTTACTAATAACACCCATTGATATTCTTCTAAACATATATTACTAATATTGCTTGTTAAGCAATATCGCTCACCATTACACTCTATAACAAATGGAATTGTCGATACAATTGATACATCTTTATCATTTAGATCAACTTCATATTCGGTACATCTTCGGTATATGTCATTCCCTTGTATCGTGTTTACTAATTGGCGAGCGACAGGAAGTATCATAATTCTACAGATTAAAAGGGTTGATATTTATTTTAAGTGTTAGAATAGCATGTGCTATAAACTTACCATTAATTATGTTTGCTAATCTTATTCAGCTCTTGAATCGTTGAATACTGAGCATCATATCTCGTTATAGGCATGTATCCTTTCTTGGTTGAACACAGACTACTTGAATCTAATTCCGACGACAAATTCAAGTTTACTACGATATACATTTCGGTCGTATTAACGTTCTTATATCTATCCGTTTCGACCTCTGCAGAATGTTGGATTACACAATCGCCATCTATAGCAAATAGATGTTGATCATTATCATTGCGATGATGGAAGAGAACGTATCCTAGCGTTTTTAGATTTTCGACAATCTCCATACTATCTTTGGTCCATTTTATACCCACAGCCAATTTTCCATTACTCAAGAATTTACTACTCTTAATTTCATAATTCTCCATCATCACCATCAAAACACCATCTTTGACAATAGACGCTGGCGCACAGCCCTTCAAGGCTGCGTCAGCTATGATGTCATCTGGAGATTGGCCGATACAGCACCTCTCTACAAAGAAACTTTTCTTAAGTTCTGCTAACAAAGCCCGATTATCTTCCTTATATTTATCATTGTTCTCCAATGCTAACGAGAATATATTCTTATTTGAGTATGGCGCATATATCTTACCTAGAAGCTCTTGAAAATGCTCCTTGAGATAGATCCCCACATTCACATCTGGATGAGCAGACATCGCATAGAAGTCAAACTTGTCCGATAGGATTTTTTGAATCTGCGTTCTAAATATTTCTCGAACTTTAACTTTCCAAGCATCTTTTTGAATAGAATTATTACGAGCATACAAAGAGACCACATATAAGAAGTTTACATCATAATGACAAATAAGTAGCGTATCTCTATCAAATAGACGATTCTCAAATTGTCTATTACAGAAATCTGTATGTTTCTTATCTGTAATCTCAATCTCCTCTTTATAATCCAGATCCTTATTTAGGCGAGCACTTATAAAGAAATTTGGGATGATGTTATAGCCTTCGGTCACATCATCTCTAAGCTTTGGAATATTACCAAAGTTTTTCTTATCGTATTGAAGTTCTGAATCATCTTTATCATCATTCATAAATAAATTGAGATTCCATTGAATTACATTACGAGCATATGTAAACTGCTTATACACAGAATCTTTGCCTATTTGATTGCCACGCTTGTAGTACTTGGAATCGCCAATATAGTAAATAGGCTTATCTTCCTCATATGTTGTCAGTCCCTTGTAAGTATACATATGATCCACACGCTTGCCATCTTCTTGCTCTTTTAAGCCTTTAGGAATTTCTCTATCGCCAATAAGATCGTCAATGATAGTTTCAAATACTATATTGAAGTTCTTAACTAATAGATACTCCTGTTGAGCACTATTAGTACGAACTTGTCTAGCAGTATCGAAGAAAGCGTAGCATAAATCCCACAATTCTAATGCTTTGTCTGAGAAGTACTTGTATTTTATCTGCTGCAGACTTACTTTGCCCAATCCATTTAGATAGGTTTCAAATTGTTTCCCCTTGACAAGCTCAAAGTTGCAGTTTATATCCACTGGAAAACCATAATGACCACTGATATAGTCGAGTATCGAGAAGAATATTACCAATAGTTCCTCATCAAAGTTGATTTGTCGTTTCTTATTTACGGGGTTTAGATAAATCGGCCTATTATCTTGTACGATCGCACGAGAAGTACCGATAGTACGAGTCCAATTTATCTTGTTGTATCCCGAATGGAGGTTGCGTAAAACAAAGAAAAAGAAACTTTGATTATCTTTATTGAATTGCAGCAATGCGAGCAGAATGTCAAGGAAGGTATTGCTTAACTTTCTACCGCCTTTACCAATTTGGATAATCTTCTTATGAAAAACTATATTTGATTTTTTGTGGCTATTTTGGAAGACCACAATAGCACGATAAATCCAAACAGCGAACTCATATATAAAGTTCTTTTCTATTTGGGTTATATCTTTATTGGTATCAATATTAATGATTTCTTGGGGTAGATACTTTCCAAATACTAGATCTACATCGCCTACTGTTTCCAACAAAACTTTGGGAAGAATAAATACACAATCCCTCAGCTCTGTGTTATAGAAATATCCCACATAGTTGAGACTGACATAGCCTTCAATATTCTCCATGGCGTTTATGCCATGGAGAATATCTTTAACATCTGCAGCTTGGTATTTATATTCTTCTATTAAGATTCTCATTATTCAATCATTTCTATTCTTATACCCCAATCTTTTTGATTGACAGCATTCATCAAAACATTGACTTTACCATTGCTGCCATAGCCATTGTGAGCAACATACAAGACCGTTTCGCCACAGTCAAGCTTGGTCGAACGCTTACTATTATCCGTACGGGAATTGTACTCTTCCAAAGATTCAATAAAATGGGATACTATATACCCTAAACTTTTCCAATTTGCCAAGACCTCTTCGACTGACATGGTTGGATTTAGCTTAATATACTCCTTTACGCATTCCGGAGCCAACCTATTTTTACCATACTTGCCAACTCCATTGATAGAATACTTGGTATAATCGCGTGTTGATGACGAGTTTGTATTTCCGTCTTCATCCTCATCCTCAGTTATTATTTCCCCAACTACTTCTACCTTCAGATTCTCCAAAAATTTCTCCACCTTGTCAGCTTGCACGATAGTATCACCATTGGTCTCAGTTGTGTAGAATTTATCAAAGTCTAAAGTAGAATCATCTTCATCTTTAAAAATCGGATCGTCGAATCCAAAGTTCTTGAATACATCGTTCCAGAGATAGAAGATAACTTTGCTCACAAAGGTCTCTGCGCTAATAACGTCATTAACGGCTTTGCAGAAAAAGAATCCGAGTTTCTTGTCCTCTGAATTTGTTGTTGAACCAATGACTATGTTTATCTTCTCCAAGAACGACCACCAATCATACTCTTTTGTGTCGGCAGCAATTCTCCAATTCAACTTTTTACCATCCTCATCACGACCTTTGACAATAGGTCTGTACTTCCAATCCCAACGGCGCTTAAAGGCAGAGTCAATAGGGAAGAGGCTTTGGTCGCTAGTGTTCATTGTTGCCCAAATGTACAGGTTGTTTGGGAGTAAAAGAATCTCTCCCGATAGAACTTTTGCCACAACATCATCTTCTTTCGGATACAGTGAATTAATTGCATCCTTGTGAGAATCCTTAATAAGATAATCCTTAAAGGCATTTGATAAATGCTTTTGCATATCCTTATCTGCGTGGATAAAGTATTCAGAGAAACCACTATCGTTTCTATCCAACAATTGGAATAAGTCTCCAAATATTTGGGCGCAATTACCTCTGTTTATCTCTTCGATAATCAGGAATTGTTTCTTGGGGGTAACACCTTCTTCAGCCTCTGCATAGAACTTCCATGCTTTGATATAAGCCTGCAAAAACGCTTGGTCAACGAATTGATAAATAATACGATTTTCTGTTACAGGTTGGCCATGTTCTATTATGACTTTACCTGTAACATCACGCATTTCAACCTCCTTTGTTGTTGGCTTGTAGCATCCTACAAAAGTTGAATAGTCACTGTCGGGGTGGAATGTCGTACGGACAACACTCTCTCCTTCAGTACGTTTCTTAACTATATGTGATTTACCTGTGCCTGGTGCTCCATAGTGTATTTGCTGAAGGGAGTATGACTCTGATTTCTTATTTTCAAGATTTATTCGCTTTACTCCAATGTCAATTTTAGCTGATGTGTCCAAAAAATTGACTGCTAATCCAATAGGATTAGTTAATATCGTTTGATACATCTGCACATCAGATACTACAAACTTCATCATATTAACAAAGCTAGTGTACGCTCCGTTAAAGAAATAACCGAAGTAGTCTGCAAACTCCGGCTTAATAGAAACAGTTGTAGCATTAAACTGTATTAGGTTAAGATTATTCTGAATCAGAGTTACAACACGGCTGTCACCTTTATAATTTACAACATAAGGAGTCTCTTTTCTATTTGGATCAAGCAAATGTTCAACACACTCATCGATTTCATCATGAGTTTTACAAGTCATCACATAAGTATAGAAGTCACCCAAAGATACTTCTGTAACACCTTTTGCTTTTAATCTCCAGAATACCTCGTATGTAAATAGTACAGGAGCTATATTATAATCAGCACTCTCAGGTCTAGTATCTGTAATGGCATTCATCCTTAATTTTAGCAACTGCTCTGTTTTTAGAGCATTGTATTCAGGAGAGCCAATAGCATATCTGCTGATTGCTCTATACACAGGTGTAGGAGTTTCGCTTTTATATTGGCTCTTTCCAAATGGATTATTCTTGGTCAACAGACCTAATAATTGAGCAACAGACAATATACGGTGATTGGAATCCAACCCCTTGCTTGCAGCTTTCGTACTCCAAGCTGTTGTTCCGTCATCTTCCCACTGTTGACCTAATTCATCAACTATTTGAACTGCTTTGAAAGCGTTATCAAAGTTTGTGTCTTGTTTGGCAAAATACCAAACACTAGTAGCATTTAGACTTGCTAATTTTTCTTCAATTGTTCTCATATAATGCGTATTTTACCAAATTTGCTAAAAAATATGAAAGTTTGGGAGGCACTGCATTGCCAATTTGCTTACATACTGAACTTTTTGTGCCTACAAATTCAAAATTGTCCGGGAATGATTGCAGTCGTGCAGCCTCTCTAGGTGTTATTGTTCGGTCAGCTACTGGATGTATAAATCTTCCCCCAGAAGGAGTATCAAACCTTGTAGTGATGGTTGCAGCAGGTTTATCTTTCTCAAGTCTGCCGTATGCACCACTATGAACAGAATGTATTGGTTCGTTTAATTTGACCCAGTTTTCTCCTTCTTGTATTTGTTTCATTCTTTTGCAAGATCTTTTATTGTGCTCGGTTGCAATATGATTCGTCGTTACCGCACATCCACAACGCAATGCCTTTTGATAAGGAGTCGTTGGCTCTAATAAAGTCGTTATCCCCGACTCTGTAGGTGTCTCTATATCAGAAATGGCTTCCCAGACTGATACCGGCTCAAAAAAGTGAGGATTATTTATATTAATCTGTTTTTTTACCTCTTCAAACATCAAATCAATATCAAAATCAGTATTAAGCATACCTATTAAGACAACTCGTTCTCTCTTTTGAGGAATGCCAAATTCAACAGCACGAACCACTTTGTAATGAAGATAATATTTATCCCCATTAAACAACTTTTTATCTGAGAATGTTTTGAGAATCTCGTTAAATATCTCACCTTTCTGCATTGTGAGAATGCCCTTAACATTCTCGAGTATAAACATTTTAGGTCGAACAATATTTACAATATTTACATAGTGCTTGAATAAGTAATTGCGAGGGTCATCTAAAAAAGCACCATTCCTTATTCTTGCACCCGCCATTGAGAATCCCTGACAAGGAGGGCCTCCAATTATCACATCGCTTTCGCCTCTTTCAAAAAACTCATCGGTATCAACTCTTGCAATATCGTCAATGTACAGTTTGGTTTCCTTATGATTATGTAGATATGTTTGAGCTATCTGTTTATCAAATTCTACGGCCTTGACAATATTAAACCCAGCCTGTTCAAAACCAACAGAAAAGCCTCCACATCCTGCAAATAAATCAATAACATTATATCGTCCCATTACTCATTCTGTATTTTAATTTATACTCCTTTAAGAAGGCTACTTCTTCATCAGTTAAACCATATATATCTTGTAGGGCATCATCAATAGCATCTATTTCCGGCTTACACTCCCTATGCTTATATTCATACTGTGTTTGTACACTACCAATATATTTTTTTGTCCGTTCTAACTTACGCTCAAGTTTTGATGTCAATATTCTGAATATGTCTAAACATACGCCATCTGTTGGTACAAAAAACTCCGACAATTCCTTATTTGTGATATGCCAGCAATCTGAAACAATTGTCCAATACAAAAAGAATAAATTGGAATTCAATATGGCAAGCAAATATGGTCTCATTTCACTTGGGCACCCAAATTCTTTATATTCTTTAGATCCAGGATTAAACGAGAATGCCTTCATCCAGAAACACGCACGCATATTAACATATACTGAACTTTGCTTATTCTGAGTGTTCAATAAAGACAACAGACTTTCTCCTTTTACATTGTTAATTTTCTCAAATATACTAGACTCATACACATTACCGATCTTGGGTATGTATTGATTCTTAGGCGAGCTCGGGAATATCTTGCAATTATTCAACAAATCTCGTCTTTCGCTATTATACCAATGATAATAACTTGATGTATATGTTACACACTTATGTGCACCTTTTATTCCGAACAAGATTGATAGTTTTTGATGTACACCATCAAAAAGACAATCTGGTCTATCTGCATAGTTTAGGATAAAAATACGATTCAAATTTTTGTACATATCCTCTCTAATAGATTGCATTCTCGATGTTGCCACAAATGACAATGGAATTACAAAACCTATTACTCCTGAACTTTTCAACTCACACACTGCATTACATAATATATCAGCGTATATATTACCATAATTTGAATTAGGTTTTACTGGTAATTTACCATACTCAACATATGGAGGATTGCCAACTATTATATCATACTTAGGTCGGGCTGATTGTACCGTAATATAATCGTTACAAGTAAAGTTTTTATTTAAAATCTTTGCCAGTCGTTTTGTGTGAGTTTTGTCCTTGAGGCGACTAACTATTGTAAAATATATGCGTATCTTAGATAATAATATCGATTCAGGGGCAATGTCATTACCAAAGATAGACGATGCAAGTGTTAATAAATCTTCATCATTAAAAGACCTCTTCGGGTTTAATAATGCTAATTTGATTTCAATAGCGCTAAGTAAAAATTCCGCTGTACCACATGTTGGGTCAAAAACTTTTGCAGTAAATAACTTATTGACTCCAATTTCATCAATACGATGAATACATTCATCTTGAGCATATACCTGAGAATTATTTCTATCTGTATAATTTAGGTATGTGTTTGCAACAATGTATTCTGTTACATCTTTGGGAGTGTAATATACTCCTTGATTCTTCCTGCGAGCTTCCTTTTCATTAATCTTAGATAACGCAAACTGAAAATCACTTAGGCTAATTGCATCTATTTGATCGAATGTATAATCCAAAGATTTATTAAGAATGCAATAAAAACCATCAAGAATGTTTTGACATTCTTGAGCGGGATAGCAACATATATGCTGATATACCAATCGTACGATTTTATCAATCAATGTGATATCGGTCTTCATGTATACAAATGTTATCACACAATAGCATTTGTAGTGCTATTCGCTAATTATTAGTTCTTTAGGATCCACATTCAATATCTTTGCTATTTCAAATAGCACATCAAGGCTTGGTTGGCGACGATTGCAAACATAAGAGTTTACTATGCAGAAACTCTTGCCAAGTCGCTCTGCAAGCCAAGTTTGTTTAATACCGCGCTCTTCGAGCACCTCTTTTATGCGATTTTTTGGCTTATCCATATTGTTTGTTTTTACTTTTTGCAAAAGAAATCTATTGCCAAATCAACCATAATTGCAGTTATAGTAATACCACGCTTAGCTTCATCATCCTTAATAGTCGATTTTACGACAGATGATATAAAGCTTGTGGCTAAATGCAACATTTTGTTGACAGGCTTATCTTCGGGTTTGTTGTTGAGTATTGCATCAATGCCTTGAAAAACCGTAATTGCGGCATTAGCCTTTGCATACTCCTCATTGCTAGGAACTATGGCCTCGGCAACACTTACGGCATACTTCGACACAGCAAGGAGATCTGCAACCTTTAACTGGCGACCTTGGGCATCATGATGTAGTACTTCTTCTTGTTGAAAAGTATGAGTTGGTCTATATAAAACGCTTTGGGCATATGTGTATTGAGTAGAATATATATTGCGTCTACATAGCTCTTCGTGTATCGCATTAAGGCAGCCTTGTACATTCATCAACACCTCATTCTTGTCTTGAATGGCATATATAGAAATCGCCACCGTAGGAACGACATTGTTTGATCGCATAACGAGTTTTGTATGACTTTGAATGCTATTTGCTAAAAATGGGATATTAATCCGACTAGCCAAATCATATTGATACCTCATGCTATCAACATTCCCTGACATATATGCCCGATATAGATTAGAATATGCTATTTCTAATCTCAAAAACTCCTCGTTTTTTTGCTGTATATATGTATCTATAGTCATCATATGCGTTGTTTCAACGCCCTTTTGTTTACAAAGATATAAAATATTATAATACAAAAAGAGAAAAAGCCGAACTTTTTCTCTTTTCTCGCAAACAAAAGTTCACTTATCTCCTGAAATCTGGCGAAATATACGTTACGGCTCCACCGCCACCTTAATCACGCCGTCGAGTTTGTTCTCGAACAGGTGGTACGCCTCGGCGATGTCGGCGAGTTTGTAGCGGTGCGTAATCAGTGGCGTGGTGTCAATCTTGCCCGCCTCAATCAGGCGCAGAATCTCCGCACAATCGCAGCCGTCCACGCCGCCCGTCTTGAAGGTCAGATTCTTGCCGTACATCTCGGGCAGCGGCAGCATTTGCGGCTTATCGTAGAGCGCCACAACCGTCACAATCGCATTAGGGCGAGCGCACTCCCACGCCAGGCGGAAAGTATCCTCCGCACCCGCAACTTCCAGCACCACATCAGCACCTCCACGCTCGCATTTTTGGCGCACTGTGGCGATGCAATCCTCTGGTGCAACAACTTCCACGCTCGGATAGTGTTCGCGCACAAAACGGGCTCTTTCGGGCGATTTTTCGCACACGATTATATGCTTCGGCTGCTTCAACATCACGCACAGCAGCGTGCAAATTCCCGTCGGCCCCGCACCGATAATTAGCACCGTGTCGTCGGACTTAATCTCCGAAATGCGTGCCGCCCAAAATCCCGTCGCAAGCACATCGCCCACGAATAACGCCTGCTCGTCGCTCACGCTGTCGGGGATGCGGTTGAGGCCCTGGTCGGCATAAGGCACACGCACATACTCCGCCTGCCCGCCATCAATGCGACAGCCGAGTGCCCAGCCACCATTGGGGTCGGTGCAGTTGTTCACAAAGCCGTTCTGGCAGAAGAAACACTCACCACAGAAGGTCTCCACATTGACCGTCACGCGGTCGCCCGCCTTGACGCTGTGTACCTTCGCACCGACCTCCTCAACGATGCCAACCATCTCGTGACCAACGGTTATGCCGGGCACAGCACGCGGCACACTGCCGTGCTTGATATGCAAGTCGCTGGTGCAGATACTGCCGAGCGTAATGCGCACAACGGCATCACGCGGGCTTTGCAATTCGGGCTTCGGCTTGTCGATTAACTCAAAGTTGCCAGGGGATATGTAGGTGTAG